>JAHECA010000035.1:16650-24731 GCA_024642005.1 Robiginitalea sp. | reverse complement strand
CCTGGGAACCCCTCTTCAACGGGAAAGACCTCAGCGGCTGGGCCCCCAAGATCGCCGGGCACCCGCTGGGCGATAATTTCGGGAACACCTTCCGGGTGGCAGACGGGGTATTGAGCGTGCGCTACGACGCCTATGGCGAAAATTTCGACAACCGCTTCGGGGCCTTGTTTTACACTGAAAAACTCAGCGATTACCGGTTGCGGGCCGAATACCGGTTTGTGGGCGAAACCGCTCCGGGCGGGCCGTCGTGGGGCTTCCGCGACAGCGGCATCCAGTACCACTGCCAGCCTCCTGAATCGATGGGTCTAAACCAGCCCTTCCCGGTTTCCCTGGAATACAACCTGCACGGGGGGAACGGCACCGACGAGCGGCCGGTGGGCGCGGTATGTGCGAACGGCATGTTTATCGAGATCGACGGGGGCCGGAATACAGCTTACTGCACCCCCCCTGCCGCAAGCAGGACGTTTCACGGCGACCAGTGGGTTACCCTTGAGATCGATGTGAAAGACGGGGTCATTACCCATTATGTGAACGGGGAGGAGATTCTCAAATTCAGCAACCCGACCTTTAATCCCGATCATGAAATCGCCAAAACGCTCTTCAGCGATGGGAATCTTTCCGTTACCGGGGGCTATATTTCACTCCAGTCGAACAGCCACCCCATCGATTTCCGGAAGATCGAACTGCTCCGGTATTGAGCCGGCCTGTTATACGTTCAGCGCGACTTTCTGCCCGGTTTTCACCGCCTGGTAGATGGCATCGATAATCTTCATATCCCTGACCCCTTCTTCGCCGTCTACGGGAACCACGGGCTTCTCGCCGTCAAAAATAATGCGTGCCATGCCGTCCATCTGCAGGGTTTGGTGGGTACTATGCGGGTCGGTGAGCTCTCCTTTGTTAGTTCGGCCTTTAATGGGTCCGTAGCCGGTCGATGGCTGCATCTCGGCAAAACCGTCGGTGCCCACCAGGTAAAAGCGGTCGAGGTAATTGATGGCGTAGGTACTCAGGCACGAAGCTACGGCCCCACTTGGGAAACCCAGCTGAAACTGAATGGTCTCGTCTATGCCCTCCTTAAATTTAACCGGGTCGGTCTTGGTTTCCTGGGCCGTAACCCAGATGGGTTCTTCCCCGATCATATACCGGGCCCCGTTAATGGAGTAGATACCGATGTCCATCATGGCCCCGCCCCCCGAGAGTTTCGGGTTGAGCCGCCACTGGTTCGGGTCGCCAATGCGGAAGCCAGACTGCCCCTGGAAGAAATGAACCTTGCCGAATTCCCCGGCCTGGCGCATCTGCACCACACGGAGCGTCTTGGGTTCAAAGTGCATGCGGTAGCCCACCATCAGGTGTACCCCGGCCGCCTTGCAGGCTTCGACCATCTGTTGGGCTTCTGCGGCGTTTACCGCCATGGGTTTTTCGCTGATCACGTGCTTGCCGGCCGCCGCCACCCGTTTGGCGCCTTCGCAATGGAGCCCGTTGGGGGTGGTCATATACACCGCGTCTATATCGGGGTTGTTTTTGATGGCGTCGTAGTTCTCGTAGTTGTAGCAGTTGTTTTCGGGGATGCCGTATTGCTGCTGCCAGGTTTTGACCTTTGAGGGCGTACCGCTGATAACCCCCACCAGTTTGGCCCGGGTACAGTCTTTCATGGCCTCGGCCACCCGGGTGCCGTAACTGCCCAGCCCCATGATGGCCACACGAAGCACCGGGCCGTCTGCAGCGGGCCCGAAGGTGGCAAATGGGTTGCTGAAAGGCGTGATCAGGGGCAGGCCCACAGCCGAAACGGCTACTTTTCCAAGGAATTTTCTTCTGGTTTCCATACGGGTATTTGTGTTGGTTATTTCACTTAGGGGTACCAAATCCATCTGATGCGCCCATTATTTATTAGCCTCAGGCTCTATTAACCTGAACTTTTGGATTTTGTTTCCCAATATATCCCCGACATATATGTTGCCTCCCTTATCAATAGCAATGTCGTGATACCTGGTATTTGGATTATTGAATTGCGTCTGGAGGTTCAAATCCAGATCGAAACGAAAAATAGTGGAGCTCTGCGCAATGGAGTCATAATCAATTGCGAATAGCACATTGTTTTTATGATCAACGGCAACCGAGTATAACTGATGCGCTGTATTGTTTTGCCAAACTGCCTTGAAGTTACCGACTGAGTCAAATTTCTGAATCCGGTTATTTTCACGGTCGGCAACATATACGTTTTTGTATTGGTCTAAGTCTATGCCGTGAGGGGTATTAAATTCGCCTGCCCCCTCACCTCTGTTTGACTTGCGGTCAGGGCCATTTTTGCCCCATTCCATTAAAAATGTATTGTCTTTGGAATATTTAAGCACCCTGCTGTTTCCATAGCCATCGCTCACATAAAACGAACCGTCAGGGGCACTGGCCACATCAGTTGGCAAGGCAAAATGGGTCGAATCATTGCCCAAAACAGTTGCCTCCCCGATCACCGAAAGCAGGTCCCCATTTTGGTTAAACTTCAAGATTTGCTGCAGCCCAACATCCGTTATCCAAATATTATTGTCGCTGTCAACTTCCAGTCCATGAGGCATCAGGAACATACCGCCCCCCCAGTTATTCAAAACCTTCCCTGTGCCACTGTCGATGGCAAGGATCGTGTTATTTTCAATTTTTTCTGCAGGTGGGGGGAACATCCAGGGCCTTCCCGCCCGATGAAACACCAAAAGGTTGTTATCTGAACCAATCCCCAATCCGGTAGGCATTCCCAAAGCAAAATCTTCAGGCAAATTCGGCCAGTCCGCTACCATTTCATAGGAATCGGGAATTGCGGTTTCGGACGATTGCTTTTCCGCTTTAGATTGCCGGCATCCGGCAGTTAGTAGTAGTGTCAGAAGGAACAGGTATCCTGATTGTTTGTAGCTCATTACGTATTTTTTGGTTCAATTCTAGCACAACGTAAGTCTAAAGCGGGTTATGCAACATAGTGCACTTACCTTCCTAAGATAGTAAATGCGATTTACCTTTTGAGGGATTTTTGCGGCTTGGATGGGACGCCAGGCAATCATTCCAGCACAAAATCCTGAGGCGTGGTAGATGCCCCGAACCCGAAATGGCTGCAAAAACATGAGCGAACGGCGTTCTGACAGCGGGCCGCAGCAGGGAAAAACGTACCTTGTTATGGGCCTGTTTGCGACACCACAACCGGTCTCGGGAGGGTCTTCGGGGGACAGGCCGCGGGCGTCGTTTGAATTTGTATGGCTGCCCCTGCCTTGTGTTTGTCGAAATAAATTGTCTAGGGCCCTACCGTCGGTTTCTTTTGTGTCAAATTGAAAAATGAAGTCTATGAAACCTAAAGCGCTACTATTCCTGATCACAGTTCTGCTGATGAATTCCTGCATCGTTAAATCGCTATTCCCATTCTATACCAAAGACAGCATCTGGTTTGAACCCAGACTAATCGGAAGCTGGCAGGATGATAAAGTCGGCATCGGGCGTGATATGGTTACACGCCTGGAAGTGTACCCTTTCAGGGAGAAATATCTGGAGCTGCAGGGCGATAAGCCTGACGAACTCACAAAAACCAAGAAGGGGAATATGCTCGAATTGAGTGGGGAATATACAGATTTTGGAGCATTCGGCGCCTTTGAAAAAGGGTACTTCGTAATCATGACCGAAGATAATAAAGAGGCTGTTTTCGCAGCCGTGCCCTTCAAAATTAAGGAAGAGACTTTTCTGGATTTCGTTCTTCTGGATGTGGATATGAGCTCCATCAATTCCATGGCCGCAAACCATATGGTGGGCATGCATACGCTGATCAAAGTGGAATTTAATGCAGATAAGTCCAGGGTTAACCTGAAATGGTTTGCCGAGGAAAAGCTAGACAAACTAATCGATGAAAACAGGATACGAATCAAATATGCCAACGTGGGTACGATGACAGATACTCCCCGATATCTTCTGACTGCCCCCCCGGAGGAACTGCAGAAATTTATCGCGAAGTATATGGATTCCAAAGATGAAGATAAATGGGCTTCCGATATTGAGTACAATTTCAAAAAATCCTGAGATGGCAGCCGAAGATTCAGTGAGCAGGCACCGCCCGATGCTATTTAACGCCATTCTCTGGGCAGTATCGTTCGGCATCCTGCTGCTGGCCTTTTCCAGGGGGGTGGCCCCCGAAAAGATCGACCTGATCTACACGGGAAGTTTTCTGGTTACCCTCATTTTACCGGCCCTGCTGAATTTCTATGTGCTGATGCCCGGGTTGCTCAGACAGGAACGGTACGTGATCTATGTGGTTGCGCTAACGGCCACAGTCCTGATCGCCACCCAGTTCAATATCTGGTATTTCAATTACCTGATCGACTTCCTTTTTCCCGATTACTACTTTATCTCGTACCACTCCAGGCCTGTTTTGCTCATTATCTTCGCAGCCTTCCTGGTGGGGACCACCCTGGTGCGGCTGGCCGAAGACTGGATCTATTTCAACCAGAACCAGAACCGGGAGCTGAAAAGGCGGAATGAACAAATTCAACTGCAGCTAACCTCCCTGCGGTCGCAGATTAACCCCCATTTCCTGTTCAATTCGCTGAATGTGATCTATGCCCTGGCGCTGGATAAAAAGGATGAAACTACCGAAGCACTTGTGCAGTTATCAGACGTATTGCGCTATATCATCTATGATTCAGACGGCAGGCCGTTATCCCTGAAGGAGGAGGTCAATTTGTTAAAAAAGTATGTGGCTTTTCAGAAATTCCGGAACAGGGCGGCGGAAAAAGTAAAGTTCGAAATCCAGGTGACAGATGAAGACTTCCCGATCTATCCCATGCTCCTGTTGCCCCTGGTCGAGAATAGTTTTAAGCATGGTGCCCAGGCCCCCGGCGGCGCTTTTTTCCTTCGGATGAACCTGGAGCAGCATGAAAACACCCTGGCTTTTACGATCTCGAATGCGTATCAGCCGAACAATGGCAACGGGTCGCAGGCGCATTCGGGTGTCGGTTTGGCGAATCTGCGCAAAAACCTGGAACTTGTGTACCCGAACGCCCATGAGTTCAGGGTGCTCCAAAAGGAAGGTGAATTTGAAGTCATACTCAAATTATTCAGGAAATGCACATTACATGCCTCATCGTAGACGATGAACCCTCGTCCCAGAAAGTGCTGGAGCGGTTTGTCGAAAAAGTGGAGTTTTTGCGCCTTGCAGGTGTATGCAGCAACGCATCTGAAGCCCTTCAGAAATTAAAAGAAGACGGGGTAGACCTAATGTTCCTCGATATCAATATGCCCAAAATTACCGGCCTTACCCTTTTAAAGTCTTTGCAAGACCCTCCCGAAGTGATTATTACCACCGCCTATTCCAAATACGCCGTCGAAGGATTCGAATTGAACGCGGCAGACTACTTGTTGAAACCCTTCACCTTCGACCGGTTTTTTACGGCCGTCAACAAGGTGGCCGAAAAACTGGGCCACAAACCCCATAACGCCACGGAAGACCCTTTTGTGCTGATCCGCGCCGACAAAACCCTGCACAAAATCGCCTGCAGTTCCATCCTCTTTATCGAGGCTTTCGGCGACTATGTTAAAATACACCTCGATGATTCAACCATCCTCACCAACAGCACCTTTACCTCCCTACTGGAAGAACTTCCCACCACCAAGTTCGTGCGCACGCACAAATCCTTTGCCGTAAACATCGATAAGCTCAGGAGCATCAGCGGCAACCAGATTGCCATCGGCAAACACAGCGTTCCGGTTGGGTATAAATTCAAACCGGGCTTTATGGAATTCCTAAATAATTCCCGGTAATGCCGCACCATCTGAATCGTGCCCGGCACAAAGCGATGGTTAACCGCCACTGGCCTTTGTATGACCGGGCTCCTTTTGTGTTTATCGACAAAGTTTAACAATGTCTTTTGTATGCCGTTGCTTTACGGCTATAACCACAATTAAATCAATCTGTATGAGAAAAATAATTATTGCAGTCTTGATGTTCGGAGGATCATTGGGATTGAGTGCGCAACAATTCGGGGTAAGGGCGGGCGCCGAATTTGCCACCGCAAAGGTCGACTTTGATGGGCTCAAGGTTAGCGACAATGAAACAGGCTTCTACATCGGTGTTTTTGGCAGACTAGAAATTTCTGAGTCTTTTGCCATTAGGCCCGAGGTGAATTATGTCGGCATTAAGGATTTAGATCAGATTCAGGTTCCCCTTCTGGCAGAAATAAGCCTGATGGAAAAGTTACGTGGGCAAATAGGGCCCAACTTCGGATTTATTCTGAACAAGGAAGAAGGTACCAAATCCATGAACCTGGGAGCCAATCTGGGCCTCAGCTATGAATTCAGCCAAAAATTCTTCGTGGAAGCCCGGTACAACCTTGGGTTGACCAACCTGTCAGACGACGACACCTTTGATGCCTCGCTCAAGCTAAACGCCTTTCAGGTGGGGCTGGCCTATGGGTTTTGAAATCCTGGCGTATACCGAAAATATTCCCATTTCTCACAGGCCCGAAAGGGCCTGTTTGGTTTATGGGTTTCATCCAAAAGGGCGTGCATGGAATTGGCTCCAGCCCGGTTTCCCATAGTGGGCTGGCGTTCTGTAAACCTGGACCAAACCCCGGCTTACCTGCTGACCCGTGGTAAATCGAGGAAGGGTGCGCGGCTAGCCGAAAACGGCCTAACTTTTGGTACGTAGCAAACGCCGCAAAGGTTACGCGGCGTGCGGAGCCCCTGATGTAGAATTCATGGGTCAGAAGTTCGCCGAAAAGTCGTTTTCTTGGAATGCCCGACTGGTTCCGTTAGGCAACCTGACATCCATTGGAATTTCCAAATTAGACAACCCCATTTCCAATGGTGCGGCTGCAGAAACCAAGCTATTTCCCGCTGGAATTCGCGGCAAGGAAACCATTGACATCCAGCCAATGGATAAAGGCGTCGAACCAACGGTTGCTGGTCCGATTCGGATTGCCGAGCCCAAAACCATGGCCGCCATTCTGGTACAGGTGGAATTCCACCGGCCGGCCTGCCCTGAACCACGATTCAATAACGCCGAATTGTCCGCCGAACAAGAAATCATCCGTGGCAATCACACTGAACATGGGCGGTGCGTCCTGAGGGACCTCAACCGGACCCATGCCGCCGTATATCGGGCCGATGAAGGCCAGGTCCATGGTCTTAGAGTTCAGGGTGGCATGCATGGTGAGCCCGGCCCCCGCCGAAAAACCGATCATCCCGATCCGGTCGGTATCCACGCCCCATTCGCGGGCCCTTTTCACAATCAGTGCATAGGCTGCTTCCGCATCCTGGAGCTGGTTGCTCAGGTTGAGTTGCATCCTGGGGGGAGGAGGCGTACCTTGGGTACTGTCGGATGGGGCGGGTGGCGCCGGGCGCGGACGATTCATCCAGTCGCTGAAATCCCCCAGATTCTCCGCAGTCGGGAACAGGCGGTATTTAAGCACAAAGGCTGCTATTCCCTGCCTGGCCAGGGCTTCTGCCACCTCCCACCCCTCATTACCCATGGAGAGCCACCTGAACCCGCCCCCGGGAGCGACAATCACGGCTGCCCCGTTGGCTGTACCCGGTTCGGGCAGGAACGGGGTGAGGGTTGCGCTGGAAATGTTCCGGGCCATTGGGTCGCCCCACTGCCGGAACCACGATTCCGGAGCCGGCTGATCGTCCACGCCGCCCGTTCCCAAAGCAATGGCCCCAGGTTCCGCAGGGGCCTCGAGCGGGTAGATAGTCCCATCCTGAGCAGAGACTGAAACTGCCAGGAGAACCAAACAAAAAAGAATCGATCTTTTAATCGGGAAATGGCTGTTTCCGTTCATGGGTTGGCTGATTAACAGGTTATCCTTAAAAATAGTGTATGTTTTACACATAAAAAATTCTGGCAGGCATTTATTTGGTTTAAGGCGCTTCCATCAAACGATCACAGCCAATGATTTCTTTTTGGCCTGATTAATTAAAGGACTGTATCCACATTTCATGGACAGGCAGGCAACAGGTGCTGCAATTCAGCTCACCCTAAATTTTGGGATTTGGCCCTGTTAGCTATCGGGGTGGAATTTCCCCCCGTTGGGCTACCTCGCCTGCGCTCGGTTTCCCAAAGTGGG
>JAHECA010000035.1:0-16550 GCA_024642005.1 Robiginitalea sp. | reverse complement strand
TGCTTGATGTGGGCCCTGTTGGGTTCGAACCAACGACCCCCTGCTTGTAAGGCAGGTGCTCTGAACCAGCTGAGCTAAGGGCCCCTGTAGGGTGTGCAAATATAAAACAGTTTTTAGGTTCCCAAAAGAAATTTTGGAAAAAAGAGAGTGCGCCTAGTTGCTGTGAACCACAGCTTCATAGGCAGTGATAAGTTCCTGCAACTTTCCGGGTTCTTCTAAAGCCAGGTTATGTGCCTCGCCCAGGTCGTCAGAAAGGCGATATAACTGGTAGTCAGGGCTGTTGCCGAGTTCAATATTCACATTGGAGGCAACGGCCGGGCCGTCGTGTGGTGGAATAAGCACCCAATCTCCCTGGCGGAAGGCGGTGCGGCCCGTGGCTTCCAGCACCAGCTCGCTGCGGCCCTCCGGGCTGCGGCCCAAAAAGGCGTCGAGCCGGTCCTGGCTGTCGGTGCCGGAGATCTCAGCCCCTGCAAGCTTCCCGAGGGAAGCCAGCAGGTCTACCTGGCTCACCAGGGCGTCGCTTACGCCCGGTAGCACGGTGCCGGGCCAGGAAACGATCAAAGGTACCCGGGTGCCCGCCTGGAACAGGCTGTACTTGCCGCCCCGCAAGGGGCCCCAGGGGGTATGGCTGCCGTTGAGCTCCACCGCCTGGTCTACATAGCCGTCGTTGAGCACCGGGCCGTTGTCGCTTGAAAGGATCACCAGGGTGTTCTCCAGCAACCCTTCTTCCTGCAGGGTCTTCATCAGCTCCCCGATGCACCAGTCGGCTTCGGCGATGGCGTCGCCCCTGGGCCCGAGGCCGGTTGTTCCCGCAAAGCGCGCATGCGGGGTGCGGGGTACATGGGGCTGCTGCAAGGCGTAATACAGGAAGAATGGTCCTTCTTGGTGATCCGTCACGAATTCCCTGGCTTCCGTCAGGAAGGTATCGGCCATGTCTTCGTCTACCCAGCGGGCAGCCTGCCCACCCTTCATGAAGCCGATTCGGGGAATGCCGTTCACGATGCTGTTGTTGTGACCGTGGTCCCAGTTAAGTTTGAGCAGTTCCGGATGGTCGAGGGCCGTAGGCTCCCCGGGGAAGTTCTGTTGGTAATCGACCGAAATGGGATCGGTCGGGTCGAGATCAACTACCCCTCCGTTTTGTATGTAAACGGTGGGTACCCGGTCTTGGGTGGCAGCCAGTATATAGCTGTAATCGAAGCCGAGCTCGTTTGGGCCGGGGGCAATATGGCCATTCCAGTCGGTGTTCCCGTTGCCCAGGCCCAGGTGCCATTTGCCGACTATCCCGGTTTGATAGCCCTGTTTTTTCAACAGGGCGGGCAGGGTAAGTTGGTCCGGGTCGATCAGCAGCGGGGCGTTGCCGGGCAGGATTCGGGCCTCCTGCACCCGCCACGGGTACATGCCCGTGAGCAGGGCAAACCGGCTGGGGGTACAGGTGGCCGAAGCTGCATAGCCGTCGGTGAACCGAAGCCCGCCGGCAGCCAGGGCGTCTATATTCGGGGTGGCCAGGGCCGTGGCTCCGTATGCGCCCGTATCCCCGTAACCCAGGTCGTCGAGGTAGATCAAAACAATATTCGGGAGGTGCTGCTGATTGCCTGATTCGCCTGTGGCGGGTTGGTCGGCAGTACCACAGGCCGAAAAGAAACAGAGAAGGGCTGCCGGTAGGGCCGGCAGGACGAGTCGTTTCATAAGAGCTGGTTTATGCTGGGCTGTCGGGGTACGCCCCCGGAACTTCAAGATAGGAAAAGAAAGCGAACCGGGAGCAACCTGGCTATATCACCTCGGCAACCGTAAAGGTACTTCCTCCCACGAAGATCAGGTCGTCGGGGCCGGCTGCTTCCAGGGCTGCGTCGTATGCATCCGCAATGCGTTCGAAACGGCGGTAGTTAAGCCCTGTATCGCGAAAAGCCCCTTCGAGCAGGTCGAGATCCATGCCGCGGGGAATGTTCGGGCGCGTGAGGTAATAATGTGCGCCGGGGGGGAAAAGAGGCAACAGGGTTTCCAGGTTCTTTTCCTTAACAAAACCGAGCACCAGGTGCAGCCGCTTGTAAGGTTGCCGGGCCAGCTGGCGGAAGACCAGCTCCAGGCCTTCCCGGTTGTGGGCCGTGTCGCAGAGTACCCGGGGATGTTCGCGCAGCTGCTGCCAGCGGCCCAGCAGGCCGGTGTTCTCCACCACGCGCCTCAACCCGGCCACAATGGCTTTCTCTGCTACAGGCAGGGTTTTGAGGGTTTGCAGCACCGCGAGCACTCCTTTGATGTTGCGGGTCTGGTAATCGCCCAACAGGGAGGTTTCATAGTTGGGCAGCTGTTGTTGGTCGGCGAAGGTAATCGGCGCGTTTTTTCGTGCAGCCACTTCCCGGAAAACCGGGGCTGTTTCGGGTTGGGTTTCGCTGATTACAACAGGTACGCCCTCTTTGATGATACCGGCCTTTTCGCCGGCAATCAGGGGAAGGCTGGTTCCCAGAAATTCAGTGTGGTCGAGGCCGATGTTGGTGATAAGGCTCACTTCGGGGACGACAATGTTGGTGGCATCGAGGCGCCCCCCCAGTCCGACCTCCACCACGGCGACATCTACCCCCTGTTCCGCAAACCAGGCAAAAGCCATGCCCACCGACATTTCAAAAAAGGAAAGCCCGGCCTTTTCCAGGTAGGGCTTATGCTCTTTGATAAAAGCCACCACGAAGTCTTCAGAGACGGGCCGGCCATTGATCTTGATGCGCTCCCGGAAATCTTTCAGGTGGGGCGAGGTGTACAGGCCTACTTTATAGCCGGCTTCCTGCAGCACGGAGGCCAGCATGTGGCTGCTCGACCCCTTGCCGTTGGTGCCGGCCACGTGGATGCTTTTAAAGCGATGATGGGGGTTGCCCAGGCGGGCTGCAAACAAAACGGTGGGTTCCAGCTTGGCGTGGTAGGCCTCTGCCCCGCGCAGCTGGTACATGGGCAGTTGCGCAAACATCCAGTCCAGCGTCTGGCGGTAGGTCATTTACTGAGTCAGTTTGAAATTCACCACCACAAAGCCGATTTGCTGTTCGGGCGCTTTCAAATCAGGATTCCAGCTGTGCATCAGGGCCGTTTTTCTGGCAGGTTCCAAGAGGCAGGGATCGTTGTTGGTTGTGCCTCTCACCCCGGGGGTTGCCTGAATTACCTGGCCCTGCCTGTTCACAACAATTTGCACTACTACCCGACCTTCCTGGTTGCAATCCTGTTTCACCTGGCCTCCTTTGACATGGGAACGGCCACTCAGGCCAAATCCTCCGGTCCCGCTGCCGGTGCCCGGTGCACCGTAATAAGTTCTGGCGTAAGGGTCGCCATCGGGCTGTCCCTTGTCGCCGGCCCTGTTGTCGTCGCCTTCGCTCCCCTCGGCCGTGCCGTCGGAAGTATTCAATCCGCCCATCATGGCATCGAGCTGCTTTTTCTTGGCTTCCTGTTCGAGGCGGGCAGCCTCTGCAGCCGCCTGCTTTTCGCGTTCAATGCGCTGGGCCTCCTCGCGGGCCTTGCGGGCAGCCTCATCGGCTTTCCGCTTGGCTTCCTCGGCCTGTTTGATCTTGATGGCTTCTTCCGACTCGCGGGTGAGCAGCTTCTCGGCCGGGGCTTCCGGCTCGGAGGCTTCAGGTTGGGGCTCTGGGTCGGTTACAGGCTCCGCAGCCTCGACGGCTGCCTCCACTGCTTCTTCGGGCTGGGGTTGCTGCCGCCGCAGGGGTTCCAGCGGCTGGTCGTCGCCCCTGCCGAATTCCATGGTGCCGAAATTCACGGTAATGCCGCTTTCCGGGGGCGGGTCAAAATAAGTAAGGCCGATGTAGAACAACAAGAGGATAAGGACGCTTAACAACACAGTGGTTAGCGTAAAGGATTTCTTCTTGTGCTGGGTGTCGAGCAGTGACATCAATTCGGACGCACAGCCAGGATCACTTTGTAATTATTCCGGTTGGCAATATCCATCACATTCACGGCTTCCTTGATCGCAACGCTTTCCTCGGCCCGCAGGATGATGGTCGGATTTTCCTGACCTTCCAGTGCCTTTTTTAATTCAATTTCAATGTATTCTCCGTTAATCTGCTGATTGTCCACAAAGTATTCCAGGTTCTTGTTGATGGTAACCGAAACATTCTGCGTATTGGTCGATTTCCCGCGCGCCTTGGGCAGCAACAGGTCCAGGGCATTGGGAGAATTGGCCGTCAGCATAAAAAAGATGAGCAACAGGAAGACAATATCCGTCATGGAGGACATGCTGAACTCCGGACTCACCTTGTTTCTTCCTTTCAGTTTCATAGTGTGCTATTAGGCAGGTTCACTCAACAAATCCAGGAACTCCGTGGCATTGGCCTCCATCTGGTGGATGACCTTGTCGGTGCGGTTTACCAGGTGGTTGTATCCGATATAAGCGATAATACCCACTACCAGCCCGCCCACCGTAGTGGTCATGGCGGTGTAGATACCCGAGGCCAGGGAGCCCATTTCGGCTTGCCCCCCGCTGTTGGCCATCTGGTGGAAGGCCAGGATCATCCCGATTACCGTACCGAGGAACCCGATCATGGGCGCGGCGCCAGCCACTGTAGCCAGCACGCTTACGTTCTTTTCCAGTTTGTACACCTCAAGGGTACCGGCGTTCTCAATGGCCGTATTGATATCGTCAAGGGGCTTGCCGATCCGGGAAATCCCCTTTTCGGTGAGCCGTGCCACGGGGCTGTCGTTCTGGGCGCATAAAATACGGGCCGCCTCGAGTTTGCCGCCCATGACGTGATCGCGGATCTGGTTCATGAAGTTCTTATCGATCTTGGAGGCTGCCTTGATGGCCAGCAACCGTTCAAAATAGATATACATGGCCACGGCCAGCATCACAAAAAGCAGGGTGATGATGACCACGTTTGCAGTGCCTCCGCTGAGGATCAGGTCAATAACGGAGAGGGTTTTTTCTTCAGAAGCGATTTCTTCCAGCTGGGAGCCCTGCAGGGCATCCTGAAACAAAAGCATAGGGTTCTCGGTTAAAGTTGCATTTAATAACGGGCTTTTGCCGTATAAAGTATTTCGCTCACAAAATTATGCGTTTAGCACCAAATCCCGCATTAAAATAAAAGTTACTGCCCCGGCCAGGAACCCTGCTGCGGCCAGCCAGGCAATCTTCCGCAGGTACCAGAAGAAATCGATCTTTTCCATACCCATGGCCACCACCCCGGCAGCAGAGCCGATAATGAGCATGCTGCCCCCGGTTCCGGCCGAATAGGCGATAAAATGCCAAAGCGGGTTGTCGAGCCCCGGGGAGAACATCCCCATGCTGGCGGCCACCAGGGGCACGTTGTCGATCACGGCCGAACCGACCCCCAGTAGCAGGACCACAACATCCGTATTCGGGATGGTGGTATTGAGGGTTTCGGCAAAGTGGAAAAGGTACCCGAGCGATTCCAGGGCGGCCACCGCCAGCAGTATCCCCAGGAAAAAGAGGATGCTTGGCAATTCTATTTTGGCCAGGGAGGAATGCACCGGGCTGTGGTGGGAGTGCTCATCGCTCTCGGTTTTGTCTACAGATGAGATACTGAACTTGGCATTGCTATAGATCTCCGCAAAGGTAGCCACCACCGCAAGCGACAGCATCATGCCTACATAAGGCGGCAGGTGGGTAATCGATTTAAAGAAGGGCACGAAAACGATGGCTCCCAGGCCCAGGTAAAGCATGGTGGGCCCAAACCGCGACTCAGATTCGGCCCCCTCCTTCAGGTCAAGATCGAATGTGCCCTGGAAAAGCTTATGACGGCTGGCGATCAGGGTGGGAACGGCCGTGCACATCACGGCCGGCAGGAAGACGTGCTCGACCAGTTGCCAGGCCGAAACCTTGTCGGCGATCCAGAGCATGGTGGTGGTAACGTCTCCGATGGGCGACCAGGCCCCCCCGGCGTTGGCGTTGATAATAATCAGGCCGGCAAACCACAGGCGGGTGTCACGGTCTTTTATTACCTTCTGCAAGATGGTGATCAGGACAATGGTGGCCGTCAGGTTATCGATGATGGCAGACAATACAAAAGCCAGCAGGGAGAACAGCCAGAGCAGCTTGCGCTTGCTGCGGAAACGGATATACCCCTTGATGGTGGCAAAACCGTTGAAGTAGTCGATGATCTCTACAATGGTCATTGCCCCCAACAGGAAAACCAGGATCTCGGCCGTTTTTCCCAAATGGTGGAGCAGGATCTCGTCGAGGCCTGCAGGCTCGAGTTCCTTGAGTTGGGCATTTACTTCAAAAACGGGCAAGTGAGACAAGGCGATAATGGCCCAGAGCAGGGCCATCATGGCCAGGGCCGGGATGAGCTTGTCGATTTTGAGGTTGTGTTCCAGGGTAATCGCCAGGTAGCCGACGAAAAATACGATGATTACTATGGTCTCCATAGGACGAGCGGATTGGTTTGGTTATACAAGTTGTTTCAATGCGATCTCAAAAGCTGTTCTGCTGAGATTCCTTCCCGTTGGATTTTGCCTAAAGATATTTAAAATTGCTTTTCTGATGATTCCGGAGGTGTCATTAAAGATATCGCGGTCTTCCATGGAGACTTTTCGCTCCATAAAATAGGCAAACACCCGGGCCATCCCGCAGTTCGACACAAAGTCGGGAATAAGGCTCAGGCGCTGGTCGGCGAATTCCATGACCGGCCCGAAGAAAATCTCCCTGTCGGCAAAGGGGACATTGGCCCCACAGGAAATAACCTCCAGGCCCGATTCGATAAGGGACTCGACCTGTTCGCGCGTAACCAGCCGCGATGCTGCGCAAGGGCAGAATATCTCGGCAGACAGGCCCCAGATGCGCCGGTTGACCTCCTCGAAAGGGACGAGGTCTTCGGCGATGAGGGCATTGCCCTTTTTCTTGCGGAAAAACTCCCTTACCTCCTCGAAGGTAAACCCCTCTTCCCGAATGACCCCGCCGGCCCGGTCGATAATGCCCACGATGCGAACGTCCATCTGGGCCAGGTAAAAGGCCGCAGCGGCTCCCACATTGCCAAAGCCCTGCACGATGGCCCGCTTGCCGGCCACCTGCCCGCCGTGTATTTCGTAATAGTGCCGCACCGCTTCAGCCACGCCAAAGCCGGTAATCATGTCGGCCACGGTAAACTTCCGAGACGGGTCGGGTGAATAGCGGTCGCTTTCCAGTACCTTGATCACCCCCATCCGCAGTTGGCCGATGCGATTGATCTTATCGGCTTCGCTGGGCCGGAAGTGGCCGTTGAAAACACCCTCCTGCGGGTGCCAAACCCCGGCTTCCTCAGTAATGGGGATCACTTCGTGGATCTCGTCGACATTCAGGTCGCCCCCGGTGCCGTAATAGCTCTTGAGCAGGGGGGCCACAGCCCGGTACCAACGCTCGAGCACCCCTTTTTTGCGCGGGTCTTCCGGGTTGAAGTTTATTCCCGACTTGGCCCCGCCTATGGGCGGGCCGGAAACGGTAAACTTCACTTCCATGGTCTTGGCCAGCGATAGCACCTCGTTCATATCGAGGCCTTCGCGCATGCGGGTACCCCCGCCGGCCGCGCCGCCCCGCAGGGAATTGATTACGGCCCAGCCTTCGGCTTCGGTCTCGGGATCATTCCAGTGGAATACGATTTCGGGAGGCTTTTTCTCGTAGCGCTCCAAAAGTTCTTTCATCACCATGGCTCCGGTCTTGGTTTGAAGGGTTCGCCCGCGGGCCCATAGCCGGGTCGCGGCGTTCACAAATATATAAAGAAAGGAGGGCTGTCTGGGTACCTGCCCCCCTTTCAATTTCTATATTCTCAATTTAAAGACCTATGTGTTGAATACCTTCTGTACGGAGCGTATATTTGTGGGACTTATTTGAATAAACCGCAATACAATGGACTTTACCCTTACCGAAGAACAAAAGATGGTCCAACAGGCCGCCCGAGATTTTACCCAGACCGAACTGCTGCCGGGGGTGATTGAAAGGGATGAAAAACAGCAATTTCCCGCTGAGGCCGTAGGCAAAATGGGCGAACTCGGCTTTATGGGGATGATGGTTAACCCGGATTATGGCGGAAGCGGGCTCGATACCCTCTCCTACGTATTGGTCATGGAAGAACTCTCCAAGGTAGACGCCTCGGCTTCGGTAGTAGTCTCCGTAAACAATTCCCTGGTGTGCTGGGGCCTGGAAACCTATGGCACGCCCGAGCAAAAAGACAAGTACCTCCGCCGGTTGGCTGCCGGGGAAATCATAGGGGCTTTCTGCCTCTCAGAACCCGAAGCGGGCAGCGACGCCAGTTCCCAGAAAACCACAGCCCTCGACAAAGGCGACCACTATGTGCTGAACGGCACCAAAAACTGGATTACCAACGGGGGCAGTGCCTCGGTTTACCTGGTTATCGCCCAGACGCACCCCGAGATGGGGCACAAAGGCATCAATGCCCTGATCGTGGAAAAAGGCATGCCCGGTTTTGAGATTGGCCCCAAGGAACAGAAAATGGGCATCCGCGGCAGCGACACCCATTCCCTGATCTTCAACGATGTAAAGGTGCCCAAGGAAAACCGTATCGGCCCCGACGGGTTCGGCTTTAAATTTGCCATGAAAACCCTGGCAGGGGGGCGTATCGGCATCGCCGCCCAGGCCCTGGGGATCGCCGCCGGAGCCTACGAACTCGCCCTGAAGTACGCCACCCAGCGCAAGGCTTTCGGCACCGAAATCGCCAACCACCAGGCCATTGCCTTCAAGCTGGCCGACATGCACACACAAATCGAGGCCGCCCGAATGATGGTGTACAGGGCAGCCATCGACAAAGACCAGGACGCAGACTACGACCTGTCGGGGGCCATGGCCAAGTTATACGCCTCTCAGGTGGCCATGGACACCACCATCGAAGCGGTGCAGATTCACGGCGGGAACGGGTACGTGAAAGAATACCACGTGGAACGCCTGATGCGCGATGCCAAAATTACACAGATCTACGAGGGTACTTCCGAGATTCAGAAGATGGTCATTTCGCGCAGTATTTTGAAAAACTAAAGCCCGGAAATTTAGACTTACATTAAACACCCCCTCCTTTTCAGGGGGGCACTACTGCCATATTGGTTATTATTCCTGAACCAGCCCTCAAAGCAATGGGAATAGCTTGCCATGATTGCATATTCCTGGCACGAAACCCCGTAATGGGCCAGAAATACAACTTCCAACCGAGCTATTTTTCGGTATCCGTAAAATGTATCCCCTGGAATTTTCAAATTCAAAATATTTTAAGGTTTTATTACAAACGCTGAATTTAATTCTGATTATCACAAAATACCTTGAATTAATGACATCGTATGCGCTACTTTTGAGAGGATTGTGCAATAAGCACCCGGGCGTAAAATCAGCAAAAATGCACCCCGCAAGCCCGGACCCCCGAAAAAAAGCAACTATGAAACCACAAGGCCTATACCTTCCCGAATTCGAACACGACAACTGCGGGGCCGGATTTATCTGCAGCCTCAAAGGCAAAAAATCGAATGACATCATCCACAAGGCCCTCGAAATCCTCGAAAAGCTCGAGCACCGGGGCGCCGTAAGCGCAGACGGCAAAACAGGGGACGGGGCCGGCATCCTTATAGACGTACCCCACGAATTCTTCCGGGAGGTGTGCCCCTTTGAACTGCCCGAGCCGGGGGCTTATGCGGTGGGCAACGTCTTTCTGCCCCAACGCGAGAACCAGCGTGATTACTGCGTGAAACTGTTTGGCGAAAACCTGGAGCGCCAGGGGCTGAAACTCCTGGGCTGGCGCGACACCCCGGTAAATCGGAGGGTGCCCGGCCGAATTGCTGCAGAGACCGAGCCTTTTGTAAAACAGGTCTTCGTTGGCAAGGCCAACCCGGCCCAGGACGCCTTTGAATTTGAGCGCAAGCTCTTTGTAGCCCGCAAGGTTACCGAACACGCCCTGCTGGCTTCCGGCCTGTCGGAACGGGGGTATTTTTACCTGCCCAGCCTCTCTACCCGTATCATCATCTTCAAGGGGCTGCTGATGCCCAACGACATCAAGCTGTATTACAAAGACCTGATGGACCCCCGGGTGGTGACCCGCCTGGCCCTGGTTCACCAGCGCTTTTCGACCAATACCTTCCCCACCTGGGACCTGGCCCAGCCCTTCCGCTACATGTGCCACAACGGGGAGATCAACACGCTGCGGGGCAACGTATCGCGAATGAAATCGCGGGAAGAGCTCCTGAAGAGCGACTGGTTCGGCGACGAGATCAGGGAGATCTTGCCCGTTGTGCTACCTGGGAAATCCGATTCGGCCACCATGGATATGATCGTGGAACTGCTGCTGATGACCGGGCGCTCCCTGCCTGAAGTAATGATGATGCTGGTGCCGGAAGCCTGGGAAAAGAATTCCGAGATGTCAGACGCCAAGAAAGCCTTCTACGAGTACAACTCCTGCCTGATGGAGCCCTGGGACGGCCCGGCATCTATCCCCTTTACCGACGGCAATTATATCGGGGCAGTGCTCGACCGCAACGGCCTGAGGCCCTCCCGTTACTCGGTAACCAAAGACGGCTATGTAATCATGTCGTCCGAAACCGGGGTGCTAGACCTCGAACCGGAGAACATCTCCCTCCATGGCCGCCTGGAACCGGGGCGCATGTTTCTGGTGAACATGGAAGAAGGGCGCATTGTGAACGACGAGGAAATCAAAGAGGCCATTGCCGGCAAACACCCCTACCGCAAATGGTTGCAGCAAAACCTGGTCTACCTGCGCGACATTCCCTATAACGACTGTCCGCTCTTTTTGGGGGAGGCAACCCTGGAGAAGCGCAAGGCGGCTTTCGGCTACACCCTGGAAGACATCAATACCATTATCCTGCCCATGGCCAAGTCGGCGAAGGAGCCCATTGGCTCCATGGGCTCCGACACCCCCATCGCGGTGCTTTCGGAGCGCCCGCAACTGGTGTACAACTACTTCAAGCAGCTTTTTGCACAGGTAACCAACCCGCCCCTTGACGGCATCAGGGAAGAACTGATCTGCGACATCAGCCTGACCCTGGGAAGCGACCACAATATTTTCAATGTGGTGGAGGAGCACTGCCGCAAGCTCAAGATCCAGAATCCGGTTATTTCCAAGGAAGACCTCGACAAGATCAAGAATTACGATAGCAACCCCCATTTCAAGGTGGTCTCCATCCCGATCCTCTACGAAATTCAGCGCGGCCTGAACGGCCTGGAAGACGCCCTGGAAGCTATCCTGAGTCAAGCCATTGCCGCCATCGACAAGGGGGCCAATATCATTATCCTCTCAGACCGGTATGTGAGCGACGGGCAGGCCCCCATTCCGGCCCTGCTCGCCTGTTCCTTTGTGAACAACGGGCTGCAGCGCAACCACAAACGTTCCAAGCTGAGTATTATCGTCGAATCGGCCGAGCCCCGCGAAGTGCATCACTTTGCGCTGCTGTTCGGGTTCGGGGCCAGCGCCATCAACCCCTACCTGGTAAACGAGATCATTTCCGAACAGATCGAGGAGCACGACATACAGGACGTTAGCTTCGAGGAAGCCATCGCAAACTACAACAAGGCCATCGGGAAGGGGATACTGAAGGTTATTAACAAAATGGGGGTTTCGACCCTGAATTCGTACCGGGGTTCCCAGTTGTTCGAATGCGTCGGGCTCAACACCCAGATGGTGGAGAAATACTTCCCCAACACCCCGACCCGAATCCAGGGCATCGGTCTGTACGAACTCGAAAAGGAAATCGCCCTGCGCCACCACAACGCCTTTGGGCGCAAGGAAGTGGCCGCAAAGCTCGAGCTGGAAATCGGGGGGGAATACCGCTGGAGGCGCGACGGGGAAAAACACATGTTCAACCCCCTGACCATCGCCAAGCTACAGAAAGCGGTGCGCCACAATGAGCCACAGACCTACAGGGAATACGCCGAGCTGGTAAACGAACAGTCGAAGGCCCTGATGACCATCCGCGGCCTGTTCGATTTCGCCAATTATGACCCCATTCCGATCGATGAGGTAGAACCCTGGACCGAAATCGTGAAACGCTTTAAGACCGGGGCCATGTCGTACGGCTCCATCAGCAAGGAGGCCCACGAAAACCTGGCTGTAGCCATGAACCGCATCGGCGGGAAGAGCAATTCGGGCGAAGGGGGGGAAGATGCCGAACGCTTTTACCGGAGCCAGACCGGCGACTGGAAAAACAGCGCCATCAAACAGGTGGCTTCCGGCCGCTTCGGGGTAACGTCGAACTACCTGACCAACGCCCAGGAGATCCAGATCAAGATGGCGCAGGGCGCCAAACCTGGAGAAGGCGGGCAACTGCCCGGCCCCAAGGTGAACCCGGCCATTGCCAAAACGCGGAATTCGACCCCTTATGTGGGGCTTATCTCGCCCCCGCCCCACCACGACATTTATTCGATAGAAGACCTGTCGCAGCTCATCTACGACCTGAAGTCTGCCAACCGGGAAGCCCGCATCAACGTAAAGCTGGTTTCTGAGGTAGGCGTCGGCACAGTAGCTGCCGGGGTTTCCAAGGCCAAGGCCGACGTTATCCTGATCTCGGGCCACGACGGGGGTACCGGGGCCTCGCCCCTTACCTCCCTGAAGCATGCTGGGCTGCCCTGGGAACTTGGTATTTCCGAGGCCCAGCAAACCCTGGTGCTGAACGACCTGCGCAACCGGGTGGTGCTCGAATGCGACGGCCAGCTCAAAACCGGGCGCGACGTGGCCATCGCCTGCCTGCTCGGGGCCGAGGAATTTGGCTTTGCCACGGCGCCCCTGGTGGCCTCGGGCTGCATCATGATGCGGGTTTGCCACCTGAACACGTGCCCGGTGGGCATTGCCACCCAGAATCCGGAATTGCGGAAAAAATTTCAGGGCAAACCGGAGCATGTGGTCAATTACATGTATTTCGTAGCCGAGGAATTGCGCGCCATAATGGCCAGGCTGGGCTTCCGTACCGTGAACGAAATGGTGGGGCAGGTGCAGAAACTGGATCGGCGCAAAGCCATAGACCATTTCAAGGCACGGGGTATAGACCTGAGCCCTATCCTGCACCAGGTGCCCGTTCCCAAAGGGACGAAGTTCTACAACACTACCCGGCAAAAGCACACCATAGAGGAGTCGATCGAATTCGACATTATCGAAAAGGCCCACCCGGCCCTGTTCCGGAAAGAAAAAACGAGCCTCGACTTCCCGATCCGCAATACGAACCGCGCCATCGGTGCCATTATCAGCAATGAAATCTCAAAGATCTACGGGGCCGAAGGCCTGCCCGAAAATACGCTGCGCCTGAACTTTACCGGCTCGGCCGGGCAGAGCTTCGGTGCTTTCGCCACCAAAGGCCTCACCATGGTGGTTAGTGGGAACACCAATGACTACCTCGGGAAAGGCCTTTCGGGTGCACGCCTGATCATCAAGGTGCCGGGTGGTACCACTTTCAGGCCGGAAGAAAACATTATTGCCGGCAACGTTTGCCTCTACGGGGCCACCTCGGGCGAGGCCTATATAAATGGCAAGGCCGGGGAGCGCTTCTGCGTGAGGAATTCGGGGGCCAGGGCCGTGGTGGAAGGCATTGGCGACCACGGCTGCGAATACATGACCGGGGGAGTTGCCGTAATATTGGGCAGCGTGGGCCGCAATTTCGGGGCTGGCATGAGCGGCGGCATCGCCTACGTGCTGGACCGCAGCGGCACCTTTGCCAGGAAGTGCAACCCCGAAACCCTGAACCTGCTGCCCGTGGAAGAAGACAACGACATAGCCGAACTGAAAGGCCTGATCGAAAACCATTACAACGCCACCTTCAGCCCGCTGGCCCAGGAGATATTGGAACAATGGGAGCAAACCCTGCCCAAATTCATCAAGGTATTCCCCGAAGAATACAGACAGGCCCTGATCCGCTTGCAAAACGAACAGATTGAAACCAACTGAGATGGGAAAGACAACAGGATTTATGGAATTTGAGCGCAAGGTAGAGGGGTACGCCCCAGTGGAAGAGCGTCTGAAAAACTACAAGGAGTTTACCCTGTCCATGCCCGAAAAAGCCATTCGGGACCAGGGGGCCCGCTGCATGGACTGCGGCATCCCCTTCTGCCACAGCGGTTGCCCGCTGGGGAACCTGATCCCCGACTTCAACGATGCCGTATACCGAGGCAAATGGGAGCACGCCGCCGAAATACTGCACGCCACCAATAACTTCCCCGAATTTACCGGCCGGCTCTGCCCGGCACCCTGCGAGGAAGCCTGCGTGTTGGGCATAAACGAAGACCCGGTAAGTATCGAGAACATCGAGAAAAACATCGTGGAAACCGCCTTTGCCAAAGGGTGGGTCCAACCCCGTCCCCCGAAAACGCGCAGCGGCAAGAAAGTGGCTGTCGTGGGCTCTGGCCCAGCGGGCCTGGCTGCCGCCCAGCAACTGAACCGGGCAGGGCACCTGGTTACCGTCTTTGAACGGGACGAGCGGCCCGGCGGGCTGCTGCGGTTCGGTATCCCCGATTTCAAAATGGAGAAAACCGTGATCGATCGCCGCCTGGCCATTTTGGAAGCCGAAGGCATCGAATTCCGCTGCGGGGTGCATGTGGGCAAAGACCTTCCCGCCCGACAGTTGAAGGAACAGTACGATGCCCTGCTGTTGTGTGGTGGGGCTACCGTGCGCCGCGGCCTGCCCGTACCCGGCACCGATCTGAAAGGGGTGGTGCAGGCCATGGATTTCCTGGGCCAGAACAACCGGCGGGTTTCCGGAATTCCCTTTGAAGAGGCCCCTATCCTGGCCAATGGCAAGCACGTAATCGTAATTGGCGGGGGAGATACCGGGTCTGACTGCATCGGCACCTCCCTGCGGCAGGGGGCCGCGTCTGTTGCCAATTTCGAGATCCTCGACAAACCGCCTGTGGGCCGCCCCGAAAACCAGCCCTGGCCCTTCTGGCCCATGCGGTTGCGCACCAGCTCATCGCACAAAGAGGGCGCAGAGCGCTTTTTCAGTATCTCTACCAAGGAATTCAGAGGCGATGCCAAGGGAAACCTTAAAAGCCTGGTAACCGTGGAAGTGGCCTGGGAAAAGGCGGCCGATGGCCGAACTGTGCTTGTGGAACAACCCGGCACCGAGAAGGAATGGCCCTGCCAGCTGGCCCTGCTTGCCCTGGGCTTTACAGGTAGCGAGCCATCTGTAGCCGACCAGCTGGGGGTGGAGACCGACCCCCGTACCAATATCAAAGCCTCTCCTGCCAATTATAAAACCAACGTGCCGGGCGTATTTGCCGCCGGGGACCAGCGCAGGGGCCAGTCGCTGATCGTCTGGGCCATCTCGGAAGGCAGGCAGGCAGCACATTATGTGGATTCCTATTTGATGGGAAGTTCGGAGCTTCCGCTGAAAGGGGAGGGCGACCTCCCCAGGGTGTGAGAATTAGCCATAGGATTCTGATGAAAAGCCGCGGGTTCCCGCGGCTTTTGTTTTTGGGTGTTCTTTGTATGCCATCATTTTTTTTTAACTTAAGCTGCATCAGCAACTTAAAAGCACACCAACAACATGAAAAATACCCGCACCCTGATCGGGCTTCTGGCCCTGGCAATGCCTGCCCTAACCGGTCTTGGCTGTAAATCGGACGCCAAGAAAACAGAAGAATCGGCCTCCATGCAAGCCGAGGCACCTCCCGTTGTAGAAGTCGTTACCAAATCGATGGAATTCTTCGCCCCGGATACCCTTGCCTCGGGCTGGAATACGTTTGTGTACAAAAACCAGTCTACCGAACCCCACTTTATCCTCCTGGATAAATACCCGGAGGGGATTACCATTCAAAATACGATTCAGGAAGTGGCTCCCACCTTTGAAGAAGGCATGTCACTGATCATGGAGGGCAAGAACGAGGAAGCCATGCAGGCCTTTGGAAAACTGCCCGAGTGGTTCTCGAGCGTGGTGTTCACCGGAGGGACCGGTCTGATTTCACCCGGGCATACGGCTACCACCACGGTGAACCTGCCCCCCGGGTATTACATAATGGAGTGCTATGTGCGCATGCCCGACGGGCGGTTCCACACCTCCATGGGCATGGCCAAGGTACTTATTGTAACGGAGGAAAACAGTGGCAACAGCCCACCTGAATACAACATGGAAATTGATATAAGCAGCCAAAGCGGGATTAGCTGGAATGGCAAGCCAAAAGCCGGAAAGACCGTTTTCCGTGTCGAATATGTAGACCAGATGGTTCACGAAAACTTTGTAGGGCACGACATCAATTTGGTGGCCATGGAGTCAGATGCCGACCTGGAGGCCCTGGAAGCCTGGATCAACTGGGCCAGCCCCACCGGGCTGATGAGCTCCACCTTGCCAAAGGGCTTTACCTTTCTGGGGGGCACCAATGACGCTCCGGGAGGATCAATCCTGTATTTTGAAGCGGATCTCAAGCCCGGCAAATACGTTCTGATCTCTGAGGTGCCAGGCAGTATGAAAAAAGGGATGCTGAAGACCTTCCTGGTAGACTGATAAAAGCTTGTTGTTCTTTTGCAGCCTGGGGGAGTACCTTCCCCCCGGGGGCGGGGGGCGCTGCTTGGGGTTTGCATCAAGAGGAAGTATCTTGGTTTTGGGGGCGGGGGCTTGCCCCGCTTCACTTCCCACAAAAAAAA
>JAHECA010000054.1 GCA_024642005.1 Robiginitalea sp. | reverse complement strand
GTGCCAGCTTCGGCCAGTTCATATTCCAGGCTGTAGGTTTCCATCAGCGCGATTACCGCATTCACATGACCGATCTCGCTTTTCTCAATATTGCTGAAGGTGTTGTGGTTCCATAGGGCGCCCAGGTAGTTGTACACGTCCCTGGCCAGCTTTTCCTCTTCGAGCATATAATAGAGGGCATCTTCGTCTGAGGCTGTCAGTTCCTGCAGGGGGCCTGGTTTGTCGGCGTTTGCATGGGCGTCAGTGAACGCTGGGTACAAGTCAGTGCTGTAGGCATCCGGCTCCTGGTCTGACTGGCAGCCAAAGAAGGACATCGCGGCCAGAAGCAGTGCAATTCGGGTGGGGAAAAAGTTGAGGTGGGGTTTCATGGCAATTTGTTTTTGCCATAAAGTTCCCGAATAGGAACACAGCAGTCAGTGATCTGGGTTACAGAATAATGCCCCGGGGCAGGGCATAGCCCATTTGTGCGTATTGTACGCGTTGCATAACGTGCGATTTCAATGGCCTGCAAATGTTTTTACAGGTAAAATCGAGAAGGGGAGCCCACCCTGACTTGGGTTGAATGGGCAGGACAGCGTGCTTTCTGGCAAACAAAAAAAGGCCAGGAATATCCTGGCCCATTTGGGGGAACTTAATCTGACGCCCTGTCACTATATCAGAGCGATTAAGTTGCCGACAGCTTTATTGGGTTTTCCATCTGCCTATGAAGCTTGATCCCTATTAGTAGACCCGATGAAGTACTGTCTGAAGCAAGTAAATTACGAAGCGACCAAGAACCTACAATCTGTATGAAGTATGTATCACCAAGCGATCCCTTCAATCTTTTAATTTGCTCTGGTGCTAAGATCCGGAATTTCCTCTCATTACCAGTACAGCTGTGGCCCGATGGCAACTTGGTGTAGGCGAGTGGCAGGATTGTTTCGGCTGACGGTTCAGGCAGACACCTGAATCCGGGAGCGACTTTTTCGGGGTCAGGATCGCCCCAGCCTTTTGAGAAGCTCCTGCCTGTAGGCCCGGCTTACGGGAAGCAGGTAGGTTAGAATGGAAACACTATTCCTTTTGTACAGGCTGATGTGTTGCGGATTGGCAACAAAGGAGCGATGGATTTGCAGGAAACGGTTTGGTGGAAGTTCATTCATTAACGCCTTCAGGCTGGAGTGGACCCGAATTACTTGCTTGGTGGTGTGTATTTGCACGTAATCGCGATCCGCTTCCACAAAAAGGATTTCGCTAACAGGTACCTGAACAAGGCTCCGGTCTATTTTGAATGCCAACATTTCTTCCGTGGTCGTTGCGATATCGTCTGCGTGGTCTGGCACCTGCTGGCTTAACCGGTTCCTTACCCGCTGAATCGCATTTGCAAATTTTTCCGGGTCAATGGGCTTGACCAGGTACCCGGCAATATTCTCAAACTCGTACGATTTGTCGGCATAGGTATTGTGTGACGTTGTCAGAATTACCTGGGCAGGGGTACCCGAAGCCTCCAGTACCTCAAAGCCGCTATGGCCCGGCATTTCAATATCCAAAAAAACAAGGTCTACCACGTTCGTTTGAAGATAGGACAAGGCTGCTGAGGCCTCGCTGAAGGCAGAGAGCAGTTCCAGGTCTTCTGCTTTCTCGCAGAGCTTCTCAAGAATGGCCACAGCCGTGGCCTCATCATCAACAATAATGCAATTCATGTTTGCCAGGGGCTACACAGTTGGAAGGGTTTAATGTAAAAATACGCCAATTGTTGGCTCCTGGAAATTAAACTCATCCTTGATCGCCGACCGAATTTAGGAAAAGGTCGTTTAAAGGTCAGGCAATTCTTTCGGCCAATGGGATAAGAAGGTAATAATTATCAAACAGACAGCAAAGGCAGAAATAACCTGGGTTGAAAAATATCGACCAATGACATTTAAGTGCCGACTAAATATATAAAACGGGTAGGAGGGCAATTGGGGAATACCCAACTCCCCGGGGTGAAGTTAAATAGACAGGGAAGTAGCCTTGCAGACCAGGCAGGCCCGTCAGAGGAGGTTGATCCGTTTCAGGAGTTCAGGGCGGTTGGCCCGGCTTATGGGAATCACATTTTTTCCGATCAGCACGCTGTTGTCTTCAATGTCGACAATACTGTGGATATTGATAATGAAGGATCGGTGAATTTTCAGAAACTGGTCTTCCGGGAGTTTTTCCAGGATGCTTTTTAGGGTAGTGTGAACCCGAATATCTTTCTGGTCCGTTTTCACCAGAATGTAGTCGCCTTTGGCCTCGATAAAGAGGATGTGATTGAGGCTGATCTTTACCAGGCGCCGATCAATATTAACAAATAAATCCTGTTCGGACCGCGGTTCGGGAATGCTGACATCAGACTTGCGGAAGGGGCCAAGCTGCTGCCTGATTTTTTCAACAGCCTTTGCAAAGCGCTCAGGAGAGATGGGTTTGACCAGGTAATCGACCACGGGCGCATAACCATAAGATTCCAGGGCAAATTGATCATCGCTGGTTATCAAAACCACCTTCAGCGGGTGCCGGATGGTTTCCATAAAATCGAATCCGGTAAAACCGGGCATATGGATGTCGAGAAAAGCCACATCTACCGTTTCCTTGTTCAGGCATCGCAGCGCTTCTATGGCATTCTCGAACTCCCCGATTACTTCGAGGTCTGCTTCCGAATCACAAAGGCGGCGAATGATTGCCCGGGCAGATGCCTGATCGTCAACAAGTATACAAGTCATACTCTAAGAGTTTGAAGAAAGGTTTCCAATTGCTCGAGGATGGCTTCAAAATCGGCCGACAGGGATACATCTTCCTGTCGAAGGGCTTCTTCGTGGCGGGCGGCCAGTCGGTGCCCTGCTTGCATTCCCAAGATACCAATTTTATGCTTCAATTTGTGTGCGAAGCCCCGGGCTACATTCCAATTTTCATCGGCCAGTGCCTTTTGATAGGCCGATCTTTCGGTGTGCAATTCAGATTTCAGTATGTCGATGATCCGATCCCTGAAGGCCTGATCTGTTCCGGCCAGAGCATCCAGGTATTCCAGGTTAGGCTTTTCCATGGTCCGTTTTGGGGATGGTGAAAATAAAGGTTGCTCCGGCTCCGGCCTGGCTTTCTAACCGGATGGTTCCGGAATAGGTCTCGACAATTTTCTTAACGGTTGACAGGCCGATACCTGCCCCTTTGCGGTCGACATCGATTGACTGGAAAATTTTGAAGATCTTATCGTGGTATTCCGGGGCAATGCCAACCCCGTTGTCCCTGACAAAAAATTCCCAATGCCCGGGTAGCTCCCGGCAACCCACCCAGACTTTACCCTCCCCCTCGGGAATATGGGTTACGGCGTTGCTGATCAGGTTCTGAAACAATTGGTGCATTTGGGCGGGGTTGGCCTGCACGATGGGCAGTGATTCCGGGACAACCCGCACGTGGGGCGGGATGAAGATGATAGCGCAGATCTGCCTGACCACTTCGTTGAGGTCAACCGCCTGCCGGCTCTCGGCGTCGTGTTGGATTTGGGAATAGCGGAGGATGCCGGTTATCAGGTTTTCCATGGCCTGAATTTTTTCCTGAATCAGTTCCAGATTTACCTGTCCTTCCGGTCCCAGCTGCTCACGGTGGTCTTCGATTAGCCAGGTTACCAGAGCCGAAATAGATCGAAGGGGCGATTTCAGGTCGTGGGAGACTATGTGGGCGTATTCCTGTAGTTCCTCGTTGCTGTTTTGCAAGTTGCGAACCAGTTTTTCCTTCTCCTTTTCCAGGGCTTTCCGGTGGCTTATATCCAAATGAATTCCGATGGTACCAGTAAACTGCCCGGCTACATCGTAAAAGGGAGCCCCGCTTATGAGCCAGTGTCGTGGCCTGCCTGAGGTGTCTTTAAGTTTTACCTCATAAGATTCAGGCAGGCGCGTTAAGCGCAGTTCTTTTTTTAAACGGGCCAATTCAGACTGGCCCCTTCCGAAAATTTCGGAGGCTTGCTTCCCTACCAGTTCCTTTTCCTCAAACCCGGACATGTCGCAAAAGCTCTGGTTCACCATTTGTATGGTGTCGTTTACATCCACCTCCATCAACCCCAGGTTCATATTGGCGATAATACCGCTGTATTTTTCCTTCTCGAGTTCCAGGCTCTGTTTGTAGTTTTTGTTCAGCGTAATATCGGTATAGGTCCAGAGATGACCCTGGGAGGTTTCCCCATCGCGAATGCGCATGTAATGCCTTTCCAGGATGCGGCCGTCTTTCATCAACAGCTCGTCTTGCGCGGCTGATTTATTATTTTTCAGGATTTCCAGGATTCCAGATACAAAGCCATCTTCGTCCGCAAAGAATGATTTGGATTGTTCGGCAGCCTTGCTGCAATCCATACCGATCAGGTCTTTCGGACTTACCGGAATATTAAAGATATCGCAAAACTTCTGGTTTACCCTGGCAATGGTTCGTTCTTCGGTTTCGAGCAAGATGCCGATATTCAAGTTGGCCACCAGGCCGGACAGGCGGTTTTCAGATGTTACTAATTTTTCTTCTGCCAACCGTTGCAAGGTAATGTCTTCCACAATTGCCACCCCGCGCAGCCGCCCTTTATAGTCTTTGAATGGCGGACTTATGGTGGTTTTGGCCCAGAATTCCTGCCCGTTTTTGCGCCGGTAAAGGCCTGTATTGATATAAGCGCCCAAAATACCCGCTTCCTGTGACGGGTTGGGGTGCGTATCTTCCTGGGCATTCCCCGGCTGGGTAAACGTTTCAACGGATAATCCAGGGAGTTCCTGTTCGGAATAGCCGAGCATCCAGGCCAGGGTTGGATTGCTTTTCAACACCCGCCCGCTTTCAAAATGGTAAATCCCCAGGGGGGAATTCTGGAAAATGCCGTTGAGCTGTTGCCGCTGATCTTCCAGGAGCAGCTCAATTTCCTTTTCCCGGCTGATATCCCGGATAATTCCCTGGGCCCCGACCATTTGGTTTTTATCATCAAAAACAACACTGGCATTAATGTGTACAAAGCGCTTATTGCCCCTTGCGGTATAGATCATTGCGCGGAAGTTCCTAAAGGAGCCCGTCTCGAAAAGCTGTTTTATGCAACGCCCAGTGTATTCCAAAAAATCTGGATGTACCAGCTCCGAAAGATTAAACGATTCCGGAACACTTTCAAGCTCCAGGAATTCAAGGGCGGCGTCGTTCATCCTCAGGATGTTGAATGCCGGGTCCATCACCACATAGGGGTCGAGGATGTGAAGGAATACCCCCTCCAGTTCGTTGATTTTGGCTTCGAGTAACGATTGCAACCGTTCATTGGATTTGCGAAGTTGCATCCCGGTGGCAAACAATTCCTTCGATTTGGTTTCCAGCAAATTTTCGGCTTCTTTGCGGGCAGCACGCTCGCGCATCAGCGCTCTTTCAAGTATCTGTATCTTATGCTCCGGCATGCTGGGTAATTTGGAATTTCACCAGGGTTCCCTCCGGATTGAGCAGCTCGTACCGCACGCCTGCTGAAGCATTGAAATGAGCAAAAGTGCTTTCTATGAGCCCGTGTGCCAGGCGGTATAACCCGCGTGAGGATTCGTAAAGCAGGGTCATGGAGCCATCGCTGCGCTCCAAAACTTGAATGGAGGGCAACTCGGCTTCTGGGTAGAGTTTCAGCACCTGACTATGGATGTGGTCTTCGATCCCGGCCAGCAGATCCATGGGGTTTGAAAAGTCTTCCGCCACTTCGGGGTAATGGGCTATCAGGGCCTTGAAAAGATAATTTCCGAAGGCGTGCAACAAGGATTCAATCGGTATGTCCACCTGTTGGCTGAGCACCTGTAACAGCTTAACCATTTCCTTAAAGTCGTAGGTGCCAACGGCCGTATAGACGCCACCCGACGGCAAATCGGCCTCTTCGAGCAGCTGGTCTACCCCTTCCATGCCGAAACGGCTTTCGACCATTTCCAAAAATTCCGTAAAGATGATACCTTTCATTCGTCGCATTTAAGTTAAAAGTCGGAGAACCCCGACCAGTAATACCTTCAAGGCTGAGGAATTGCAAGTCCTGTCAACCTTTCACCAATTCATTGTAATTCCAGTAATGCAATAAGCTTAAAATTTTATTTTCATACTCACTGTAGCTGAGGGGCTTGAGCAGGTACCCTGCGATCCCCAGCCGATAGGCGGCCAGCAGGTCTGAACGGTTCTCTGAGGTGGTCAGCACTATGGCGGGCAGGTAGCGCAGTTCTTTATCCTTTTTGAGTAGGGTCAGAAATTCCAGGCCATTCATACGCGGCATATTCAGGTCGAGCAGAATAATATCGGGCAAAGGCGCACCGGAGCGCAGCACCTCAAAAGCCTCTTCACCTTCCCGGGCAAAGATGAGCTCGTGGGCCACCTCGCATTTGGCAACCGTTCGCCTCATTTTCATAGTCTCGATGAGGTCGTCTT
>JAHECA010000014.1:84611-86487 GCA_024642005.1 Robiginitalea sp. | reverse complement strand
ATGGCCAGCTGGCTCTCGGCGATGTCGGCATCCAGGGCAATGGAACGCTCGGCAGCTTCGAGGGCTTGTGGCAGGGTTTGGTCCGAGGGCATCCATTTGAAGTCCCTTAAGCTCGAATAGCAAAAGGCTTTTTCGGCATATGCAATGGCATACGAAGGTTCAAGGGCAATGGCTGCGTCGAAATATTCAATGGCCTTCAGCAAGGCATCCGGGGTAAATCGATTCTTAAAGTAACGGCCTTTGAGATAGAGCTGATAGGCTTCATTATTTTCGGTGTACTTCCTGAAAAAGGCCTCTTCTTCCGATTTCAGCAATTTAATTTTAATGGCGTCCAAAATAGCCATGGCAATCTCATCCTGAATGGCAAAAATGTCCTTTAACTCCCGGTCGAAGGTGTTGGAAAACAGCTGAAAACCATCCGCCGCGTTGATGAGCTGAGCGGTAATCCGCAGTTTATTTCCGGCCCTGCGAACACTGCCTTCCAGCAGGTAGGCCGCCCCCAGCATTTCTCCGATCTGCCGCAAATCGACGTTCTTTCCCTTGAACGAGAACGAAGAAGTGCGACCGATTACCTTTAATTGGGGGGTTAAGGCCAGTTTGTTGATCAGTTCCTCGCTCAGCCCGTCACTGAAATATTCCTGTTCCGAATCCCCGCTAATATTGACAAAAGGCATCACGGCAATGGCCAACCGGTCTTTAGTGCTGAAGTCAAGGACGTTGGTCAATTTCAGGCCCATCACGATAACGGCCAGGGACAGGCCCGCGATCAGAAAGGCATTCAGGCGCTTGTTGGTATTCTTCCTGACCAATTCGTCATCGGCGACCCGTGTTGTTTTTGTGATTCCCTCCGGAGATAAATTATAGATCCAGGAAACGACGATCCAAATAGGCAAGCCAATCGCCAGTAAAAGGGTCAGTCCTTTGAGCACCCATTCCGGGGCATCCACTATGGGCAGAAGTGTGGTAAAAACCTGTATCAGGACCCAGGCAACTACCAAATAGGCCAGGGTCGATTTGGGGACGTTGCGTCGCTTTAATTCTTCAAAAAACCTGCCCATGTGGTCTTAGTTTATTGTTGAATACTTCCTAATCTAAGTAATATTTATGAGAGATGGCGATAACCGTCCTTGATTATGCCTCCATCACGAGGGAAGAAATGGAGCTCGGATTGGTTATTCGTTCAGTCAAGATAGTACTTTATACCTCTTGTTTAAAACCAGAGATTTAAACTATCCCAATTATTCCTTGTTTTTATATTGTGTACATGAACCAGAAGAGTTGCCGAAATTCCATATCTCGATATTGAAGTTTCCCAGACCGGTTAGGACGGGTTCTATTCTGAGTGGAGAAATAGGAGAATAAGGCTGCCCGATAATGGATTTGGAGATTTACACCTTTCAGCTGGGTTCGCGGGCGAAGGAAGCGAGACCTGAGAAGGCCCGCTTTTGTTCTGTTTTATCTTAATCGCAGCGGACGCGATCCCGAATGCTGCCATCCTCCCTGTGGATAATCACATCGGCCTTGTGTTTGCGAGCCAGTCGCTTTGCTTTTCGAATGGCCGTTTCCTGCAGTCTGTGCTTCGAGGTGATGCGTTTATTCCCCTCACGCCTTACGGCCCAATCCCCTTCATAGGGCACCACGTGCTGGTGCCATGACCTTCCCTGCTGGCTTTGACGCGTGCTTTTGAAAAAGAGCTCCACCAGCTCACTTAAAAGGTCTGTCCAGGACCGGGATGCGCTGTTTTTTGGCATTTGGCGATTTGATATTCCCTAAGATACTCTTTTCAATAAAGACATTGCGATTCACGATTCCCAAACCTGGAATTCGGCCCCCGATGGGTTGGCGCGCCCTGCGGCGCACCGACCAGAGAAGTGCC
>JAHECA010000014.1:0-84511 GCA_024642005.1 Robiginitalea sp. | reverse complement strand
CGAAAGCGCAAGCGGGCTTGGCTTTTGCGATTTCTTCCAGTCACCTGGGTTGGCGCGCCCTGCGGCGCACCGACCAGAGAAGTGCCCCTTCTGCAAATAGAAACCTCGCAGCCCATTCAGGCTGCAGGTTCTTTTTTGGTTTCCCGCCTTACAAAAGCAAGCTTTTGACGGCGGATCTCAAAAAAGAACCCCGCGCTTTCGCGCGGGGTTTGCTGCTTGGTGTGGTCCCACCTGGGCTCGAACCAGGGACCCTCTGATTATGAGTCAGATGCTCTAACCGACTGAGCTATAGGACCTGTTTTTCAGGTCTGCAATATTACTACTTTTTTTGGCGCGCAACAACATCTGCCGGGCAAGAAAGGCGGGTGGCACGAGCGCAATCGCCCCCCTAATCCGCGTCGTTTGAAATAATATGCTTAAACCGGTTGTACAAAAACGATATGACCAGGAGCAAAACCCCCAGGGTGAAGAACACGATTGTTTTGGACAGGGTGTTCAGGTGGGCAATGTCGTACAGGAACAGCTTTAAGAGGGTAATGCCAAACAAGACAATGGCGGCGATGCGCAGGTGTTTTTTCTTCTTCCAGATACCCAAAACAATGAGCGTCACGGCATAAGCCCCCCAGAGTATGGAAACCCATAGTTTATACGTGTTGGAAACCCCGGCAAGCTCAAGCCATTGCAACAGCTCACTGGTGAGCACCCACCCGGCCACAACGGCCAGGATGCTGTCTGACGCAGTCCTGGTGTCCTTCCCGGAAAGCCCCATAAAGGCACTGTTTTTGAGTTTGTAGCTCATTACCAGCAGGAGGCCCGCAAAAACGAAGGAAACATAGCGGATGCCAATGTTGATTGGGCCCGCCTGGCTTTCGTAAAATGAGTCAGCAAACAGGTAGCTCTCGCGCAGATCGCTGAGGCTATAAAGGCCTGATGTCAGAAACAGGACCAGGGCCAGGCCGTTTAGCAAGAGGTTCACGTTGCCCAGTTCCCGACTTTTCAATTTATAAAGGTTAATGGCCCCCAGCACCGTAAGATAAAAGAAGCTGTAAATCAGCAACCATACGGTTTTGAACGCGTAAATGTCGGCTGTATTTCCAAAAGCCGATGACTCCTGCCATTGTGCCCCCCGGGCCGCAGCCACCTGATCCCAGTAGCGCGCTATTTCTATGGCAAACGTTGTGTAACTCACAAGTATCAATAACGCCGGCAAGCCCACAGAAACAATCTGTTCCAAAGACTTCCTGTCGCCCCAGGGTGCGTTTTCGGGGTTTTTGTAAAACACGTAGTTCATGTACCCCAACGAGACCACAAACAGCAGCGCGGTGAGCAACACCGGGTTGAAAAATGCGGTTACAACCCCGGGGTCGGCAATAGTGTAGCTCAACTGGATGGCTTCTGCCCAGTCGTGAAGCAGGCTCAGGAAGGAAACCGCGAGCAAGGGGTACGAAATCATTTCATAGAAAGGTGCCTTTTTGGACCGGCCGATCCGGAAAAGGACGGTGGCCTCGGCAACCCAGAGCAGGGTAACCCAATTGCCGTCGAGCTGTACCGGGATGCTCAGGGTCAGGAACACCAGCGACAGGCCCACGAACAGGTGTAAAATGTTCTTGTCGGCCACTTTAAACCGATACAGCACATAGCTTGCCAGGGCGTGCGGCAGGGCATTCAACAAGGTGAATAGCCCCAAATAAGCGACCCCTCCGGAGGCCTCCTGAATCAGGTGCATACCCAGGCCGTAGAAAATAAACGAATTGGCAAGCAGCAAGGCAATGTCGGGCACGTCAAAAACATCTTTCCTGATAAACTTGTACGTCAGGAAGGTGATGTAAAAAACCAGGAAGAACAGGCAGAGGAAAACCCAGGCCTCGGCCAGGTGCTGTTCGGCTTCAAATCCGGTGGCGTACCAGCTGAAAAAGATCAGCCAGGTGAGGCCAAAGGAAAACAGCGACAGGGGTTTCCAGTATTTCTTGAAGGCGATAAAGAGAATGCCCGTGTTAATTATGGCGATATACGTGAAAAACACGGCCGGCTGCCCGGTTCCGTCATTGAGCAGGAAGGGCACGCCATAGGCCCCGACCATCCCTATATGGGCAATGATCTGCTTGTTGTAGTTTATGGCGCCCAGGGCCGTTGCGACGGTAAAGAGGAGCATCAGGGCAAATGCCGCCCACTGGGGCAGCATCCCGTATAATGCATATGCGGCAAAGGTCATGAAATACAGGATGGCCATGGACCCGCTCAGGAGAATGGCACTGAAATTTGCGTATTTGGCCTTTAGCCTCCACGACAAAAAGAAGAGGACGGCCCCGACCAGATACCCAAGGAGAATCCTTATTTCAGGCCCTATCAGGTCTCTGTCGATGGAATATTTCACGCCCAGTGCGGTGCCGATGATCAGAATTACAATGCCGATTTTGCTGATCAGGTTTTCACCTATATACTTTTCGAGATTAAACGCCCCGGCCGGGGAGGCGGGTTTTGGCGACGGTTTCGGCTCTGGTGCTGCGGGGGCGGGCCTGTCTGCCTGAGCGGTATCCTTCGAAGCCGGTTCAACAGGGGCCGGGGCGGCCTGCCTGCCGGCCTGGCCGGATACAGGGGAAATGGGGATGATGACCCAGAGGAGGATATAGGCAAGCGGCCCTAGGCAATACAGCAGGGTCAGGACAATCCAGAGGATTCGCATCACAGCGGTGTTGATCCCCAGGTATTCGGCAAGGCCCGATGCAACCCCGCCCAGTATTTTTTTGGATCGGCTGCGGTAGTATTTGTGCTGGCGTACCGGCAATTCCGGGCCTGTCACCCCTTCCGGCGCCGACTCTGCCTGCTGGGGCCGGGTGGTTGTGAACGCAGCCTCTTGTGCCGCGCCAAATGGTTCCCCTTCCGGTTCGCCTGCGGCCTCCCCGATTTGCTCCGGTTGATGGGCCTGTATTGGGTCGTTCAGGGCGAGCAGCGCCTCCCTGAGCTCGCTGATTTCCTTTGAAAACTGTTCCTGCCGCTTTAAAAGTTCGTCGAGCTTTTCCTGCAACTCTTTAATCCGATTCGATTGATTGTCCATGTGCGGAGGAATTTTAGATACAGCTGAAGGTGTGTGCCGGCGTATTGCGACATCTTAAATATAGGGAATTGAATTCATCAAAGAGGTGTGGGGGGGGCGAGACCCCCTTAGCAAGCCTGGTTGGGGGGTATGGCCCGGGGCCTATTCTTCCGGGGCTTCCTGACAGAGCTCCACCAGCACGCCATTCGTGCCCTTAGGGTGCAAAAAGGCCACCAGCTTATTGTCGGCGCCTTTCTTGGGCGTTTGGTTCAGTACGACAAACCCTTCGTCCAGCAGGCGGGCGATCTCAGCATGAATGTCGGCCACGTCAAAGGCGATGTGGTGCATGCCTTCTCCCCTTTTTTCCAGGTATTTGGCAATCGGGCTGTCTGGTGAAGTGGCCTCCAGCAGTTCAATTTTATTGGGTCCCGCCTTGAAAAATGCCGTGCGAACGCCTTCTGAGGCCACTTCTTCCATCTTATAGGCGGGCGCCCCCAGCAGCTTTTCAAAAACGTCACAAGACTGCTGCAGGTCCTTAACGGCGATCCCGATATGTTCGATTTTCAGCATTCCCGGGGCTTGTGGAATAAAAGTACGCCTTTTGTGTGTATTTTTGCCTTGTGGAAACGCAGCGCCAGAAAAAAATAGCCGGTCTCATCCAGAAAGACATAGCCGACATCCTGCGGCTGGCGGCAGCCGGCAGCGGCATGGGCGGCGTGATTTTTTCAGTCTCCAAGGTAAACGTAACCTCAGACCTTTCCATCGCCAAGGTGTACGTGAGCATTTTTCCGGTTAAAGAAGCTGTCCCCCTGTTAAAGGGCATCAAGGCAGGGCAGGTGCAAATCCGTCACGAGCTGGCCCGGCGCACCCGGCACCAGCTGCGCAGGGTCCCGGAATTGCTGTTCTTTCTCGACGACTCCCTGGAATACATCGAACAGATCGAGCAATCGCTTAAGGGGGGCGACAACCCCATCGAAAACCCCGAATTGCTGCCGCGCCGCAAAAAATCGTAAGGGGTGAATGTTCCGCTCTATATCGCCCGGAGATACATTCGTTCCAGAAGCAGCCAGAATGCCGTCAATATCATCAATGCGGTTACCTTCGGGGTTATCGTTGTCGGTTCGGCGGCGCTCTTTATCGTCCTTTCCGGGTTTTCCGGCCTGAAGTCGTTCAGCCTTTCGTTCAGCAACACTTTTGATCCCCAATTAAAAGTTCTGCCCGCCAGCGGCAAGACCTTTTCCCTGGCCCCGGACCAGGAGGCCGCCCTGAAAGCGTTGCCCGGCCTGGCTTCCTATTCGCGTGAACTGGAAGAGCGGGTGTACCTGACCCACCGGCAAAAGAGCATGATTGCCTATATCAAGGGGGTAGACAGTGCCTATAACCGTACCACCGGCATCGACAGCACTGTTTTTATCGGGCTGTACGACCTGACCAACCAGCAGGGAGTGGTGGGGCGCACCATCGCCAACCAGCTCAACCTCAGTATTGGCGACTACGGCAGTCCGCTTATCTTGCTCGCTCCCAAGCCCGGAAAAGGCAACCTGTCACCTCAGGGGCTGGGCGACCAGCCATACAACCAACTGGCCCTGGTGGTAAGCGGCATATACCAGATTGAGGAGAATCTGGATAAGAAATACGTGTTTGCCGAACTGCCCCTGGTCCAGGCGCTGCTCCAGCGCGACAGCACCCGCATTTCGGGCCTGAATCTGCGGCTAACCCCCGGGGCCGATGAGCCCGTCGTTCGGGCCGCGGTAGCCGACATCCTGGGGCCCGGGGTTACCACAAGAAACCGGCAGGAACTCAATCAGACCCTGTACCGCATGCTCAATACCGAGAACCTGGCCACCTACCTCATCTTTACCCTGGTGCTCATTATCGCGCTGTTCAACGTGGTGGGGGCCATCATCATGATGATCCTCGACAAAAAGGAGCACCTGAGAACCCTCTATTCCCTGGGGCTTTCCCTCCCGAAATTGCGGCAAATCTACTTCCTCCAAGGGGTGCTGGTCACCAGTTCAGGAGGCGCAATCGGGGTGCTGATCGGGGTGTTGCTCATCGGTTCGCAGCTGCTTTTCGGGTGGGTGATGATCACCCCTACCCTGGCTTACCCTGTAGAACTGAACTGGGAAAATCTGGGGCTGGTTTTGGCCACTATCGTGTTGCTGGGTATTCTGGCGGCCCGGCTGGCAAGCAGCCGCATCAGCAAATCGATCGTGCGGGCCTGAGGTCAGGCGAAACTGAAGTCTGAAAAGGCCTCCAGCGCCTCCTCAAAGGCGGCGAATACCTCAGCGGGTTCTTCGCTGGTCACCATTTTCATCCGAAAGGGCTTGAAATTGGGAATCCCCTTGAAGTAATTGGTGTAATGGCGCCGGGTTTCGTATACCCCTAGCTTTTCTCCCTTCCAGTCGATGGCCATCTGCAGGTGGCGGCGCGCAGCCTCAACGCGCTCTTCCATATTCGGGGGGTCCATATGGGCACCGGTTTTAAAGAAATGCTTCACTTCCCTGAAAAACCAGGGATAGCCTATGGCGGCCCGACCGATCATGGCGCCGTCCAGCCCGAATTGATCACGCATGCGCGCCGCTGCTTCCGGGCTGTCGACATCCCCGTTGCCGAAAACGGGAATGAGCATGCGGGGGTTGTTTTTGACGGCGGCGATCGGGGCCCAGTCGGCCGTGCCCTTGTACATCTGCACCCGGGTGCGGCCGTGGATGGAGATGGCCTGTATGCCAACGTCTTGCAGGCGTTCGGCCACCTCGACGATCTTGATCGAATCGTGGTCCCAGCCCAGCCGGGTTTTTACCGTTACCGGCAAATGGGTGCGCTTTACCATTTCGGCAGTGAGCTTTACCATAAGCGGGATGTCGCGCAATATCCCGGCCCCGGCATTCTTGCAGACTACTTTTTTAACCGGGCAGCCGAAATTGATGTCGATAATGTCGGGTGATGATGCGGTAACAATGTCTACAGCCTGCAGCATGGAATCGAGCTCGGCCCCGAAGATCTGGATGCCTACCGGGCGTTCCTTTTCGTATATGTCGAGCTTGACCACGCTTTTGGCGGCATCGCGGATCAGGCCTTCAGAAGAGATGAATTCAGTGTACATCAAATCGGCCCCCTGTTCCTTGCAGAGCGCGCGAAACGGTGGGTCGCTCACGTCTTCCATGGGCGCCAGCAGCAGTGGGAAGTCTGGTAATTCAATGTTGCCGATGCGCGGCATGGTGTCTTGCTTTTGAAAGGGCAAAATTACGAATTCGGCACAAATGCGTGAAAATCATTCGTTTTGAATCCGCTGCAGTTCAGAATTGCGCAGGTTGGACGACCGGTTTTTAAGACGGAAGTTCCCCAGGTTGTAGGTGAAACCGAGTCGCAGCAGGCGCGACTCCGGCAGGGGGTAATAGCCATTGTCTTGCTGCGGATAGCGCGAAGTATAGGTGGCATTGCCCCGCCACAGGAGGTCTTCGACCACCAGGGAGAACACGGCGCGCCCGTCCCAGAGCGTCTTGCGCAGCCCGAAGTTGATCGTGGTGGTTTCCGACATTTTATAGGTGCCGTACAGAAAGCCGCTCAGGTAAAGCAGTGACGCCTCTCCCGTAAAGGTCCGGTCTTTGGAAAGGATGAAATTGTTGCTCAGATAACCGTACAGGCCGGTTACCTTGTTGGTCAGGGTCTGCCCCTCGTTATAGGGATCGAGGAAGGTTTCGTCTTCATAGAACAGGGACGTGTATGCGTACAGGTCCCAAAAATCGGTAAGGGGCGTAGACAGGGTAAAGTCGAGGCCGTAGGACACACTCTCTTCCACGTTGCGGAATATTTCAAGCAAAACCTGCTCCTGGTTGTCCTGAAAGCTCAAAGGGCTTATGAAGCGCCCGTTGTCGCGGTAGTACAGGTCGATGAAAAAGGTATTGTCCAGGGTCAGGTTCAGGTTAAAGTTGTGGCTGAAGTTGGGCACCAGGTTCGGGTTCCCCTGGTCGTAGTTGTTTTCGTTGATAAAGAACCGGAAAGGGTTGAGGTCCTGGTAGTTGGGCCTTGTCAGCTTGCGGTTGTAACTGAAGTTCATGCTGTTGTCGCTGCCCAGGTCGTACCCCAGGTACAGGTTTGGAAAAAGTTCGAAATAACTCTGCCTGGTTATCTGGTCGAGGGTTTCACTACTGGCCCTAACCTCGGTGTGTTCGGCGCGCAGGCCGAGTTTTACGGACCAGGGGTCCCAGTTGCGCGACAGGGTAACATAAGCCGCCCCAACCCCTTCGTCGTAAACGAAGCGGTCAGAAAGGGCAATGTCGAATGGGGGCTCGGTATTGTTCACGTCCAGGTAATCGATGTAGCTTTTGCTGTGGATGTACGACCCTTTTATCCCGGCTTCAAAACTGCCGGTCTCGTTCGGGGTGTAGTAGTCGACTTGCCCGGCACTGATGTGTATGCCCTGGAAGGCGTCGGTCGAAAAGCTGAAATTCCTCAGGAATACCCCATCGGGGTCGAAATAATCGGTACTGCCCTGCTGATAACGGTTCAGTTCGTAATACGTGTGGTGCAGGTTTGCCTTCAGGGTGGCGCCTTCCTGCTTCAGCCTGCGCTCATAGCTCAGGTCTGCCGAGACATTCAGCATGTCATCTTCCAGGGAGCTGGTGGTTTGCAGGGTAGAATCGAGCACGCCCTGTGCATCGCGCATCAGGGTGTTTATACCGTAGGCGCTTCGTTTGTTGGGGGAAGTGCTCAGGCTTGTGGTCAGGTTCAGCTTGTCATTGCCGGAGGGGTCGTAATCAAACATAAGGGTGGCCTGCTGGGCCAGCGACCGCGTGGTCTTATCCATGTCGGTGGTCCATCGGGCGTATACGTCTCCCTGCGGGTCAAAAAAGTTTACGTAACTATCCGTGTTCTTGAATTCCTTGCGCGGGCTGATGCCGTAATTGGCAAAAACCCCGAATTTTTCCCCTTTGTAGTACTGGCTGGTGCCGAAGCTGGTTTTCGGGAAGATGGCCTGTTCATACTCGGATCGTATACTGCCCTTATAGCCCGGTACAATATTCTGGCGGGTACGGATGTTGAGGATGGGGCCGCCCGCGGCCTCATACCTGGCAGGCGGAATGGGGATTACCTCCACGGAAGCCACCATGTCGCCCGAAAGGCCTTTCAGCAGGTCCAGGATTTCTGTGGAGGTGAGCTGCACCTTCCGGTCGTTCAGGTAAACTGTGGCCGTTTGCCCCCTTATCTCCAGGTTGTCCTGAATCACGATCACTCCCGGCGCTTTTTTGAGGATGTCCCAGGTAGACCCCTGGCTCAGCACCGTATTCTCAACCTTGAAAACGATTCGGTCTGCCTGTCGGTCAACGGTGGGCCTCGATCCGGTTATGACCACTTCGTCCAGGCTGTTATCGGCATCTTCGAGCACCAGATTTCCCACATGCTGGTCTGCCTGAATGTCGAGGGGGACCAGCATGGACTGTGAGCCGAAGTATTGTGCCTGCAGGTAGTATTGTCCGGGGGCCACGCCCGAGAGCACAAAGACCCCGTTTTCGTCGGCAGAACTGCCCATTACCTGCACGCTGTCTGTAGGCCGCAGGAGCACCACATTGCCAAAAGGCAAAACGTTGCCGGCGGCTTCCTTAACCGTGCCGGTAATTTGGTAGGACTGACCGGCCAGGGCCAGGGGGAAAAGCCCTAATATGATTGCGATTCTAAGCTTCACGGCGCCTTTGGGATGTAGCAAAGCTAATAAAACTTTCGGCTGACCCACCCTGTGTACTTTTACCGGGGTTAATGGCTGTTTAAAAGGTCAGGAGCCGGGCTCAGAACCGGATCACGGCCGTGTGCTTCTTCCCTTCGCGCTCCACCACCACTTCGGCCTGCTGCCCGGCCTCAAAGGCAGACAGGGCCCGCATATAACTCATCATGTCAGTTACCGTGCTGTCGCCCAGTTGTACCACGATGTCGCCTTTCTGCAGCCCGGCCGCCTGGGCGGGCTTTCCTTCACTTACCCCGTCTATGCGCATCCCCTTGCCGTCGTATAGGTAATCGGGCACTACGCCCAGGGCCACCTTAAAGCGCGGCACTTCCTCGCTTTCGTTTTTGGTTTTGCGGAAGGCCACCTCGTCTTGCGATTCCATGCCCTTGACCAGGTCGAACAAGTATCCGGTTATCTGCTCCATGCCCTCATAGTTGAGGCGGTCGGAGTCGTCGGTTGGCTTGTGGTAATCTTCGTGTTGCCCTGTAAAGAAGTGCAGTACGGGAATGTCTTGCAGGTAAAAGGATGTGTGGTCAGATGGGCCGACCCCCGATTCGCTCAGCACCAGTTTAAAGCCCGGGTTCAGGGAGTTGAGCATCTGGGGCCAGATCGGGCTGGTGCCCGTGCCGCTCACCGAGAGGGTGCTGTCTTGCCGCAGGCGCCCCACCATGTCGAAGTTGAGCATGTAGGGAACCTGTTTCAGGTCTAGGGTCGGGTTTTTCGCGAAATAATTGGAGCCCAGCAGGCCCATTTCCTCCCCGGAAAAGGAGAGGATCAGGTAATTGTCTTTGGCTTCGGGCCAGGCTTCGATTTTTTGGGCCAGGTGCAGCAAGACCGCCACCCCGCTGGCATTGTCGTCGGCCCCGTTGTGGATAGCCGGTTCTCCCCGGTCGAGGGATCCTTCGCCCCCCATGCCCAGGTGGTCGTAATGGGCGCCGAGAATTACGGTGCGGGAACCGCCGTTATCGATAAGCCCGATCACGTTAATCCCGGTAACGCTGCTGTCGGTAGCCTGCCCGAACTGCACCTCGCCATGCGGGTCTTTCTTGGGCTTGAAACTGAACTCCTGGTAATACCCGGCTGGTCCGGCGGCCGGTTTCAGGCCAAGTTCTTTCATGCGCGCCTCCAGGTAGCTGGCGGCCATGCGTGCGCCCTCAGTGCCGGTTTCACGGCCGGCAAGCGAATCGCTCGCCAGAATTTGCACATCGTCCTGCAGGGTTACTTCGGGCGCGGGGGCATTGCGGCAGGCCCCTGCCATCAGGAGAATTACCCAAAAAAGATTGTTTATCTTCATGGCTTCGGTCTATTTTTGTCAAAAATACGCATCTTATGAGAACTTTGATTCTGTTTGTAATGGCAATGGCCCTGCTGGGCTGCAAGGGCGACCCCAAGGGGGCCGATGGGGCTGCCGAAAGCTCCTCCAACCCGATGGCCAATGTCTCAGACACCCTTGTTTACCCGGGCGAAACCCATTTCAAGTCCATCCGTCAGGTTACCCACGGAGGCGATAACGCAGAAGCCTACTGGAGCTTCGACAGCAATAAGCTGATCTTTCAGTCGAATTACGCCGAATGGGGCCTCGGATGCGACCAGATGTTCGTGATGAATGCCACCGATTCCTTTTACGGGGAAAAACCCCCCATGGTTAGTACCGGCATGGGTCGCACCACCTGCGGTTACTTCCTTCCCGACAACCAGCACATCCTCTACGCCTCCACCCACCTGCACGACAAGGAGTGCCCCGAAGTGCCCCTGCGCATGAATGGCCGGTATGTGTGGCCGGTATACAACACTTTCGACATCTTCGTGGCCGACCTAAACGGCAACATTACCGCCCAGCTCACAGACAGCCCGGGTTACGACGCCGAGGCCACCCTCTCTCCAAAAGGCGACAAAATCGTCTTTACCTCAGACCGGAGCGGCGACCTGGAGCTCTATACCATGAACCTCGACGGCTCCGGTGTGAAACAAATCACCAATGAGTTGGGTTACGACGGGGGCGCTTTCTTTTCCCCCGACGGCAGCCAGTTGATTTTCCGCGCCTCCCGTCCCAAGACTGAAGCCGAGGTTGCGGAGTACCGGGAGTTACTGGCCCAGGGGCTGGTAATGCCCACCAATATGGAGCTCTTTATCTGCAATGCCGATGGCAGCAATTTGAGGCAGCTCACCTTCCTGGGCAATGCGAACTGGTGCCCGTTTTTCCATCCAGACGGCGACAAAGTCCTTTTTTCAAGCAATTTTGAGGCCGACGGTGGATTCCCCTTCAACCTGTACATGATCAATACAGATGGCACCGGGCTGAATCGGGTGACTGCCGGCAAGACTTTTGACGCCTTCCCGGTTTTCTCTCCCGACGGCAAATACCTGGTCTTCTCCAGCAACCGGAACAACGGTGGCACCCGCGACACGAATTTGTTTATAGCCGAGTGGCAGGATTGAGACGTCAATAGCGTATCTTTGCCTCCTATTTTTGAGGACCGCATGAAGAACATCCGGAATTTCTGCATCATTGCCCATATCGACCACGGAAAGAGCACCCTGGCAGACCGGCTGTTAGATTCTACGGGCTCGGTGACCGAACGCGAAAAGCAGGACCAGCTGCTCGACAGCATGGACCTCGAGCGCGAACGGGGCATCACCATCAAGAGCCACGCCATCCAGATGGAATACGTGCACGAGGGCGAAGCCTACATCCTCAACCTGATTGACACCCCCGGGCACGTGGACTTTTCCTATGAGGTTTCCCGGTCCATCGCGGCCTGCGAAGGGGCCCTGCTGGTGGTAGACGCCGCCCAGAGCATCCAGGCCCAGACCATATCGAACCTGTACCTGGCCCTGGAGCACGACCTGGAGATCATCCCGATCCTGAACAAGGTAGACCTGCCCAGCGCCAAGCCCGAAGAGGTTACCGACGACATCGTGGACCTGCTCGGCTGCAGGCCAGAAGAGGTTATCCCGGCCAGCGCCAAGACCGGCCTGGGTATTGATGAAATTTTGCATGCCATCATCGAGCGCATTCCGCCCCCCAAAGGCGACCCCAAAGCCCCGTTGCAAGCCCTGGTCTTCGACTCGGTTTTCAACCCGTTCAGGGGTGTGGAGACCTATTTCAGGGTCATGAACGGAGAAATCCGCAAAGGCCAGCACATCAAATTCGTTGCCACCGGGAAAAAATATTACGCCGACGAAATAGGCACCCTCAAACTGCGACAGGTGCCCAGGCCGCTGATCTCTACCGGAGACGTGGGCTACCTGATTACGGGCATCAAGGAAGCTCGTGAAGTGAAGGTGGGCGACACCATTACCGATGCTGCAAACCTAATGCCGGTTGCCATCGCGGGGTTTGAAGATGTCAAGCCCATGGTTTTCGCCGGAATATATCCGGTAGACACCGAAGACTACGAAGAGCTGCGCTCCTCCATGGAGAAGCTCCAGCTAAACGACGCCTCCCTGGTTTTCGCTCCTGAGAGCAGCGCCGCCCTCGGGTTCGGTTTCCGCTGCGGGTTTTTGGGCATGCTGCATATGGAGATTATCCAGGAGCGGCTCGAACGGGAATTCGACATGACGGTGATCACCACCGTACCCAACGTAAGCTACCTGGCCTATACCACCAAAGAGCCCGAAACGCCTGTCATTGTAAACAACCCATCAGACCTGCCCGAACCCTCTACCCTGAGCCGGGTAGAAGAACCCTATATCAAGGCCACCATCATTACCAAGGCCGATTTCGTGGGCAACGTGATGTCGCTGTGTATTGACAAGCGGGGACAGATTACGGGTCAGACCTACCTCACCACCGACCGGGTGGAGCTCACCTTTGACATGCCCCTGGCCGAAATCGTCTTTGACTTTTACGACCGGCTGAAAACGGTTTCCAAGGGTTACGCGTCTTTCGACTACAGCCCTATCGGCATGCGCACTTCCAAGCTCGTTCGGGTAGATATCCTTTTAAACGCCCAGCCTGTAGACGCCCTTTCTGCCCTGATACACGCCGACAACGCCTACCACATTGGCAAGAAAATGTGTGAAAAGCTCAAGGAGCTCATCCCCCGCCAGCAATTCGACATCCCGATACAAGCTGCCATAGGCGCCAAGATCATTTCGCGCGAAACCATCAAGGCCCTGCGCAAAGACGTTACGGCCAAATGCTACGGGGGCGATATCTCGCGGAAGCGCAAGCTGCTCGAAAAGCAAAAAAAGGGGAAAAAGCGCATGCGCCAGGTGGGCAACGTGGAAATTCCGCAGCAGGCGTTTATGGCGGTGTTGAAGCTGAACGACTAACCCTGCCGTCCACATTTACATTTTAATCCGGGAGCTTTTTGTGCCTGTTTTGGATAAGCCCTGCGTTCTGAGGTGTTTCCCTAATGACTGCTTCTGTCGCGCTTTAAAAAGCCAGCTGCCGGCTTATCCGGGCCTGGAGCCCCTTGCCGGCCTTTTCCGGGGCAGGGACACCACCTGGGTGTGGTCTTCGTCTGAATCCAGGATTTCCCCCATGTACACCAGCCTGTAGCCTTCCTTGATCTGCCCGACCTGCTCGGTAAACGTCGGGATGATGTGAAGCTGGCCATCGGGAGATTTGATAAACAGCGGTACAATGTCTGGGTCTTCGCTGGCGCGCGAAAAGCATTTCCTGTACTGGTCGGGGCTCCGCAGTTCCAGCTCGTGCACGGCCGGGTTTTTCCGCACCGCGTCCAACATGCGCGTAAAGTCGTCTGTGTATGAGAACAGGCCCGGCGTGCTGGCGTTGTCCGGATCGTTGATCTCCTCGGCGCCCCCAATCCGGAAAGACCCGTTTTCCCCGAACTGATCCCTGAATTTCTCGATCGCATACTGGTTGATCTCCGGGTTGGCGGTCATCGCTATGAGGTAGCCCACGTCGGTAAGTTCCAGGTTGTCGATAAGGGAATCGGAATAAATGTTGGCTGTAAACGCCTCAAGCCCCAGGGCCTTGGCCTTCTCGATGTTGGTGGGGTTGTTGTCGATGAGCACCACGTGCCGGTTGTTGCGCTGCAGGTATTGCCCGATTAAGCGAGACGCTTTGGAGGCCCCCACGATCAGGATTCCCTCAGACCTCTTGAGGAATACCCCGACCAATTTGGCGAAGGGCCTCGCCGTGGTGGCGTTCAACAACACAGTGCCCAGCACCACGGTAAAGACCAGGGGGGTGATGTACTCGGCCCCCGCCTCGCCCCGCGCCACGAGCTTGGACCCGAAGAGGGAGGCGATCCCGGCGGCCACGATGCCCCGGGGGCCCACCCAGCCGATGAAGAGTTTCTCGTTCGGCCTCAGGCCCGAGCCCTGGGTGCTGAGGAAAACCCCCAGCGGCCTGATCAGGAAAACAACAATACCGAACAGCAGGGCGGTCTTCCAGGTATAGATGCGCTGCATGTCTTCCAGGTTAATGTTGGCGGCCAGCAAGATAAAAAGGATGGAGATGAGCAGCACGCTCAGCGATTCCTTGAAGTACAGCAGTTCCTTGATGTTGGGCAGGTCGATATTGCCCAACACCAGCCCCATGACCACCACCGCCAGCAGGCCCGATTCGTGGGCAAACACATCAGAGACCACAAAAACCAGGAGCACCATGGAAAGCGAGGCCACATTGAGCAGGTAGTGCGGAATGAGGTTCCGTTTGATGGCCACTGCCAGCCCATGGGCGAAGGTGAAGCCGAAGGTGGTTCCGAAAAGCAGAATCTTGCCGAAATCGACCAGGGCTTGCTGGGTGTAGGCCTGGCCCTCGCCCACGCTGATGAACTCAAAGACAATCACGGCAACCAGGGCCCCTATGGGGTCGATCAGGATGCCCTCCCATTTCAATACGGCCGAAACGTCTTTTTTTAGCGGTATGTTTCGCAGAATGGGCGCAATCACTGTAGGCCCGGTTACGATGATCAGCGCGCTGAACAGGAAAGAAATCTCCCAGTTCAGGTCAAAGATAAAATGCGAGGCCACCCCGGCCCCGAAGAAGGTGATGGCCGTGCCCAGGGTTATGAGCTTGGTAATAACCGGCCCCACGTTGGAAACCTCAGAAAGCTTGAGGGTTAGCCCTCCTTCGAACAGGATGATGCTGATGGCCAGCGACACAAAATAATACAGCCCATCGCCTGGGAAGAGTCCCTTTTGCCCGGTCCAGATTGGCTCGATGAGCTTGGAGCCGTCGGCTGTGTACAAGGTTGAGATGGGGCCCACCAGCAGCCCGATCAGAATAAGCGGCAAAATGGAGGGAAGCTTCAGTCTCCAGGCCACCCACTGGGCAACAATCCCTAAAATTACTATGCTCGCGAGTTCTAACATGGTTCCTTGGTCCACTAAAGGCGGAATTCCAAAAATAGGGATTTGCAGGCACCCGGCCATTTTTGAGGAGCGATTGTTTTGCCGGGGCAGCGCCACGGGCTTCCTGCCATTAAAATTTCATCCGCTTAATCCGTTCTGCCACGTCGGCAATTCGTATTTTCGAAAACAGAACCGTTCTCCCATGACCTTATACCCCATCGAAACCGGGAATTTCAAGCTAGACGGAGGCGCGATGTTTGGAGTGGTGCCCAAATCGCTCTGGTCGCGCACCAACCCGGCCGACGCCAACAACATGATCGATATGGCCGCCCGCTGCCTCTTGATCGAAGACGGAGACAGGCTTATCCTGATCGATGCGGGTGCCGGCAACAAACAATCTGAAAAATTCTTCGGCTACTATTCCCCCTGGGGGTCGCACTCCCTCGACCGCTCCCTGGAGCGGGCCGGCTTTCACCGCAACGACATCACCGATGTACTGCTCACCCACCTGCATTTTGACCATTGCGGGGGGGCCATACAATGGAACCGGGACCACACCGGGTTTGAGCCCGCCTTCCCGAATGCCATTTTCTGGAGCAACGAAGCCCACTGGAATTGGGCCACGAACCCTAACGCCCGGGAGAAAGCTTCCTTTCTGAGCGAAAACATCCTCCCCATGCAGGAGAGCGGGCAATTGAGGTTCATCGACCGAAAAGAAGGCGAGGCCTACCTGCCCGACAGCCCTCTGGGCTTTGGCATCCTCTTCGTCGACGGCCACACAGACAAACAGATGATCCCCCATATCGGCTACAAGGGGCGCACCGTGGTGTTTATGGCTGACCTCCTGCCGACGGTGGGGCATATTCCCCTGCCCTATGTGATGGGGTATGATACCCGCCCATTGCTGACCCTGCAGGAAAAGGCGGCCTTTCTGGAGACTGCCGCCAACGACCACTACGTCCTGTTCCTGGAACACGACGCCCAAAATGAATGTTGTACCCTGATGCACACCGAAAAAGGCGTGCGCCTAGAAACTACCCATGCGTTTAACTCCCTTTTTTAATACCCCCCGGGCCCTGCTCACGGCCCTGCTCGTGCTGGGGTCTGGGTGCGGCCCGGAAAGCGACGACTGGTTGCCGGAAGGCGCCTTCACCCCAGGCATCGAAGGCCCGGCCACCGATGCGAAAGGAAACATTTATGCCGTAAACTTTCTAGAAGACGGCACCATCGGCCGGGTAACCCCCGAAGGTGAAGCCTCGGTTTTCCTGACCCTGCCAAAGGGCAGCATCGGCAACGGCATCCAGTTCGACCGGGCCGGAAACATGTTTGTTGCCGATTATGTCAAACACCGGGTGTACCGTGTTCGCGCCGGCAGCCAGGAGCCTGAAGTATGGGCCGAAAACGCGGCCATGAACCAGCCGAACGACCTCTGCGTACACCCCGACGGCAGCCTGTACCTGAGCGATCCCAACTGGGCCGAAAGCACCGGGCAGCTCTGGCGCGTTAGCCCGGAAGGGGAAACACAGCTGTTGGAGGCCGGCATGGGCACCACCAATGGCATAGCCCTGAGCCCCGACGCCCGACTCTTGTATGTGAACGAATCGGTGCAGCGCAATGTGTGGCGGTATACGCTGAACCCCGACGGTTCCCTTGCAGACAAGGCCCTGCTTATCCGTTTTGAGGATTTCGGTCTCGACGGAATGCGGTGCGATGTGAAGGGAAATTTGTACCTTGCCCGCTACGACAAAGGTGTCGTGGCCGTGGTAAGCCCCGAAGGCGAATTGATCAGGGAATACCGCCTTAAAGGCAGCAAGCCCAGCAACCTGACCTTTGGGGGGGCCGACGGCAAGACTTGTTATGTTACCATGGCCGACCGCGGCTGTTTTGAGCGGTTCCTGGCCCCCTATCCGGGCTCGGGATTTTCTGAATTAACCAAATGACATGAAGATGCGAACATCCTTTTCACAACATTGGCCCCTCCGGCTGATGAGCCTGGCCTTGCTGTTTTCTGGCTGCGGGGCCACCTCCCTGGTAAGCACCCCGGTGGAGCAAATTGATTCGGTGCCCCTGAAGGTTGCCGAGCTTTCAGACGAGCAGGCCAAAACCTGGTCGCATGCCGACCTGCGCAAAGATACCATTCCCGGCATGAGCGTAGTCCGCGCCTATCAGGAACTGGTAGGTTCCAAAAAAGGGGAAACGGTAATCGTCGCGGTGGTCGATTCGGGCATGGACCTGGAACATGAAGACCTGGCCGGGGTGCTCTGGACCAACACGGGCGAAATACCCGGCAACGGCATTGACGACGACAACAACGGCTTTGTGGACGATGTGCACGGCTATAATTTTCTGGGGGAAGCTTACCACGAGCAGCTCGAGGCCGCCCGTATTTTGCGTCTGAAACTGGGCGATGCTGCCTTGCAGGCCAGGGCCCGACAGGTTTTGGACAAAGAATCGGCCGAAGCCGCGGGCAACAAACAGCGTTATGAACAAATCCTGCAGGCTGTGCAGAGCGCCGATGCCGCCGTAAAAGCGCACCTGGGCTCAGCCGACTCGTACACAGAGGCCCAGGTCAAAGCCATACAAACAGAAGACCCGGAACTGCAGCAGCACCTGGCGGTGCTCAAACAGATGTACAACTTCGAAGACAGTATCGACGAAGTGATCGTACAGCTCAAAGAGGGCATCACTTACTTTGCCGGCAGGCTCAACTACCATTTCAATGTGGCGTATAACGGCCGTGAGGTGGTCGGAGATAACCCATACGATCTCAACGACCGCGGCTACGGCAATGGCAATCCTAAAAACCGGGATAAAGACGAATCGCACGGCACCCATGTGGCCGGCATTATCGCAGCCGAACGCGGTAATGGCAAGGGTATAGACGGGGTGGCCGACAATGCGCGCATCATGTCGGTACGCGCCGTGCCCGACGGGGACGAATACGACAAGGATGTGGCCCTGGCCATCCGGTATGCCGCAGACAATGGGGCCAGCATTATCAATGCAAGCTTCGGCAAGCCTTTCTCGCCAAACTCCGAGTGGGTAACCGAGGCCATCCGGTATGCCGCCCAGAAAGATGTGCTTTTCGTATTCGCGTCCGGAAACGATGCCCTCGACATGGACGATGCTAAAAATGCCCATTACCCGAATGACCAGTTGGGCAGCGGGCCGGAATTTACAGATAATGTGTTAATAGTGGGTTCTCTCGACAGCAGCTACGGCTCAGAGATGGTTTCGTCCTTTTCGAACTACGGAGCCACGAGCGTGGATATCTTTGCTCCCGGAGGCGCCATCTACTCGACCATGCCTGGCAACAACTATGAATTCCAGGGCGGCACCTCCATGGCTGCCCCGGCCGTTAGCGGCATTGCCGCCATGATTCGCTCACGGTATCCGAAGCTTACCGCGGCACAAGTCAAGAAGGTAATCATGATGTCCGGGCTGGCCATTACTCCCCAGGTCATTCTGGGCGGAGACCCACAAAACGCCAGGCCCTTTAGTCAGGCCTCAAAGACCGGGCGCATCGCCAACCTGTACAACGCCCTGATCCTGGCCGACCAGGCCGAGCGTGGGCAACTCCAACTGTAATTGTATAACCGTACCACATGAGATATCTATTTCTTCTCGCTCTCGCTTGTGCACAAACCGTATGGGGCCAGGGAAACAAGAGCTACTGGCAGCAGCGCGCAGACTACACCATGGAGGTGTCTGTGGATGTTGCCACATTTCGCTACACCGGCACCCAGAAGCTGGTCTATACCAACCACTCCCCAGACACCTTGCACCGCGTCTTTTACCACCTTTACTTCAATGCCTTTCAGCCGGGCAGTGAAATGGATATGCGCCTGCAAAGCATCGAAGACCCCGACGGCCGAATGACCGAAAACGGTCAGAGCCGGATCGCCACCCTGCAACCCGACGAAATCGGATACCTGCGGGCCTCTTCCCTGAAGCAAGACGGCCGGCCACTGAGGCTGCAGCCCGAAGAAACCATCCTGGTCGCCGACCTGGCCAGCCCGCTTTTGCCCGGGCAGCAAACCGTGCTGGAAATGGAATTCGACGGGCAGGTCCCTGTACAGATCCGCCGCTCAGGGAGGAACAACAGCGAAGGCGTTGCCCTTTCCATGAGCCAGTGGTATCCCAAGCTCGCCGAATACGACTTTGAAGGCTGGCACGCCGACCCCTATATTGCCCGCGAGTTTTACGGTGTATGGGGCGATTATGACCTGAAACTCACCCTCGACAAGAATTATGTGGTGGGCGGAACCGGGTACCTGCAAAACCCGCAGGAAGTGGGTCATGGGTACCAGGCGCCTGGCACAACGGTAAAGCCGCCCAGGGGCAAAACCCTGACCTGGCACTTCAAGGCCCCAATGGTGCATGATTTTATGTGGGCCGCCGATCCGGAATACCGCCACGATACGTTAGCCGTGGAAAATGGCCCGACCCTTCACTTCTTCTACAAGAACAATCCGGAAATCGCAGACAACTGGAAAAACCTGCAGGCCAAAACAGCGGCCGCCATGGAATTCTACAGCCGCAATGTGGGGCCATACCCCTATGAGCAGTATTCGGTGATCCAGGGAGGTGATGGCGGCATGGAATACGGCATGAGCACCCTCATAACCGGCGAGCGGTCTTTCGGGAGCCTGGTCGGGGTAATGGCCCATGAACTGGCCCACTCCTGGTTTCAGTTCGTGCTGGCCACCAATGAATCGGAGCACGAATGGATGGACGAGGGCTTTACCTCTTTTATTTCTGACCTGTGCATGAACGCCATAATGAACCAGGGCGAGGAAAACCCCTTCGAGGGGTCTTACATGGGCTATTACCACCTGGTGCAGACAGGCCGGGAGCAGCCGCTTGCCACCCATGCCGACCGTTATGCCTTCAATACGGGATACGGGATCTCGGCCTATAGCAAGGGCTCCATTTTCCTGTCTCAATTGGGCTATGTAATCGGCCAGGAGGCCCTTATGAAGGCCGTCCGCCGCTATTTCGCCGATTTCAAGTTCACCCACCCCACCCCTGTTGACATCCTGAGGAGCGCCGAAAAAGTAAGTGGCCTGGAGTTGGACTGGTACCTGACCGACTGGACCAAAACGACCAATACCATCGATTACGGCATCAAAGCTGTAACCGCCACCCCGGGCGGAACCCGTGTGAGCCTCGCGCGCTACGGCCTGATGCCCATGCCAATAGACCTGTTGGTGGTGCTCAAAGACGGTTCCCGTCGCACCTATTACATGCCATTGCGCATGATGTACGGCGAAAAGGAAAACCCCTATCCGGAAATTGACCGCACGGTTCTCCCCGACTGGCCATGGGCCCAGGAGGCATACGAATTTGAGCTCGACCTGCCGCTGGACCAAATTCAGGCCCTGCTGATCGACCCCTCTGGGCTGATGGCAGATGTCCAGCCAGAAAACAACGTCTGGCAGCCCGAATAATCAGGATTTAGCGTCGCTCCTGCGGAACCAGGGTGTTTCGCGGTAGTCGTCATTGCGGGCCGCACGCTCCCGGTTTCTCAAAACCAGGTGTGTGCGGTCTTTCCTTTTGCTGCGGTATCCCAGCAAATGGAAGAAGGGCTTGCTGAAAAACCGGGCCACCCTAAGGTTAATCAGCAACCGGTCTCCCCCGGGCTGGGCCCATTGTACCCCTGGCAACAAGACAAGGGCGTCTTGCATGCGGAATCTTCGCAGCCAGACCGAAAAGCGCAGGGCCCACTTCGGTATGCGGCGGATAAGGAAAAAGCCTTCCTCTCCCTGCTTTTGGTAGAGCGGCATAAACAACAGCCCGTTTCGCCTCATGTAAACCGGCTCGCCGTGGTCGTGTGCCAGCAAGGTGCCCCGGGGAGCGCGCTGAAAGCTCCTAAACCCTCCCGCCATCCGGAATTGGGAAGCGTCTTTCAAGGCGTGGCGGTGAAAAACCTCGTAAAAAAACTGGTCGCCCAGGGAAGCTTCCCGCAGCCTGATCTCCCGTTGCAGGGCGTCGGGGTCGGCAGTATTTTCCACCAGGCCCGCAAATCGAAGGGCCAGCCAAACGAAGTCGGTGGCGTGCTCTACCGCATTTTCCTCCAGGTGTTGCCCCGATTCAAACCCCAGGGAAACATAGCCGAGCTCATTGATGTAGCTGAGTAGCGGCCCCTCCAGGTACTCTTCGATGCCCAGGATCACCGGCACGGGGAACTGGTTCGAAAACTTCCTGTTAATAACGGCGTCATTGATGGTGATAAAAGGCAGGGTGGGGCTCGAGGTGGTGTGCAGGTCTATGAAATAGAACGGGGGGCGTTCGCTTCGGAGCAGTTGTGCGATAGTGCGCAGAATCTCCGTCAGTTCCTGCTCTTCCAGGCTTTTTGCTGTTTCTTTTTTGCCCAGGATGTCTTTGATGCCGTCAATGGTCCAGAGCCGGTTCAGGTCTTCTCCTATGTAGCGCACCCCTTGTTTCAGGGCGGGGAGGTTGCCGCGAATCCCCGCAAAACACCCCCGCGATAAGACCGTTTCGTCGGACCCCAGGGCAGCAAAGACCCTTTCAAGCGCCTCAACCCCGGCCGGCTCATTGCCGTGAATCCCCCCGAAGCAGATAAGGGTGGGGCCCGCCTGGCGGGCCCGGGAGAGGCCGATGAGGCGGTCGGGGCGGGTTCCGGCTTCCCGCAACCCTTCCAGGAGTGCTGTGTTCTTTTCAGAAGTCATTAGACGTGAGTATGCCCACCAGGGTGTCGCCTTCGACCACGGGCAGGCAATTGATGCCGTGCTCCGCCATCAGTGCCCGGGCTTCTTTGAGGGGTTGGTCGCGGCTGGTGGTGATAAGCTGAGATTTCATAAGCTGCCTGATCCCCGTATGGTATATCTCGGGGCCGTCGGCAATTGGAATGACATCAGACCAACTGATAAGCCCGCTCAGTTCGTTGGCCATGTTTAATACCGGCACATGGTGGATGTCCTTCCATTTCATCATCTGCACAACCAGGGCGGCGCTGTCGTCTTCCTGGGCCGTGATAACCCGGGTACTCATGCGGTCCCCCACCCGCAATTGTTTCGGTTTATAGGGCCGTTCGCTGCGGCTGGGGGTTTTCCAGGCGTCTACCGGATACCCCTTGAAGGAGCGGTTAAACAGGCAGGCCGTCAGTTGGCGCACGGCTACCGGAGCATTGTGGGTTTTGCGCAATTCCCGGTAGGTTTGCACCATCCATTCGGCCCCATTGTGGCTGTGGATCCGGTTCTCGATAATTTTGAGGTAGCGTTCGGCGTCTGCCTTGGCCACCCGGGCCCTGTCGAGGCCCTGGTAGGCGATGGGCAGAAAGAAGTCGAGCAGCAATTCGCGGGTAGGAACAATGCGTCCGTCCCAGTGAAACTGCGCTGCCATGCCGTACCGGGCGGCATTGAGAAAGTTCTTCTTGGCGTCGCGGAAGTCCATTTTTTCATGAATGTTTTCCCAGGCTTTCGGGCGGCCCAGCATTATGCCGGTCCAGAAGGCGAAATTTGCGATTTCATCGGAAGTTGTGGGTCCTGAGGGCATATACCGGTTTTCGAGCCTCAGGTGGGGCCTGCCGTCTGTAAGGCCGTAACAGAGTCGGTTCCAGGGGTACACCGTTCCATTGAGCAGGTTCAGGGCCGTCAGTTTTGGGAAAATGCCCTGATCGAGTTGCTGCAGGCTGTCTAACGCCTCAAACGCTGTAGAGATCAGGCTTCGGAACCTGAGGATGTTCTCCTTGTAAAAATCGGCCGGGCTGCCCTTGGCCCAGGAGAAGCCGAACCCCACCCGGGGTTCGCGCTCATTCAGCAAAAAAGTGCTGCGGCGGGTGTCTACGCTTTGGGTAAATAAGGCGATCCGGGTTTCCTCCCATAATTCTCGGCCCATGAGCATGGGAGAATTGGCGCAAATGCTCAGCAAGGGGCCGGCAATAGCCTGTGCCCAGTTGTAGGTGTCGGCAAAGTGTTCCGGGTCTATCTGCAGGTGCGCCTGAAAACTCGTATTGCACCCTTCGTACATGATGGAGTCGTGGTGGAGGTTTACCTCGTCGACCCCCTTGATGTGGAGCTCAAGGTCTGCCGCCCGAATGGCCTTGATACTTTCGTTCAGAATTCGGTAACGGTCCAGGGGGGTCATGTATTCTTCCCTGAGATGTCGTGTGCTGATGGTGGGTAAAATACCTGTGAGAATAATATTGTTCCCGTATTTCTCGGCCGATGCCTGTCCAAGGTCGAGCAAGCTGTTCAATTGCTCGTGCATTTCGGAAAAACAGGTTCCTCCCAGCTTCCTGGGGTCGAGGTTTATTTCCAGGTTGTAGCGGGTTAGTTCAGAGGTGAAATGCGGGTCGGGGATGTCTTTGAGTATTTCCGGCGCCTGGTCTGAAGGTTCCCATTGGCGGTTTACCAGGCAAAATTCCTGTTCTGCGCCGATATGATACGGCGCCCGGAGGAAGGCCTCCGACTGAAGCATGCGCTCCAGGGCTTCAATGTCTGTGAGCAGCCTTTTGAAATAGCGTTCCCGCACCTCGGGGCTGTTCAGAGGCTTTACAGTAAAGGTACCCATGCTCCCGTATTTCGGACTCCGGCGGAATACGAACTCCGTTTTTTGCAAGGTACACGCTTCGTGCCTCCAATTCTTATGACAATTATCATTCGTGCCCAGGCCTTAAATATTCCTATTTTTGGGCATGGTTTCCTTTCGATTTCCGAAAAAAGAACGCCTTTCCAGGCGCTTGCTGTGGGACCGGGTGTTCACAGAGGGCAAACAACTCAAGGCTTATCCGCTCCTGTTGTATTACCTGAAGGCCCCCCTCCCCGAGCCGGTGGCCGCCCAGGCCGGATTTGCCGTGCCGAAGCGCGCCATTCGCAAGGCGGTGGCGCGTAACCGGATAAAGCGCCTGATGCGGGAAGCCTATCGACACGAAAAACAGGTGGTTTTTAACAATTCCTTCGGGTCGTATGCGTTGGTATTTTTATACCTTGGAAAAGAAACGCCGGATTTTCAGCAGATTTCCGGCGCAATGAAGACCCTGTTAAAAAAACTTGTCACCCATGAAGAAGCTCATGAAGCGTAACGTGCTTGTTCCCTTGCTGGCCCTGGCGGTGTTTGTGACCACCACCGCTTTCAAAGGCGATTTTTTCGAAATCGCCAAGCAACTTGAAATCTTTACAACCCTGTTCAAGGAACTGAACATGAACTACGTTGACGAAACGAATCCGGCCGGCCTGATGGATACTGCCATCAAGAATATGCTGCAGGAGCTCGATCCGTATACCGTTTATATGAATGAACAGGATGTTGAGGCTTATAAAATCAGCAACGCAGGCGAATACTCCGGAATCGGTGCACTGGTGCGCTCCTACGACGACCGGCTCGTGATCGTGGAGCCGTATAAGGGCTATCCGGCCGACCAGGCCGGGCTAAAAGCCGGGGATGAGATCGTTAAGATCGGCGATTTGTCTGTGGCCGATTTTAAGGACGACGCCACCGAGCTGCTAAAAGGCGCCACAAACTCAACGGTAGCGGTAACCTATCGCCGTCAGGGGGCGCTGTTCACGGCAGAGGTCGGACGCAGCTCGATCGAGGTGGACGCCGTGCCCTTTTACCAGATGGCCGACGCCACAACGGGGTATATTGTTTTGTCGCGATTCAACTCAAAGGCTTCTGCCCAGACCGGGGACGCCCTCCGCTCCCTCAAGGAGCAGGGAGCCCAAAAAATAATTCTGGACCTGCGGGGCAATCCGGGGGGGCTGCTTTCCGAGGCCATCGATGTGACCAACCTGTTTGTCCCCAAGGGAGAGCTGATTGTGACCACCCAGTCTAAAGTCAAAAAATTCAACCAACAATACGAAACCCGGAAAAGCCCGGTAGACACCCAGATTCCCCTGGCTGTACTGGTAGACGGCATGAGCGCCTCTGCAAGCGAAATCGTTGCGGGCAGCCTCCAAGACCTCGACCGGGCTGTCATTCTCGGCACCCGAAGCTTTGGGAAAGGCTTGGTACAGCGGCCCCTTAAACTCAGCTATGGCACCCAACTCAAAGTAACCATCAGCCGGTATTACACGCCTTCAGGGCGGTGCATACAGGCCCTCGATTACCGCAACCGCGATTCGGCCGGGAACGCTTTGCGAAATACAGAATTCAAGGAATTCCGAACTCGAAACGGTCGGCGGGTAACCGATGGCGGGGGCGTAATGCCCGATGTGGAAATCGCCTCCCTCCGCTCGAACCCTTTAATCGGCGCCCTGTTGCAGAACCATGTGATCTTCGATTTTGCCACCGATTACTACTACGGGCACACCCTTAACTCCCCCGCAGATTTTGAGCTAAACAACGCCCTTTACGCCTCCTTTGTTAACCACGTGGGTAAAAGTGATTTTTCGTTTGTTACGACAACCGAAACAGCCCTTCAAAAAGCCCTCTCAGAAAGGGAAGAGCTGGTTTTCGACGAAGCCGTCGAAAGCGATATCAAGGCATTGCTGGCAGATCTCGAAAAAAGCAAGGTCAGGGCGCTTCAGACCTACTCGGCCGAGATCGGACGGGAGCTCGAAGACGAGATTATCAAGCGCTATTTCTATAGGGAAGGCCTGTACGAGCGCTACCTGGTCCACGACGACGCCATCCTGACGGCCCGGGAACTTCTGGCCGATACCGGAAAGTACCAGTCTCTACTTCGATAAGCCATGGTGTGGGGCGTTGCGCGATTTTTGTTCTTCTGGTGGGCTTTCCTGCCCTCGGGCCCCTTGCATTTGGCGCTCATTTCACCGGGGGCCGACCCTTCAGGGGTGGAGCTCCTTGTGCTCGGCACCGTCCAGGACGGTGGTTCCCCGCACATAGGCTGTTCCCGAAGCTGCTGTGCCGGTCTTTTTCAAAGCCCTGACCCCGCCCGAAAAGTGGTTTCACTCGGGCTCATTGACCATGCGGCAGGCCGCACGTATCTGCTCGAAGCCGGGCCCGATTTCCCACAGCAGCTACAGCAGCTTCAATTGCAGGCCGGCAGCACGCTTCCCACGCCCTCGGGAATTTTTTTGACCCATGCACACATCGGACATTACGTCGGGCTCATGTACCTGGGCCGCGAGGCCCTGGGGGCCGATTCCGTGCCTGTCTTCGCTATGCCCCGGATGTTTCGTTTTTTAAAGGAAAACGGGCCCTGGAGCCAGCTTTCGGCCCTGGGAAATATAGCCCTCAAGCCGCTTGGCGACCTCGAGGCCGTTGGCTTGACCCCTCAGTTGGAAGTAACGCCTTTCACGGTTCCGCACCGCGATGAATTTTCAGAAACCGTGGGCTTTGAGATCAGGGGGCCGCGCAAAACCGTCCTGTTCATCCCCGACATCGACAAGTGGGGGCGATGGCAAACCGACATTGCGGAAGCGGTCAGAGGGGCAGACCTGGTTTTTTTGGACGCCTCCTTTTTCGACGGGGCCGAGGTAGGTTACCGCGACCTTTCGGAAATACCCCATCCCTTTGTGGTGGAAACCATGGCTCGTTTCGACAGTTTGCCTGGAGCCGAGCGGGCGAAAATCCATTTCATTCACCTGAACCACACCAATCCGCTCCTTGACCCGGCCAGTGAGGCGAGTCGCCGTGTTTTGGAGAAAGGCTACCACATCGCCCGCCTTGGCGCGCGCTTTGACCTCTAGCATGGGCGCTGGTTTTCATGCCCTGCAGGCTCAGTTTGGCTTCCGCATACACAGCGCGCACTCCGTTTCAGGGGGCGATATCGCCCACGCCTTCTCGCTTGAAACCGACAAGGGGCTCTTCTTTCTGAAGGAGTACCGTGGAGGCGAAGGTTTTAAGATGGCTGCCTGCGAAGCGGAGGGCCTCAGGGCGCTTGCCGGGGCAAAAGCCCTCCGCACCCCTCAGGTCGCCGGGGTTTTGCAGCACGGGCAAAGCGGCCTGCTCCTTTTGGAATACCTGCCTGCCCAAACAGCTTCCCGGGCCGATTACGAGCAGTTGGGGCGGGGCCTGGCGGCCTTGCACAACCACCGCGTTGTTCACTTTGGCTGGGAGACCGACAACTATATCGGGCGTTTGCCCCAGCGCAATGAGCCTGGCCCGGCCTGGCCCGAATTTTACGCCAACCACCGGCTGCTCCCTCAATATGAAATGGCCCTGGGGCGCGGCTTTCTTTCCACGCAGGACGTGCCAGATGCCGGCTTGTTGCTCCGGGCCATCAGGGCGCTGGCCCCTGAAACCGAGCCCTCCCTGCTCCATGGAGATCTCTGGGCGGGGAATTTCCTGGTTGCGGCGCCCGGGGAGGCCTGCCTTATCGATCCGGCGGTATATGCCGGAGATGCGGAGGTAGACCTCGCCATGACCCGGTTGTTCGGCGGCTTTCCGGAACCATTCTATGCGGCCTACCACGAATTGCGGCCCAAAAAGCCGGGAATGGAACGGCGCATGTTGCTCTACCAGCTGTATTACCTTTTGGTACACCTTAACCTGTTCGGCGCCGGATACGCCGTGTCGGTGCGGCGACTCGGCCGCGAATTGTTCGGTTTATAAGCAAAGGTTCCCGGCTTTCCTCTATTAATTGCTATTTTTAAGGAAGAAATAGCCTTTGTATGATACGGCAGTTCCTCTGTGTTTTTCCGCTGCTCTTGCTCAATTTACTCTTTTGGTCCTGTGGGGAAAATTCCGCTCCTGGGCTTGATCAGGCCTATTACCGGCAATGGCGGCATTACCTGGGCGACCCGGGCAGGAGCCATTACAGCACCCTGTCGCAGTTCTCCCCCGAAAATGTTGCCCGCCTCACGGTTGCCTGGGAGTACGACAGCCCCGATTTCGGGCAAATGCAGATGAGCCCCATCATTATTGACTCGGTGCTTTATGGCGTGTCGGCCGCCCTCCGGGCCTTTGCCCTCGATGCCCGTACCGGCAAGCGGCTATGGCTGTTTGGCGATTCGCTGAAGGTGTGGCATTCCACCAGCCGCGGGCTTTCTTACTGGGAGTCGGGAAAAGATAGGCGCATCTTGTATACCCTGGGGCCTGACCTGTGGTCGCTGGATGCCCGAACGGGAAAGCCCGACGCCTCCTTTGGCCAGGGCGGCCGCATAGACCTGCGAAGCGGTTTGCCCGAAAGCACCCGCGAAAAATTCGTGATTTCCAATACCCCGGGCACTGTTTTCAAAGACCTGATCATTATGCCGCTGCGCGTTTCTGAGGGGGCCGCGGCAGCCCCCGGCGACATAATGGCTTTTCACATACAAACCGGAAAGCTGGCCTGGGCTTTTCACACCATTCCGCACCCTGGAGAAATGGGTAACGACACCTGGGGGAATCCGGACACCTATCGCAGCGAAGTGGTGGGCGCTGCAAATAACTGGGCGGGGATGGCCCTTGACCCGCAAAGGGAAATCCTCTATGTGCCGACCGGTTCGGCCGCTCCCGACTTTTACGGTGGGCTGAGACGGGGGCAGAACCTTTTTGCCAACAGCCTGCTGGCGCTCGATGCAAATTCCGGCACGCTGCTCTGGCACTATCAGTTTACGCACCACGATCTCTGGGACCGCGACCCGCCAGCCCCCCCGAACCTGCTAACGGTTGAACGCGGGGGCAAGCGCATCGCTGCAGTGGCGCAAACGACCAAACAGGGCTATGTATTCCTCTTCGACCGCGTGAGCGGCGAACCCTTGTTCGACATTGAAGAGCGCCCGGTTCCAGCCTCGACCCTGCCCGGGGAAACCTCATGGCCCACCCAACCCATCCCCGTGAAGCCCGCCCCTTTCGCCCGCCAATCACAAGACCTGACCGAGGCCGACATCAGCCCCTATGCACCAGACAGGGATTCCCTGCTTCAGGTTTTCAAACGGGCCGACAAGCGACAATACGCCCCCCCGTCGCTCGAACCCGTATTGCTGCTGCCCGGATACGACGGCGGGGCCGAATGGGGTGGGGCCGGGGCAGACCCGGAAAAGGGGATTCTTTACGTGAATGCCAATGAAATGGCCTGGTTCCTGCAAATGGAGGAGGTTGCCGCTGAGCATGCTTCCCTCTCGCCCGGGGAACAAACCTACCGAAGGTATTGCATGGTGTGCCACCAGGCCGGGCGGCAGGGCATGCCCGCCAGCGGGTTTCCTTCCCTGTTGGGGGTGGGCTCCCGCCTGACCGCTGAAGAAATAGCGGGGCAGATCGCCGCCGGAAAAGGCATGATGCCGGGCTTCCCCCAATTGGGCCAGGCAGAGCGGAATGCCCTGGTGAGTTTCCTGCTGCAACAGGAAGACAAACAGGAGGTTTCCGAGTCGGGGCCTTCGCAGGCAGTCCCCGACCCTACCCCCTTCAGGCACACCGGGTATAATAAATTTCTGGATGCCAATGGCCTGCCTGCCATTTCTCCGCCGTGGGGAAGCCTCTCTGCCATTGACCTCAACACGGGGGAATACCTCTGGCAAATTCCCCTGGGTGAGACCGACTCCCTGCGCGCGCTCGGCTACCCGAGTACGGGGGTTGAGAATTATGGGGGGCCAGCGGTTACCCAAAATGGCCTGTTGTTTATCGCTGCCACCAAAGACGGTTATCTCCGTGCCTTTAACAGGCATACCGGGGCTTTGCTCTGGGAATACAAACTGCCAGCGCCCGCCTTTGCAACCCCGGCCATCTATGAGGTGGGCGGGAAGCAATACCTGGCAATCGCCTGCGGTGGAGAGAAGTTGGGGACCGAAAAAGGAAATAAGATCATCGCTTTTAGCCTTGAAGAACCATGAAAGAAAAAATCAATGTAATCGTAGTGGGCTGCGGCAATATGGGCAGCAGCCATGCCAGGGCTTACCACGAACTGGATGGGTTTGAAATCGTGGGCCTGGTAAGCCGGACCCCTGAAAGCCGCGAAAAACTATCCGCCGAACTGGGGGGATACCCCACCTTTTCCACGCTGAGGGAAGCACTTGCTGCCGGCGGGGCACATGCCGTTTCGGTAAATACCTACCCAGACACCCATGCGGCGCTGGTCTCGGAGGCCCTGCACGCGAACTGCCATGTGTTTGTCGAAAAACCGCTGGCCCTGACGGTTGAGGAAGCCGAAGGACTGGTGCGGCTGTCCAGGGAGAAAAAACGGAAAATGGTGGTGGGGTATATTTTGAGGGTGCATCCGGCCTGGACCCGTTTTGTGACCCTGGCGCAGGGTCTTGGCAAGCCGCTTGTTATGCGGATGAACCTGAACCAGCAAAGTTCTTCGGGCCAGTGGTACACCCACAAGCAACTCATGCGTTCCATGTCGCCAATCGTAGACTGTGGCGTCCATTATGTGGACATGATGTGCCTGATGACCGGTTCGAGGCCTGTTAGCGTTAGCGCCATAGGGGCGAGGCTGAGCGACGAGATCGCAGCAGACATGTACAACTACGGCCAGTTGCAGGTGCGGTTCGAAGACGGCTCTGTGGGCTGGTATGAGGCTGGTTGGGGGCCCATGATGAGTGAAACGGCCTTTTTTGTAAAGGACGTAATCGGCCCCGGGGGCTGTGTCTCCATCCAGGACTCCGAGAAGGGTGATTCCGATGATATTGAGGGCCACTCAAAAACCGGCAGCCTGCTGCTTCACCACAGCGCCCTGAAGGCCGACGGCACTTTCGCCCGTGCTGACCAGGTCATCAGTACAGCCGACGAGCCTGACCACGACGGCCTGTGCCTGCTTGAACAGGAATATTTCCTGAAAGCCATCACCGAAGATTTAGACCTGGCCGACCACCTGAGGGATGCAGTTAACAGCATGCAGATTGTGCTGGCTGCCGATGCTTCCGTTCGGAGCGGAAAGACGGTTGTCCTTTAATCAATCCCTTGATTAATAACCGCTTATTGTGTGTTAATTGCTGGAAAGTGTTTGTTTTTCCTGTTTTTTCTTCGTATAATACTAGCTATGGTAAAAACAGAAAAAGAGCAACATCAAGACCTGCTGAAACAATCTGTGCAGCATTTGGAATCGCGCGGTTTTATCGACATCAAGGCAGACATGGAGGGGTTTGAATCCCCGAAATCCTTTATCGTAAAACGCACGGGCAACCCCGTTACGCCCGACATTACTGCAACCAAGGACGGGCTGAAATATGTTTTCGACCTCAGTCTCAAATCAGAAGCTCCCACCCTGTTAAAATCCAAATGGCTGTTTCTCGACACCCTGAGTCGGATGCGTTCCAACCGCTTCCGTATCATTACCTTCAAAGGACATTATAAATTTACCGATTCCCTGTTGGCCGAATTAAACCTCGGCAACAAAGAGCCCATAAAAATTACGTGAAAGGGTTCTGGTTGCCGATTACCGGCGAACCATATGAATGTGGGGAATCCCGTCTTCCAGGTATTCTGATCCTTCGGCTACAAACCCCAGTTCTTCGTAAAACCTCCTGAGGTAGGCCTGGGCCGATAAGGATATGGCAACGGCCCCGAACCGGGCTTCAAGTTCCAGAAGGGAGGCGTCCATGATTTCGCGGCCTAGGCCTAGCCCGCGATGCTGTGCGCGTACAGCCACCCGTCCAATTGAGGCCTCTTCGAAGTAATCGCCCGGGGCGAACAGGCGGGTATAGGCCGCCAACTCCCCGCCTTCATGCCCGAGCACATGGATGGCCCTGAAGTCTTTTCCATCGAGGTCGAGGTATGCGCACTGCTGTTCCACTACAAAAACTTCCGCACGCAGCTTCAGTACTTCGTAAAGTTCGCTTCCGGTAAGTTGCTCGAAGGTTCGTGGGGTAATCTTCATATCAATCCTGAACGATGATTTGCTTGTTGTCGCACTTGCCAAACTCGGGCTGTATGTTTATGTGGTTTATCCCGAATTCATGGTAAACCTTCTCTTCTATCTGATTCAAAATTTCATCAAACTCGGACAAGGGTATGTCCCTGATGAAATCGATGTGGGCCTCAAGGTGCACCTCGTCTTCGTTAAGCTGCCAGATATGAACATGGTGTACGTTTTTAATCTCTTTAAGGGCTGAGATGGATTCCACGATTTCCTGCACCTTTATGCTGTCAGGGGTGAACAGCATCAACACCCGTGTAGAAGATCGCAGCAGGTCAAATCCCATATAGACCAGGTACAGCGCAATGAGCACGGTTAGCAGTGGATCTATCCAGTAGAATTCATAAAAATACATCAGCACGGCGCCCAACAAAACCGCCACAGATGCCATCATATCAGATAGCAGGTGCAAATAGGCCGATCTCAGGTTCATGTTGGAGCCGGAATGGCTCCGCAGCAGCAATACGCTGAACCCGTTGGCCGCAATCCCCAGCAACGATAACCAGATAACGATTCGCGCACCTATAATCTGCGGTTCCATAAACCGTTCCACGGCTTCTTTGATCAGGATTATAGCCACGACAATCAGGGAGGCCGAATTCACGAATGCAGCGATTATCTCGGCCCGTTTATAACCGAATGTTTTGTTGGTAGACGCTTTTTTACGCGAAAGGCGGCTGGCTGTATAACTTATAACCAACGAAATAACGTCGCTAAGGTTGTGCAAGGCATCTGAAAGCAAGGAAAGGCTGCCAGAAATAAACCCGCCAATTACCTGGGTAACGGTAATGAGGATGTTAAGAAAAATAGAGATTAACAGGTTCTTCCCCTGGGTCTCCTTATGGTTGTGATGGTGATGGGAATGCGCCATATACCGAGTTCGATTCTAAGCCCCTGCCCGAGAACTCAATAACAGGGTATTTTCTCAATGCGGATTTGGTGCCTGCCCCCCTCAAAAGGCGTGTTCAAAAAGGTCTTTACCATATCAAGCGCCTGCGGAATGGCTATAAAACGAGCCGGGAGACTTAGAATATTGGCATTGTTGTGTTCACGGGCCAACGCCACTATTTCTTTGTTCCAACACAGGGCAGCCCTGATTTTCTGGTGTTTGTTAGCCGTCATGGCAGCCCCGTTCCCGCTCCCGCAGATGATTATCCCCCAATCGGCTTTTCCTGAGGAAACCTCTTCGGCTACCGGATGGATATAATCGGCATAGTCCACACTGTCAGAGCCGTCGGTACCGTAATTGACCACTTCCATCCCCATAGATTTTAGCATGCCTACTAAAGCCAGCTTGTATTCCGTGCCGGCATGGTCATTCCCAATGGCAATTTTCATGGTATCTTATTTTTTAGATGAGGTAAAGGTACAAAAGCAACCCCGTATTTACAGTATCAAAACTTCTTAACAGCTGTATCTCGTCTTTAATTTAAACGATTCATTATGAAAGCATTAATTTTTCAGTGCTTGTTAAAAACCTCCCTTAAAAATACTGACATTTACCTTTTGTTATACTGTATAAAAATTGCAGTACACTTTTCCGGTTAGTTCTGCAACACCGGCGTATCAGAAATTATACCCGGTTGTCTTCAACTCCAACCCCACTAATAAACACACCCCGGGTCAATTATTTATTCAGGTTATCCTGTTAAGATGCTATTTAGGCTGCGTTGATAAGATGCTTAAATACTTTAAAGTGAGGTTATTTTTAAAAGAACAGGTTGTCAATATGTTTTTGAAATCGACACCTGCAAACGCTTTCAATATTTTTTTTAAGCGCTGTTAACAGGCTATCATAACCACCAAAATATAATTTTATTAAAAAGCTTAAAGAGTAATTATTGTTTATTGTTGTTGAAGAAAGGACTACCCTGCAGCGAAGCCCTGGAAAGTTGCGTGGAATATTATTCGTAATTTGCAGCGAAATTAATTTTTGAATGTCGAAGAAGAAGAAGCGGGCGAAGAATCATTTGGTCAATGAAATTACGAAAGGGATTTTCAGTGTTTTAGAACAGGACCCTAAAAAGGCATTCAATTATAAGCAAATTGCTGCTAAACTGAAGATTAGCGATACCGAGCAGCGTAATATACTTATCAAAAGGCTGGAAGAGCTCGTACAGAAAAAACGGGTTGCGCAACCTTCCAGGGGAAAGTACCAGATCATTTTTGTCCCCAAGGTGTTCAGCGGCATTGTCGATATAAACACCCAGGGCAATGGCTACCTGGTTACTGAAGAACTCGAGAAAGATATTTTTATCAGCTACCCGAACCTGAACCGGGCCTTTAACGGAGACCGGGTAGAGGTGCAGCTGTTCCAGAAAAAGAAGGAAAGCAAGCCCGAAGGAAAGGTGATGCGCATTCTCGAGCGCAAAAAAACGGCTTTTGTGGGGGTGGTAGACCTGTATAAATCGTTCGCCTTCGTACGCCCCTCCGACCCGAAGATGTATACAGACATTTTTGTACCCTTAGACGAATTGGGTGGTGCGGCTCACGGCGAAAAAGTAATTGTGGAATTGCTGCGGTGGCCCGACGATGCCGATTCCCCTTTTGGTAAGGTTACGCAAATTCTTGGGATGCCCGGGGAGCACGATACCGAAATCCACTCCATCCTTGCTGAATACGGTTTGCCATACAGCTTCCCCCCTGAAGTGGAACAGTTCGCCAACAAGCTTGATACGCGCATTCTCCCTGAAGAAGTGGCCAACAGGAAAGACATGCGCGCAGATTTGACTTTTACCATAGACCCGCGCGATGCCAAAGATTTTGACGATGCTTTGTCATTCAAAATACTGGAAGACGGGAACTATGAAATAGGCATCCATATTGCCGATGTGGCACATTACCTGGAGCCCGAAACCCTTCTGGATCAGGAAGCCTTCAACCGGGCCACTTCGGTGTATCTTGTAGACCGGGTAGTGCCCATGTTGCCAGAGATCCTTTCAAACAACGCCTGCTCGCTTCGTCCCCATGAAGACAAATACACTTTTTCTGCTGTTTTTGTCCTCGACAGGAATGCCCGCTTAACCCAGCAGTGGTTCGGCCGTACGGTCATCCATTCCGACGAGCGCTTTGCTTATGAAGAAGCGCAGCACGTCCTCGAAACGGGATCGGGCAGTATTCCGGAAACGGTTTCCATCAGGGGAGCTGCCTACACGGTGTCTGATGAAGTAGTGGAGGCGGTGCTTACTATGGACAGGCTTGCCAAAATCATGCGCAGCAAACGGATGGAGCACGGGGCGATCTCCTTCGATAAGGTTGAGGTTCGTTTTGAACTCGACCAGGCCAGCCAACCGGTTGGGGTGTATTTCAAAGAGAGCAAGGATGCCAACAAACTTATTGAGGAGTTCATGTTGCTTGCCAACCGCAAGGTGGCTGAGTTTATAGGGAAAAAGCAGCCCGAGCAAACCTTTGTCTACCGCGTGCATGACGAGCCCGATGAAGATAAATTAATGGCCCTGAATGGCATTGTTAAGCGGTTCGGACACCAGCTCAACTTCAAGAGTAAAAAATCGCTTAACAGCTCGCTAAACAAGCTCCTCGAAGACGTTAAGGGGCAGAAAGAGCAAAACCTGGTCGACACCCTGGCCATTCGGAGCATGAGCAAGGCTATTTACAGCACCGAGAATATCGGGCACTACGGCCTGGCTTTTGACTATTATACCCACTTTACCTCACCGATTCGCCGGTACCCCGATGTAATGGTTCATCGCCTGTTGGCGCATTACCTTAAAGGAGGGAAATCGCCAGACGCAAGGACTTACGAAGAACAGGCCCGCCATTCTTCCGAAATGGAGAGCCTGGCGGCCAGCGCCGAAAGGGATTCGGTCAAGTACATGCAGATCAAGTTTATGGAAGACCATAAAGACCAGAAGTTTACAGGGGTAATTTCTGGGGTTACCGAATGGGGTATCTACGTGGAAATCATCGAAAATAAGTGCGAAGGGATGGTCCGGATCCGCGATATCAGGGATGATTATTATACCTTTGACGAAAGACAGTATGCCCTGGTCGGTGAGCGCAAGGGAAAAATGTACCAGTTGGGGGAAGAGGTGGTCGTTATGGTAAAGAATACCGATCTGGTAAAAAGGCACCTCGATTTCTCACTGATCGGGAAAGTGTAAGTCTTAGGTTTTGCTGCCTACAAAAGCACCACAAATGAGTCGCAATACGGGTATTTGGGTTGTTCTTTGGGTATTGTGTGCACATACCAGTACGCTCTACGGCCAGGGCGACCGCATTACCCATGCCCTGGACCCATTCAAGGAAATCAAGGTTTTCGACGGCATATCCCTGAAACTGATCCGCAGCAACCGGAACGAAGCGGTGGTTCGCGGGGAGAACAAGGAAAAAGTAGCGGTCGTAAATTCGGAAGGCATCTTGAAGATCCGAATGGAAATCACCAAGATCTTCAGCGGTTACCGCACATTTGTAGACCTGTATTACACAGAGCCGTTGTTGGTGATTGACGTGAATGAAGACGCCCGCATTGAATCGGATGAAGTGCTGCGGCAGCCCGTATTGGAGGTTAAGGCACAGGAAGGGGGCGAAATTAACATACAAGCCGAGGTAACCCAGTTTCTGGTCAAGGCCGTTTCAGGGGGTATTATCACGGCCACTGGCCAGGCTAAAAACCAGGACGTTCAGATCAATACAGGCGGCACATACAATGGCAAAACCCTGAGAACGGGCTTTTGCACTGTAAATGTGAATGCAGGCTCCTCGGCAGAGATCCACGCAACCGATTATGTAAAAGCCACGGTAAAGGCCGGCGGCAGGGTTTTAGTTTATGGTAATCCGCAGAAACTGGAAGAAAAAACAGTCTTCGGGGGTATCATCAAACGCATGTAGGATATGGTTTGGGACGACATACACGGCGCCATTCCGCTGGGATTCCTGCTCAGCTTCATGATTGGGCCGGTTTTCTTCGTCTTGCTGGAAACCAGTGCAACCCGGGGATTCCGTGCAGCGCTGGCCCTCGATATGGGGGTCATACTGGCCGATATCCTCTTTTTGACCATCGCCTATTTCAGTAGCTTCCAGTTGCTCGAGAACCTGAGCAACCAGCCTGGGCTTTATGTATTTGGGGGCGCTATTCTGCTGGTCTATGGGCTGACCATTGTCTTCCGCTCCGATTTCAAGGCTAAAAGCCCAAGGATAGAAGCCAGGGGGAGCGATTATCTGGGCCTGTTCGTCAAGGGCTTTCTGTTGAACTTTATCAACATTGGGGTGCTGGTCTTCTGGCTGGGGGTAATCATTATCGTGGGCCCCAGCCTCGACAACCAGCCGAATCGGATGATTACCTTCTTCGGCTCCATGCTCGGGGCCTACCTGCTTACCGATATCGTTAAAATAGTCCTGGCCAAGCAGCTGAGAAGCAAACTCACCCGCGAACGCATCTTCTGGGTCAAGAAAGCCCTGGGCATCATTTTGGTGATCTGCGGCATCGTCCTGATCGTAAAAGGCTTCCTTCCCAAAGACAAACTCAATATAGAACAGGGTATAGAAATGATGCGGGAATAAAAAACCCCGCTCAATTACGGGGTTTCTTCAGAGGCATCGAGTAGATTCGAACTACTGTAAAGGCCCTTGCGGGGCCTTGCCTAGCCACTCAGCCACAATGCCAATAGGTAAGCAGGTCAAAATTACCGGATTTTTTAGAAGCACAAAAGTGCGGGCCCTCGATTTAACATCAAATACGGCCAACGGTTAAACAGTATCGCCTAGTGGCAAGGCCGTCTTGTAATAACCGCCCCCACCCGTCCTCCAAGTGCAGTTGGACGGATATCACAGGCAGGCTGCCGGGAGGAGCGGGCATAAAAAAGCCCCGAAACGAACGGGGCTTCTTTTGAGGCATCGAGCGGATTCGAACCGCTGTACAAGCTTTTGCAGAGCTGCGCCTAGCCACTCGGCCACGATGCCAGTCTTTGAGGGGTCAAAGTTATACTTTTTTTGAGGGGAATAAAATAGCTATAGCCGGTTTTTCAACAGCGATACGGTTACCTGCTCCACATCTCCCCCAATTGGCGGGTTGATTTTTGACACCTCCACCCCGGCCGACTGAACTTGTGGCAGCTCTTCCAGAATGCGGTCAAGGATTCGGGAAGCAACCGTTTCGATAAGCTTGGTGCGGATCCCCATCTCTTCCCGGATAATGGTCTGAAGGTGCACGTAATCTACAGTTTCAGAAAGATGATCTGTCTGCGCCGCCCTTTCCAGGTCGGCGGTTACTTCCAGGTCTACCCGGTAGTCAGACCCGATCATTTCCTCTTCCTTCAGGCACCCGTGAAAGCCGTACAGGCGCACATTCTTCAGGCGTATCTTCCCCAGCATGGCTTGATTTTTTGCAAAGCTAGGCCATTTCTGTCAAACTCCGAGGGCGCCCGATCAATAGGTGCACCGGCAGTTGCTCAGCCCCTGGAACAGGTCCATGCCAATGGTAATCACATGGGTTCCGTAACTGTAGGCCAGAATTTCATTCAGGATAATCTGTACGGAATACCCAAAGTAGAAGTTGCTTTTTTTGAAACCGACAAAGGGAGCAATGTACAGCGGCTTTCCGATCTGGTCGTTCAGGAAGCGGTAGTTGATGCCGCCGTAGTAATAGTCCTCAAAATCGTATACCCGAACCTTCATGTTTAGGTCGGTCTCAGACCGGCCATCGCTTTCAAAGAGCTTATAAAGCAAGGAGGGTTCCAACTCCAGCTTGCTGTTCTTGTTCTTGGAGTAACGAAAACCGGTATAGAGGTAATAGTTGCGCAGGTGGTTCGGCTCAAAGATCGGGTTAAAGCTTGTCAGGTCTTTATCGAGCAGGTTCGAGGCGTTAAGGCTCGCATAGAATTTGTTGACCCGGTACATGATCCCCACGTCGAAGTTGTGGTTGCTGGTAGACCTGTCGTCTGTTACACTGGGGTCGTTAACGGGCAGGCCGTTAGCATCCCTGAACTTCTCTATATCTATCCGGAACTGGTTGAAGTTATACGAGATACCGAACGAGAGAAACTTATCCTGGTAACGGTCTAAAGTCAGGTGGTGTGCAAAGGAAAGGCGCGCCCCCTGCTGACGGGTATACCCGTTGCGGTCATTGTAGAGAAAGATCCCCAGCCCCGATTTATTCCCGATCCTGGCGTCTGCAGCCAGGGACTCGGTCATGGGGGCGTCTTTGATCCCAACCCACTGCCCGAGGCCGTTAAGCCTTATCTTGACATGGTCTCCGATACCGGCATAGGTGGGCGCCAGCACGAAGGGGTTATCGGCCAGGTACTGGGATAGTTGAGGGGAGTTCAATTCCTGCGCCCTTGAGCCAAACAGTCCCAGCATCACGAGCACAAATGTCAATCTCCAGCGCATATCGTTCAGGTTAAGCATATTAGCGGTAAAGGGTAAAGTGTCCTACGAATTCGCGGTCGTCGCGCTCTCCATTCAGTTTGATTACGTACCAGTAATCTCCCGTAGGCAGCTCCTTGCTGTTGTAGGTGCCGTCCCATCCTTGTACACCGTAGGATAACTCGGCCACTACTCTACCATAACGATCATAAATTTTTATTAGTATTTCAGGGAACCCTTCAAGGTTGTCAGGGATCCAGAAGTCGTTCATGCCATCTCCGTCAGGGGTAAAATAATTCGGTATTTCGATGTCGATGAACTCCATTTCTATTTGGGCTTCAACCACGCACCCGTTCTGGTCCATAACACGCACGGTATACACGCCCGATTCGGTAATGTAGTAGGTGTTGTCGGCGCCGTTGTCGTCGTCGTTGAACCAGAATTGGTATTCAGGCTGCCCTCCTTCGGCAATGGCCGTTATCTCGTTGATGTTGCGCTGCTCCAGCATCAGGGTTAAAGGCTCGAAGCTGGCAATCTCGAAATCGATGGTCTGGACACAGCCGTTGGCATGCGAAATAGCCAGGAAGTGCGGGCCCGGTGACAGGCTGCTGAAATTCGCATCGAGCTGCATAGCTGCAGGATCGGTAGAATCCAGGGCATACATGACTTCACTGGCCACAGAGGCATCTTCCAATACCACCTCCAGATAATTGTCAGGAATGTTGCCGGTACATTCGTAGACCGGGGTAACAATTGCATTGAGGTTTACACCCGGGTCTACGGTTACCACCACGTTGTTTTCACAGCCCATGGCATCTCGAACAAAGATAACATAGGTGCCGGCTGCCAGGTTGGTAAACGCGGTCTGGGCCGGACCGAAATCGGCGTCCAGGTTCGAATTGAAGGCGGTCAGGTAAGGCGCCGTGCCTCCCGAGATCACAATGTCGATTGTCCCGTCTTCGCTTCCGGCGCACACTTCCGGAGTGGCAGTGCCCGAAATGTCGAGCACCTGGGGCTCTGCAATGGTGAACTGGAAGGTGATGAAGCAGCCGTTCTCATCCTGGGCAATCACATCGTATACGCCCGGATCGAGGTCGGTGAAGGTATTCACGTCGTCGAACTGGTTCAGGTTCGGACTGATGGCGTACAGGATGTTTCCGGTGCCTCCCGACACCTCCACGGTAATTGTTCCATCTCCCTCTCCGGCGCAGGTCACATCAGTGAATTCCTCCCGGTCTATCTGCAGTGGCACGGGTTCGGTTATAATTACCTCGTTTGAAACTGCTTCACAATCCTGGCTGATTACGCGGATCCAGTAGCTGCCCACGCCCAGGCCGCTGAAATCGCCTGAAGCCTGGGGCCCGGTCAGGAGGTTGGTCAACCCGGCATCTGAATAGAGCTCGTACTGGTAGTTGCCCAGCCCTCCTGTAGCGGTGGCCATTAAGGCGGCGGTCATCTCGCCCGTACAGTTGATCATTGCGGCGCTGGTGTCGATATCGAGCATGAGCGGCGCAACAGGCTCAATGGTTACCTGGTTTGAAATGTCGGCCTCGCAGCCAAAGGCATCGCGCACGTAGTACTGATATACGCCGGCCGTAACGGCAAACGTATGAGTGTTGCCGCCCGACATCGGGCTGTAGTTGATGCCGTCAGTACTGTATTCGTATGGCCCGGTTCCGCCGGTAGCCGTAAGTACTATTTCGGCGTCGTTGGAACAGGTGAGCATGCTGGTCTGTACCAAGTTGCTCATGATTTCCGTCGGTTCGATAATGGTAACCGGTACGGTTTCCACCTCACAACCCCAGGAATCGGAAACGGTAATGGTGTAGATGCCGGCCCCGAGCCCCGTAAACATTGGGTTGGTCTGGAATCCGGAAGTGAATTCGATCACCGTTCCGGTGGCATCGTAATAGTTCAGCTGGTATTGGTACGTCCCCGAACCTCCAGCCACATTGACTGCTGTGACTACCCCGTTCGTGTCGCCGTAGCAGGCGAGAGCCGCTGGGGCAACCGTAATATCTGCCGTCACCGGAACGGCCGGCAGCAGGTCGATGGCGTCGTTGTAGATGCATCCCCCCGCATCGGTCACGGCAACGGTATAGGAGCCCGAGGAAAGCCCGGTAAAGATATGGGCGTTAACCCCGCTGACCGAATAAACCTGCGACGTGCCGGTGTTCGTGAGAACGATGGTATAAGGCGGATAGCCGCCATCCGGGTCCACCAGGATTTCACCCAGGTCGTCTGAGCAGGTCACCGGCGCCACCTCCTGGACCACAGCCGCAAGCGGGCTGGGTGGGGATGCGATGGTAATGACGTTGGAGTCCGCGTTGCAGAAAGGCGTGGCCGTCTGCGTGATCCGGACGAAATAGTTTCCGCCGCTCAGGCCGCTGATAACAAGCGGGTTCACGGCCGTGGAACCACTTCCGGTGATCCCGGCAGATGCCCCTCCGGCTTCGAACACTTCGTAATCGTAAGCCCCTGAGAAATCGGTGATTGTAATGGAGATTGAGCCGTCGGTATCCCCGAAGCAGGTAACCGGCGTAGTGGCCGTAGCGTCAACCCCCATGATATCGTACGGGGCAATGGTATACGAGGTATCCACGTAACAACCGGTGACGGTGTCCGTAATCCGGAACACGTACGTATCCGGTGCGCTCAGATCAAACGCAGCCTGGTTGTACGCCGGGTTGCCGGTAAGTGTTCCGTTGGGGTTGCCCAACGGCAGCAGTTCGAAGGTATAGACGTTGGTTGCGTCTCCGTTATCCGTTACCGTGATCAGGACGGACTCCGGATTCACGCAGGTAATGGCTGTTACCTGGGAAACGGCTGCTGTGAAGGTATTCAACGGATCGATAACCACGGTTGCGGTATCCGTACACCCGTTGGCGTCCCTGACATAGACATCAATCGTCTGGGTTACCCCGGTATCGGCAACGTTGAACGTGTTGCCGGTTACGAAATTGACTCCGTTGATGCTATACAGGTACGGGGCGGTACCGCCGCCTGCCGTAACGGTAATTACGGATTCGGAGGGGGCATTCCCAACGGTGCAACTGAAGTCGGTAGCCGTGGCGGACACGGTTACGGAAGATGGTTCCGCAATGGGTTGAATCAGCGAAGCCTCGCAGTTGCGGCCGGAAATGACCCGTACGGTATAGGTGTCCGCGGACAATCCGGCAAAAAACGGACTGGCCTGCGGCCCGGCCACAAGGGCCATACTGCCGTCGTAAAGCTCATAGGCATAAGGCGGGTTATCCTGTCCCGGATTCAGGGTAACCGTAATGGATCCGTCGGCAGCTCCCGCGCAGCTCACATCCTGTCCGGAAGTGGTAAAGGAAACCGGGGTCGGAGACTCCAGGGTTACCGGGGCCTGGGCGTCGCATCCGGTACCGGAGGTGTCGTAAACCACGGCGGTATAGGTGCCCGGAGCCAGTCCGGAGAATACGTTGGAGACCTGGGGCACGCCGCCAATGACGCTTACCCCGCCGCTGTCGAGCAGGTCGTACTCATAGGCTCCTGATCCGCCCTGGGCGGTTACTGTAACCTCGCCGTCGTTGAGCAGGCAGGAAGGCTGAGCCGTCGGCAGGGCCGTCAGGGTGAGCGGAGGCAGAATGGTAATGGTGTCGGTAGCGGTACATCCATTGGCATCGCGCACGGTTACCGTATAGACGCCCGGGGCGCTAACGGTAAACGTCGGGGAAGCCTGGAGCCCGGCCCCTACGCTATAGGTAAGCGGAGCCACGCCGGTTCCGGCTACGGTAAAGGTGTAGGCGGTTCCGTCGGAAGTACACTGGTCTACTGCATAGGTCGGCGCTGTTACGGTCGGCATCGGATCTTCATCGACGGTGACGGTAATAAAGGTGCTGCAGCCGTTGCTGTCCTGGGCGTAAACGTCATAGTCAGCCGGGTAGCTGGCCGGGCTCAGCACGGCAGAGGCACTGGGGGTATAGTCCCCGGGAACCGGGATATTGCCGGTCGGAACAAAGGCATAGGTATAGCCCGGGGTTCCTCCGCTGGCAATTACGGTTACCTGAGCGCCTGTATTACAGTTCGCGTTGATATTGGCCACCTCAATCAGGCTCACAGGAGCCGCCGGGGAGGCGATGGTTACGGTATTTGACAGGTCGTCGCAGAAGGGGGTGTCGGTGGCGATCACTTCCACGTAGAAGTTGCCTGCCGGCAGGCTGCCGATGGTCCGCGGGTTCACCGAGGTATCGGTAGCCACTACTCCGGTCACGGGAGCGCCGGCCCCATCAAAGACCCGGTAGGTGTAATTGCCTGCGTAGTTGTTCACCTGCAGTTGCAGTTCCCCGTCGGCATCGCCGAAACAGGTCACGGGCGTTACGGCGGTGGCCACGGCTTCGATCAGGTCGTAAGGGGCAACCGTATAGGGCAGGGTGGTAAAGTAACAGCCGGTCACATTATCGGTTACCCGGAAGGTGTAATCCCCGGGGGCGGTCAGGTTGAAATCGGCCGTGTATACGCCAGGGCCAGGCGACTGGGTAGGCGCAGTGCCCAGGGGCAGCAGGTCAAAGTCGAAATCGCCTGAGCCTCCGGTAACGGTAACCCGGGCCACCTCGTCGTTGGCACAGGTAATGGCTGTGATCTGGCTTACCGCTGCATCGGCGATGGTCGGCAGCGGGTTGATGCTCACGGCATCCGTAGCTTCGCATCCATTGGCATCGCGTACGGTAAGCGTGAAATTCTGTACGGCGCCGGTATCGGTAATGTCAAAGGTGTTCGATGCGGTGAAATTCGCCCCGTCGATGCTGTACAGGTAAGGGGCCGTTCCGCCGCCTGCGGTGACGGTGATAACTGCCTGGGATACGGAATTATCCGGGGCGCAGGCAAAATCCGTCGCTGCGGCCGCAGCGGAAACCAGCGTGGGCTCAGTGATGGGCTGTACAACTGTAGCCTCGCAATCCCGGCCCGATACAACCCTTACGGTGTAGGTGTCTGCAGGGAGGTTGGTGAAGACGTTGGAAGCCTGGGGACCGGCGTACAGGGCCATGGAACCGTCGTAGAGTTCATACGAATAGGGCGGGTTGTCCTGCCCCGGATCCAGGATTACTACAATACTGCCGTCCGAACCACCGGAACAACTCACATCTTCCGCGGATACCGTGAAGGCTACCGGAGTGGGGTTGATCAGTTCAAAGGTGGTGGAAGCGTCGCAACCCGCGCCGTCGTAAGCGACGGCCGTATAGACTCCAGGGGCCAGGCCACCGAAGCTGTTGGAAGCCTGGGGTCCAGCCACGGAAACGGCGCCCAGGAAAAGTTCGTAGGTAAAGGTCCCGTCGCCTCCGGCGGCGGTGAGTTCCACCGATCCGTCATTGAGGGCGCAGGTGGGCTGGGCGGTAACTGCCGCCAGGAGTCCCATCGGCGGATTGATGACCACCACCACAGCGTGGCTGCACCCGTTGGCGTCCAGGATAGAGACCGTATGCGAACCAGAGCTCAGGCCGGTAAGGAGCTGGGTGTCGCCCACATTGGTGAGGGTGGACGCCTGGTATGCGCCTCCGTCCAGACTCAGCATATAGGAGCCTACCCCGGCCGTGTCCAGGGACACTTCCAGGCTGAAGTTGCCCTCGGTTGCAGTGCACTGGTCGGGAACCACGGCCGAAATAACCGGCTCGGGATCGGCTGAAATGGTAATATCCAGGGGCGGCGTCATGCAGCCGTTGGAATCCATGGCGTAAGCGTCCCACTGGGTGTTCACCGCCGGATCCAGTTCGGCGTATCCGTTGGAGGTGAAATCCCCGGGTACCGGAGCCACCCCGTCCTGCACGAAAGCGTAGGTAAAGCTGCCGGATCCGCCTGTGGCCCGTACGGTTACCTGGGCGTCTTCGTTACAGTTCGCGTTATTTTGGTCCAGGAGGGTAAAGGTAATGGGTGAGGGCTCCAGGATCCGGAATTCGTAGGTGTTCGAACAGAATGGGCTGGTGGCCTCTTCAAAATAGAGCACGTAATCCCCAGGCGCCAGATTGGTTACGGTTTCCAGGACGGTAGGTCCGCCGGCCGGGCCGCTCACGGTACCGGATACCCCGATCGGGTTGTTGGTAAGGGCCTGGAGGATTTCATAGTTGATATCGGTAACCGAACCGTCGAAGTTCTGGAACTGGAACGCGATGGAACCGTTGGTATCGCCGAAGCAGGTGGCGTCGGTAACGGCCGGCGTAGGCACTACTTCGATGCCGGAGAGGGCTGGAATGGACACCTCGATATAGCTCCGGCAAAGGGTTAAGTTGTCGATCGCTTCGAAAATGTAGGTTTGCCCGGCGTTAAGGCCGTTGAATACCGCCTGCTCTTCCAGGGCACCCGGACCGGAAGTTTCGGAATCGGGAGCTGTGCCGGGGCCGAAAATGCTGAAGCTGTAGTCGCCGGAACCGCCATCCGCCGAAACGGTAACCGTGCCGCCGGTAAGGCAGTCCACGATTGCGGATGAATCCAGGGCAAGGAAGGGGTTGGCCCGAACCCGGACCGGATTCTGATAGAATTCGCATCCGTTGGCATCGATAATCCGGACGTAGTAATCCCCGAAAGCCAGACCGTCGAAGCTTACGCTGGTGGCGGAGGTGTTTACAATAGGGTTGGAGCCCGCAACCGGAACGATATTATTGGACTGGTCGTACAGCGTGTAGGTAAAGTTGGGTGTTCCTCCGCTGATAATTGAAATATCGATCCGACCGGGGATGTCCCCTCCGCCGATGGTTCCCGCACAGCTGACGTCGGTAACGGTAATGGAGGCGTCAAACAGGGCTGGATCGGTAAGGGTTATGGTGTCTGCATATGTACAGCCTTTGGCATCCCTAACCGTATAGTTGTAGGTGCCGGCGGGTAGGCCGGTAAAGACCGTCTGGTTGCCGTAACCGCCGCCGTTGAAATCTACCTGGTAAGGGGCCTGGCCGAAATTCGGATCCACTTCGATTTCCACCACGCCGTTGGAATCGCCGAAACAGGTCGGGTCGATTCCCGTGGCCGTAGCTTGCGGCAGGACGATCGGGTTAACGGTAACTACCTGGGTGAGCGCCACACAGCCTTCGCTGTCCATCACGCGGAACTGGTAGGTGCCGGCAACGGAAGTCGTGTACGGGAAAGCTCCGGCGTATGGAGCGAAAGCCCCGCCGTTAAAGGCCACCTCATACGTATAGGCCGGGTAACCACCGGTTGCGGTGACATCGATGGTGGCATCCGGGGACACCGTACAATCCAGGTCCTTGGTCAGGACGGCGTTCGTCGTGAGCTGGGGAGCGATGGTCTGGGCCACGGTATCAGAGCAACCGTTGCTGTCCAGCACGGTAAAAGTATAATTGCCGGGGACCAACCCGGTAAATGTACTGGAAGTCTGGGTGGGCCCGCCGTTCATGCTGTAATAATACGGAGCCAGCCCGCCGGTAGCGCCCACCACAATGGTGGCGCCGGTAGCCGGGTCGTAACACAGGCCGGAAGTGGCGTCTATGCTGGCCACCGGATTGGTTGGTGCGCTCAGGACAAAGGTTTCCGTAACCGCACAACCATTACCATCGGTTACCGTAACTGTATAGCTCCCTGCCTGCGTGAGGCCAGCGAATACGTTGGCGGATTGCGGCCCCAGGACCGTGGTGTCCGGTTGCTCCACTTCGTAGGAATATGCGCCCCAGCCACCGGTTGCACTGATGGTGACGGTTCCGTCGGCCACGCAGGTAATCGGGGTAACCGCCAGGGTAAAGGCCAGCGGATTGGCCGGTTCGCTCACGGTAACCGTGTCCGTAGCGGTACAGTTGGTGGTCTCATCGGTTACTACCACGGTATAATCCCCGGCAGTAAGGCCGGTGAGGTTTATGACCGAAGCGGACTGGCCGGTGATTGCGGCACTACCGTTAACCGTATAACTGTAGGTAGTCGTAAAGCCATTAACGGCAAAATTCACGGCGCCGTCGGCACCACCCACACAGCTTACGTCACTTACCAGGCTGCCTGCCACGGTAATCGGGGATACCGGGAGTATGGTAAAGTTCTCCTCGTAAAAACACCCGTCCGCGTCGGTAACCCGGAAGGTATAAGTGTCCGGCGCAAGGCTGGTAAAGACATTGCTGTTGCCGTTATTAACAGGGGCAGGAGCAATGATTTCATAGGTGATCGCGCCGGCGCCTCCGGTTACGGTAAGCGTAACGTCGGAAACTTCCGCCGGACAGTTCGGAGGGGTGGCGCTAAAGCTGATGTCCGTGGGCGGATCCAGCGGGTCGATCACCACGGGAACCGTAACGAAGGTACAGCCCGAAGCGTCCTGGACGGTTACGGAATAGGCGCCGTCATGGAGGCCGGTAAAGGTGTCGGAGGCCTGGAAGGTAACCCCGTCGATGCTGTAGGTATAGGGAGCGGTCCCCCCGGTAACGTTCTGGGCCTGGATGCTGCCGTCCTGGAGACAGGTGTAGTCCTGGATCAATACGGCATCCGCGGTAATGGGTGCCGGTGCGGTAAGCGTTACCGAACCGGTATAGGTACAACCCTTGGAGTCGCGAACCGTATATCCATAGGTGCCGGCAGCCAGGTTGCTGAATTGGGTGGGGTTGCCGAAGCCGCCGCCATTGAAATCCACCTGATAGGGGGCAGTTCCGAAGTTCGGATCGATGGTAATGGTAACCGTACCGTCGGCCGCACTGTCGCAGGTAGGATCGGTGGCGGTATGGGTGGCTGCGGGATTCGTGATCGGGGCGATAACCGCGGAGGTCACAGCCATACATCCTTCGGCATCCGTAATTGTAAACGTATAGGTCCCGTCCGTAGGGGTGCTATGGGAAAAGCTATTCCCGATCACCGGCGTGGACGCACCGCCGTTTACGGTATAGGTAAAAGGCGCATAGCCTCCGTTTATCACTACGTCTATAACGGCATCCGGGGATACCGAGCAATCGAGTTCCTTGGTAACGGCTGCTACGGCCGTCATCTGAGGCGCAATCACCACGGCGGTGGACGTGGCGGTACAGCCATACAGGTCGGTTACGACCACGGTATAGGTGCCGGGCGCCAGGTTGTTAAAGGCATTGCTGCTCTGGCCCGGCCCGCCGTTCAGGCTGTAGCTGTAGGGCGCGTTGCCGCCGCTGGCGGTAGCCGTCAGGTTTACCCCGGTTGCCGGGTCGTAACACAGGTCGGTTACCGGGTCCAGGCTTACGGCAGGCAGGGAGGGGGCACTGATTACAAAGGTGTCGGTAATCACACAACCCCCGCCGTCGCGGACCGTAATAATATATGTGCCGGTTTGGGTAAGGCCGTTGAACTGCGGTCCGGTTTGGGGCCCCAGGACAGAGGCGTCGGGCTGTTCCAGTTCGTATTGGTACGAACCCCATCCGCCGCCGGCATTGATAGTTACATAGCCGTCAGAAACACAGGTGGGCTGGGCGACGCTGAAGGCCAGCGCGAGGGCCGAAGGCGGATCGGAAATGGTGACGTCGGCCGTATCGGTACAGCCGGTTACTTCATCGGTAACTGCGATGGAATAGGTTCCGGCTGCCAGTCCCGTAATCGGGATTACGGCGGCGGTTTGGCCGGTAACCAGGGCACCGCCGTCGATGGAATAGCTGTACGTGCCGCTGAAATTTCCGATGCGGAATTCCGCATTGCCGTCGGAATCCCCGAAACAGGTTACATTATTCAGGACGGAGGCGTTCGCCTGGATCGGATCCAGGCCGGGAACATTATAGGTTTCGGTGTAAACGCAGCCGTTGGCATCGCTTACCCGGAAAGTATAGGTTCCGGCCGGCAGGTTGTTGTAAGTGGCCGTATTACCGCTGGTAGCGTCCGGGTTAATCACCGTCGGGGCGATGATATCAAAGACCAGTGGGAGGGTACCGCCAGTTGCGGTCACCAACAGGTCGCCGGTTTGCAGGTTACAATTCACATTGCCGAAGGCAAAGTCCAGGTCGGTCGGCGGATCGATATCGTCGACAGTTACCGGGGCGGTTTGGAAAATACAACCGTTGGCGTCGCGAATTGTAATGGCATAGGTTCCCGGAGTAAGCCCGGTAAACGTATTGGAGGCGCCGAAGCTTACCCCGTTGATGCTGTATTGGTAGGGCGCCGTTCCCCCGGACACGTTTTGGGCCTGGATGGTCGCGTTCTGCAGGCACGTATAGGGCTGTATCAGAACCGCATCCCCGGCCAGGGCGGCCGAAGGCCCGGAAATGGTGTAGTCCTCGTAGTAATCGCAGGAAGCACTCCCCTTCCGGTAGTTCACATGTACGGTGTAATCGCCCTGCGCCAGGCCGATAAAGATTCCGGAGCCGTTGGTGGCGAGTTCCACCCCGTTATCATCCAGCAGGTAGTAGGTGATCTGATAGCCGTTATCGGTTACCAGATTGTACTGGATTACCCCCGTGGCATCGCCGAAGCACTGTTCGTTAATCACGGTGGTGGGATCGTATTCCACCGGAGGAACAAAGTAAATCACCACCGAGTTGGAAATATCGAAACAGTTAAATCGGTCTACCACCACAAAGGTGTACCGTCCGGGCGTCAGGATGTCAAAAATCTGGCTCGTCTGGAATTCCGAAGCCGGGATTTCCGCCGGGGAATTATACGAAATCTGGGTTACCCCGCCTTCGTCGATAAATTCCCAGATGGCATAGGTGTGCGGGGTTTTTCCGCCGCTGGATTCCATCAGGATATTACCCTCCTTACACGTGATGTGTTGGGATACCCGGGCAGTGAGCTCCAGAGTGTTGTTATCAATTACGGTTACCTGCTCGGTATAAACACACCCGTCGTCGGTGGTTACCCGGATATCGTATACCCCACCGTTTACATTAAAGAAGCTGTATTGGTTGTCGTTGCTGGGGCCGTAGGTGTCCACCACGGTGCCCCCCTGGGAGATTTCGTAATAATATTGGGCGTTGGCATTGTTCACCGCGATGTTGATGGAACCGAGGCCGGAGCAATCTGCCTCCACAGTGGTAACGTCCACGGTAAAGTCACGGGCCAGGATGCCGATGTTTTCCAGGTAGAACAGACAGCCGTCCACAACTCCGGCTTGCCGCATTTCCACGGTATAGGCGCCGTTGGTGGCAATGTCGAAGCTCGGGCCGTTGGCCGCGCTGTAAGGTACGATAACGGCGCCGGTATTGGCATCGAGCAACTGGTACTCGTAGTCGGCCGGCATGTTGGTTACGGTGATGTTACCCGGGGTGGCACACAGGATGTCATCCGAAGTATACTGCGGATTCAGCGGGTTTTTAAAGACGTTGAAATAAAAGCGGGTAAAGCAACCATTCTGATAATTGATGACCACCCGGTATTCGCCGGTATCCGAAGCCACAAAATCGTTCCCGGATCCTACCTGGTTCCAGATACAGGCCGAGTTTTTATTGGCGCAGTCGGGGCCCGAATCGATACAGCTGCCCTCGTCCAGTTTTTCCCAAACGATGCTGGTGGCGTCGGGGATGTTTATTTGGATGAGCTCCGTGTCGTTGAGTCCACAGAGGAATATTTTGGGCAGCAGGCTGCCGTCATTGGCACAGGTAACCACCTCCCCTTCCACGGTGTTGCTGGTATCGTTGATCAGGGTTACGATCGGGTTTATCTGAGTTACCCCCGGCAGGGTCACGGCGATGATTTCCTGGAAGCCCTTGCAGGGGTCAGCCACGATCTTATCGACGATATACTGGCCCGTTTGCGTTACACGCTGGGTGCTCGGATCGTTATCCGGGTCCCCGTCGTTGATTACCGTATCCCCGGCATCGATCAGCCCGTCGCCGTTGTTGTCCCGGTACCAGATATAGGAGTCGAAATTATCCCCGGCATCCAGGACCACGCTGGTGCCGCACAACTCCACTTCCCGTGAAAAATCGCAGCTCTCCAGGTCGTCCAACAGGAAGTTGGTGGCGCCCGGTGTAATGAAACCGCAGTTGTCGAAATCCGAAACACTGGGGTCGTCGGTAATCATAGCGGTATTGATCTGTCCCTGGTATGTGGAATACGCCAGGTTCTGGATCAGGTCGGTACAGGCGTCGATGAAATCGAAGCAGTTTTCGGCCACCTGTACCCGCATGCGGATGGAGTATAAGGGGTCGCCGGCCTCTACCAGGTTATCAGGAATCGTAAAGATCACTTCCCGGGAGCTGGCATCGTAAGTGTAAGTTACCCCGGAGGGCAATGTTAGGTTGCTTTCGTCCAGCGTTACGTTAATCGGCAATACATCCCGGATGGTGTAATTGTCTGCGCCGTCGTTTCCGATATTCTGGAACGAAAGTACGTAGTCCAGCAATTGGCCCAGGTTAACGCCTAAGCCCGTAATGTCGTTCCCCGCAATATCTTCCACCCGCTTCTCGAGTACGATTTTGGGCTCGATGATCTCCACGTTAAAGGAGTTGAAAAACGGGTAATATTGGTCGCCTGTGGAGGTAAACCGGAAGGTGGCAGCCGTTTCGTTGTTCGGCAGAACCGAGTTGAACGGGTTGTTCAGCAGGAACATGTCGGTGTCGTACCCGAGCGTATTCACGCTGTTGGGAGTGCGTGTGGTAACAATGCTGCCGTCCTGGCTGATGTTGCTGTTGAAAAAGTTCGCAGAAGGGTTGGCGGCATCGCTCAGGGTGGTGAATGAACCATTGCTGGCGGCGCGGATGCGCAGTTGGTCTCCGGTGATCCGGTTGTCCCCTTCCAGGGCGGCTACCCCGATATCCGCCCGAACGGGTCCTGCGGGAATCGTGTTAAAGCCGTTGTAGTTGATGTCGACCGTGGGGTTCGCGCTCCGAACCCGGGCGAAACCGTCGAAGGTGGTGATGAGTTTCCCGCTAAGGGTGGGGTTTTCATAGACGATCACCAGGGTCCATCCGCCGGAAGCCCCGCCTCCCGGATTCAAGGCCCCGGTAACGGCGCGGATGTTTGCCACGGTGTAGTCCCCCTGCGGATCGGCCAGGGCTGTTACCAGGGCCGTAACATCGGCATAACAGGCATACGGGCTATTCTGGCGCACGGAATTGTCTGAAGAGGTAAAGCCGTCGTAGAGCACTTCATCCGCGGTGATGTCGACGTAGGCCCCGCCCGGCACCCGGAATTTGACCCGGTTGAAATCGGTTTGGCGGTTGGTCCCAAGGGGTTGTCCGGCCTGTTGGCTGGGATAGGTGGCCGACCAGTACAGGCCCGCGTAGCGAACCAGGCTGCACGCAGGGTCGTCATAACCGAACGTGGCCGTACTGGAGTTAAAGGTAGACGGGTCCGAATCCACGTCTATGTATTGCATGTTCAGGTAGTCGTTGTACTGGGACGAATTACCTGTAGTGTTATAGGGATCTTCGGGGTCACCGGTGCCGTCGTCCCGGTTCAGGATATTGTTGGCAATAAAAGTGAGGTCCCCCTTGAGATTATTCTGATAGCGAATATCAAAGGAGTTGAATTCCTGGGAAAAGCCGTAAGCCGCAAAGAGCAGCATTCCGGCCAGCAGCAGCCTTTTCAGTTTGGTTGGTCTCATCTAGGCTATTAGGTTTGGCGTCACACGCATGATCCACATTTTCTCATCATACGTGTTGTTTATTTTTGAGTAGTAAGAAATCAGGGCGCTGTTCCAGGTTTCATGCCGCTTCAGATACACGTAGCGGTAATTGTTCTGAGGGTTAACGAAATAGCTGGCACTCAGCCCCAGGGAATTGAGGTATTTGATAAAACGAGCGGCGTTTTTGGCGCTGGCAAATACGTTAACGATGAGGTAGTACCCCGATCCGGTCCCTTCCACGAAGCTGGGCTGGTTTTCGGCCTGTGGCTCCGACACGTTGTCGCGTTCCACCACGTTTTTCCGAAGCACATCCGTTTCATAACGGGCGGCCTTTTCTTTGATTTTATCTGCGTTGGCGGCGTAGGCCTCATTGCTGTAGCGGTTGGCCACATTCATTACCCAGAGGTCGCCCGAATAGGCTCCATCGAGCTTTGAAACCACAGCGTTTTCGGCGTCTTTCCAGCTGTCAAACCGTTGCAGGTACACGTACTTCAAGCCATTGTTGGGATTGTCGATATAGGCAGACTGAAATCCTTCGGCGCTCAGTTTGTCCATGAATTTGTTCATGTATTCGGGGCCTTTGTAGACGTTGGCCACGACATAGTACCCGTCTTGCACGTCTTTGAGATCGCGGAATTGCCTGCGCTGGACGGGCTTGGTGGCCGGGGTTTTGGCCTGGGCAACGGCGTCGCGCTGCACAGCCGGCGCCGCGGTTTTTTCAACCGGCGCAGGCTCCTGTACCACTGGAATTATACCAGTCGGTTCTTTGACTTCTTCCTGGGCGGCGATAGCCTGTTGCTCGTTGTTCAGGAAGTACACCTGCTGTGCCTTTTCTTCAAGGTCGGGGCGCTTACCGCCGGTTTCCTGGCGGACCATGCGCATAACCATCTCAAATCGGTTTTCCAGGTCGCGCTGCCTGCTGTTCTCCAGGGAATCCTGTCGGAACATGAGTTCGGCCAGAATGGCGTCGTTTTCGGCGAGGCGGCGTTTGAGCTCGGCAATTTCGGCGTCCTTTTCTGTGGCTGTTTCTAAAGTTGGCTCAGAAGATTGTTCCACCAGGGAATCTTCATAGTCGTCTTCGAGCATTACCCGGTCTTCGGTAAGGTTGGGCGTAAAGGAATACGCAAAGGAAATCTCGTGGGTTACCCCGAAGTTGTCGAAATTGCTAGAAAGCCCCTTTTCCATGGTATACCCAATGGAAATTCGGCGGTTCAGGTTAAAACCGATCCCTGCAGAGGCCCCGTAAAAACTGTCGTAACCCCCTTGCAGCCAGCCTATCTTAGGCAGGTCAAGGATAAGGTTCCCCCCCAGCACAAAGTCGTCTGACCCTACCTTACGGGCCCGGGCCAGCGGCATAAGCCGACCGCCCTCAAACACGCCCGAAGAAGCCTCGAACGGATGGGTATACTGCAAATGACCCGAAAAGGTCTTGTCTTTGAATTGGGTGATCGCCTCGCTTGTTTTCAGGTTGTAGTCGATCAAGTTTTCGGCAAACATCCCAAAATCAAACTGCCCATACGAGATATTGAACCCGGGTTGAAAGGTCAGAAAAGAGCTGTCCTGAAACCCGCTCAGGAATGGGTCTGTTTCCACAGGGTTGGCCCGGCTTTCGTCAAACCCGCTGTTGTAGTACGACAGGTTGGCGCCAAAGGTAAAATTGCTTTTATCACTCAGCTTCACGCCGTAGGCGTAGTTGGCAAGCACCCCGTAGTTGCTCAGGGTTCCCTCCCGTTGGGTATACAGGCTAAGGCCGAGCCCGGAGCGGTCTCCGATCCGGCCGCTGTAGCTCAGAAAGAACATCTGGTTGTTATCGTCAAAAGATACCGACTGGTTTCGATGAAGCAAATTAATGTAGGATTTGTCCTCCCGCACGGTTGAAAACGTGGGGTTTATCAAAAACCGGTTGAATTTCAACAAGTTCTGTGACGGCACATCGTATGCGATAAACGGGTTCTCGTCTTGTGCCCGCAGGGCGGGCAACAAGAAGAGCGTCATCAGCAAGAACAGTAATTTGCGTTTCATCGTATTGCTTAGCGTATAACCGTAATGGTGCCCTGCTTCAGCACTTTTGCGGCATCCCTGATTTTGTAATAGAACACCATGTTCTGTTTTGGGAAGCTCACCGCCGAGGCAGGCCAGTTGTTCTGATAGTTGTATTCGTTAAGGACTTCTTCGCCCTTTTCGTTGTAAATGATCACATTCACGTCGGCCCTTCCCGAATAATTGTTGGGGATGACCCACTGGTCGTTTATTCCGTCTCCGTTTACCGAGATTACGTTGGGCACTTTAAAGGTGTCCAGGTAGGTAACGGTAAGCACGCGGGCAACTTCGCACCCGCCGACGGTTGCAATCAGCAGGTATTGCCCTTCTGTGCTAAACGAGTAGGAAGAAGCGCTGCTCAACTCCACGTTGTTGCTGTCGAGCCAGCGGTAGCTGTCGCCGCCGGAGGCATTTACAGGCTTGGTTGTTCCTTCCGGAATGCGTATGTCTGCACCAGGATCCAGCGTAATCAGGTTTTCGTCAAGACCCGAAAGGGTCAGCTGGTTTGAAGGCACCGGGCAGCCATTGCGCTGGATTACCAGCTGATAGCGCCCCGGAGTACTTACGTCTATGGAGGCTGAACTTTGATTGAGATTTGTACCGTCGCGGAACCAGTCGAATGTTACTCCGGTAAGGTCTGTGGGCGTGCTCAGCGTAATTGGCTCTGCTGGGCCGCAAACTGTGGTGCCCGTTCCGGCAATGGTAAGGGTTTCGTTCACGCGCAGTTGTACCGTAAGCGGATTGGAATTCGGGGCATAACCCGAAATACTGCCCGAAAGGGCGTATTCTCCATTTTCTGAGGGGTCCGTCAGGCTCAGAGAAGCGGCCGTGGCACCACTAACTAGTGCACCGTTGAGATACCACTGGAAGCTCATCCCGCCAAGCAGGTCTGCGGTAACCACAGTTGGGCTTCCTCCTGCATCAATCGCCCGGATTTCCGAAACCTCCAAAACGATGTCGGTGTTTGAGCAATCGGCATACGTACCGTTATAGGCGATGTCGAGCTCCAGGGAAGCCGGGGTTAGTACAGCAGTGGGCTGAGAATCTACCGAGGTGGAAGCGCATACGCCTCCGGTAAGGGAAACGCGGGCAAAATAGTTGCCTGTTTCCGCGCTCGAAACGGTGAGGGAAGCCAAAGTGGCTCCCGAAACTGGCGCTCCGTCTTTGTACCATTGGATGGCAGCCCCGGTGGCGTCAGTAGTAATGCTAAGCTGCGCCGTTTGCCCCGGAAGCACCACAAGGGAAGCCGGGTTGACGCGGGTAACTGTAAAGTTCCCTGCATTGGTAATGGCCACGGGCGCAGATTGCTCCACACAGGCCCCGGGGCCGAATATCTCAACCTGATAACTCCCCTCGAAACCCGCCACGGAAGCGTCGACCGTATAGGACGCATCGTCAACAGCCGGCGGCGTAATGGCAGTCCCGTCTTTAAACCAGGTATAGGTTAGGCCCTGACCTGTAATATTGGCGTTCAGAGCAACGGACTCGCCGCTGCAAAGGGCTGTTTTTGCCGGGGGGTTAATGGCAATCCCCAGGCTGCTGCCCGAGGTAACGTCAATGAGGTTCGAAAGCGTGTTCCCCGATCCGGAACAGGAGCCGAAGTCAATTTCCGCATTGTACATCCCGCCTTGAACGACGGTTATCGAAGGGCCCTTGTCGGCCAGAAGCGATCCGCTCCGGTACCAATTGTACTGATAGGTATTTGGGTTTGCCAAATTGTATACTTCCAGGGTAATGGAGTTGCCGTCGCATACCTCTGCGGTACCATCTCCAAAGTCGGCCTGACCCTGTGGGCGAATGGTGATACCGCTGTTTACATCCAGATAGTACATCGGATAGGCCACCGATACCGGGCTGGTCTTGGCCGGACTGGTGCTGCGAACCCGGAGGCGATAGGCTTCCCCCCGGGTGTTCGCAGGCAGGGTGAACTGGAAATGAAAGTCAAAGTTGGTATTCTTGGAGCCGTCTCGGGCCAGTTCAACGGCGTTGCTGAAATTGCCGGTGGCGTCTGAGAGTTCCAAAACGAATTCGTTGTCTGAGTTTACGAGAGGCGGGCTCCACGTAAAGTTTACCCAGTAATCGTTAAAGCTTCCCGAAGCACAGGCAGCGCTCCAGGGGCTGGTTCCCGCTGGCGGGGTTTGGTTGGGGGCCGCTTCAGGCGCATTCAGCACCTGGGCAGATCCGGTCTGGATCCAGAGGCATCCGCACAGTAGGGCCGTGGCGTAGCGTAATTTTTGATTCATGGTTCTCACGTTTAAATTGTTAACAACTCGATTTTGCCCTACTTTTATCAGGTTGTCCCGGCGTTTACTTTGCCTGGCAGATATTGAGATTCGATGCTGACAAGGCATGCGGGCTCAACCTAATATTTATTAACAAATATGCCCCTTCGCCCCGCCCTGGGGAATTTATTGTTGTCGCCCCACCTATTTCTGTTGTGAAATGAGGGGAATTGTATGGATGTGATGTAAAATTTCTCCGATAAACTGCAATTTTGCTACCTTTGGGCCCTTAAATTGTTGGTGATGAGCGAGGCAACGCGATCGTTGAATTTCATTGAACACATTATAGAAGACGACCTGGCAGCCGGGTTTCCCAAAGGCGGGCTTCGCTTCCGTTTTCCGCCCGAACCCAATGGCTATCTTCACATTGGCCACGCCAGCTCCATCTGCCTGAATTTTGGGCTGGGCCTGCGGTATCAGGCCCCTGTAAACCTCCGTTTCGACGACACCAACCCAACCAAGGAAGAACAGGAGTATGTCGACGCCATTAAAGCAGACGTTGAGTGGCTTGGCTTTCGCTGGGACCGGGAATGTTATGCCTCAGACTATTTCGGGCGGTTGTACCAATGGGCGGTAGACCTGATTCGCCTCGGGAAGGCCTACGTAGACAGCCAGCCTTCCGAGGAAATTGCACGGCAGAAGGGTACGCCTACTGAGCCGGGCACCAACAGCCCGTTCCGCGCCCGGAGCGTGGACGAGAACCTGTTGTTGTTTCAAGAAATGAAAACGGGCAAACACCCGGAGGGCACCCACGTACTGCGGGCCAAAATAGACATGGCCTCTCCGAACATGCTCATGCGCGACCCGGTGATGTACCGCATCTTGCATAAAGCGCACCATCGCACAAATACCGATTGGTGTATTTACCCCATGTACGACTGGACCCACGGGGAAAGCGACTATATCGAGCAGATTTCACACTCCCTTTGCACCCTGGAATTTAAACCCCACCGCGAACTGTACGACTGGTTCCTGGACCAGGTGGCAGAAGCCGGCAAGGTGCGCCCCAAGCAACGCGAATTTGCCAGAAGGAACCTGAGCCATACCGTGGTGAGTAAACGAAAATTACTGCAATTGGTTAACCAGGGCGTCGTTCACGGTTGGGACGACCCCAGGATGCCCACTATTTCCGGGCTTCGCAGGCGTGGCTGCCCCCCCGAGGCCATCCGCACCTTTGCCGACACCATCGGCATCGCCAAACGCGACAACGTGGTGGACGTTTCCCTGCTCGAGTTCCACATGCGCGAGCACCTCAATAAAACGGCCCCCCGCGTGATGGCGGTCCTCGACCCCGTAAAGGTGGTCGTTCTCAATTACCCCGAGGGCGAAAGCGAATGGGTCGAGGCCGAGAACAACCCGGAAGATCCCGGGGCGGGTTTCAGAAAAGTGCCCTTTTCACGGGAACTGTATATTGAGCGTGAAGATTTCCGCGAAGAGGCAAACCGCAAGTATTTTCGGCTGAAACTCGGCGGGGAAGTGCGCCTTAAGAATGCCTACATCATCACGGCCGAGCATGTGGTCAAAGACGCCCGGGGCGAAATCGTGGAGGTTCACTGCACCTACGATCCGAAGAGCCTGAGCGGGTCGGGGACGGAAGAAAGTCTTAAGAAAGTGAAGGGGACGCTACACTGGGTTTCCGTGGCTCACGCGATGGAAGCCGAAGTGCGACTTTACGACCGACTCTTTTCAGACCCGGTACCCGACCAGCATAAAGACCGCGACTTCCTGGAGTTTGTCAACCCGGATTCCCTGCAGACCGTCAAGGCCTTTCTGGAGCCCGGCCTCAGCGAGGCCAAAAGCGGGGAACAGTTCCAGTTTCAGCGACTCGGTTATTTTTGCGTAGACCCCGACACCACCCCTGCCAAACTGGTTTTCAACCGGACGGTACCGCTTCGGGATACCTGGGCTAAAGTCGAGCAACAGGCGGAATAAGCCGCGCCTATCGACACAACGATACCAATCGATATATTCTATTTAAAGAGCCTTTCCCTGAGGCGTTTTAAAGGGCGATCTGCTTGCCTTCGGCTCCTTGGCCGCCCTGGGCCCCGATCGCCCCAGACGGAGCGGCCAGTGCGGTTTTCGCTTTAGGCAGGCGTTGGACTGCGTTCCAAAATGGGGTAGGCGGAAATCCGGGTCTGAAATTCAGCTTTCAGTTGGCGCAAGGCATAAAAAAGCCCCCGGAACAAGATCGGGGGCTTGCTATAGAGTATTTCGGAAAACTAGTCGCGAGATTTCTTGTTTTGATTTTTCATGGCTTCCCCGATTTGGTTGCTGGCCGTGAAGGAGGCAACCATGTTGTTGAGCATGTCGCTGCCTGCCTGCGGAGAATTAGGCAGCAAGATCAGGTTGGTATTGGTCTCTTCTCCAATGGCCTGAAGCGTGTCGTAATGTTGGGTCACCACTATAAGGGCAGAGGCTTCCTGTGAATTGATGCCAACCTTGTTGAGCACTTCCACCGATTCTTCAAGGCCCCTGGCAATCTCCCGGCGCTGGTCGGCAATGCCCTGCCCCTGCAAGCGCTTGCTTTCAGCTTCGGCCTTTGCTTTTTCGACGATCAGGATTCGGGCGGCATCTCCTTCGAACTGTGCGGCAATCTTTTCGCGTTCTGCCGCGTTTATCCGGTTCATGGCCGCCTTAACCTGGGCATCCGGGTCTATGTCGGTTACCAGTGTCTTGATGATGTCATACCCGTATTCAAGCATGGCGTCCTGCAATTCGGCCTTAACAGCAATGGCGATATCGTCTTTTTTTACAAAGACGTCGTCGAGTTTCATTTTCGGCACTTCTGCCCGCACCACGTCAAAAACATACGAAGTGATTTGCTCGTGGGGGTATTCGAGTTTGTAGAATGCCTCGTACACTTTGTCCCTGATGACCACGTACTGTACAGACACCTTAAGTTTTACAAAAACGTCGTCGAGGGTCTTGGTTTCTACAATAACATCGAGCTGCTGGATTTTCAGGCTGAGCCTGCCGGCTATCCGGTCGACCAGCGGAATTTTCATTTGCAGGCCCGAGTTGCGGACACTTTGGAACCGGCCGAACCGCTCGACCAGCATGGCGGTCTGTTGCTTTACGACAAAGAAGGAACTGAATAGGATTACCAATCCCAGCAACAGGAGGGGTGTCCAGATGAAAAAGGTGCCCATGGCGATGTGTTTTGATTTCTACGAGAAGATACGAAGGATCGTACAATTGGTCGCTACGTGGCCGAAAAAGTTACAGTTCGTCGACGGGGCGCAAAACATCAATCCCCCTGGTGATACGGGAAAGGGTTTCGGCTTTTCCAATCAGGGCCATAATATCAAAAAGGTGGAGACCCTGCATGGAGCCTACCAAGACCAGGCGGAGCGGGGGCATCACCTGCCCGAACGAAAGGCCGGAGGATTCAATCCAGGCTTTGACGTCAGCTTCAAGGGAGGCGCTTTCAAAGCGGTCTGCCTGTTTGAGAATTCCGGAGAGTTGTTGAAGAATGATGGGGGTGTTTGGTTTCCATTGCTTCCGGGCTGCCTTTTCGTCGTATTGGGAAGGGGCTTCGAACAAGTAGCGGCCCAGATCCCAAAGTTCATAGACGAATGAAGCCCGCTCCCGAAGGAGTTCTATAATGCGCATCAGCCGCGCCGGTTCCAGGGCTTCTGCCGACACGCCTTTTTTTTCCAACAGTTCCCGAAATGGCGGCAGGAGCTCCTCAACGGGCTTTTGCTGGAGGTATTGGTGGTTGTACCATTTGTTTTTGTCAGGGTCAAAACGCGCCCCCGACTTTTGAACCCGATCCAGGTCGAAAAGGGAAATGAGTTCTTCCTTGCTGAAAATTTCCTGCTCGGTGCCCGGGTTCCACCCCAGCATGGCCAGGAAATTGAGAACGGCCTCCGGGAAATAGCCGGCTTCGCGATACCCCGCGCTTTCCTTCCAGCTGAGCGGAAATACCGGGAAGCCCATCTTTTCCCCGTCGCGCTTGCTCAGCTTGCCTTTCCCTGTGGGCTTCATAATCAGGGGCAGGTGAGCAAATTCAGGGGCCTTCCAGCCAAACGCCTCGTACAATTGCACGTGCAGCGGCAGGGAGGGAAGCCATTCTTCACCCCGAATCACATGGGTTATCTGCATCAGGTGGTCGTCCACGATGTTGGCGAGGTGGTAGGTTGGCATACCGTCGCTTTTGAAAAGCACCTTGTCGTCCAGGGTGTTGGTATCTATATGGATAGCCCCCCTGATGTGGTCCTGCAATACCAGTGAACCGTCTTTGGGCCACTTAAAACGGATGACATAGGGCGTGCCCTTTTTCAGTTTTTCCTCAAGTGCAGCGGGGGATAAGGTCAATGAGTTCTCGAGCTTTTCCCGATTATGCCAATTGTAAATAAAGGTTTTCCCTTTTTCTTCATGCTCCTTTCGATGCGCCTCGAGGTGTTCGGGCTGGTCGAAGGCGTAATAGGCCCAGCCCTTTTCAAGTAATTCCCGGGCATAACTTTCATATAAGGCCTTGCGGTCGCTTTGGCGATAGGGACCAAAAGGCCCTTTCTTTCCCGGTCCTTCGTCGAAGGGAATGCCCAGCCATTCCAGGGCTTCTATAATGTACTCCTCGGCTCCGGGAACAAAGCGGCTCTGATCGGTGTCTTCGATACGCAGCACAAAGCGGCCTCCGTGTTTTTTGGCAAACAAGTAATTAAAAAGTGCCGTACGAACCCCGCCAATGTGAAGGGGCCCTGTCGGGCTGGGGGCAAATCGTACGCGAACCGTGTTTTCCATGGAATGGCCTATAGGAAGGCAAAGATAGGCAGGATGGCCGAACCCGCAAGGATGGCTAAACGGGTTTCATCTCCGGGGGCACCCGGGGATTCATGATGCGGAACCACAGTGGCGGGATTAGGGAGATCACCACGGAGGTGGGGTAACCGTAAGGCATCTCAGGCGATTGGCTGTGGTAGTCCAACACCTGATACTTTTTTGAGGATTTGTAATGGTGGTCGCTGTGCCGGGTGAGCTCATAGAGGATAATCCGGCCCATGATGTGGTTGCTGTTCCACGAATGCACCTCCCGCACCCGCTCATAACGCCCTGAGGGGAGTTTGCTGCGCAACAGGCCGTAGTGTTCAATGTAATTTACGGTTTCCAGGAGCAGGAACCCGACAATGCCAGAAGCTATAAGGAAGAGCATCACAAACGGGCCAAACAGGAAATAGCCCAGCCCCAGGTACAGCGCTTCAATGGCGAGATACCAGAGCATATCATTGTAAAAGGATAAATAGCCATGTCCTCCCCGTTTGAGCAGGTCGAGCTGAATCCGCCACGCATTGCGGTACTGGCGAACTACGGAAGTGCCCCAGAAATGATAGACAGACTGGTTATAGCGGGCCGTGGCGGGGTCTTCAAGGGTCGCCGCATGCAGATGGTGCCCGAAATTGTGTTCGATGTAAAAATGCAGGTAGTGGCTCGGGAGCAGCAGCAGTTTCCCAAGAAATCGTTCCCATGAATGCTGCCGGTGGCCGAGCTCATGCCCGACATTGATGCCATTGGTGCCCAGAACAATGCCCAGAGACAAAACAAATCCCACATATTCAAAAGGGGTGTAAGCGTAGGAAACAAGCATGTTGCAAACTTTCCAGATGAGCCCGAAGACAATGAAGACGTTGGCGTAAAGCATGAGATCGTACAGCGGGTTCACCTGTTCTTTGTTGCGTTTTTCGGCCGAGAGGTTTGAGTCATCCTGGGGCAGCAGGTATTCGAGCAAAGGGATGGCCAGAAAGGCATAGGCCGGCGTCAGGAAGCTCCAGACTCCACCGTAAGAAAACCCCAGGTAGGCTGCAAGAGGGATGCTGTAGGCAGCAAAGTATTTGAAAGACATGATTCCGGCTTTTAACATGTTTTTGGGCCCTGATTCAGTGCCAGCGTACTATATTGTCATTAAATATATGAATTTTGGGTTCTTACGAACTTATCCTGGAAAAGCTGGAAGCCTTCATAAGCCGTTATTACAAACGGCAATTGTTGCAGGGCACTTTCCTTTTTCTCTTTTTCGGGGGGCTGTTATTCCTGATAATAGGGGCCCTGGAATACTTCCTTTGGTTCAGCCCCATGGGGCGTTTACTGTTGCTTTGTTCGGGCCTCCTGCTCGAGGGCTTTCTGCTGGTGCGTCAGGTTCTGACCCCTGTTTTAAGGCTATTCCGGCTTCGGAAGGGCCTCACCCACCTGGAGGGTTCGCGGCTCATTGGCGAACACTTTCCACAGGTTCAGGATCGGTTGGTTAACCTGCTGGAGCTCGCAGAGAATCCTCAAAAATCTGAGCTGATATTGGCGGGGATAGAACAGCGATCCAACCAGCTTAAGGCGGTGCCCTTCTATCAGGCAGTAAATCTCAGAGAGCCGCTTAGGCTTGTAAGATACGTTTTGATACCGGTCGGTCTGGCGGTTCTGATTTGGTTCAGCGGAAGGGGAATAGCGTTTTTGAGCTCATACCAAAGGGTTATTCGCTACAACGTGGCTTTTGAACCACCGGCTCCCTTTCGCTTCGAACTATGGGAAACCGACCTGGAGGTATTGGAAAACCGCCCTGTGGCACTGAAGGTCAAAACCCCGGGCAATGTACAGCCAGACGAAGTACGCCTGGTAATAAACGGGTCGCCCTTTTTGATGGAAGACCGCCTGACCTATTTTGAACACATCCTCAAGCCCCCCTTGCAGGATGCGACCTTTTATTTCGAGGCAAACGGCTTTCGGTCTGCTGAATTCGAGCTGCGCGTTTTAAAGGTTCCCGTGATTGACCGTTTCGAAATGGAATTGACCTACCCTGAGTACCTCGGTCAGCCCCGCCAAGTCATTAAAGGCACCGGCAATACCACAGTGCCCGAAGGAACCTTGGTGCGCTGGAATCTGCGGGCAATTAATACCGATACGATAAACTACTCAGATGCCGACACCTTGCTGCTGGCTGATCGCAAAGGCGATGAATACGCCATTCAGAAGAGGTGGTTCAATTCCCGAGATTATGTGATCAGCACCTCCAACAAGAAAGTTCGGGAATACGACCGTTTGGCCTATCACATCCAGGTGGTCCGCGACGAATATCCACGCATCGAGGCAAGTATGCAGCGCGATACCCTGAACCCGAATCTGGTTTACTTTGGCGGTACGGTTTCAGACGATTACGGTCTTTCTTCCCTACAGTTGGTCTGTCGTAGCGAAGACCCGGCCGACAGCGTTCAGACCATTAACCTGGGCCGTCCGGCCGGGAACCAGGAAACTTTTTACTACACGTTTCCTTCCGGGCTGCAATGGGAACCCGGGAAGCGTTATCTGGTGCATTTTCAGGCACGCGACAACGACGGGGTACACGGTGGCAAACTGGCAAAAACAGGCGACTTCCGAATTACGCTATTGGATGAGTCAGAACAGGAACAGGAACGGATGAATGCCCAAAAGGGCATTCTGGAAAACCTGAAGCGTGGCCAAAAACAGCGGGAGCGCAATGCCGCCGATTGGGATGCCTTTCTGAAAAAGCAAAAGGAACAGAAAGAATTGGGGTATTCAAATCGTCAGGAGTTAAACGGGCTGGTGGAAAAGCAAAAACAACAGGAATTGCTGATGGAAAAATTTTCCAAATCGCTTTCTGAAAACCTGGAAAAGGAAACCGAAAAGGGCCCCGCGAACGACTTGTTACAGGAGCGCCTGGAGCGGCAGGAGCTGGAAGCCCGCAAAAATGCCGCCCTGTTGGAGGAAATGCAGCAGCTGATGGATAAAATGGACCAGGAAGAGCTGCAGGAGCGTCTCGAAGAATTGGGCAAAAGCAGGGAAAGCAATACACGAAGCCTTGAGCAGCTCCTCGAACTTACCAAAAGGTACTATATCACCCAAAAGGCGCGCGATCTGGCGTCCAGGTTGAAGAAATTGGCAGAACGGCAGGAAGCGCTTTCCGGCCTAGACGATCTTAAGGAATCTTTCGGGGACAAGGAACAACAGGAGCTGAATGCTGCTTTCAATGCGCTGCAGAAGGAACTCGACCAGTTTGATAAGGACAACAAAGGACTTCGCAAGCCACTTCCCTGGCGCAGGGATTCCCAAAAGGAGCGCTCTATTGAAACAGACCAGAAAGAGGCTTTGGACGAATTGAAAAAGCAGGATGGGGCCGGTCAGACGAGCACTTCGGAGAGTGAAAAGGCTGCCGAGGCTGCCGATCAGAAACAAAAGGCGGCGTCACGCAAACTAAAGGAAGTGGCGCAGGGGCTTGAACAAGATACAGCAGGGGCTTCCCAGAGTGAGAATGCGGAAGACGCAGAAATGCTCCGTCAGGTTTTGGACAACCTGGTTATTTTCTCCTTGCAGCAGGAAGACTTGTTTGATGCCATCCGCGCGCAGGAAGAAGGATCCTTATACCGGTCGGGAGATATCTTACGGCAACAAGAGCTGCGTAAGTTATTTGAGCACGTAGACGACAGTTTGTTTGCCTTGTCGCTGCGCAGGCCTGAAATTGCGGAGCACGTAAACAAACAGATTACGGAAGTATATTACAATGTTGACAAAGGGCTCGAGAGCCTGAGTGAAAATCAGTGGTATCGGGGGGCCGCGTACCAGCAATATGTCATAACGGCTTCGAATGAACTTGCCTCCCTTTTAGCGGATATTCTCGAAAATATGCAAAGCTCACTGAAACCGGGTAACGGGCAGGGGGGGGCAGATTTTCAATTGCCTGACATTATTCAAAGTCAACAAGAGTTGCAGGAGCGGATGCAAGGAGGAAAACCGGGCAACGAAGGCAAGGAACCGACCCCAGGCGAACAACAGGGGCAGGAAGGATCCAAGGGAGACCAGGGCGATAAGGGCGAACAGGAGGGCATGAATGGCAAGGATGGAAAACAGACCGGAAAAGACGGCGGCACTGGCGACAAAGGAGAAGGGAACGAAGGCGCTTCAGGGGATGGGCAGGAAATGGGCTATGAAGAATTGTTCGAAATCTACAAAGAGCAACAGCGTATCAGGGCTGCACTGGAAGAGCAGTTAAACGATCTCATAGACGAAAATGACCGCCAGTTAGCCAAGCGCATTACACAGGAGATGGAGCGATTCGAAAATGACCTGCTCGAAAACGGCATAACCCGGCAAACCGAACAACGCCTGACACAAATCAGGGAGCAATTGTTGCGACTAAAAAACGCCGCTCTGCAGCAGGGGGAGACACAGGAACGACAAAGCCGGAGTAATCTAGACGGATTTACTGCGCCGATTCTAACGCGCCCAGAAAGCTTTGAAAATCAGGGAGAAGATGTTGAAATATTAAACAGACAAGCACTACCTTTGCGCCTCCTTTATAAAAATAAGGTTAAGCGCTATTTCAACGAAGATGATAGAATACCACTACGAGACTGAATATGAGCTTGATAGCCCTTTGAAGCACACAAAGTGGATAAATAAGTGTGTAGAATTGAAAAATTGCGAGGTTGACGAATTGCATTTCATTTTTTGCTCGGACGCATACTTGCTCGAAATCAACAAAAAGTACCTACAGCACGATTTTCTTACAGATATTATAACCTTTCCGGAATCGGGCGAAGGATTAAAGGGCGACTTGTTTATCTCGGTAGACCGCGTTACGGAAAACGCGGAGACCTATGGGGTTACTTCGGCCGAGGAACTACGGCGGGTAATGATCCATGGGGTGTTACACCTCATGGGCATGGATGACGCAACTCCCGAGCTTAAAGGGGAGATGCGCCTGGCAGAAGACGAACTTCTGGAATTGTTCCACGTGAAACGTTAACGATGTTTGCAGAAGAATACGATGTTATTGTGGTAGGCGGCGGGCATGCGGGTTGCGAGGCCGCGGCTGCTGCAGCAAACATGGGATCAAAAACCTTGCTGGTTACAATGAACCTGCAAACCATTGGGCAGATGTCGTGTAATCCGGCGATGGGGGGCATTGCCAAGGGGCAGATTGTCAGAGAAATTGATGCCCTCGGCGGACTAAGTGGTATAGTTACGGATCGATCGGCCATTCAATTTAAAATGTTGAATAAGTCAAAAGGGCCGGCCATGTGGAGCCCGCGTACCCAGAACGACCGGATGCGGTTTTCCGAAGAGTGGCGGTTGTTGCTCGAACAGATCCCCGGCCTTGATTTTTACCAGGAGATGGTATCTGGCATTTTGCTTGAAGGCGATCGCATAGCCGGGGTGCGCACCTCGCTGGGAATTGCCATAAGGGCCAAAACAGTTGTTTTAACCAACGGCACCTTTCTGAACGGTTTAATTCATATAGGCACCAAGCAAATAGGAGGGGGCAGGGCTGGCGAACGGGCCGCCACAGGCATTACAGAGCAACTAACCGACATGGGGTTTGACGCCGGCAGGATGAAGACAGGCACCCCCCCAAGGGTAGATGGCCGGAGCCTGGATTATGCTAAAATGATACCCCAACCCGGAGACCAAAGCCCCGGGCACTTTTCCTATTTACCCACCCCCAAACTCAACCGGCAGCTCGATTGTCACATGACATACACTAGCCCTGAGGTTCACGACTTGTTGCGGGAGGGGTTCGATCGTTCGCCAATGTTCAACGGCAGCATTAAGAGCATAGGCCCCAGATATTGCCCGTCGATCGAAGACAAGATCAATCGCTTTGCCGACAAGGAGCAGCACCAGTTGTTTGTTGAACCGGAGGGCTGGAATACCGTGGAAGTTTATGTAAACGGGTTCTCTACTTCGCTGCCTGAAGATGTGCAATACAAAGCCCTTCGCTCTGTTAAGGGATTTGAGAAGGTGAAGTTCTTCAGGCCGGGCTACGCCATCGAGTATGACTACTTTCCGCCCACACAGCTCAAGGATTCCCTGGAAACCAAGCTGGTAAAGAATCTTTTTTTTGCCGGGCAGATCAACGGAACTACCGGATACGAAGAAGCGGCTTCGCAAGGGCTAATGGCCGGAATAAATGCCCATTTGAAGTGTCAGGAAAAGGAGCCTTTTGTTCTGCGCAGAGATGAGGCGTATATAGGCGTGTTGGTAGACGACCTGATAACCAAGGGCACGGAAGAGCCCTACAGGATGTTTACTTCGAGGGCCGAATACAGAACCCTGTTGCGCCAGGACAACGCCGATTTGCGCCTCACCGAAAGAAGTTTCCAAATGGGGCTGGCAAGTGCTGAACGCATGTCGCGCGTCGAGCGTAAAAAGGAGCGGTCAGGCCGCCTTATAGCGTTCTTTAAAAAGACAAGTTTTGAGCCCAACGAAATAAATCCGATTTTGACCGCTGTGGGTTCTCGGGAAGTCCGTCAAAGCGACAAGTTATTCAAGGTGTTTTCCAGGCCAAAAATCACGATGGATCACATGCTCCAATTAGACGAGGTGAAAACTTATGTTGCCAAAGAAGCGTTCGAAGACGAGGTTTTGGAACAGGCAGAAATCGAAGTAAAGTATTCCGGTTATATTGAAAAGGAAAAAGGCAACGCCGAAAAGCTGCAACGGCTCGAAGGCGTTAAAATCCCCGGGGACCTCGATTATGGCAACCTGGCTTCTCTGTCGTTTGAAGCCCGCGAAAAATTGTCAAAGATCAGGCCGGCAAACATCTCGCAGGCCTCCAGGATAAGTGGCGTTTCTCCGAGCGACATCAGTGTTTTGCTTGTATATTTGGGGCGATAAGTTCCACGTGGAACCAAGGGCATGAAGCAAAAAAGACCGGAAACCCCCAAACCCCCGTATTTGACTACCCGCGATTTTCTGGTTACCGGAGAGGAGTTCGCCTTGGTGGAAAAGGGCGTGGAAGGCCTGCTGCAAACCCAACCCGCCCCTGCAGATACTGCCCGCTATTATCAGTCTGAGGCCTACCTGTCGCACACGGACGGCAGCAAAACCCTGTTCGAAAAGCTATACCAATTCCTGAAATCGCTTAACCTCAAGTCGAAACTTCGCCTCCTGAAAAAACTACAGAACCCGCCGGGTAAGGTGCTCGACTTCGGGGCGGGCACGGGCGATTTTCTGGCGGTTGCAAAGAATGCCGGCTGGGAAACTGCAGGGGTGGAGCCCAATGAAGCGGCCCGTGAGAGGGCCCGACAAAAAGGGGTGCAGGTCTGTTCAAAATTGGATGAATTGCAACAGGGCACGTACGATTGCATTTCGCTTTGGCACGTGCTGGAACACCTGCCCGATCCTGAGCAGGTCGTAAAAGATCTCGATGGCTTGCTCAGGCCTTCGGGCCACTTTATTGTCGCGGTCCCGAATTACCGCTCCTACGACGCACAGGTTTATGGCCCCTATTGGGCCGCCTACGACACCCCGCGACACCTTTGGCATTTTAGTAGAGCGTCGCTCAACGAATTGTTCGACAACTGCGGCTTTGAGCTGCAGGCCGAAAAACCACAATGGTTAGACGCTTATTACGTGTCGTGGCTATCTGAAAAATACAAGCAGAACCCCCTGGCCCCCATCAGGGCTTTTTGGATTGCCTCCCGCTCCAACCTATCCGCGAAGTTTACGGGCGAGAGCTCTTCGCGCATCTATATCTTCAAAAAGAAAGCAGGACAATCCTGAATTGACCTTTTCGGGCCTCCTGCGCCGCGTTTTTGGGCCAGACGAACACATGGCCGCAATTGCGTTCAAAAGGCGCTAACGACGGCTTTTAAAGCCTTCGCCTACATAGCCAAAAACAATGATAAACGAAAAGAACCATAGGCATACTCGATAACTAAGCGAGGCGCGCTCGATTTGTTTTTCGCAATGTGTCAGGAGGCTCTGGTTTTCCTATTTTTGCCGTGCAATTCAAAAATTGAAAACAATGAAAAAATTACTGGCTGTAGGCGCCCTTCTGGTATTCGGAAGCTGCCAACAAAATAAAATGGCCTATGTAGATTACGCCAACCTCATGGACGGCTATCAACGCAAAAAGGACCTGGAGGCAAACTACCAGCAAAAAGCAGAAATGTTTTCGCGCAAACGCGACAGCATTTCTCAAGTCTTTCAGCTGGAAGCCCAGGCGCTGCAAACCCGCACCCAGGGGATGTCGCAACAAAATGCCCAGGAGGAATACACGACCTTGCAGCAGCGCGGGCAGGTAATCGGCCAGCAGCTTCAACAGGAGGAACAAGTTATGCAGCAAATGGGGCAACGGGATATGGATTCACTCATAACGGAGGTCAAAGCCCGGATTCAGGAATACGGGAAAGCCAATGGCTATCACTATATCCTGGCAGGGGGCGATGGCGGCACCGTCCTTTACGGAGACGAGGCCCAAGACATTACAGAGGCTGTGTTGAAATTGCTCAACGAAGAGTACAAAAAGTAATCGGGCCCAGGGGAGCCCGACACTAGGGCTGGAGCAAAAAGAGCAGGAAAACAGCCGGAACGAAATAGATTGCTATAGTTCGGGCGCCGTCGTAGTCCTTGGCGATGCGCTGTCCGAATAAGAGCATCAAGAGGGCAAGGTTGCCCAGCACAGCCCCCAGGAAGGCCATGCCGGCCGGAGCGCCGAATAGCAACTCCAGCATTCCGAGCAGGCAAGAAATGCCCGCGGCGGTCTCGGTAAGCAAGAGCACAGCCAGCAAAACCGGGACCATGCCTTTAAATGGGGTTTTGGAAAAATGGGGGGTAAGCCATTGGAGGTTGCCCTTCCAGTCCAGCATTTTATCGGCTCCGCTTTGCAGGAAGGTAATGGCCAGAAAGGCCAGGAGGGATAGTTCTGCAGCATGCTCGGGAAATTGCATCATAGGATTGTTTAGGCAGCCTTCATGTGAAGCATGCGGGTGAGTTTAATGGAGAGGTCTGTAAAGATAATTTTTGAATTCCCGTTTCGCTCCACGTGATAAAGTGCGTCTTCGAGTTCCCTGACAATGGGGACGATATTGTTCTCGTGAATGAACGGCGCAAATTTGGCCAGCTGAAAATCGGGCAGGTGCATCTTCAGGTAAACCAGCGAATCGGCGCGGTAATTGAGCAATAAAGCCTGCCTGACCACGGTAAGGCAATAGGAAAGAAACTTCTTCTGTGTTTCGCGACCTGTTTTGGCGATTTCCTCACTCCAGAGAATGAGTTCATGCACGGCCCCCTTGTTGCCCCTGGCCTTGAAGGCGGTACGCGTCCACTGTACGAACCATTTTTCAAAAACCAGATCTTCAGAATCTCGCAGCAATAAATCGAGGGCCCTGTTGAAATTCCCATTGGCCTCATGGGCAATCTGCAGGGCTTCTTCCCTGCTCGACCCCTTAAGCATCAGCCCCTCTGCCACCACCGCCTCTGGCAGGGGCGGGAAATGAAGGGTCTGGCAGCGGCTCCGCAGCGTCTGCAACAAACCCTCCTCCTCTTCGGCAATCATGATCAGGACGGTACGCTGGGGCGGTTCTTCTATGAGTTTGAGCAGTTTATTGGCTGCCGAGGCGTTCATCCGTTCGGCCATCCAGATAATCATTACCTTATATCCGCCCTCAAAAGACTTGAGGCTCAGCTTTTTAACAATGTCGTGAGCTTCGTCTACCCCAATCTGGCCCTGTTTGTTTTCTATGCCTATGGCCTGGTACCAGTCAAACAGGTTTCCGTAGGGTTGTTCGCGAACGAAAATGCGCCATTGGGCCAGGTAATGGTCACTCACCGCATGGCTTTTGACCGATTCAGACGCAGCAACCGGAAAGGCAAAATGAAGATCGGGATGGGCCAGGTGTTCACATTTCGCATTGCAGGCCACATCGCCTCCCTGGTTTTCGCCCCCTGAATTTCCACATAGCAGGTATCGCGCATAGGCGATGGCCGTCGGGAGGGCGCCGCTCCCTTCGGGCCCTACAAAGAGTTGGGCGTGGGGAATGCGGCCGGCATCGGCGCTTGAGACCAAATGGCTCTTGATGTGGGGCAATCCGAGGATGTCTGAAAACCGCATATTCAAAGATACTGTTTTTAGGCACCACGGCTTTAAAATTAGTCTGCGCGCCCTTTGCGCACCGCATAATTGGTTATTTTTGAGGCCGGCCATAAATGTATTCAAGATGACTATAGACGATTTTAACTTCAAAGACCAGAAGGCGCTAATTCGGGTAGACTTCAACGTACCCATCAACGAGCGTTTTGAGGTTACCGATACCAACCGTATTGAGGCTGCCAGGCCCACCATCATAAAGATCCTGGAAGACGGGGGCAGCGCGGTGTTAATGAGCCATTTCGGAAGACCGAAAGGGAAGTTCGAACCCGATATGTCTTTGTCGCACATTGTGGAAACCGTCTCCGAAATTATCGGCGTGCGGGTAAAGTTTGTTGGCGACTGCATTGGGGAAAAAGTGGCGCAGGCCATATCCGAACTCGAAAATGGGGAGATCCTCCTGCTTGAAAACCTGCGCTTTTACGCAGAAGAGGAAGCAGGCGACCGGGCTTTTGCCGAAAAGCTCTCGCACTGGGGCGATATTTATGTAAACGACGCGTTCGGCACGGCACACAGGCCCCACGCTTCCACAACCGTTGTGGCTTCCTTCTTCCCGGGCAAAAAATGCTTTGGCTACCTGCTTGCCAAAGAGATCAAGGCCATCGATACGGTCATGAAAACAGGCGAAAAACCGGTTACCGCCATTTTGGGCGGGGCTAAGGTTTCCTCCAAGATCCCGATTATCGAAAACATTCTGGGCAAGATAGACCACCTGATTATTGGGGGCGGAATGACCTATACATTTGTAAAGGCCCTGGGCGGGAGCGTAGGCGACTCCATATGTGAACCCGACCAAACCGATTTGGCCCTCAAAATACTGGAAAAGGCCAAAGCGCTGGGCGTGCAGGTGCATTTGCCCGTAGATGTAGTCGCCGCAGACCGGTTCGACAATGAAGCGGCAACGCGGGTACTCCCGGTAAACGCTATAGAAGACGGCTGGCAGGGGCTCGATGCAGGCCCTGAAAGCCTGAATAACTTCAGGGAAGTTATACTGAAATCCAAAACCATCTTGTGGAACGGCCCGGTTGGGGTTTTCGAAATGCCCAATTTTTCCAAAGGCACCATTGCTGTAGGCGACTTCGTGGCCGAGGCCACCGCAAAAGGGGCCTTTTCCCTTGTGGGCGGGGGCGATTCCGTCGCAGCCGTAAAACAATTCGGCTTTGAGGAAAAGGTCAGTTATGTATCTACCGGCGGAGGAGCCATGCTGGAAAGCCTTGAAGGCCGGGTTTTGCCAGGGATCGCGGCCATTTTGGATGCCTGATGGCTCATAATCAGCGAGGTAGGTAAACACTTAATGTGCAAATATTTCGTTCTTAAAGAAAAAAACACGATTTTCGTTGACCTTCCGCACCAAACATGTCAGAATTCCTATGAAAAAGCTGCTTTTCACAGTTGCCTTGCTCCTGGTTTGCACCGTCAGAAGCCAGGTCTATGACTCTGTGCCCGGGCAGGCCACAGACGAAGACACCCCCGACTTCGAACGACTCGATGTAACGGCCTCACAGTTGCCAGACGACCCCCTGGTGGTCTTTTCGAAAGAAGATTCGACCCGGTTGGGCGACCTCGCCCAGGCAGCCCATTACGACAGCCTGTGGATGCGCGAATTGCGGCAAGCGGTAGATCGCTACCCGGAAATGGTTGAAGAAATACAGCTGGCGGCAACCGACAGCGCAGCCGACGCCTGGGCCGGCCTCGATACCGAGACCCTGAAGAAACGGTTGGCGCTGCTCAATGAACGCACCCCGTTCAACGTTAGCTACAACCCGTCCCTGGAACGCGTTATCAAAAGCTTCCTGACCCAAAAAAGGGGGCTGATGGAGCGCATGCTCATGGCCAGCCAGTTTTACTTTCCCATGTTTGAGGAGGCACTCGACAAATACGACCTGCCCCTCGAAATCAAGTACCTGGCAATCGTTGAGTCGGCCCTGAACCCCCGGGCCAAATCGAGGGTGGGCGCCACGGGGCTCTGGCAGTTTATGTACAGCACCGGGCGACTTTACGACCTTGATGTGAGCAGTTATGTAGATGAGCGCAGCGATCCGGTGCAGGCAACCGAAGCGGCCTGCCAGTACCTGTCGAAGCTCCACGACATCTTCGGCGACTGGGATCTGGCCCTGGCGGCCTATAATTCGGGTCCCGGCAACGTCAATAAGGCAATCCGCCGTTCCGGGGGATATCAGAATTACTGGAATATCCGCCCGAACCTTCCGCGCGAAACAGCCGGTTATGTCCCGGCTTTTCAGGCAGTTATGTACATCTTCGAATACGCCTCTGAGCACGGCCTGAAAACCGCCCGCGTCGAACGCCCTTATTTTGAAACAGATACCGTTTGGGTGCGGTCTACCCTTACCTTCGAACAGATCTCGCGCTTTACCGGGGTTCCGAATGAGGAGATCAAAATGCTCAACCCGGCCTATAAGCTCGACATCATCCCGAAAGTAAGCGGCAAGCCCTACGCCCTCCGTTTGCCTAAAAGGGCTCTGGGCACTTTTGTAACCAACGAAGAGGCCATTTACGCCTATGCACAGGAAGAAATAGCCAAACAAGAGAAGCCCCTGCCCCAGTTGGTTGAGGCAGAAGACCGGGTTCGCTACAAGGTGCGCAGCGGGGATTATCTCGGGAAAATCGCACAGCGTTATGGCGTAGGCGTATCTCAGATCAAAAATTGGAATGGGTTAAAATCAAACGACCTCAGGGTCGGGCAGCGCCTTACCATTTTCCCGCGCCGCCCGGTAACCGCTGCTGCCGAGGCATCCCCGGGAAGCAGTCAGCAGGCCACTGCCTCATCAGGCGGCCCGAAGGAGCACGTGGTGCAAAAAGGAGATTCGCTGTGGACCATTTCCAAAAAATATCCGGGAGTTTCAGTTGAAGAATTGCGGGAATGGAACGGTATTCGCGGCAACAATTTACAGCCGGGCACCCGGTTGAAATTGTGCAATTGTTCTTCCTAATATAAAGCCCGAAACGCATGAGAGTATTTCGATTTTTGATGTTGAGTTTTCTGGTATTGGCTGCTTGCGAAAACGCCCCAAAGAAAAAATACAAACCCCAATCGCTAGGAGCTATTAATACCATTGCGGTGGTAATGGATAATAACCTTTGGAAAGGCGCTGTGGGCGACAAAATCAGGGAGCATTTTGCTGCCCCCCAAATCGGTCTTACCTGGGACGAACCCCGGTTTAGCCTTGAACACATGCCTCCCTCGGTGTTTACGGGCACCACCCGGCACCGCAGGGCCGTTCTTTATGTTGCCAGAGACAGCATTACCGGAGCGCAGGTACAGAATGACCCCTATGCCACCCCTCAGAAGATGGGGGTGATAAAAGGCAGCTCCGACTCCGCCCTGATCGCAGCGATAGATACCCACGCCGAGCAAATCATGGACTCTATCCGCCACATGGAGATTGCAGAGGCCCAGAACCGGTTCTTTCGTTCGTTGAGCAAGGAAACCGTCTTGCAAGACAAATTCGGGATTGCCCTGCGCCTCCCGTCGGTCTATAAGGTGGGCAAGCAAGAAGACAATTTTGTGTGGATCGACCGGGAAATCCAGAAGGGCAGCATGAATATCGTGGCCTATGAAATGCCCGGGGACAGTTTTTCCAACGACTCCACCCTGGTGGGAGGCATAATTAAGATGCGCGATTCCATTGGGCAGCGCTATATCCCGGGCCCTGATGTGCCCGACAAGATTACCTATATGGGCACCGAAAAGGCTTTTGCGCCTTCCGTTTTCAATACTTTGATAGGGGGCAGGGAGGCCTACGAGGTCCGGGGAATCTGGGAGGTTGTAAATTACCCTATGGCCGGCCCCTTCCTGACGTACATAATCCGCGATCGGGCCAGAAACCGGATTATGGTCCTGGAAGGCTTTACCTTCGCGCCGGCCACGAACAAACGCGATTATATGTTTGAACTGGAGGCAATCCTGAAGACCGTTGTCTTTCAGGAGTAGCCGCGAGATAAGCCTTTGCTGCAAATAAAAAGCCCCGTCATCTTGCGGGGCTTTTTATGTTTTATCACTTGACTTGGCGTTGAGTTTTAGTCAAAAGCATAGCCCGTTGATAAGCGGAAAACGAATGCGTACAGGGTAATTAACCACAGGGCAAAACAGAACCAGGAAAAGGCTTTAAAATAGCGCTTCAACATCAGGCTGGTCCAGTTCCGGAAGGCCTCCAGGTAGAGTTCTTTAACGAGTATTAATTTTTCCATAGTGTTTCAATTAGGATTAAGTTGGATTAAGGATTACAGCAAAGATGACTGCCCAACTCGAGAATTCCTGAAGAATCGGATGAAACACCGGAAATTTAGCCCTGGCAACGGGCCGTATTGCCCGCTTCCGACAAACCGCCCGAAAACCCGCCCAACGACCCGCACCCCGCACCGCGAAGGTCAATACCGGTCGCTACCCGCGCAAGATAGATTACAAGACGGGCAGGCAGCGGCCAAAGCAAACCCTGGACAGTAGTTTGCCCCTCCGGCACAGCGGCATGCTGCCGGGCGCCTTTGGGGTGGTCTGGTGCCCGACAGGGCCTGGCTACATATTTATGATAATGAATTCGGAGCGCCGGTTGAGCTGGTGCATTTTTTCCGAACACCGCACGCTGCCGTCGCAGCTGTTGAGCAGTCGCTCTTCCCCATAACCGACGGCGCTTTGAATGCGTTTGGGGTCTATGCCCTTGCCGATGAGGTACTCACGGGTCGATTTGGCCCGCCTGTCTGAAAGATATTTGTTGTAAGCCCGTTTGCCCCTGGAGTCGGTATGCGATTCGACGGCAATGACCATTGTGGGATATTCGTTCATCACCTCGACCAATTTGTCGAGCTCGGTTGCGGCGTCTTTGCGGATGGCGTACTTGTCGAAATCGAAATGGATCATTTCGGTTTTGAGCTTCCGGATACCGTCTTCGATGACGATCATTTCCTGGAGTTTGCGCAGGGGCACCTCCATGGCAATCAGATCATTGTCACCGGTTTGGACCTCCCTGTTTTCCTGAAAGTAGCTGTCCTTTTCAAATGAAATCCTGTATTTTGTGGTGCTTTCCAGTTCTTCAAACACGAAGCTGCCGTCTGCATCGGAGACGACCTCCTTGAGTTTGCGGTTGTTTTCATCCAGCAAGACCACCAGGGCCTCGGGGATGTTCTCTCCGGTAATCAGGTCGGTAATAACCCCCGCAATGGCATTCTCATTGTTTTCTTCGGGCAGCAGCCGCTGGAAGGAATAAATGTCGTCGTCACCTTTCCCCCCGTTTCGGTTCGAGGCGAAGAACCCTTTTTGGGTTTCCTCGTCCACGATATACGAGAAGTCGTCCTTGTTGCTGTTAATGGGCTTGCCCACATTGCGAACCTCGCCAAATCCGTTTTCCGGATCCAATGCCGCTTCAAAAACATCCAGTCCTCCCAGGCCGAGATGGCCGTTTGATGAGAAATACAGCTTTTGCTTGTTCAGAAAGGGGAACATTTCCTTCCCTTCCGTATTGATTCCCGGGCCCAGGTTGCGCGGCTCAGAAAAGCTGCCATCACCGAATACCTCAACCACAAAAATGTCGGTATCCCCGATACTGCCGGGCATATCTGAAACAAAATAGAGCTGTTTGCCATCGGGGCTCATGGCCGGGTGCCCGGTCGAATAATCTTCGCCATTGAATGGGAGCTCCACAGCCTCAGACCACTGCCCGTCGATTTTGTGCGACATATACAGTTTCAGGTGGTTTACCCCGTTTTTGTCGCGCTTCAGCTTTTTCCCGTAGTTGTTTCGGGTAAAATACATGGTCTGGCGATCTGGCGAAAAGGTTACCGCAGCCTCGTGGTATTTGGTGTTGATGGCTTTGGAGAATTTCACTGCCCCCCTGAGCTCATCGGACTGTTCGTTCATCTTGGCCACGTAGAGGTCGAGATAGGGCTGATCGTTCCATTTGTACCGTCGGGTATGAAAAAATGCCGAATCGACAGACGAAGCAAACACAACCTGGTTGTTTTCATAGAACATGGGCGCGAAATCGGAATAGCGCGAATTAATTTCCATGTTTTTGATCCCAAAAGATTCCTCAGCGCTCAAGATGTCATCCATAGCTGCTTCCCGATTCCGAAGTTCATCTCGCGTACTGCGGGTTGGCAGCGATTTAACCTTGTTCTCGTAAAGCCGCATGAAGCGCTTGGCCCGGGCATACTTGCCGTTTCCTTTCAGGGCGTGGGCGTATCGGAACAAATAGTCTGCCGACATGTTTTCCTGACTGGCATTGTACAATTGTTCGTACCAGTAATAGGCCCGTTCCATGTTGGTGTTGAAGTAATGGGCGTCGCCCACGCGCTCCAGAATCTGGGGATTTCGATATTCCGGGTGGCGTTGGATGGCCTCTTCATAGAGCCGGGCGGCTTCCGAATACCACATCTTGTCGAAGTACTGGTCTGCCTTGCGCAGCAGCATGTAAGTATTGGCTCCGGGAGGATTCCCCGGATCTTGCTGCACATCGGCAGGGGTATTCCCGCCGGAATCCACAGACTGTTCGGTATTTTCCTCAGGAATTTGTAATTTGGTTGTTGTAGGGAGCAGTGCGCCTCCGGTTTCCGGATTGTCGACAATCAGGATCCACATGGCTTCTTTATAGCGACCGTCCAGCTGCGTTACCGCGGCGTCAAGGGCGAGTTCAGGCACCACATAGTGCTGGGCATATACGTAATGGAGGCCGTTTTCAGGATTGACGAAGCTTCCCGCCTCGAGACCTTTGCGCTCCAGCTTGTTAATGAGCCGCTTCAGGTTCTTGCTTTCCCTGAAGGCCCCGGTAATCAGGTAATACCCGTTTTCCAGGTCACTATCCTGCGCAAAGGTGCGGACACCTACCCCGCGTTGTTTGGCCTCTTCTGTAAAAATTGCAGCAATGTCTTCCTTGCTCTTGTGGCCAGGGGCCAGATAGCGCTGTTGGCTTGCCGGGTTTTCAAAGGCGGCCAGCGGTTCCCCGGAGGAAGAATCGATCTGCCCCCATAGAAGACCTGATGCCAGGAGGCACATGATGCTGAATAGGCTGCGAAGGGATACACTCATTCGGCTGGTTCATTGATTTCCGGGCGCTTGGCTTGTACCGGAATACTTTCAGGCTCGAAAATAAAGGCAAACGCTCCTTTAAATAATTTTTTGTTGTGAAAGGGGTCAAAACCGTCGTGTATCCGGCGCCAATGTGGTTTAGGAAGTAAGCAACCGTTTATCGATCAGGGCCCAAGCGTGGGTAGGAGCGCGAGGGCTAAAGGGAATAAAAAAAGCACCCGGTGGGTGCTTATACTATCAAAAATGGCCGAAGCTCAGTTTTTCTTCTCGTCCAATTTGTCATTTTCGCGGGAGGCATCCTTGAATTCTTTGATTCCACTGCCCAGGCCGCGCATCAGTTCAGGAATTTTCTTGCCTCCGAAGAGGAGCAAAACCACCATCACAACAACGACGATCTGCCAGGGTCCTACAGCCAGGAAAAAGGTAAGTGCGTTCATTCCAACTCAGATTAGTCAACCGTAAAGGTAAGGAAAAAACAAATGGGGAGCCCGAATTATTGTGGCATAAGGTGTAATTTAGTCGAATCCTTAATTTTCCGGAACTTTCAGACTGTTCCTGTAACCCACGCCGCAGCGGGCAGTTGCGGAAGGGCCAGATGGGCGCTGAGACCGGCCAAAGGCAATTTTAGGACGATGTAACATGGCAAAGAAGGATAAAAAGCGGAAAGAAATCAAGCGGAAGTTGCTCCACAAGTACCGCCTGGTCATTTTGAACGAAAGCACTTTTGAGGAAAAGATATCATTCAAGCTAAGCCGGCTCAATGTTTTTGTAACGGGCACCCTGGCGGTCATTGGCCTGATTGCCTTTACAACCGTCCTCATTGCCTTTACCCCCCTGCGCGAATACATTCCCGGGTACTCTTCAACCGCACTGAAAAGGCAGGCTACCGAGCTCACCTACCGGACGGATTCCCTGCTAACCGTTTTAAATTACACCAATAAGTATATTGACAACATCCGCATGGTATTGCGCGGCGACATTGAGAACAACCAGGCCAACCGCGATTCGGTCTTTGAGCCATTCAAGCTCGACCCCTCCCAAATTGACCTCAACCCAATACGCGAAGACAGCGTTCTGAGGGCGCAGGTGGCCCTCGAAGACAAATACAACCTTTTCGAACAACCCACCTTCGACGGCAGTGAATTGCTGTATGCCCCCCTTACCGGAACCGTCTCACAGGGTTACGATCCAGACAAAAGGCACTATGCCATAGATATAGTCGCCGTGAAAGACACCCCCGTCAAGGCCGTGGCAAGCGGCACTGTTATTTTCTCGGAATGGACTGCCGCCACCGGATATGTAATTATCCTGGAACACAAAGACGGCCTTATTTCGGCCTACAAACACAATGGCTCCCTTGCCAAGGAACAAGGGGCGGTGGTCAGGGCCGGGGAGGTGATTGCCTCGGTTGGGAATACCGGGGAACTAACCACGGGCCCCCACCTGCATTTTGAGCTTTGGAACAAGGGCAACCCCGTAAACCCGTTAAATTTTATAGACTTTAACTGATACCTATGTCGGTAAAGGCACTGGCGGCCCGTTTTTTTGCCTACTACGTTCACCGCGACGCATCCCGCTGGGTGAAGCATCCGGTTGCCGCCCAGAAAAAAGTATTTCAAAGGCTTATCAGGGAGGGCCGCAAAACCCGTTTCGGGAAAGACCACCATTTTTCGGAAATAGCCTCGTATGCAGATTTTGCCCACCGGGTTCCCGTGCGCGATTACGAGGCGCTCAAGCCCTATGTGGAAGCGATACTTCAAGGGGAAGAAAATGTTCTCTGGCCCGGGAAGCCCCTTTACTTCGCCAAAACCTCCGGGACTACCTCGGGGGCCAAATACATCCCCCTTACCCGGCTGTCCATCCGCGAGCAGGTAAAAGCCTCCCGCAACGCCATTCTGATGTATATCTATGCCACTGGCAATACCGCTTTCGTAGACGGGAAAATGATCTTTCTCCAGGGAAGCCCCGAACTTGAAGAAAAGAACGGTATGAAGTTCGGAAGGCTGTCTGGGATTTCGGCGCATTACGTGCCCTCCTACCTGCAGCGCAACCGGCTGCCGCGCTGGGAGACCAACTGTATTGAAGACTGGGAGACGAAGGTAGATCAGATAGTAGAAGAGACCATGCCTGAGAACATGACCGTAATTGCAGGCATCCCTTCCTGGGTACAGATGTATTTTGAGAAACTCAGGCAAAAGAGCGGCAGACCCGTCGGGGAGCTTTTCCCCAATTTTCAGCTCTTTATTTATGGGGGCGTCAATTTCGAACCCTATAGAGGCAAATTCGAAGACCTTATAGGCAGGCGGGTCGACAGCATTGAGCTTTTTCCGGCCAGCGAAGGATTTTTCGCCTATCAGGACCAGCCCGGGAACCGGGGGTTGCTACTTTTGCTCGACGCCGGCATCTTTTACGAGTTCATCGAGGCCGACACCTTTTTTGAACCCGACCCCAGACGCTATACCATAGGGGAAGTGCGCGAGGGGGTCAATTACGTCATGATCATTTCGTCAAACGCCGGACTGTGGGGGTATAACCTCGGTGATACCATTCAGTTTGTTTCATTGAGCCCCTATCGCGTTATCGTAACCGGGCGTATCAAGCATTTCATCTCGGCCTTTGGCGAACATGTAATCGCCAAGGAGGTGGAATACGCCATGGAGGAGGCCTTGCAAAGCTCCGGCGCCCGCGTGAATGAATTCACCGTGGCCCCGATGATCAACCCGCCCGAAGGGGAGTTGCCCTACCACGAGTGGTTGGTGGAGTTTGAAAAGGAACCCGAAGATTTCGGATGGTTTGTCGAACAACTCGATCAGAACCTGCAGCGACAGAACAGCTATTACTTCGACCTGATCGAAGGCCATGTGCTTCAAAAGCTGAAAGTTACCCAAATTAGGAAAGGCGGTTTTCCGGAATACATGAAGTCCATCGGCAGGTTAGGTGGGCAGAACAAGGTGCAGCGCCTTTCCAATGACCGGAAAGTTGCCGACGGGCTGCAGCCCTTTCGGCTTTGATGGCGTTTGCGGGCAAGGCTTTTATGAAAAGCTGAGAACCGAAATTAAACGTATTTTTGCTGTACAGCTCAAGCTATGGAAGCAACCCGTGCTCAGGAATCTACCAATGCCATTGAGCGCATGTACATTACCATGCGTCACCTGCTCAACCGCGGATTCTATAAGCCCATGGGGGTCTCAGGGGAGACCCTTCGCAATGCCCTGCTCCAGCTGCGCCCGGAAATCTACGGCTCCATTGCCGAAGACAAGGCCGAATTAGACGGGCTTATTTATGTGCTCGAGCGCCTGCCCGAAGGGATCGAACAATGTCGCTTCATAAACCTGACTTCCGACGAGGGGTACGGAAAATCGCACTTCAAGGCAATTATACCCCCAAAGCGCCGCCGGAATTGTTACCGGATCGATGAGGAACAAATGAATATCGAAATTACACGGGGGCGTTCCGACATTTACGACATCCTTACCCACCTGACCTTCCTGTTCATCGAATCGGACAAGATAGGCAAGCGTGTGCTCATCGAAGAAGGCAACAAGACGATCCGCGACTGGAAGAAGCTCGAAGCGGCAGCCCAGAAGCCGCGCCTCACCCAGGCCGAACGGGAAGTGGCCCAAATCCATACGGCGAGCATCCTGAACCGGTCATTTGATGAGGTTTCGGAAATCTACGACAAACTCGCCACCAAAAAGGAGCCGGAGCGCTTCCTGAAAATCATCTACTGGCTGGGGCATCTGGCCATTGAGGAAAACACGACCGGCGAAAAGCGCACTATTACTTTCAGCGCCATGTTGCGGGAGCGGCTGGGCCATCACGTACATGGGGAGCGCTGGGCCAACACGATCAAGGCCACTCTTTTCAAGAAAAAACTCCTCAACAGGCCCATACACATCATCAGCTCCAACATGCACAGCGTGGTGAACTCCCTGTTTGCCCGATCGGCCCTGGAAAAGGAATTCCCCAAAAACAATTCCCTGGAAATCTATGAGGCCCTCAGCTCGGCCTCAAACACGGAGCTCAGGGGAAAAGTGCTGGGGATGGCCCGGAAAAACGGGATGGTCGAGATTGACGATCTTTCGGGCACCAACATTGACGTACAGATCTTCGACACGGCCAAACTGACCGGCGATGTATGCTGCTACGAGCTTTCTGAGGTCATTAAAAGGCAAAAACCCGTTATCCTGGTCATGGATTACGCCTTTGGGGAGCAGGCCTTCGAATCCATTGACGAGTTGCTCAAGCCCTTTAAGGCAAATGGCGGGCAGCACTTTATGGATGTGGAATCTATCTCTATTATGGGGAAGGCCGGCATCCTGGACGGCGACAAGGGAGATCTGATGATCCCCTCTGCCCATATGTTCGAAGGCACGGCCGATAATTACCCATTCCGGAACGAGCTTTGCAAGGCCGATTTCGAGGGCTATGGCCTCAATGTCTATGAAGGAACCATGGTAACCGTTTTAGGCACTTCCCTGCAGAACAAGGATGTCCTGACTTTTTTCCAGCAGTCTACCTGGAATGTGATCGGCCTTGAAATGGAAGGGGTCCATTACCAGAAGGCAGTGCAGTCGGCCTCAAAGATCCGCAAGAGCATCAAAGAAAACGTAAAGGTGCGTTACGCCTACTACGCCTCCGACAACCCCCTGAAAACCGGGCATACCCTGGCCTCAGGCGGGCTGGGCACCACGGGCGTGAAACCGACGTATTTGATTACCGATAGAATTTTGAAGCAAATTTTTAATTCGTAATAACATGAGCGAAAATAAAGAGAACCAGCCATCTGCCGCCGACGAAATCGATTTGGGGCAATTGTTCAAACTCATCGGGAAAGGGTTCAATCGGGTCTTTCGCGCATTTTTGCGGGGGTTTCTGTACCTGAAACGGAACATTTTCTGGCTGATAGGGTTGTTTATTGTTGGCGTTCTTTTAGGGTATGGACTGCGGTCCCTAACCGGTATTAAACAGGAACTTACGGTTATAGTAAGCCCCCAGCTAGACAATATTGATTATCTGCAAGACGTCGTTGATGAGCTACAGGCAAACTTGAAGACGCAGGACACTGCTTTTTTCCAGCAGATGGGGATGGATATTGCCTATCTGAAAGGCTTCGAGGTAGAGCTTACCCCCTTGCGTGAAGCAAAAACCGACGCAAAATCGAGCCGAATGGTTTTCCTGGAGGCACTGCAGGAGTTCGGCAACAATGAAGCAGTTGGCGATATCGTTCGTACGGAATTGCTGGAGCAAACCACAAAAGACCATCGGATAACGTTCTATTTCAAGGACCCGGTCAAAGGGGAAGCATACGCCCGGAAATTCATTGAGTACATCAACTCAAATGAATATTATAACAGCCTGAACGCTACTTACGCCGAAAATGCGCAAAACCGGATTCGCAGAAATGATTCCCTGATTGTCCAAATCGACCGGCTTATCCAGAATTATACGGAACGCATGCTTCGTGAGTCTGCATCCTCCCAGGGGCAATTGGTGCTGGATAATGCCGAACCGCTAGACGTTCCGGCCCTGTTTGATCAGAAAAACAGGCTTATCCGAGATGTAGAAGAAAGGAAACTGGAAATAATTCGAAGGCAGAATGCAATACGGGTGGCGAACTTTGGCAAACCCCATCAGGTAAACACCCCCCTTTATGGCAAGAAAATCGTGTATATTCCACTCTTACTTATTTTGGGATTCTTTGTATGGTCGTTCCTAAAATACCTGAACACCAAGGCCGCTAATCTGGAGAACAAGGCTTAGAG
>JAHECA010000053.1 GCA_024642005.1 Robiginitalea sp. | reverse complement strand
CAATGTGATCGAACGCGACTACCTGGGCATCATTCAGGGTGCCTTCGACTACTGGGGGGCCGATTTCGAGGCGGAGTACCGGCAAAGCACCGAGCCTGCAGATGCGGCCATCATCCGGGATATACACAAAATGCCGTGGGAAAACCCGCCCCTGGAAAAGGTGGAGGAATTAATGTCGAAGTTTACCTACCCCGAGCGCTGATCGCGGCCGGCAGATCCTTGATAGCATACGAATCGAAAAGATACCCATTATGAAATCAATACCCTTACTGATTCTCGGCGCCAGCCTGCTGCTGGCAACCGGTTTTGCCCTGGGCCGGCTAACGGGCCAATCGGCAGAAGAACCGGCCGTGCTCGGCCTCAGCCACGTGGGGCTCCGGGTGGCCGACTTCGACCGGGCCCGCGATTTTTACGTGAATACCCTGGGCTTTAAACTGGCCTACCAGTTCGACACGCCCGAGGGCAAGCCCATCTTCGCTTATGTACAGATCAGCAAGAATACCTTCCTCGAACTCATTCCGGCCGACGGGGAGCACCAGCCGGGCTTCGATCACTACGGGCTCGAGAGCACACAACTCAAAGCCCTCGCCACGCAATACAAAAAGGCAGGGATCGAAACGGCCGACCCTTCGGTGAGCACCTTTACGGGCATCCACCTCTGCATGGCGAAAGACCCCGACGGCATCCGCTTTGAGCTGATCGAGCCCGTGGCAGGCTCGCGCCTGCGGCAGGTGATAGATGCCTGGCAGTAGGGCATTACCCGAAATCCACCCACCATGAAAAGAAACTTCGGAAAGTTCAGGCAGCAGGTATTGGCTGAAAAGCGATTTACAAAATACCTGCTGTATGCCGCAGGCGAAATTGTCCTGGTCGTTATTGGCATTCTGATCGCCCTGCAGATCAACACCTGGAATGACCTTAGGAACCTGGAGCAGGAAGAACGCCATTTTACGGAGAAGGTGGCGAGCGACCTGCGGCTTGACCGGGAACGCCTGGCACAGGTCATCGAAACCCAAACCGGAAAGCTGGAGGCAACCCGACTCCTCCTGGCGAATTTGGGAAACCCCGCGCAAAAGGGTATCGCCCCGGATTCCGTTTTCTATTCGCTTTTGGAGGAGTTCCCGACCTTTTACCCCCGGGCCGGTGCCTATCAGGCCGCCCGGTCGGGGAATAAGATCAGCAACTACCGCAACGAGGCCTTCCTGGATGCCTTAAGTGCCCTCTATGACACTTACTACGCCCGGCTGGTCTACAATGGGGAAGCCCTGGATTCCCGTAATTTCAAATTGCAGGAGACCTACAAAAGGGAATTGAGGACACATTTCCTGTACCTTGCGGACCCGGTTTACCGGGAACAGCTTCAGGACGATCTGGACTGGCTGGGCGGCATGATCGAGTTCTATCTCCTTCGGTGCCACGACACCCTGCAGGAGCTTGATAAACTCCTGGAAGCCCGAAATTCGGCCTGAAGGAACCCCAGGTCAGTCAATTGAAACTCTAACATTCTGGCGTAACTTTATAAAATGAACAAACCAAATCCCAGGATCACGCTCCATATGGTCACCAGCCTCGACGGCTTCATCGCCAAAAAAGACAACAGCGTAGGCTGGTTCGAAACCACCAGCCCCTATGAGAAGGGCGAGGAATGGCAGGGCCCGGGAGATTTCATGAAATCGGTCGATTGCTATGTGATGGGGGCGGGCACCTACGAGCATGCCTTTGAGCTCTCTAAGGAATATTACTGGGCCTACGGCGATACCCCTACCCTTGTGGTAACCCACCGCGACCTGCCGAAGGTAAAACCACATATCGAATTCTATGCGGGCAACCTGCATACCCTGGTTGGCGAACGGCTCAGGCCCAGGTATAAAAACATCTGGGTGGTTGGCGGGGCTGCCCTGGCCAACGAATTTCTGCGGCTGGGCCTGGCCGATGAATTGCGGCTGGCCATCCTGCCCATCCTGCTGGGGGAAGGCCTGCCCTTTTTTGACGGGGCGGGAAAGGAAAACAACCTGCGCCTGCTCGATGTCAAAGCCTATAATACCGGGCTGGTGGAATTGCACTATGAAATCAAAAAGGCATGAAATTCACATTAGTACTCTTTTCGGCTATCCTGATCGGTAGTTCGTGTACCCATAAAGCCCTTGATAAAGATATGACCGACAAGCTGATGATCAGAATGGCCGAGATTGAAGTCTTCCCGGGACATCTGGAGCAATACCTTGCGATCCTCAAAGAGGAATCGGCCGCGTCGGTAGAGCTCGAACCGGGGGTGATTTCGATTTATCCAATGTACCAGAAAGAGCAGCCCAACCAGGTGCGCATCCTGGAGATCTACCGCGACCAGGCGGCCTATGAAGCCCACCTGCAGACTCCCCATTTCAAGAAGTACAAAACCTCTACCATTGAAATGGTAAAGGGCCTGAAGCTGGTCGAAATGGAAGCAATAGACCCGGAAAGCATGGGCGCATTGTTCAAGAAACTCAACCTGTAACCTAAACAACCATGCGAAAAAAACTCCTTGCCTGTTTGCCGTTTGTCGTGGCGGCTTGCGGAAGCCCGCACGAACCTTGCCAGAAAATAGCGGATGCTAGTGCCAAAAAACTCATTACGGACTACTTTGAGGCGATTTCGTCGAATAATTTTGAGGAATTGAAAAACCTCTCAACCCCCGATTACGTACTTTTCGAAGACGGGCTTATCTGGAATAACGACAGCCTAATAAATGCAATTCAGGCCATGCCAGAAGCAGTGATCGACTACCAGCTGGTCGATTTTACCTTTGAGGCCGATTGCAATGGTACCCTCATCCGTTATGTAAACCACGGCAGGTTAACCCTGAACGACACTGCCCGGTTCGACGTGAAGTGGCTCGAAAGCGCCTATGTGAAGCAGGTGGAAGGCACCCCGAAACTCGCCTTCCTGCATTCGAGCCCGATTAAGTAACCGCCTGGGGCTACCCGGTCAGGCCAGCAAAGCATGGAAAAGCATTTCGAACTTTCCGACACGGAATTTGAAGCCCGGTTTGCGGCCCGAACCCTGCCCGTGGCAGACTTCACACATCGGGCCCACCTGCGCCTGGCGTGGCTGCACCTGGGCAAATACGGCCTGCCCCGGGCCGAGGCAAATATCCTGGCCCAGCTGGAAGCCTTTGTGGCCCGCGCCGGGGCTGCAAACAAATATGACCAGGCCCTGACCCGGGCCGCCTTGCGGGCCGTACATCATTTCATGGAGCAGTCGAAAGCCGAAAATTTCAGCGAATTTCTGGCTGAAAACCCCGGGTTGGTCACGAATTTTAGGGAAATTATTGCCAGGCATATCAATCCGGCATGAAACAACACCTCGCCCATATCGCCCTGCTCGTTTATGACTACGACGAAGCCATCCGATTCTTTACCGGCAACCTCGATTTCAAACTCCTGGAAGATACCGAACTGAGCCCGGGCAAACGCTGGGTGTTGGTAGCACCCCCCGGTTCGCAGGAATGCTCCTTGCTCCTGGCCAAGGCTGCCGATGACAACCAAAAGGCGCAGGTGGGCAACCAAAGCGGCGGGCGGGTGTTCCTGTTCTTATATACCGACAATTTTGAACGCGATTACCGCAGGTATCGCGAAAAGGGCGTTCGCTTTGTTCGGGAGCCCGAAACGCACGGTTACGGCACCGTGGCCGTCTTTGAAGACCTGTACGGCAACCGCTGGGATTTACTGGAGCCATCCACTGACAAGCGGGGGTAAACGGGCCATGCCTGCTGGCAATCCCATCCCGCCCATATCATAATACCTGAATTAGGAAGGAACTTTCGTTATCTGCCGAATTTCAGTAACTTAAACCTTAAAATTTTGTGCCATGCCCAAACTATCCCTGCGCATCAACAGCCAATCCTATGAAGCCGATGTCGCCGAAGGCACCTCCCTGCTCTGGGTGCTGCGCGAACACCTCGGCCTTACCGGTACCAAATACAGCTGCGGCATCGCCCAGTGCGGCACCTGCACCATACACGTAGACGGCCAGCCCATGCGGGCCTGCATCCTGAAAGCAGAAGACCTTGCCAATGGCCAGGAAATTACGACCATTGAGGGCCTATCTGACGACGGCAGCCACCCGCTCCAGCGAGCCTGGGTGGAGGTACAGGCGCCTCAGTGCGGGTATTGCCAGCCCGGGCAAATCATGCAGGCAGCGGCCCTGCTCAGTCAGAACCCGAACCCGTCCCGGGAGGAAATCAAGAGCTACATGAACGGGGTCTTGTGCCGTTGTGGCACGTATATGCGCATCATCAAGGCGGTAGCGCGCGCCGCAGAAATCCAAGCCAACCCAGAAGCCTGACGCCATGCAAGAGCCCAACAAAACCATCAGCCGCAGGAAGTTTTTAAAATCATCCGGGGGCGTAGCCCTGTTCATAGGGGCCTCCGGCCTGCTGCCCCAGCTAATTTCCTGCGGAGACCGCAAGAAGTTGGCGGAGGCCCTCGAGAAATACCCGGTAAACGCCTGGGTGCGGCTTTCGGAAGACGGCAGCCTGGTGGTCTGCAACCCGGCGGCCGAAATGGGACAGGGCTCCATGACCTCCCTCCCCCTGCTCTTTGCCGAAGAAATGGATGCCGACTGGGATAAGGTGCAGGTTGAATTCTCGCCCCAGGTCTCTGAAGTTTACGGCTCCCCGGGCTGGTCCCCGGGCAGCAGGCTCATGTTTACGGTCGGCAGCCGAACCACAAACAGCTACTACACCACGATGCGCCAGGCCGGCGCCCAGGCCCGTCAGGTTCTCTTGCACTCCGCAGCCACCCTGTGGGCTGTCCCGATCGAAGAACTCAGTACACAACCCCATCTGGTGGTACATGCTGCCTCGCAGCGACAGATCGGGTATGGCGAGCTGGTGCCCCACCTCACCCTGCCCGACCCCCTGCCGGAGGTCGGGGAAGACCGGCTGAAAGACCCGGCCGAATTCCGCCTGGTGGGCACATACATTCCCAGGTGGGAAATCCCGGCCAAAGTAGACGGAAAGGCCCCATTCGCGATGGACCTGCGCCTGCCTGACATGGCATACGGGGTGCTGGAACGGGGCAACCTGCACGGCGCTGCCCCCACCCTGGAGAACGAAGCAGAAATCCTCGCATTGGACGGGGTACTGAAAATCGTTCCCTTCGAATACGCCATAGGGGTAGTGGCCACCACCCTGGAAGGGGCCCTTGAAGCCAAAAAGAAATTGCAGATCAGCTGGGGCAGCTCCCAGGCCTCGGGTTTTAACTCTCGGGAAGCCTATGCGGGTTATGCCGAACAGGCGGCAAACGGGCAGCAGGGAGAAGTCCTTACGAACAAAGGGGATTTTGAACGTGCCTTTCGGGGCGCCTCAAAATCGTACACGGCCGACTTCAGGAACGACTATGTATACCACGCCCAGATGGAACCCCTGAACGCCATCGTGCAGGTAGCCGCAGACGGCAGCCGTGCCGAGGTCTGGGTGGGCAGCCAGCAGGGCCCCGACTCCAAACTCGGGGTACCTGCGCAATTGGGCATTCCCCCTGAAAATGTGGAAATCCACCTGCAATACCTGGGCGGGGGCTTTGGTCGCCGGAGCATCAATGATTTTGTCTCGGAATGCACCGAGCTGGCCCGCACTATGGCTCCCCGGCCAGTCAAACTGGTCTGGACCCGGGAAGACGACATCGGTTACGGCACCTTCCGCCCCATGAGCCTGCAACGGCTCCGGGCCGGGGTCGACCGGCAGGGGCAGATCACCAGCCTTTCGCACATTGTAGTGGGCGACGGGGGCAACCTGGTGGCCAGCGGGGTTCAGAACGACCATTACAACATCCCCAACCAGTGGGCCGAATGGCGAAGCGCCTCGCACGGCATACGCCTTAAACACTGGCGTTCTGTAGGGCATGGCCCGAACAAATTCGCCATCGAGTGCATGCTGGACGAGATTGCCCACGACCTGGGTCAGGACCCTGTGGGCCTCCGCCGCGAACTGATGGCAGAAGCGCCCCGGGCCCTGGCCACCCTGGAAAAGGCGGCCGAAATGGCCGGGTGGGAAGAGCCTTCTCCTGAAGGGCGGGCCAAGGGCGTGGCCTTTGTAGAGCACGGCTCCCTGGGCACCGGAATCTGCGAGATCTCGGTAGACCGTACGACCGGCCAGATACAGGTACATCACTTCTGGTGTGCCCTCGACGCCGGGGTGGTGGTACAGCCCGACAACGTGATCGCCCAGATGGAAGGCGGCGTGCTGATGGGGATGAGCAGCGTGCTGAAGGAACAGATCACCATCGTGGACGGCCGGGTGCAGCAGTCGAATTTCGACAGCTACCCGCTGCTGCGCATGCAGGAGGTGCCCGACAGCGTGGAGGTGGCCCTGCTCCCCTCGCGGGAACACCCGCAAGGCGTGGGCGAAACCGGCACCCCCCTGGTAGCCTGTGCCATTGCCAACGCCTTTTTGCGGCTCACCGGCAAACGGCTGCGCCATCTGCCCTTTACCCCCGAGCGGGTCTTGGAGGCGCT
>JAHECA010000034.1 GCA_024642005.1 Robiginitalea sp. | reverse complement strand
ATGATCCTGGTTTTCAGACATTTTTTCTACCGGAATTACGTGGGCCTTAGCCTCTGGCCCTTTATCTTCCTGCGCCACCCTTCCCTGAGGAGCGATGCGGTTCTCATCAACCACGAGCGCATCCACCTGCGCCAGCAGGCCGAATTGCTGCTGCTGTTTTTTTACCTGTGGTACGTTGTGGAATGGCTGGTGCGCAGCGCCATTTACCGCGATTTTTACAAGGCCTATAAAAACATCAGCTTTGAACGGGAGGCCTATGCCTGCGAGCGGGACCTGGGTTACCTGGGCCGCCGCCCCCCATTCGGATTCTTTCGTTACCTGTACTCGTGAGGCCAGACCCGGAAACAGCCCAGACTGCGTTCGTAGACCTGCCGGTGCTCAGGGAACATGGGGTGAGCCTGTACCTGCGCAGGGAAGACCTGTTGTTCCCCCAGCTTTCGGGCAATAAGTACCGCAAGCTCAAATACAACCTTGCGGCAGCCCGCAGGCAGGGCTTTGGCAGGCTCATCACCTTCGGGGGGGCGTATTCCAACCACATCCACGCCACGGCTGCTGCCGGCCGGCTGTACGGTTTTGAAACCCTGGGGCTCATCAGGGGAGATGAGCTGCAGGGCAGGCCGCTTAACCCAACCCTGGCAGACGCCCGGCAGGCCGGTATGGAGTTGGTTTTTCTCAGCCGGGCAGCATATGCGCGCCGGGGAACGCCGGCTTTCCAGAAAACCTGCCTGGCGCGGTACGGCCCTGCTTACCTGCTCCCCGAGGGAGGCACCAACGAACTGGCCATACGGGGCTGCGCCGAAATCCTGGAACCCGCAGATGCCCGTTTTGACCTGCTTTGCTGCCCGGTAGGCACCGGGGGTACCCTGGCGGGGCTGGTACGCGGCGCAGCACCCGGGCAACGGGTCCTGGGCTATCCGGCCCTTAAGGCAGCCGGGCTTCGCGACGAGCTGTCCCGGTTCATCCCCGGGGAGAACTGGGAGCTCTCGGCCCATTCGCACCTGGGCGGATACGGCAAGGTCACGGCCGGGCTAATCGACTTTATCAATGGCTTTCGCGAACAGACCGGCATAGCGCTGGACCCCGTGTACACCGGCAAGATGCTATACGCCCTGCTCGACGACGTGCGAAGCGGCCAGATTGCTCCGGGAAGTACCATTCTGGCCATCCATACCGGCGGTTTGCAGGGAAACCGGGGCATGAATCTGGAGTTGCGGAAAAAGAACTTACCTTTGTTGCAACTATGAGAAGGACGTTGCTATTTGCCACCCTGGCATGCCTGGTGCTCGCCGGTTGCGGCAGCAAACGCCGGGCCTCCCTCGAAAAAGAGCGGCAGGCCACGCGTTCCCAGCCTGTCAAGACAAACGACGACACCCGTGCCGAATTGCCTGATGAACCGGCCAGGTTCCGGTATTTCCCGATCCAATCGCCCGAAGAATACATCGCCACTTTTGGCGATATCGCCAAGAATGAAATGGCGGCCTACGGCATCCCTGCTTCCATTACCATTGCCCAGGGTTTGCTCGAAAGCGGCTTTGGCCAGGGCGAGCTCACGCGCAAGACCAACAACCATTTCGGCATCAAGTGCCACACCGGCTGGGACGGCGATTACGCCCATCACGACGATGACGAAAAAGGGGAGTGCTTCCGCAAGTACAACCACCCCATGTACTCGTTCCGCGACCACAGCATCTTCCTCACCTCCCGGTCTCGCTACGCGTCCCTTTTCGAACTCCGCAAGAACGACTACCGGGGCTGGGCACGCGGCCTTAAGGAGGCCGGGTATGCCACCGACCGCCGATACCCCCAAAAGCTCATCGAGCTCATAGAACGATACGACCTGGCCCGTCTCGACGCAGAAATACTGGGCGAAAAAACGCCTTTGTATACAGAGGTAACCGCCTCCGGAGAATTGTATGAAACTCACCGGGTACAGCCCGGCGACACCCTGTATGCGATTTCGCGCCGCTACCAGATTAGCGTGGAAGAACTTATGCGGCTCAACCAGCTCAACAGCAGCGCCCTTTCCATTGGTCAACTTCTGAAAGTACGACCCGATAACACCAACAAATAACATGCGATACGAGAGAAGCAGCGCCCTGTTCCGGGAAGCCTGCCGGGTACTTCCGGGAGGGGTAAACTCACCGGTACGGGCCTTTAAGGCCGTCGGGGGCACCCCGGTATTTGTGAAGGAGGCGGCCGGCGCCGGTTTCACCGATGAAGACGGCCATAATTACATCGATTACATTGCCTCCTGGGGGCCCCTGCTCTTCGGGCATGCCTTTCCGCCCGTGCTGGAAGCCGTTGTGGCCCAGGCGCGCAAAGGCACTTCCTTCGGCATGCCCACCGCGCTGGAAACCCAACTGGCCGAACTGGCCGTTTCCATGGTGCCCAATATCGACAAGATCAGGTTTGTGAACAGCGGCACCGAGGCTTGTATGAGTGCCATCAGGCTGGCCCGCGGCTATACCGGGCGCGAAAAAATCATCAAGTTTGCCGGGTGTTACCACGGGCATGCAGATGCCTTCCTGATCCAGGCGGGCAGCGGGGCCGTTACTTTCGGCAGCCCCAACAGCCCCGGGGTAACCCAGGGAACGGCCAAAGATACCTTGCTGGCCAATTACAACGACCTGGACGGCGTACGTAGGCTGGTCGAGGCCAATCCGGGGCAGATCGCCGCCATTATTCTCGAACCTGTTGCTGGAAACATGGGCTGCGTGCCGCCGGTGGAAGGCTTTATCGAGGGGCTTCGCAAGCTTTGTACCGCAGAGGGCATATTGCTCATTTTCGACGAAGTAATGACCGGCTTCCGCCTGGCCCGGGGCGGAGCCCAGGAAGTCCTTGGGATTGCAGCCGACATGGTGGCCTTTGGCAAGGTTATAGGCGGAGGGTTGCCGGTAGGGGCCTTTGCCGCATCGGCTGAAATTATGGCGCATCTGGCCCCCGAAGGTCCGGTTTACCAGGCCGGGACCCTTAGTGGGAACCCCCTTGCCATGAGCGCCGGATTGGCCATGTTGCGGCAAATCGAAAGCGACCCGGAGGTTTTCGACAGGTTGTCAGAGAAGACGGCCTATCTGCACCAGGGTCTGGAGGAAGCCCTGAAGCAGTCGGGCCTCCCCTATCAGGTCAACCGCTTTGGTTCCATGATCTCGGTACACTTTACAGCTACCCCCGTGCGCGATTTTGCGACTTCGGCCCTGGGGAATAACCCGTATTTCAAACAGTATTTCCACGGGATGCTGGAAGGAGGGGTATACCTGCCCCCGAGTGCCTTTGAAAGCTACTTCCTGAACGACGCGCTGAGCTACGCTGACCTGGACCAGACCGTGGCAGTTGCAGCATCGGTATTCCGGAAAATGCGGGCTTAAGATTCGGGCAGCACCTGCCACAGTTCGCGGCTGTATTCCCGTTCCAGGACCTGGGCTTTCTTCCGGTAATCCTCGCTTTCTTTATTCGGGTATTGTGCATCAAGCAGTTCCTTGGCGCGATAGTATTTCCGGCAGGCGCTGAACAGGTCGTTCAGGTCTTTTGGGTTGCGGATGCCGTAGTGTTCGGCCATCTCGTCGCGAGCGGTCAGGGCCTTTGCCTCGACTATATCGGTAGCCACCAGGTCTTTGCCGCGGTTGTGGGCATTGGGGGCACGGCTGCCGTTTTCCAGCGATTCCGCCATTTCAAAGGTGTCAGAATCAGCCAGGGCGTCGTCATCCTGACGCTTATCCTTTTCAGAAGAATAGGCATCGCTGTTGCGCCTCGAATCGGCTCTTTCCTGGCGGTCCTTCGCGTCGGACTGCTGCCCCGACAACATAGGCGTACCGCCCAAAAGCAGGGCCAAAATCAGGAAGATGCGCATAAGTTTCATGGCAAGTGGTTTCTTTCAAAACGCATTTCGGGGCCGAATCGTATAAAAAAACAGGGCGGCTGCCCTGTTCTTTTATCCTTTGTGGTGCTTTCGGTCGGGGTGGTGGCCCATGCCTCCGGAGCGGTTGTGGTCTGAACTTCTTGCCGGGTGAAGCACTTTCCATTGTTCATAAGATGCTTCTCCCAGAACCTTACGCAGTTCGCGCCTGAAGGCAATTTCCCTGTCGAGGCGCTCACTCATGCGCGCATAGCGTTGGTGCGGGTCGGCCATGGCGATGGTGTCTTTTTGGTGGGCTTCCCACCTTTCGCGTCGGTCGGCAATGCGTTTGGCCAACAATTGCTGGAGCTGTTGTTCCTGTGCCGTCGAAAGGTCGAGTGCCAGGGTCATCTGTTTGCTCTGCAGGGCAGCCATTTCATCAGTTGAAAACTCCGGCATTTGCTTACGGCCCTGCCAGTCCCGTTGCATGCGTTGTGCGGTTGCACTCAGGCCGAAAAGCAATAAACCGGCCAGTATCCACTTTTTCATACGATTCGTTTTTGGGGTTTCTACACCTTTTAGAATCGCCTGGGGGGATAGGGTTTAACGGGGCAGTCCGAATTTAGGAATAATTAACAGGCAGGTGCTTTGCACACGCCTAGATTCCGTCAGAAGTTGCAGCCTCAAGTGGGACCTGAGGGGAAGTCAATTTTGCCACCGGTTGATTTACGGGCTCGGAAGCCCCGGATTCGGTCTGGTGGTACACCCAGGCACACAAGATAAAAACAAGCAGGTAAAGCAGGCTTTTTAGTTTGTAGGCAGGCATAATTTGGGGTTTTTTGATAGGATCCAAGTTACTTCAGAAAAACGTTGTTTCCAGCCCGATGTTGTGAAAGCCCCCTTTTTTGATGTTTGAGGGCCCTGTAGCGTGGTAAAAAAGCCCGTGTGCTCCTGCCCGTACGACCCTGCAGGGAAGTTTGCCGATGAAAAAGGGCAGTTGGTCGGGTGCTGGCTTTGGCCCGACGGTCAGCTAGCCGTCAAGGCGGTACACAAAGGTTAAAAGGCCGGCAGTTTTGTAACAAAAACAACTAGACGCCGTCTATTGGTTAAGAAAGGCCTTCGGATCAAGGGGCCTCCCATACCGATAATCTTCTTCTCATTTCTGTCGGTTATTTGAATTAGTCAGCTGTAAAGCCCCTGTTTCAGAGAGGGGCTTTACTTGTTGTACCCCTTCCGGGCTTCCAACACGGGCTGCGCCTGCGTCTTTTGCTTCCAAACCACGGCTTTTTCTCGCTACGTAGCGCTGCTACGCGGCTCAAAAAACCCTGTCTTTGGATACAAAATTCAAAAGGCCCGCTTCCATGTCGGCTGCCCGAAACGGGCACCTTTTCTTAGAGTCAATTCTCAAGAACAGTAAATGCAGGACCCTGGTAAATTCGCAATTAAAAAATGAGCGGGATCACAAATTGGAAGATAGCCACCAGCAGCACCACAGAGATCAGGTTCAGCACCAGCCCAACCCGGGCCATCTGGTGTACTTTGATATAGCCGCTCGCGAAAACGATGGCATTGGGTGGGGTGGCCATCGGGAGCATGAAGGCGCAGCTGCTGGCAATGGTCACCGGGATGAGCAGGTGCAGCAACGGGATGTCGAGCCCGATGGCGATGCCCGCCACCACCGGGGCCAGGACAGCCACCAGGGCCACATTGCTCATCAGTTCGGTCATAAAGAGCATCAGGGCGATCAGCAGGGTAGCCGTGAACAGCACCCCGAGGTCGCTGTTGGCGATGGCCCCCGACACCAGGTCGACCAGCCCGCTGGCCGACATGCCGCGCGCCAGGGCCAACCCGCCTCCGAAGAGTATCAGAATGCCCCACGCCAGGCGCGAGGTGTCGCGCCATTCCAGGATAAATTCACCTTTCCTGAGGTTGTAGGGCACAGCAAAAAGGGCCAGGGCACCCAGCATGCTGATGCCTGTGTCGCTAAGCCCCAGACCCGGGATCAGGTTGTTGATCAGGGTGCGGAAAATCCACAAAAAAACAGTAATCCCGAAAATTACCAGCACCATTTTTTCGCGCCCGCTGGCCGGTCCGAGCTTTTTTAGCTCGACGTGTATGACTTCTTTAGACGCGCCGAACTCGAGGTCTTTGCAGGGAAACATCCACTTGACCAGCACCCAGTACGAGACGGCGATCAGGATCACCGAGACGGGCAGGCCCAGGGTCATCCACTTCAGAAAGGAAATTTCGATGTGGTATTCGTTTTCGAGCAGGCCGATGAGCACCGAATTGGGAGGGGTGCCGATTACCGTGGCAATGCCGCCGGCGTTGGCCGAAAAGGCGATGCCCATCATTACGCTGAGGGCGAAGTTGCGGTCTTTGTCGGTAAACCCGTCGTCGTCGCTGGCCAGCAGTCGGATCACGGAAAGGGCGATGGGCAGCATGAGCACCGTGCTGGCCGTATTGCTGATCCACATGCTCAGGGCCCCGGTGGCGATCATAAAGCCCAGGATTACGCGTTCGGGCCCCGTGCCGGTGCGCTGGATAATGCTCAGGGCAATGCGGCGGTGGAGGTTCACCTTCTCCAGGGCAAGGGCCAGGATAAAACCGCCGAAGAACAGGAAAATAATGGGGCTGCCGTAATTGGCCCCCACGTCTTCCATGTCCATAACGCCCAGCAGGGGAAACACCAGCAGCGGCAACAGTGCCGTTACCGAGATCGAAACCGCCTCAGAGATCCACCAGACGATCATCCATGCCCCTGTGGCCAGCACCTTGTCACCGGCCTCAGAGACCAGGGTGCCCGGCAAATTTAACAACAGTGTGAATAGCAGGGGGCCGGCCAGCAGGCCGAAGCGCTTGAAGCGATCCATGAATGAGGGTTTATGGCCTCCTAAGCTATGGTTTTTTTGCCAAAGGAAAAACGCTTGCAAATTTCAGCAGTAAGGGCAGTTGCCCATAGGGATGGGTACCCTAAAACATGGGGTAAGTGCCGCTAGCCCTTGGCACGGGCTATAAGCCCCGCTTCGGTTTTTTCCACCTCGAAAAGCCCCTTCTTGCTGAGCGACTTGGTGGCCAGGTCCCACTTTTTGTTGCTGAGCCCGGCTCTGTCCTTTAATTCCATCAGGGGCATTTCGCCAGCCGGGTCGAGCAGGTCCATCACGGCCTTTTCTTCTTCATTGAGAGCAACCGGTTTCTTTTCCGGTTTCATCTGTGGAAAGAAGAGCACCTCCTGTATCGAGGCGTTGTCGGTGAGCAGCATTACCAGGCGGTCGATGCCGATACCGATTCCCGAGGTGGGCGGCATCCCGAATTCCAGTGCCCTCAAAAAGTCCTGGTCGATAAACATGGCCTCGTCGTCGCCTTTTTCAGAAAGGCGGAGCTGCTCTTCGAAGCGTTCGCGTTGCACGATGGGGTCGTTCAGCTCCGAATAGGCATTCGCAATTTCCTTTCCGTTGACCAGCAGCTCAAAGCGCTCGGTCAGGCCCGGCTTGCTGCGGTGCGCTTTGGTGAGCGGGCTCATTTCCACCGGGTAGTCGGTAATAAAGGTGGGTTGTACGTAATGGTGTTCGCAGCATTCCCCGAAAATCTCGTCTATGAGTTTGCCCACCCCCATGCTTTCGTCAACCTCCAGCCCGAGCTGGGCTGCCGCATTCCGCAAGGCAGCCTCGTCCATACCTGCCACGTCATAGCCGGTGTGTTCCTTAATCGCGTCAAGGATGGGCACGCGTGGGTAGGGGGCCTTGAACTCAATGGTCTGGCCCCAGGCCTCTACCAGGGTACTGCCGTTGGCTTCCAGGGCCACCCGCTCCAGGAGGGTTTCGGTGGTTTCCATCATCCACAGGTAATCCTTGTAGGCCACGTACAGCTCCATCACCGTAAATTCGGGGTTGTGGGTGCGGTCCATCCCCTCGTTGCGGAAGTCTTTGGAAAATTCATAAACCCCGTCGAAACCGCCCACGATCAGTCGTTTCAGGTAGAGTTCGTTGGCGATGCGCAGGTAGAGGGGCATATTCAGGGCGTTGTGGTGGGTCACGAAAGGCCGTGCCGCTGCCCCCCCGGGAATAGGCTGCAATATTGGGGTTTCCACTTCGAGGTACCCCTGCTCGTTGAAGAATTTGCGGATGCTGTTGGTTATCCTGGTGCGCTTCACAAAGGTATCGCGCACCTGCGGATTCACTACCAGGTCTACGTAGCGCATGCGGTAACGCTGTTCCGGATCGTTGAATTCGTCGAACACATGGCCTTCCGAGTCTGTCTTGGGAAGGGGCAGGGGCCTGAGGGCCTTGCTGAGCAGGGTGAGTTTTTTTACCAGGACCGATTTCTCGCCCACCTGGGTGGTGAAGAGCTCGCCTGCTACGCCGATAAAATCGCCGATGTCGAGCAATTTCTTGTATACTTCGTTATAGGCGGTCTTGTCGTCGCCCGGGCACATCTCGTCCCGGTTGAAATAGAGCTGGATGCGGCCGGTACTGTCCTGCAATTCGGCGAAGGAGGCCTTGCCCTGAATGCGACGCGACATCAGCCGCCCGGCCAGGACCACCATTTTGCCGGCCTCGAATTGCCTGCGCAGGTCGGCTGTAAGGGTGTTCACCGGGTAACGCTCGGCGGGATACGGGTCGATGCCCAGCTCCCTGAGGTGCTTGAGTTTTTCCCTTCGGATGATTTCTTGTTCAGACAGTTGCATGCGCGAATCCATTTAGCCCTGCAAATATAGACCTTACGGGGAAACTGACCAATGCAGCCCAAAGGCGGGGCCGTGGGCATTTTTTGTAACGTATGCGCGTTTTCTGCGACCTATTGAATGTCATCATTCAAATCCTGGAGCCATGAGTCTGTTGCGCGTACTGCTCGCCATCTTCTTCCCCCCGCTGGCCGTTATCGGCAAGGGTTGCGGGTCATTCCTAATTGTCTTACTTTTAACCTTGTGTGGTTGGGTGCCCGGTGTTATCGCCGCCCTGATTATTCTCAACAACCCTAATTAAGCGCTTTTGAAAACCAACCGAATCTGGGCTGTCCTGTCGCTGGCAGGCCTGCTCGCTTCCTGCCATTTTACCGAAGAGATCACTTTGAATGCGAACGGCTCGGGTAGTATTTCCCTGATTTTTGACGGTTCTGAACTCATGTCGATGGCCGGAGACTCGGCCGTCGTTACCGAGGAAAAGGCCGTAGACTCACTTATCTATTTTGCCGACCTGCTTCGGGAGAAAAAAGACAGTATCGCCACCCTGCCGGCTGCAGAACAGGAGCGGCTCAAAGAGCTGGAGCCCTACCGCATGCGCCTGAAGTCAGATCCGGTTTCCAAGGAGATGGTTATCTACCTGGACCGCGATTTTAAAGCCATCACTGAAGTGCAGGACGCCTTCAGGGCCTTTCAAAATTCAGGGGCTCTCGAAAGCACCCAGCAGGGCTCAGACAAGGGGTCGCCTGATTTTTCGGAAGGCACCGAAGTTTCCTACGCCTTTGGTTCGAATCGTTTTTCGCGTACCACCGTCGTTACCGATTCGGCTCTGTTCAGGCAGCGACTCGACAGCCTGGAATCAGGGGCCATGTTTCTGGCCGGGTCTACCTACACGCTCAGGGTCCATTTCCCGAAACGGGTCAAATCGGCCAGTTCCGATGCCGCCACCCTGAGTGTGGATGGCAAAACCCTGATCAGGGAGGTCGATTTTCTGGAGTACCTGAGAAATCCGGCCCTGCTGAACATAGAAGTGGAACTGGAAGACTAGCGGGCTGGTTTTGCGTACCTTTGCCGGCATGAACAAGACGGTAGAGGTACAGGAACTAGGCTATCGCGACTACAGGGATACCTGGGACTACCAGGAGAAACTTTTCGGGCAAATCCTGGAGCAGAAAAAAGGCCGCCGCACAGAGGCGGTACCCGGCGAAACATCCAATTATTTCCTGTATGTGGAACACCCGCATGTATACACCCTCGGAAAAAGCGGAGACAAGGCCAATCTGCTCGTAAGCGAAGCCGTTTTGCGCGAGCGCGGGGCCAGCTTTATCCACATCAACAGGGGGGGCGACATTACCTACCACGGCCCCGGGCAGATTGTGGGCTATCCGATCCTGGACCTCGAAAACTTCTTTACCGACATCCACAAATACCTGCGCCTGCTGGAAGAAATGGTGATCTGCACCCTGTCGGAGTACGGCCTGCAGGGCCAGCGCTCCCCCGGGGAAACCGGCGTTTGGCTTGAGGTTGGCACCCCACGGGCCCGCAAGATATGCGCCATGGGGGTACGGGCCAGCCGGTGGGTAACCATGCACGGCTTTGCCCTGAACGTAAATACCGACCTGTCATATTTTGACCTGATGATCCCCTGCGGCATCCGTGGAAAGGGGGTAACCTCCCTGAGCGCCGAACTGGGGCAACACGTGCCCACGGCTGAAGTAAAGAAACACCTGCTTCGGCATTTTGCCACGCTTTTCGGGGCCTCCCTGGCCTACTGACAGGCCCTGAGCCCACAAGGCGCTACCGCGAAACAGCGGTCAGCTCCATACGCGCAGTGAGTTTGCCGTTCTTGTTGTAGCTTTCGTTCCTGACCATGCCGACGCCTTCCGCCAGCCAGGTACGCGAAGGGAAAGTCTGGTTGGCCATCATCATCTTCGAGCGAGTTTCGCTGTAAACCACAAAGCAATCGAAGGTGCCGGCTGCCGTGGTGACCGTTTCCTTCCGTTCTACCTTGCGGGCCGAAATGTCCATTTCCATATTCATGTTGATGCCCCCCATATTCATTTTCATCGACACATTGGCATCCGGGAGTTCCTGCCCGACGCTCAGGTTATTGGGCCATTCGATATCGGTGCCCGTGATCTCAGCTTCCATCTCTGGATTCTGTTGCAGCATGGGGCCCGACATCAGTGATTGGAAGTCGATGCGCACCACGTCGCCCGCACACAGGAAGCCGTAATCCATTTCGTAGACATCTTTCCCCTTTTCGTCCCGGAAGCTGATATGCATCTGGGCTTGCAGGCCTTCCGAAGTGGTCTCGACCCCGGTAATTTCCTGAGTCTGCACGCCTTCAACCTTGTCTTTGTTCCCGTAAAGGGTGTACTCGAGTTTCACCCCTTCTTTCAGGGGGTAGAAAATACTGCAATCCTGGGCCGATGCCAGGAAGGAAACACAACACAGGATCCCGGTCAGCAAAGGGCCGGACCAACGGACGGCAATAGATGTTTTCATATTGTAGTGATCTCTAGCAGTACACTGCTAATTCTCTTAAAATTAAGAAATTCCAGCCAACTCCGGCATAGGTAGATGCAGGTATTTATACCAGGGTCAGGCGGGGCACGGCAGCCTTACCGTTGAATGCGGTACACGGCAAGGGCACTGTCGCGGAACCGCACGGCGAGTTCCGGATTGCGGTCGCCATCCGCATCGGCCATATCGGTCAGGCCATCGGCCTCTACCGGAAAACCGGGCAGGGGAGAGGCGTCGCTCCTGAACAGGTAGAGCTGCTCACTTTGCAGGTCGGTTACGGCAACATAGATGATGTCGTTCAGATAAAAGATCTGGGGGGCCGTATAAACGCCCAGGTCCAGTTCGGCCTGGTTCCCTCTTACCTGCAGCAGGTTGTCGTTCATCAGGGCCAGGGTTCGCGAAGTGGCAGACAGGCCGTGATCGGGGTTCAGTTTCAGGGCAGAACGGCTCACTTTCCCCGAAGGGTCGATGGAAATCAGGCTGCCGGCCCGATCGGTAAAGGTGAAGGCGTCGCGAAAAAGGAAGATCCCGTTGTCTGAAAAATCAAAGGTGTCGGCAACCCTAACCCGGGTGTCGCCCACCCGGTTAAGTATTTTCAACTGCCCGTTTTCGAGGCGGAAAAGCAGGTAATCGCGGTTGCCGACACGCATGTGTTGGGGGGCACCTACCACAGGGCTTCCGGCATCGCGGAATTTAAACCCGCTCACGGCGCGACCCTGGGCGTCAAACATATGAACACGGGCGCCCTGGGTAACCACCAGGCGGTAGTTTCGGTTGCCCTCATAGTCGAACAGGGCCAGGGGCCCCAGGTTTCCGCCCGCGAATTCCCGGGGGAAGGGGCTAACCGTCTTTCCATTGCGGTCGAGTACGACGAGTTTGTCTGGGGTGGTGAAGGCCATCTGCAGGCGGCCGTTCTTGAACATGTCGATTTGGTGGACCCGGCCCTGTATGGGCCCGGGAATCGCCTTTTTCCAGAATAACGACCCCTTGTCTGAGAAGAGGTAGAGCTGGTTTTGATCGTCTTGCACGGCAATGTCCATGTGCCCGTTCAGGTGGTTCTTGAGGAAGAACGGGCCGGCGGTAAGCTGGCCGTCGAGTTTTTGGGTGAATGCCAGTTCTACGGAACTGCCCGAACCGGTTGGGTCGCCTTTCCGGCGGAACTGGTACTCCAGCAGGTCGTAAGGCTCGGCGCTGTTCAGTTGGGCCGTATAGAGGTATCCCTCAGGGAGGCCGCCCAGGATGGCAGCAGGCAGGCCCAAAATCGAAGCGGTGTCGGCCATGAAAAAGGACTTGAGCGGATCTTCGGCAATAGCCAGGGCGCTGGTTTCGGAAGCCAGGTATCCTTGCAGCTTAGGGAAGAGCCCCCCGCCCGCATAAGTATCTTGGCGGTGGTAGGCGCTGATCAGGTTCTGCAGGGCTTCCAGGGTAGGGGTAAAGACCATGAAGTCGTCCAGGCGGGCAAAATAGCCGGGGGCCGGCAGGCGGTTCAGCAAGGGCTCGAAAGCTTCCCTGAGCAGGTCGCTTTGTTGGAGGTTGTACACGACCACCTCCTGAAAAGCAGGCAATTCGGACCGGTAGGCCCGCAGGGCCTCTTCAACAGGATCCGGATTCAGGCAGTGCAGCACCAGGATGGGCTCTCCCCCGGCTTCCAGCAGGCTCAGCTGTTCCACACTTTCCACCAGGCCGGCCCGGGCGTTATCGCGTCCCAGCAAGGCGCTCTGGTTACTCAGGAATTGTGCGGGTTGCTGCAGCGAAAAGCTGAACAGGGCCGTACTGCCAGCCGGGGCAATGCGGGTTACCTCGTCGAGGGGGAACACGGGCATGCCCCGCAACAGCTTCCTGTTGCCCCAGAGGCTGTCTGGGCTTACTTCCAGGCCCTGAACCAACAGGGCATCTGAACCCATTTGCAAATCATAGGCCGACCAGCTGTCTGCCGCAGAGGCACCAGATGCGGGAGCGGCCAGCAGCAGAAAAGAAAGTGGGGATGGCCCCCCTGACGGAAGGTAGAGGGTGGCCCCTGCCTGGGGGTTGGCCGTGCGCATGGCAGCTTTCAGCTTCTCCGGCCGTGGCTTGTCTTCAGAGAGGGCTTCGCGCAGCAACCCGGCCGAAGAGGCAACCAGCCGCCAGGGGCCGTAGGTTTGGCTTTGCCACGACACTGAATCGGGCAGGTGCCAGCCGGCCTCTTCGGTATCGAGGCTGTCGGTGGCCCTGATGGGGGTATCTTTGAAAACGAGTAACCAGGAGTGGCGTTCACCTGCCTGTTCAGACCAGGCGAAAAGGGCACCAGGGCCTATTTCCATGCCCAGGAGTGAATCGAGGGTAGTGTACAGGTCGTTCGGAAAACGCTTGCGGTAGGAGTCTATCAGCCCGTTGTTCTGGAACTCGGAGCGGAATTTTTCCGTACTGTGGATCTGGAGCAGGGCTTCGGTGTTACCGGGCAGGAAATCGAGCGGGTCGGAGCCTGAAGGTTCACCGGATCCGCAGCCGGAAAGCAACAGGATGAGGCCAAGCAGGGCGGGAAGGGCACGCATTGAACGGGGTGGGTTTCCTACAAAAGTAGCACCTAGAAATCAATTTTCAGCTGAGCAGGCAGCAATCGGAAAGTTTTGCGGTGGTGGGGCGACGGGCCATGCCTTTGCAAAGCCTCGCGATGCGCCAGGGTGGGGTATCCTTTATTGCCCTGCCAGCCGTACTGGGGGAAAGCCCGGTGGAGGTCTTCCATCAGGGCGTCGCGGGCTGTCTTGGCCAGGATAGAGGCCGCCGCAATATTCTGGTATTTCCCATCGCCTTTAACCACGCACTGAAAGGGAATCTCGGCATAGGGTTTAAAGCGGTTTCCGTCTACGGCTATGGCCCGGGGGCGCATGCCCAGCTGGTCGAGCGCCCGGTGCATAGCCAGGATAGAGGCGTTCAGGATATTGATTTCATCTATGATCTCCGGGTCAACATGGGCCACCCCATAACCCAGGGCCTGTTCCATGATGGCCGGGGCCAGAGCCTTCCGGGCAGCCTCTCCCAGTTTTTTGGAATCGTTAAGCAGTGGCAGATCTGCGTACTCAGGCAGGATTACCGCCGCGGCGGTAACCGGCCCGGCAAGGCACCCCCTGCCGGCTTCATCTGTCCCCGCTTCCAGAACACAACTGTAAAATGGCATAAGCATGGCTAAATGTAACTAAAATCGATTCGGGAAAGAACTACTAAAGCATACACAGGCCTTTTCTTTAGAACATCACGATAGTCAAGGCTATAAAGCTACGGTTTCGGAATGCCGCTGTAGATTAATAGAATGAAACTGCGGATAAATGGATTTATGCTGTAGATAATTGGTTTTAACAAAGTATTCATGTGTATATTTAAAAAAAATTAACACAAAAATTTCAACTCGATGAGATCAGGACACAATTGGATCTTGATACCGCTTATGCTGGTGTTAAGTATGAACTTCTCCTTCGCACAGGAGAAACTCGTTTCGGGTTTGGTTATTGACCAGGATGCCGTTCCGCTTCCGGGGGTTTCCGTGGTGGTACGCGGAACCATGCGCGGAGTACAGACAGATTTCGACGGGAATTACAGCATCAGCGTTTCGGAGGGGGAGGTACTTCAGTTTTCCTTCATCGGCCAAAAAACGCTGGAAATTACCGTAGGGGCGTCTTTCGTAATCAACGTAACCATGGAAGAAGACGTGGAGGCACTGGAAGAAGTGGTGGTTCAGGGGTATCGGTCGGCCACTCGCGAAAAATCGAGCATTGCCTCACAAACGCTTACCTCACAGACCATCGAGAACCGGCCTAATGCCAACGTTATTCAGACCCTTTCGGGACAGGTGGCAGGCCTGGAGATCAATACCGCTACCGGGCAGCCCGGGGCTTCCCCGACCGTCCGCCTTCGGGGGATCAATTCCATAAACGGGAACACTTCCCCCCTCTTCATCGTCGATGGCACCCCGGTTGACGAGAATAACTTCAAAAGTATCAACCCACAAGACATCGCCTCTATAGATGTGCTCAAAGATGCCGGGGCAACGGCCGTCTACGGGAACCGGGGGGCCAACGGGGTGGTCTATATCAAAACCAAGCAGGGCGCCTACAATACACCCCTGCAGATCAATTATACCGGGATCCTGAGCTTCAATTCGCTTCAGAAAAACGATTACAACCTGATGGATTCCCAGCAACAGCTCACCCTGGAGAATGAAAGGGGCGCCGGGAGAGGAGCAACCCTTACACCCGCCGAAATAGCAGCTACCCCCACTTTTGACTGGGCTGACTATTTCTTCCGCACCGGGCTTACACAAAACCACAACCTGAGCCTTTCCAGCGGCGGGGAGCGATTCTCCCAATTCACCTCCCTGGGCTATTTTGACCAGGAAGGCATTCTCCGTAACTCAGACCTGAAACGATTCAGTATTCGGAATAATGTGGGGGGAACGTCTGCGAATGACCGTTTCCGTTATGGCACGAACATCAGCATCAACTTCTCCAAATCCAATGATCCCAATGCGATTGGAACGCAGGCTGTCAATCAAAACTATATCATTGGGGCTTATAATTCCGTTCCCTATATTACCCCTGATGACTACGTAGACGGGGCGTCGCTGCTCGACCCCCTGGTCTTCGCCAATACCCCCCTGTTTCTTATCGACAGGCTGCGCAACTTTACGCTGCTCAGGGAAGAGTTGAAGATGATCGGCAGCTTTAACGCTTCCTATAAGATTCAGCCCCAACTCACGGCCAACCTGACCATGAGTGCAGATTACCAGAACGAGTTCCTGACAGCCGCACGGAGGCCGGAGTCTTTCAATGCACTGCTATTCGGGGGGGCGGAAAACCCGACCTCCGGATTCCAGCAACAGGCCAGCACGCGCCAGTTCAGCTACAATCAGGTTACTTCCCTGAATTACGAGAATTCCTGGGGTGACCACTCGGTAGATGCCGGGGCCTATATGGAGTACTTCAAGGCACATTTCCGGCAATTCGGATATACTGCCAACGGACTCGACCCCAAGACCTTCTATCCCGGGGACGGGTCTGGCCTGATCCCCGTGCGGTACGATTCTGACGCAGAGGCTTTGCTGTTCGTCGACACCGCAAATGCAGAGAGCCTCGATGCAGGACTTTTCTCTTATTTTGCCCAGGTAGATTACGACTTCGCCCGACGCTTTGGGTTTACGGGCACCATAAGGAGAGACGCCTCCTATCGTTTTTCGGCAAGCAACAAATGGGCGACGTTTTACTCCCTGGCAGGCCGGTGGAACATTCACAACGAGGCCTTCATGGAAGACCTGCCGTTCGATCAGTTGAAGCTCAGGGCATCTTACGGCAAGGCAGGGAACCAGCGCATTGCCGGAGGCGGGTATTTTACCGCACCAGACCTGACCCGAAACTTTTATGCCACGGGAACGGGATATGGCGGGTTTAACTCCATTTTCCTTTCCCAGATCGCCAATACCACCCTGCGATGGGAAACGGTCGCCCAATTTGACGTGGGTGTCGATTTCGAGGTGTTCAAACGGCGCCTGCGCGGAAGTGTGGATTACTACAAGAAGGAAACGACCGACCTGTTTCAAAGCCGCCCTGTTTCGGCCATCAATGCAGTGACTTCCCTGAATGCCAATATCGGGAGCCTGACCAACCAGGGGTTTGATTTCACGGCCAGCTATCAGCTGATACGGAGCTCCGAACCGGAAGGGTTCAACCTGGTTCTGAATGCCGTGGGCAACTTCAATGAAACAAACGTGGGCGACATCCCGACCGAAAACGGACAGCGGGGCAACCCGGATGGTATTACCGGAACCCGGAACGGGGGCATCCTGAACGAATATTTCGTGATACGCTATGCCGGGGTGAACCCCGCCAACGGAAACCTGCTGTTCCTGACAGCAGACGGGGAGGTTACCGAGAATCCGAATGCCGATACCGACCGGGTATGGCTTGGGAAGAACCTGATCCCGAAATGGCAGGGAAGCTTTGGGTTCAATATGGACTACAAAGGGTTTTTCCTGACCACTCAGTTCAATTACGTAACAGGGGTAGACCGTATGGATTTCGACCTGCAGACCTTTCAGGACCCCAATAACATTGGTACGTTCCGGACTTCACGCGATTTGTTAAGGGCCTGGACCCCGGAAAACCGCATCACTGACATCCCTTCCTATGGCGCCTCCAACCGCGACGCCTACACGTTTGTTTCGGACCGGTACCTCAGGGAAGCCGATTACCTGCGCCTGCGTTTTTTACAGGTCGGTTACAAATTTCCGCAACGGTACCTGGAGCACACGGGCATTTCGCGCCTTCAGATTTTTGGCAATGCAGAGAACCTGTTTACGATCTCGAAATGGAGGGGCTTCGATGCCGAGGCGCAGACGAACACCAACCTGTTATACCCAACGCCCCGGATATTCTCAGTGGGCTTTGAAATCGGATTTTAAAAAAAGATAGCGATGAAAAATACTAAGAACCTACTCACAGTTATACTGGTCTTTATCGGCCTGACTGCCTGTAATGATGCCATCGACATAGATCAGAAGGGACGCCTCGATGCCGAGACCGCATTTGAATCGGTGGACGATTTACAGGCGGGCCTATTCGGGGTGTATGACCAGTTCGATATTACCCCGGATATCGCCTTTCAGTCTATCTTTACGGATGAGCTTTCCATTGGATTTGACAATGGCGGGCAGGGGCTGGCAGATTATGGCTTTGTGCTGAATGCCGGTACCACGGCACCCGAAACCTTCTGGGTGAATGGATATGTTCAGCTGAATTTTGCCAACAGGCTCATAGAGGCTGCCGAGAACCTGTCAGCTGAAAAAATTGCAGAAGACCCGGACACGTACAACCAGATTCTGGGCGAGACTTATGCGCTGCGGGCCTGGGGGCACTTTATTTTGCTTTCGTACTACTCAACCGACTACACCGACGACAATGCCCTGAGCATCATCAATCTGGATTTTGTTCCCACAATCGACCAGCAGTTATTGCGGAACACCAACGGGGAAACCTTTGCCCTGATCGAATCGGATCTCACCAAAGCAGCTGGGCTCCTCAACGGGGATTTGGGGGTCAAGCGGATAAACGCAGATTTCATAACTGCTCTGAGGGCGCGCATTGCTGCTTATCGGGAAGATTATGTTGCGGCAGCCAGCCTGGCCGAGGAGCTTATAGCCAAATATCCGCTGGCCAGTCGATTGGATTATGAGGACATGTTCCTACAAGATTCTGACGGGGAGGTAATCTTTAAACTGGAGCGCACCAACAATGACAATTACGACGATCAGGGGCAAACAGGAAGTCCGGCAGCAGGCGGATGGGCAGGGAGTTGTTTTGCCTTTGTCGATGCCACCATAACAGGCTCCCCGTATTTTGAAATGGGGAGGTCTTTGTTTAACCTGCTGGACCCGGCCGATATACGGTACACGGTCAATGTGGCGCCCTCCAGCCTGATCGACCCCGATTATGAAACCAATCAGAATCCTGAGCTGGACATTTTGGTGATCCAGAAATACCCAGGCTCTGAGGGACAGCCCCTGATGAACGACCTGAAGGTCTTTCGGGTGTCGGAAATGTACCTGATCCAGGCAGAGGCTGCCGTTGCTCAGGGCGATCTGGGCCTGGCCGCTTCCCTTTTGAAGGAAATCCGGGATGCCCGCTTCGGCACAGATACCCCCTTGCCTGTTTTGGGCACCAGTACCCTGGCCTATGCAGCGATCCTGGACGAACGGCGGGTGGAGCTTTGCTTTGAAGGCCATCGCTACCTGGACCTGAAGCGACTGGGGACAAGGGCCAATAAAGCGGTTTCGAAAGACGCCGTGGATTGCGCCTTTAACGGGGCCTGTTCGCTGCCCCCGGATGATTACCGGTTCACCCTGCCGCTGCCCAGCGTGGAATTCAACGGGAACCCGGGCCTGCGCGAACAGCAAAACCCCGGATACTAAACTTAATATTCAAGCAACGATGAAAAAGCATCTCTATATTCTCCTGGCCTGCACGGGACTATTTATTTCCTGCGAAGAAGACGTGGTGATCTACGACGGGGTAAACGGGCAGACCTATGCCAGGTTCTCGTCGAATATCGTAGACCTTCCCGTGGTATTTGATTCGAGTGCCGATACGCAAATCCCGATCCTGCTCAGCACGGTTTCTGAGACAGATCGTACGGTTTCTGTGGAAGTGGTTAGCACGGGGGCAGAAAACGAGGCCAGCCAGGACCAGTACGAATTCTCGACTACCGTGGTCGTTCCGGCAAATTCCTATTCCGGTAATCTGGCCTTTACCGGTATAGACCGCGGCATTGAAATCGGTGATATCAAAACAGTAACCATTCAAATAGCGGAGGTTTCCGGGGATCCGGATGCTAAACTGGACGCCTTGAGCCGGACAGTGGTAAATATGTTCCAGGTGTGCCCGGTAGAATCGGATTTCTTTATCGGAGCCTATCAGCTGACGACCAACCTGCCCGGCATTTTTGGAATCAATACTTTTGCCGAGGGTATCGTCATGCTGGAAAAAGGCGATTCAAGTAACGATGCCCGAAAATTTAGTGCACTGGTCTATCCCGATTTTGGGGCCTTTCCCCCTTTCACCTTTAATTTCACCCTGGTTTGCGGTACGGTCCTGGTTCCGTCCGGACAGGACACGGGCATCGGTTGCGATATCAATACGCGTCTGGGGCCCAGCGATACCAAAGGAGGATATGAGGCGGGAGATGATTCGGTCCTGATCATTGACTTTTTGGATGATGAAGGAGGCTTTAGCTGCGGGGCTGAGACAGCGGCATCCATAACACTCACTAAGATATAGCGTCAAAATTGCCCCGTCTGAAACAACTAATCCTGCCTGGTCTGGGCGGGCCGGTTATCCGGCAGGGGACAATTACGCAGGCTTAGCCTTGTTCAGGCCAACCGTAAAGGCCTATTGCACCCTGAATTCGAAGATTTCGGACTCCGAGCTGTTCCCCGCAGCATCGCGCGTCTGCACTTTCCAGTAATACGTCTGCCCCGAAGCTACAGTTACCTCCCAGGTGGGCAGGGAGGTGGTGCCCGCCGAAATATCGGCTTCGGGGGCCGTTCCAAAGAAAACCTCGTAATCGGCTATATCGTCGTCCACATCGGCGCCTTCCCATTCGAGCGCCACGGGTCCCACCCCACTGATATGCGCGCCGCGCATCGGGTAAACCGCCTCTGCGGGGAAGGGGGCGTAGTTGCTGATGCCCGGCCCTTCGTTGTAAAAGCGCCATGTGGCGCTGGTGGCGGTCTGGTTGGTGCCTGTGGCTTTGGAGACCACATACCATTGAAAGGGCGTGCCGCGCGACAGGGTCAGCGTGGCCTGGTTGGTAGTGGGGGTCTGGCTCGACTCCTGGTTGGTGTTCAGGTTGCGCACTACCAGCTGGTAGCTATCCGTATGCTGGGAGGCATTCCACTGGAAGGTTACCCGGCTCTGGGAGGGACTGATTATTTCCCCCTCCAGACAGGTGCTGTTGTTGTTGGGGAATACCAGGGTAGCCGCCTGGGGCGCGGGTACCGGCTGTGGCTGCGGATCGTCGCCTCCGTCGCTCCCCCCGCAGGCCGTCAGCAGCAGCCCGATGGCAGCTCCTGTAATTCGCTGGATCATCTTCATCGCTTCACAATTTTATAAATCAGCAGGGTATCGCCGGCCTGTATGTTCAGGATATATACGCCATTCGGGAACCCGCTCATGTCGAGGCCTGTCTGGGAAGCGATTACCGCCGTTTCCTTGGCGTACAGCCTGGCCCCGCCCAGATCGAACAGGGTGAGTACAGCCGTTTCAGCATTGCTGTTTCCGAGGAAAACGTTCAATTGCTCATTCCCAACCGGGTTAGGATACACCAGGGGGGAATCGGCAAGCACCAGGGTTTTTTCGAAGGTGCCCTGGCACGCCAGGTCGGTTCGCACCACCAGGCGGTTGCCGGCCCTGTCGAGCGGCAGGCGCAGGCTTTTCTCCGAAGTGCGGTAGGTCAGGCCGTTGAGTTCAATGATGTACTGGTCGGCCCCGCTCAGGTTGAGTTCCACTTCGTCGCTCAAGGTGCGGATCACAGCGCTTACCCCAAGGGGTTCGGGCTCATCCAGGGTTATTTGGAAACATTGCTGGTAACCAGCCTGGCCGCCTACCCCAATGCAAAGCTGGTAGCTGCCGGCCGGCAGGTCTGCGAAAACAGCCGTGTCGGTAAATTCGGTCGTTTGCGGGCCTGTCCCGCCTGAGAGGGTGGCTGTATAGTCGAGGGATTGTTCTGCTGTTACGGAAATCGATCCATTTTGGAGGCCTATGCATGAAGTGCCTGCCGACTGGACCAGGAAATTTGAAGCTGGCAGGCTGAACACCTCGCACCCGGTTATGTCGACTGTGGCTCCAGCCGGGGTGTTGGGGCAAAGGTCGTCCGCATTGGGAACGCCGTCGTTGTCGGTGTCCGTATCGCAGGCATCGCCCTGGCCGTCTCCATCCTGGTCTTCCTGCCCGGGATTGGCGGTAAACGGGCAGTTGTCTTCCCCGTCCAGAACCCCGTCGTTGTCGTCGTCAGGGTCGCAGACGTCACCCAGGCCATCCCCGTCGTTGTCTTCCTGCCCGGCATTGGCCATCAGGGGACAGTTGTCGTTTACATCCAGGATACCGTCGTTGTCGTCGTCGTCGTCGTCAAGCAGGGCTTCTACCCCCAGGTCGTCTATTACGACCCCCTCCTGTACGACAGACGGGTCTGATTGGAATACAAGCCGGAACATAATGTTCGCCTCGCCGGTAAGATCGGTTTCCCCCAGGGCGGCGTTCATCCCGAAATCGTAGGCGTACTGGGTCATTGTGGCGTTAGTGCCGGTCCATTGGGCACCCGGGCAGTTCTGGCAATCGTCTTCCAGGCCAGAGCTCTGGTTGGTGCGGTCGCTGTTGTACCAGTTGGGCTGGCTGCCCAGGCGCCCGAGCACCTGCCAGCTGGCCCCGTTGTCTATGGAGTACTGCACGAAGAAGATGTCGAAATTCACCTCCAGGTCGTAGGCCATGTTGAAACGGAGTACAGGGGCCAATAATGTGGAAAAGTCATAACAGCGGGTCATCAGGATGGCCTTGGTGGCGTCACTGTGATCGCCTGCCAGGTTAGTGGCATACACCTGTGTGCCCGAGGCAGCCTGGTTGAGCACCTGCCCGGTGGGCACCCCGAGCTCCCACTCGCTCCCTGAATCGTTTTCATTGTAGGTAACCAGCGGGTCTGAACCCTCTTCAAAGTCATTTATAACCGTGCCCGTGGCGGGTAAGTTGGCCAGCAGGAGGGTCTGGCCTTCATTGTTTTCGGCAAAGGCATCGCCCGGAGTGGTGACCTGCACCGCTAACAGCACCGTTCCGAAGGTATCGGAAGCCAGTGCGGGCAGGGCAACAGTTGCTTCAGCGCCGGGGGCCAGGTTCAGGGTGGCCTGGAACGACTGCCCCGCCCCGTCGTTTACCGAATAGGTGAAATCGAGTTGGGTAATGGGGTTCAGGCCCTTGTTTTCCACGGTCACCTCGGGTAAAATCTGGCTGCAAAGCACCGTATTGGGCTCGGGCAAAACCGCAAGCAGCCTTACATCGGCATCGGGAACCTGCACGGGAACGGGCGATTGCCAGACCCCCCGTCCATAGGTGGAAGCCGTGATTACTTCGTCGTCGAGGTTTATTTCCAGGTCGCTCACTGCCACATTGGGCAGGCCGCTGAAATAATCTTCCCACTCGGTCAGGGTGTCGTCGAGCCGGTAGACGCCCAGGCTGGTGCCCACATATACGGGGTTGTCGGAGTGCCTTCCCTGATGGACAACCGCAAAATAGGCCTGGTCGGCGGGCAGGTTAAGGGTGATGTCTTCCGCGGTGGTCGAAGCCCCATTTGCCGTAACACGGTATACCCCGCGTCCGGCGGGTTGGTCGCTAAGGTCGGTCCCCACCCGATCCGAGGTAACCACATACACGATATCGCTGTTTTTAGCGTGTATGCTCATGTCTGCAATATCGGTGGCAAAGGTGAAGATCTTCAGGAAGGTAGACCCGCCATTGCCGCTTCGGTAAAGGCTTCTGCCTTCTGCGGCGTAGAGCACCTGGGAGTCTTCTAAAGACACCTCGAGGTCTTCGATGCCCTGCCCGATGCCAGACGAGAGCTGCTCCCAGCGGTTTCCGTTTAATTTGTAAACAGCATTATAGCCGGCATAGACATCGCCCTGGGAATTGATGGCCAGGGGTGTAATCCAGTTGCCGTCAATCGGCACTCCATTGCTGTTGGTAGGGGCGCCAATATAGCCTATCGACTGCCCGGAATCTGTGGAGAGGCTCAGGGCAATCCCGAATTGTATAAAGCCATAGACCACCGTATGGTTGTTAGGGTCAATGGCATTGTCCATGCCGTCTCCGCCGTGGTAGTTGTTCCAGGCCCCACCCGAGCCCCTGATCTGCCCGCCATTGTCCTGCAAGCCGCCTGCCATGATGGAGGCATCTGTTTTCGACACAGAAAGCCGGTAGAACTGGCCGATTGCCAGCCCGGCCGAACGGTCGTCAAAGGTCTGCCCCCCGTTGGAGGTCACGTAGAGGCCTCCGTCGGTGCCTGCAAAAAGGCGGTTCCCGAAGAATTTAAGGGTGTGGATGTCGGCATGCGTATAGGCCGGGTCGTTCTGGTACCAGCGGTTCAGTTGGCTGAATGAATTGCCCCCGTTGGTGCTTTTCCAGATATTGAGGCAGCCAACATAAACTTCATTTGCGTTCGTGGGAGATACCTCAAGGGCCAGGTCGAACCAGGCCTGGTTCGATTCCATGATGTCGACACTGTTCTGGGTCTGGGTAAAACTGCTCCCTGAATCGTTGGAACGGTACAGACCCTGAAAGCTGAAATTGCCGGTGAAATTGTAAACAGAAAGCAGGTAAACCACCTGGGGGTTGGCGGGGCTTACGCCCAGGGCCAGCCTGCCAGAGGCAGCGGGCAGGTTGGTGTCGGTAATCTGGACGAAGGTCGCTCCGTCAGTACTTTTGTACAGGTAGTTGCTGGTTACGGCATAAACGGTATTTCCAGCCCCGGGCTTCAGTTTGAAATCGCGGATGTTCCCGGTAAGTTTCCGGTCCCAGGAAACCCCGGCGTCGGTCGTTTTATAAAGGCCGGCATTGGTTCCCACCCAAAGGATATCGGAGTTTTGGGGGTCTATCACAATTTCGTTCATCAGGGTGCTCACCGTGGTCTGGTCGGGGCCAAAGCCGGTGGCCGTCCAGGTGGCACCCCCGTCCAGCGATTTAAATACCCCGGCGCTGTACGAATCGGCGGCGTCGTCGTCTCCGGTGGCGATGTATACAATGTTGGGATTATTGGGGTCAATCGCAATTCCGGAAACCCCGATCTGCGGGAAGTCGTCAAAGAGGTTGGTCCAGGTTGCCCCGGCATTGGTCGACTTCCAGATTCCTCCCGCGGGGGCCCCCACATACCAGATATCCGGGTTGGTCGGGTCTACGGCAACAGCGTTTATCCGCCCCTGACCGGGGAGCTGGCCCGGGAAGATCCCGGCGTCGAAGGGGCCAGCCGAATTCCAGTTGCTTACCGGGTTGGCTGCCTGTGCGGGCCGGTCGGCCTTTCGTTCCCAGGTTTCCCAGAGTTCGCGGGCCGAGGGGAGGTACCCGTCGCGCTTCACAAAGTATTTCCAGTAATTCTCCCATCGCTTGTAGGGCTTAAAGCCGCTGCCCCTGGCAAGGCGGTCGCGGTCGGCCCAATAGGCGTCGAACGCTTCGGTGATTTCTTTCAGGGTGTATTGCGGGTTTTCGGCCTTGGCAGCCGAAGGGGCTTTGGCACCGAGTTGCTCCATCCAGGGCGCTTCCTGGACATACTGCGATCGGGCCGTCCCTGCCAGCAACAGGAAACCAAAAGCAAAAAGTATTCTTTTCATAGCGAAAGTCAAGTACTTGAAAAAGCGGCATGCGGGGCCTGGCTCGGCAAAGCGCTCACTTTTTCCGGCACCGGGATGCAAAGCCCCCGGGCAATGCCTAATCTAAAACTTTCACATCTACTTAGCAACAAAAAAGATACCTTTGCCCCGAAGAGAGGCCCTATGCGATACTTGTTTCTGGTCATTTCGGTCTTTGTGATGCATCCGGCGCTTTCCCAGGATAAGCCCGAGGCACCCAGGAAAAATGCCGATTCCCTGAGGACCGTTGAATTAAAGAGAAAGCCTCCGATCTCCGAAAAGCAGCCTGCCGAGGCGATCACCATTCGCGATTACAAGATTATCTCTTTCCAGCGCGATACCACCTTCCTGGACACCACCCTGACCATTGCCAAGGACTACAAATACAACTATCTGAGGCGCGATGATTTTGAACTGATGCCTTTTTCGAACGTAGGCCAGCCCTACAACCGCCTGGGGGTGGCATTGGAGAAGCGCGACGTATACCCGGTGCTCGGTGCGCGGGCCAGGCACTTCAATTACCTGGAAACCGAAGATATTCCCTATTACAATGTGGTAACCCCCCTCACAGACCTCTTTTTCAAGACCACCTTTGAGCAGGGCCAGATGCTGGACGCCACCCTCACGTCAAATTTCAGCAAGCGGCTGAATGTCTCCATCGCTTTCAAGGGGTTCCGATCGCGCGGCAAATACCGGCAAGACGAAGCCCAGTCGGGAAATTTTCGGGTTTCTGCCAATTATATTACCGAAAACGGCCGCTACCAGTTCAGGACCCACTGGACAGCCCAGGACCTGAAGGGACAGGAAAACGGAGGGCTGGCCGATGCCGAAGCCCAGTTCGAATCAAACAACCCCGATTTTACAGACCGGGCCAGGGTAGATGTGCTTTTCAATAAAGTTCAGAACGAATTGCACGGGAAGCGATTCTACCTCGACCATAAGTTTCGCCTGCTGAGAGGCGGTACCGACAGCCTGCCCGGTCGGGGTGGCCTTTACCTCACCCACCGCTTTGAGTACGAGTCGAAGTGGTACCAGTACACCCAGAACGACAACAAAACGGCCTATTTTGGCCCCCTGATATTTACCCCGGTAAAAGACCAGGCCTATTTGAAGACGGCTCTGAACCAGGTGGGAACCGAATGGAACAACCGGATACTGGGCAGGCTGGAGGCCTTTGTTAGCCTGTACGATTACAACTATTACTTCACCAGTATTCTCAATACCGGCACGGAGATCATCCCCAACAAACTCGGCGGGCAACAGGTGCTCGGCGGGGCGAGTTGGGACAAAGGTTTTGGCGGGTTCCGCCTGCGGGCCAGCGGCGGCCTGGGGCTGAGCGGCGACCTCACCGGCTCATACCTGGACGCTTCCATAAGGGTACCCCTGGGCAAAAAGCACGCTTTTACCGGGGGGCTGCATCACAGTACGCGCCTGCCCGATTTCAACTTCCTGCTCTATCAGTCCACTTACGAAAACTACAATTGGAATAACAGCTCTGCCTTTTCCAATGAACAGGTGCAAAGCCTTTTTGCAGAGCTGCGTTCCGAGACCTGGGGAACGCTGGTGGCCAGTTTTAGTTCTGTAGACAATTATACCTATTACGCCTCCACAGCCGATGCCGACCAGATTGCCGCCGGGGAGGAACGGGCCTGGGTGCGCCCCTTTCAGGATAATGAGCGCCTGAGCCTATTGCGGCTCAAATATGAAAAGGAACTGCGCTGGCGCAAGTGGGCGCTGAATAACACCGTGCTGTATCAGCAGGTCGATCAAAGCGCCCAGGTCCTTAATCTGCCTGAGCTGGTTACGCGCAACTCCCTGTATTATTCGAGCCATGTCTTCAAAAAGGCCATGTTCCTGCAAACCGGGATAACCTTCAAGTACTTTACCGAGTATTACATGAATGCCTATAACCCGCTGCTGGCCGACTTCTACGTGCAAGACCGGGAAAAGCTGGGAGGCTACCCCCTGCTCGATTTCTTCATCAATGCCCGGGTGCGGCAGACCCGGATTTATCTGAAGGCTGAACATTTCAATGCTGCATTCGGCGAGCGGAATTACTATTCGGCCCCAAACTACCCCTACCGCGATTTCGTGATCCGTTTCGGGCTGGTCTGGAATTTCTTTTCCTGATCACTTTTACTGCTTAATAGTCATGTCATTGCCATTTTGCAGCTCCTTAGAGGGGGAGGCATTACTGGTGAGACGGCTGTATGCCCCTGGGGATTTTATATATTGTTATTTTTAAGATACTTAAAACCAACACTTTATACTTTTAAGATTCTTTTAAGTAAAAATATTTACATCCCTGTTTGGGGATGCGAAAAAACCCTTTTATATTTGCACCCGCTTTCAGGGGAAACCTTGGGGGTTTTTAAAGAGGAAAGTTGAACTTTTCTGAGTTCATTGACATATTGACAGACAGCGTAGCTCTTATCCGGGGTA
>JAHECA010000013.1 GCA_024642005.1 Robiginitalea sp. | reverse complement strand
TTCAGCATTACCGGCATTACCAGCATGGTCACCTCTTCCCCGGGGTCGAGCCCGTCTGCGGGTGTGAGGATACCGGCCCGGTTGGGCAGGCTGAGCTCCAGGGAAACCTCGTCGGAACTCAGGTTGCCCAGCATTTCGACCAGGAAGCGCGAATTGAAGCCAATCTGCATGTCGTCGCCCTGATAGGAGCAGGTGAGCCGCTCTTCGGCCCGGTTGCTGTAATCGACATCTTCAGCCGAAATATTGAGTTCGGCACCGGCGATTTTCAGGCGGATCTGATGCGTGGTCTTGTTGGAGAAAATGGAAACCCGACGCACTGAGCTGAGGAACTGTGAACGCTGGATTACCAGTTTATTCGGGTTTTCACGTGGAATCACAGCCTCGTAGTTGGGGTACTTGCCGTCGATCAGGCGGCACATGAGCTCGGTGTTTTCAAAGCTGAATTTGGCATTGCTGTCATTGTACGACACCGTAACCTCTTCCTCACTGCCTGAAAGGATGCCTTTAAGCAGGTTCAGCGGCTTTTTGGGCATGATGAACTCGGCCACTTCTGAGGCATGTGCATCGCTGCGTTTGTATTTGACCAGTTTGTGGGCATCGGTGGCCACGAAAATGAGGCTCTCGGGGCTGAATTGGAAAAAGACACCGCTCATCACGGGCCGCAGGTCGTCATTTCCGGCTGCAAAAAGGGTCTTTTCGATGGCTGTGGCCAGAATGTCGCCCAGGATGCGCGTGGTGCTCGGGTCGGGCAGGTCTACTGCCTTAGGGAATTCGGCCCCATCGGCATATGCCAGGGCGTATTTGCCGTGGCTGGAAGAAATCTCTACCGTGTTGTTGTCTTCCACCACAAAGGTAAGGGGCTGTTCCGGGAAGGTTTTCAGGGTATCCAACAACAGGCGTGCCGGAACGGCAATGGTCCCTTTATGGTCGGAATCGACTTCCAGCACCGAGCTCATGGTGGTTTCCAGGTCGGAGGCCGAGACCGTGAGTTTATTCTTGTTCAGGTCGAACAGGAAATTATCGAGGATGGGCAGCGTATTACTGTTGCTGATTACGCCCCCGAGAACCTGGAGCTGCTTCAGTAAATAGGTGCTGGAAACTATGAATTTCATGTAAAAGTAGCTTTAAATAAAGGCCTTCCGGCCAATGGCCGTCGGTCCTCATGACAAATATATCCCAAATGCATGTGGGTCGAAAACAAACTTATTAACAGAACTCAGGCGTATTTGCGTTTGCGCGCCACCTGAAAGGCGAGGCCTGCCAAAAGCACCAACAGCAGTGGGAGGCCGATATTCAGGAGCTGCCACCTGCTCTTTTCCTCCGAAACACGGGCAGTATCGAGCAGGGGAATGCTTACCTGCTTGTTGCGGATGTTTATAAGTCCGGTATCTTCGAGCAGGTAATTCATGGCATTCACCAGGAATTCCTTGTTGCCGTAGAAATTATTGGTCCACTGGTCATACCCCAATTCGAGGGGCCGGCCATTCCGAAGCTGGTTGGCCGCCAGGTCGCCGTCGCTGACCACAATGAGCTTGTTGTCTGTCCCGCTTTCCATAAAACCGGGGAGCTCCACCTCCCGAACGCGGTTGCGGTAGGCCGATTGGAAAGGGCCTTCCACGAGTACTGCCAGCGGAAAATTTCCGGGCCCGAAGGCGGACGGGTCGGGCTCCATGCCCAGGATGTCGAAGCTTACAATTTTTGGTGTGCCCTCCAGGCGCGAACGAGGCGAAGAACGGTAGAGCACCGTTTTGCGATAGGCATTTGCCAGGGTGTCTATGCTGCCCGCAAATTGGAACCTGAGGGCTTCCAGGTTTGTGTTGATCGGGTGGTTGTTTGGCGAAAAGACCATGGGGTCGTACACCCAGGGCACCGGGCTGTACTGGGAGTCATTGCCGTCGCCTGTGGCCAGTACGATCTGGCCGCAGACCAGGTCGGCTACCAGGTTGGGGTTGAGCCGAACCCCGTAGCGGAACAGGAGATCGTCGAGGTTGAGCCCCCGGCCCAGGGCCATGCCCTGCCCGTCAGGGTTTTGCAGGCTGTCCAGGTCCATGGCCACGGCGTCGACCAGCCAGAGCATTTTACCCCCCCGAACCAGGTACTGGTCCAGCACCAGTTTTTCGGCTTCAGAGAACGCCTCAGTGGGTTTCGCGACCAGGGCTGCGTCGAACCGGGCCAGCTGTTCCAGGGTTCCGGACGGGTCGGTGGCTACCGAATCGAGGGTAAATGGGGCAATGTTGTAGTAATCGCGCAAGGCCGTGAGGTAATCGGCCAGGAAAATATCATCCAGCTCCCCGTTGCCTTTTAAAACAGCAACACGTTTGCGCGTATCGCGCCCCAATTTGGTGAAGGCATCGGCAAAGGCGTATTCCAGGTTCTGAATGGAGCCATTGATGCGCGCTTCCATGTTGGCGCCCAACTGGTTGCGCAGCAGGGCCACCTTTTCGGTACGCTGGCCGTAATTGACCATGGCCCAGGGGAAAACCAGTTCCTGGGAAACTTTGCCATCTTCTTCGGTAGTGACGCTGGCCGGTTTCAGGCCCAGTCCCTGCAATTGCTGAATAACCCCGGCCTGGTTTTCGGCACCGTCCATGGGGTCTACAAAATCGAATTTAATGTTGGGGTTACGATCGGCAAACTGTTCGAGCAGCAGCCGTACTTCCCGCTGCAGGCGCGCAAATTCCGAAGGCAGGTTGCCCTCCAGGAGCACATCTACGATTACCGGGCCGTCGAACCTGTCGGTGGCGTCGAGGCTCGGCTGGGCCAGCGTAAAACGGCGGTCTTCCGTTAAGTCCCACCGGGTGTGCCAGAAGCTGGAAAGCAGGTTTGCCAGCAACAATCCGGCCAGGGCCAGTAAAACGGGCTTCAATGTGGCGCGTTTTTTCATTTTCTCAGGCGGTTGATGCGCAATGCCGTTAGGTAGCCGAAAAAGGCAGTAAGACTCAGAAAGTATACAAGGTCTCGGCTGTCGAGGATGCCCTGGCTGATATTTTCATAGTGGGCCTTCATTCCGGTGCCTGCCACCAGAAGGGAAAGGCTGCCGCTTTCGAAGAGGGTCGCCAGGCTCTCGAACCCGTAATAAAGCACAAAACACAGCAAAATGGCCAGCAAAAATGCGGCGATCTGGTTTTCCGTGAGGCTCGAGGCGAACAACCCGACAGCCGTGTAAACGGCCATAAGCAGCAACAGGCCGGCATAAGACCCCCAGACCAGGCCGGTGTCGAGGTTGCCCGGGGTTGTGCCGAGGTCCGAAATGGTATACACGTAAAACAGGGTCGGCAAAATGGCCAGGGCCGCCAGGACAAATACCCCCAGGAACTTTCCAAACACCAGAGCGGGGAGGGGCAGGGGCTTTGAAAGCAACAGTTCCAGGGTGCCCAGTTTGCGCTCTTCGGCAAAGGATTTCATGCTGAGGGCCGGAATGAGCAGCAGAAAGACCCAGGGCGCCATCAGAAAGAAGGGGCTCAGGTCTGCAAAACCGTAATCGAACAGGTTGAAGGGACCTTTAAAAACCCAGAGAAACAAACCGCTTAGCGCGAGAAAAGCCACCATAACCAGGTAGCCAACCGGAGCCGTAAAGAAAGAGGAAAGTTCTTTTTTAAAAATGGCAAACATGCGCTCTATTTCCAATTAAGACCCGTTCTGGCTTTGGAGGCTCCAGGCCTGTGCCTTTCGGGCGAACAATATTTTGGTTTGTGCCCACACCTTTTTGAAGAACTCCGAATTGCGGTAGGCCTCCAGATGTGCTTCGCTTTCCCAGATGCTGAAGGTGAAATAAACCGCCGGGTTGTTCAGGTCGCGCAGTAATTCCAGCCTGTGGCAACCGGGGAACGCCCGTATATACCCGGACGATTCCGCGAAAATGTGCTCAAAACTAGCAATATTTTCCGGTTCAAAAGTCATGTGGACGATTCGCGTAAGCATTCAGGAAAAATTAATGAGAATGGTGTCGCGGTAATCCAGGCCCAGCAGGGTGGCAGCGCCACCCACGGTTTTGAGGTTGCTCTTGTAAATGGCCAGTTCAAGGTAGCCTGCAGCATTGAAAAGGGCCAGCAAGTCTCCGGGGCCGCGCCTTTGGCTTGCCGGCAAATCAAAATTGATCAGGCCGCTGTACTGTTCGTAAATCTCGGTTAGCTTTTTGTTACGGGCCTCCAGGGTTAGTTTGCGCCCTTTCCGGTAAGCTTCTATGAGACTGCGGTGTATGTTGGTTACCACGTTGCCGTAGTTGTCGATATAAATAACGCACCCGGCAATGGAATTGCCGTCCTGGATTACCCTGGGTACGAATTCCTTGATGCTGAGCCAGTTGGTCACGGGTTTCCCTATTACTTCGAGGGTGCCACCCCGGGCGAGGTGGCAGGCAACCCGGGTAAAGACGTCCAACACCGGAAAGGAGGTTTCCGGAGTGTTCGGGAGTTGGATTTCGACAACTCTTTCGGGTTTCACCTCTTCGGTAATCAGGCTTATGACCCCGTTGTCGGCCGTAATGAAGTAGTGGCCGTCCACCAGGATGGCCAGGTGTGTTTTCTCTGGCGTGCGCTCGGAGTCTACCCCTACGATGTGGATGCTGCCATCGGGAAATGACTTATAGGAATTCTTCAGGATATAGGCGCACTCCTGAATATGGAAGGGGCTCACCTGGTGCGATATATCCACAATGATGGCCTCTTTGAGCTCTTTGTAGATAGTTCCTTTTACGACGCCTACAAAATGGTCTTTTAGGCCAAAATCTGTAGTCAGGGTGATTATGGGCATCCGGGGCGCTGTTGATATTTTTTTAAGCCTTCAAACTGAATTTTACGTAAGTTTGACAGACAAAATTAACGAAAAAAACAGCGGCGCAAAGCCCTCTTTGCAGCCTTCCTTCAAACACCGCATTTTTTGAACGAACTCAGTTTAGAACTCACTGACATCAGCCCCAGAGAATTCTTCGGGGAGCATAATTCCAATATAGACCTGCTGAAGAAATCGTTCCCGAAACTGAAAATCGTGGCACGGGGCAATCGTATTAAGGTGTACGGAGACCCGCCCCTGCTCGAAGAGTTCGGCAAGCGCTTTGAAATGCTGACCACTCATTTTTCCAAATACAACAAACTCGATGAGCGCGCGATTGTTCACATTTTGAGCAGTAGCGGGCAAGACGAGGCGCATACGCCTTTTCACAGCGGCGATGTGCTGGTGCACGGGGTAAGCGGGCGGCTGGTGAAGGCGCAAACCGCCAACCAGCGCCGCCTGGTGGAGGCCGTGGAGAAAAACGACATGGTTTTCGCCATCGGCCCGGCCGGAACCGGCAAGACCTATACAGGTGTAGCCCTGGCGGTACGGGCGCTTAAAAACAAACAGGTCAAACGCATTATCCTTACGCGTCCTGCGGTGGAGGCGGGGGAAAACCTGGGATTTTTGCCGGGCGACCTGAAGGAGAAGCTCGACCCCTACATGCAACCGCTCTACGATGCGCTTCGCGACATGCTTCCGGCCGAGAAGCTCGCAAAATTCCTGGAAGACGGAACCATACAGATTGCGCCCATGGCCTTTATGCGGGGCCGTACCCTCGACCATGCTTTCGTTATCCTCGATGAGGCCCAGAATACGACCCATGCGCAAATGAAGATGTTCCTGACCCGGATGGGGAAAGACGCCAAATTCCTGCTCACCGGCGACCCGGGCCAGATAGACCTGCCCAGGCGGGTTACTTCAGGGCTCAAGGAGGCCCTGCTCATCCTGAAGAACATTCCCGGCATCGAAATGATTTACCTCGACGACAAGGATGTTATCCGACACAGCCTTGTGAAACAGGTAATCGAGGCCTACAAGACCATTGAACATCAGAATTGATATGAAAACCATAACCGAGACCCACTTTCAGTTTCCCGGACAGACCGGTGTCTACAAGGGAAAGGTCCGGGAAGTCTATTACCTTGAAAACGACCTGCTGGTCATGATTGCCACCGACCGTCTTTCGGCTTTTGATGTGGTAATGCCCAAGGGAATTCCCTATAAAGGCCAGATACTGAATCAGATCGCGACCCGAATGATGCGGGAAACCGCCGACCTGGTGCCCAACTGGCTGGTTGCCACCCCCGACCCAAATGTTGCGGTGGGTGTCCGGTGCGAACCTGTAAAGCTGGAAATGGTGATTCGCGGTTATCTGGCCGGGCATGCAGCCCGGGAATACAAGGCGGGCAAGCGAACACTGTGCGGGGTATCCATGCCCGAAGGCATGAAGGAAAACGACAGGTTTCCCGAACCCATTATCACCCCGGCTACCAAAGCGGAACAGGGCGACCACGACGAGGATATCTCCAGGGAAGAACTCTTGCACCGCGGGCTGATCAGTGAGACCGATTATACACTCCTGGAGCGGTACACACGGGCCTTGTTCCAGAGGGGCAGCGAACTGGCCGCCTCCAGAGGGTTGCTGCTGGTAGACACCAAGTACGAATTTGGCCGAACCCCAGACGGCAGCCTGGTGCTGATAGACGAGATTCACACCCCCGATTCGTCGCGGTATTTCTACGCCGAGGGGTACCAGGAGCGGCAAGACCGGGGAGAACCCCAAAAGCAGCTCTCCAAGGAATTTGTGCGACAGTGGCTCATCTCAGAGGGCTTCCAGGGCAAGCCGGGCCAAAAACTGCCGGTGATGACCGACGCTTATGTGGAATCGGTTTCGGAACGCTACATCGAACTCTACGAGCAAATTACCGGGGAATCCTTCCAGAAAGCAGATACGAGCGACTTGCCCGGTCGCATCGAGGAGAGCGTACGTCACTACCTGGCTTCCCGCTAAAATAAAAGCTCCAAAAAACGGCCGCCCGGAATCCACTTCGGTTCCGGGCGGCTGTTTCTATCAGGGCAAGCGCTGATATTTGGGGTATCGGGGTTGTAAGATCTCGAAATTTAAAACTAGGCATTCCCCCTAAGAATCGGACAAAGGGATTGATTTTTTCGATGAAAAACACCCGTCGGGTGGTTATCCGACCCTGCCGGCCTTCAGGAGTTGCTTCCGTGTGTGGATGCCTTTCCCTTTGAGCAGGTCGAGGATGTGCAGCAGGGCCATGGCGGTTAGGTAGGCATCTCCCAGGGCTGTATGGCGATCGGTGCGGGGAAGGTCAAAGCGCCGGGCCAAATCGTCGAGGCTGTAAAATTCCTTTTTGCGCAAAAGCGGTGTTTTAAGGAGCGTATTTTGGTAGAGCAGGCCGGTGTCGAGGCAGGTATTGCGAAGGGGTTGCATGCCCTGGCGATAAAGCCCCCGTTGCAGAATGGCTTTGTCAAAATTGATGTGGTGCCCCACAATCAGGGAATCTCCCGTATAATCGGTAAGCAGGCGCAGGGCCTCGGCCTCCGCGATACGGGGGTGGGTGCCTTCCCTTAAAATGCCATGTATGGGTACCGATTTGCGGTTGAAGTGTTCCTGTTGCAGGTACAGCTCCAGGGCCTCCTTAACCAAAATACGCCCCCCGTGTACCCGCACCGCCCCGATGCTCAGCATGCGGTCGCGCTCGGGGTCAAGGCCGGTGGTTTCTGTATCCAAAACCACAAAGCGGAGTGCTTCAAGCGGTTTGTCTTCTTCGTCAGGCCGGGAGCGGGCAGTCCACCAACGGGCCGGGTTCCAGCGACTCCCCCCTTTGTTCGCCTTGCTCTTCATATCGGGAAAGTGGCAATTTTGAAGCGTATGGCCAGGAGTTCCTGCACTTCCTTGATGGTTTTGAACGTGCGTTTGAGCTTCACCTTTTCTTCCTTGCTCAGGCCATCGAGGGCAATAAACCGGCCCGAGTCGCCGTGGCGCAGGCCCTGTTTCGTGCGAAATTTCAGCAGGGCCTTGGTTGCGTAGGAGCAGGAGAGAAACAATTCCCTGTTGTTGGGCTCCAGCTCGGCCAGCTTCTCGAAGCGCTCGGCCGTGCCATTGATTCCTTTGATACGGTGCGAGAGAATCAGCACCCGGGCTGCATCGGTAAGCGGCATAAGGGCGCGCTTTTTGATGTCGAAAAAGTCTTTGTGTTTTCCGTCCTGCTCTACCAGGAACTGCCTGAAAAACCCCGTAGGGGAGGGGTTCTGAAGGGCTCCGCTGGCCAGGTGCCCGCAAAAGGCAGGATGTTCCCCCACCTGCTCGAAAATAAATTCGGAGAGCTCGCGCACCGGCTCTGACTTGCCGTAGGTCAGGTTGTAGTCAAAAAAGATGGAAGAGAGCAATACCTGGTCTGCCCCAGGGTTTTGAATCCACCCGCCTACCTTCTCCTTCCAGGCATCCAGGCTCAGGCACCACTCCGGGTTGGAGGCCATCATGTCGGCCGGGCAGTACTCAAAACCTATGCTGCGCAACCCCCGCGTTACCCGTTCGGCCAGGTTCAGGAAATAAGACCTGGTTGCCTCAAGCTTTTGGGCTGCGACAGGCTCGAAGACGAGAGCGTTATCCTGGTCGGTCTGGAGGAGCTGTTCCCCTCGTCCCTGACTGCCCATGGATAGCCAGGCAAAGCCTACAGGGGCCGGGCCTTCCTTTTTGAGGGAGAGCGCAATAACCCGTTTTACACATGCGTCGTTGAGCTCGGTAATGATTTTCATCACAATGGACATGGGCAGGTTGTGCTCCAGGTACCCTTGCAGCAAATGGGCAATCTGGCCCCGTAAAGGCTTGAGCGATTTGATTTTGCGTGTCCGCTTGATGGCCCGCATGAGTACCTCGGGGTTATTCCCCAGGGCCAGCATCAGGTCGTATTTGGTGAGGATACCTGTAACCGGGCTGTCGGGCGTGCCGTCTTCAGTAAGGCAGAGGTGGCTGATGTCGTGTTTCATCATAGCCAGCTGGGCCTGGGTAATGGTCAGGCGCTGTGGATAGGTTAGCACCGGATGGGTCATCACCTCGGAGGCGGGTGCCGAAATAGGATGCCTGCCCACCACTACCTGATTTCGAAGGTCTTTGTCGGTTATGATCCCCACCGGCAGCCCTTCCTTGAGAATTAAGACCGAACCGACATTTTTTTCAGTCATCAGGGCCGCCACCTCCCATACGGGCGTTTCGGGGTTGCAGCTGACGATTCGTTTGGTTGGTATTACCGGCAGCAGCTCTGAAAAGCGGGCCGGGGCACGTTTGGCTGCCACTGCCTCACCCGAAACCAAAACCCCGGCATGCTCTTTAGAATAGGGGTTGCGCGTGTTGGAGGCAAAGCTTTCGATGAGAAAATTGCCCACCTCCTCATAGGTTGTAACATAGGGCCGGAAGCTTTCAATGGGAATGGCGTAAAGGATGCTCTCTTCCCGAGCCCGTGCTTCGAGCCTATACTGGTCGCCTGCCATCAGGGGCCTGAGCCCGAATATATCGCCCTCATCACAAATATCCACCATTTCACCTGTCTCGGTCCGCCTCAGGTCTACCGCGCCTTTGTTGACCACATAGAAGTGTGGGTGGGTGTCTTCGCCTTCCCGGAACACATACCCACCCTTTTCCTTATACATGATTTCCACTTCGAGGGAAAGGCGTTCAAGGTCAAGGGCGGTCAGCTCTTCAAAGGGCGGGTATCGCCGCAAAAAATCGGCTACCCGTTCCGAGATGAGGTTGCTCATGGCGCTCGCTTTTCCTAAAAATAACACATCTTTGTTTGATGGCAACCGACTTAGGGAAAGACATTAAAAAAACCGCTCCATGGGAGCGGTTAGCACTTGTAGCGAGGGGGGGAATTGAACCCCCGACCTCAGGGTTATGAATCCTGCGCTCTAACCACCTGAGCTACCTCGCCATGTGGTGGAAAAACGGCTGCAAATATAACTTTTAATTCCGGTGCAGCCAAGATTCACGGGCCAAAAAAGATTTTTCCCAATAATTTTTTTATCATCCATAAATCTATATATTGCCCGCAAGTAAACAGCCAAGCAGTATGCCCGAGAAAGTAAAATTCGAAATTGAATTTGTGATCCAATCTTCTCCCCAGCTGCTCTATCAGTATCTCGCCACCCCTTCAGGTCTGTCGGAATGGTTTGCAGACAATGTGAATTCCAGGGGGGAACGCTTTACCTTTATCTGGGAAGGTGCCGAAGAGGTGGCTCGCCTGCTCAAGCGGAAGTCGGACGAATTCGTGCGCTTCGCCTGGGAATCGGCTACGCCTGACACCTATTTCGAAATGCGTATCCTGGTTGATGAAATAACCAGCGACGTTTCCCTTTTCATTACCGATTTTGCCGACTCTGACGAGGTAGAAGAAGCCAAGATGCTCTGGGCTAACCAGGTTTCAGACCTGAAGCAGGTTCTGGGCTCTACCTGATCAGTCGGGGAAGTAGTATCTTTGGCCCTGGAACCAAGGCTCTTTTTATGGTCAATTACAACGGCGACCTCTTACCCGCCGCTTCCCACTTCCTGAACCACACCAACCGCGGACTCCGCTACGGCGATGCCCTGAGCGACACCGTCAGATTCACCGGAAACGCCCTGCTCTTCTGGGAAGACCACTATTTCGCATTTATGGCGGCCATGCGGCAGCTTCGCATGGAAATCCCCATGAACTTCAGCATGGAATTTCTGGAGGCCGAAATGCGCAAGACCCTGGAGGCAGCCGGCTTGTCAGATCGCCCTGCAGCCCTGGGGTTAACCGTCTTTCGCAAACCGGGAACCACCCTGGCGCCCTGCACGCTTGAGATTGACTATATACTCGATGCGGCTGCTTTGGAAACTGCCGATTTCCAGCTGCCGGCTACCGAAAGCCGCGCTGACATTTTCAGGGATTATTCTCTTTACGCTGACGGCCTGTCGGCCCTGCCGCTGGCAGCCTGCCCAATACGGGTGCTGGGGAGTATCTATGCGGCAGAAAACGACTTGCAGACTTGTCTTTTTCTCAATGAGCGCAAAGAGGTCTGCGATGCCCTGGACGGGAACCTTTTTGTAAAGTTCGGCGACCACCTGGTAACACCCCCGGCCGACAGCGGCTGCAGAAACGGGGTATTGCGCAAACAAATCCTGAGGCTGGGCCGGACAGCTAAATCCTATACCTGGGAAGAGCGGGCGGTCTCGCCCTTCGAGCTGCAGCAGGCAGACGAACTCTTCACCAGCTCAGTGCTGCACGGGATAAGGCCCGTTACCGATTACAAAAAGGCACGGTTTGGTACAGAAGCAGCAAGGCATGTTGCCAGCCTGCTCAACGATGCGGTAAAGGCTGAGGGGACTAGTTAAGGCTTGGGTTCTCGGGAGCGTTGGACCAGAGCAGATAATCGCCTCCCAACTCCATCATTTTTTCGCGCCAGAAGGCCTGGGTCGATTTCTGGATGATGTCGCTTTCGTATTGGTTGGATACCACAATCCATGATTTCGAATGCAATTCCTGATCGAGCTGAAGGGAAGCCCAGCCGGAATAACCCAGGAAAAACCGGATATCGTTCTGCGTAATCTTTTCCTGGTTGATCAGGGCAACGGTGGCCTCAAAATCGCCTCCCCAATAGATGCCGTCTGAGATCTCTATCGAATTGCCTATGAGGTGGGGAACCTTGTGTATGAAATACAGGTTGTCTTGTTCTACGGGCCCGCCGTTGAAAACCGGGAAGGGGACCATGATTTCTTCGACCAGCTCGTTCATGCTGTAGTCGAGGGGTTTGTTGAGGATAAAGCCCACCGACCCTTCCGAATTGTGTTCGGCCAGCAAAACCACGGAGCGATTGAAGGATACATCGCCCGTAAGGGATGGTTCTGCTATAAGGAGCTTACCTTTCTTGGGTTCGACGCCGAGCATGTGGAGAATCTTTCCGGTTAAATTAAAAATAGAATAAATCCCACAAAAATCAAAACAGGGGAAAAAAGGCAGCCCCGGCCAGGGGCCGGGGCTGCACAGTATATTAAGATAGGACCTTTGGTCCTGTTTAGTTCACAGCGTGGCCCAGATCTGAACCGGCTTTGAACTTAACAACCTTTTTAGCCGGAATCTTGATAGTCTTACCGGTAGAAGGGTTTCTTCCCTCGCGGGCATTTCTTTTGGAAACTGACCAGGAGCCGAATCCAACCAGAGAAACGCGATTGCCTTTCTTAAGAGATTTCTGTACGTTACCAAGGAAAGACTCAAGGGCCTTTTTGGCAGCAGCTTTAGTGATACCGGCATCGGCGGCCATGGCATCGATTAATTCTGTTTTGTTCATAATGTAATTGCGTTATTGGTGTTATACATATTGCAAAGCTCAAACAAAATTATACGGATTTGCCGTTGACGCAAGTAAAACCGGGGGAAATCGCCGTTTTTGTTGATAACTTCGGAGGTTTGTTGATAAAGTGAGAAATTTCGAAGGCCCTGCGCAATCGCCCGTGCCTACGGGGTTTCAGCGAAAGTGGGAAGATTTGCTGAGCTGCAGCCCATTCAACAAGTCGGCTATGGGCATCCTTTTTTTGCCTTCAAGCTGCAAAACTTTCAATTCCAGCATCTTATCTGCAGTGTTTACCGAAAGGGCACGGTTGGCCGCCAACAGGGTTCCGGGAGGCCCCTGCGCGGGCCTGTGGGTTTCCGCGGCGGCGTAGATTTTTACCTGTAAGGCTGCCCCATCATTTTCCAGTTCGGTCCAGGCTGCCGGGTAAGGGCTCAACCCGCGAATGAAATTGAACACCTGGCGTGCCGGGCGGTCCCAGTCTATCCGGCAGGTTTCACGGAAGAGTTTCGGGGCTGACTTGTCGGTTGTCAGGTGTTTCTGGGCAACTGTCTGAACGGGACCCTGTGCAATGGCCCGGGCGGTTTCGACCACAAGGACCGCCCCCAGGGCCATGAGCCGATCGTGCAATTCACCCGCCGTTTCTTTGGGGTCTATGGGCAATCGGCGCTGTTGGATGATTTGCCCGGTATCGATCTTCTCGTCTATAAAAAAAGTGGTAACCCCGGTTTCTGCCTCCCCGTTAATGAGCGCCCAGTTTATTGGGGCTGCCCCCCGGTAATCGGGCAAGAGGGAAGCATGCAGGTTAAAGGTACCGTATTCGGGCAGGGCCCAGACTTCCTGAGGCAGCATCCGGAAGGCCACCACCACCTGCAGGTTCACACCGAAATTCCGGAGCTCCTCCAGAAAGCCAGGGTCTTTCAGCCTCACCGGTTGCAACACCGGTATGCCCTCAGACCTGGCGAATTCCTTTACAGGCGAAGCTTGCAGTTTTTGGCCACGGCCTGCCGGCCGGTCTGGAGCTGTTACCACCGCGACAACCTGAAGCCCGGCTTCGAGCAGGGCGCGCAGCGAAGCCACCGCGAAATCAGGCGTTCCCATAAAGGCAATTTTTAAGGCTCTCGATTCGTTCATTTCGGCATGTATTCGTTGTTCGGGCCCAACCGGAGTTTATCATCTTCCAGTAAGAGCTGCAGGCATCGGAGCAGTGCCATTTCTGGCCCGCAGCCCCGTGCAGACAATTCCCGGGAGGTTTTGGGACCAGTGGCCAGCTCTCTTAAAACCCGTACCTGGACGGCTCTGAGCTCAGCTTCCGTTGGCCCGCCGGCCAAACATACATCACATTTCCCGCAGTTGCGGTCGGTTTTCTCCGAAAAATAGGCCATCAATTGGCGTTCCCGGCAAAATCGGTCGTTTTTCAGGAAGTCGGCCATTTGCGCTACCTTTTTTCGCTTCAGGTCTTGCCGGACCTTTACCTGGCGTGAGAAGGCGTGCACCGTTTGTGCATCTTCGCGGGGTTGGAGGAAGTACACTTCCAGATCGCCCAGGTTGAGTTCCAGTGAAATCAGGCCGTCGAGCTGCAGTTGCTGCAATTGACCGGTGAGCCGGGCTTCTGTCGTATTGAGTTTGCGGCTCATGCGATCGAGTCGGATGGGCGTTTCAAAATCGAAAAGTCCGCCGTAGGTGCGCAACAATACCTGTACGGTTTCCCGCATTTCAGGATATTTGTCGAGATAAGCCCACAACCCGGCCTTGTTGCATAAGAATTGCAAACGGGTATCGGCCCGGGCATTGGGCAGCAGGGTAAGCACCCCGTGCCGGTCGAGCAGTTCCAGGGCGTTAAAGGTTTTGGCAACACCCAGGTTGTAGGTGTCGCAGAATGCCTCCAGCCGAAAGGAGAAGGATTTTTCAGGCAGTTCGCCATAGGCGACCTGAAAATAGTTGCAGAGCTTTCTGTAAACGGTGATTAACTCGTCTACCGAGGGCAGGTTGCCCAGGAAGTACTCGGCGCTGCGTGCCAGATCGGTTGGGGCGTACAGCAGGATGGCCCGGGCCGGTTCCCCGTCGCGCCCCGCCCGTCCGGCTTCCTGGAAATAGTGTTCGATGGTTTCCGGAATGTCGTAATGGACGACCAGCCGCACCTCGGCTTTGTCGATCCCCATCCCGAAGGCATTAGTGGCCACCATAACCCGTGTCTTGCCACTTTGCCAGGCATGCAGGTGTGCCTTTTTCTCATTCTGGGTCAGGCCTCCGTGAAAGTGGCCGGCCGATATATTTTTTCGGCCCAGGGCTTCCGACAGGCCCAGGGTTTCCCGCCGCGTGCGCACATAGACAATGGCACTCCCGGTTTCCCGATTTAAATAGTCTACCAACCGGTGGCGCTTGTCTTCAGTAGGATGGACGGCGTAAACCAGGTTGGGCCGCTTGATGGAATCCTTGAAAATCTGCGCCTGCCCCAACCCGAGCAATTCGGTCATATCGCTGAGGACTTCGGCCGTGGCCGTGGCGGTAAGGGCTATTAAAGGCACCTGCGGATGCAGTTCGCGCAGGCGGGCACATTGCAGGTAGGCCGGCCTGAAGTCGTACCCCCACTGTGAAATGCAATGTGCTTCGTCTATGGCAAGGAGGCTTACCTGCATACGGGCGATATGCTGCAGCACCAGGTCCTGGCTCAGGCGCTCCGGAGAGAGGTACAACAGGCTATACCCCCCGTAAACCGCATTGTCGAGCCTGCGCAGCAGGTCTTCCTCAGACAGTCTGCCGTATAGCCCCAGGGCCTTTACCCCTAAGGCTTTGAGGGCCGACAACTGGTCTTCCATCAGAGCCACCAGGGGGGAAACTACCAGGCATATTCCTTTGCCCAGCAGGGCGGGCACCTGGTAGCAGACCGATTTACCCCCGCCAGTAGGCATAAGGGCGATAACGTCATCCCCCTGGAGCACTGCGTCAATTACTGCCTTCTGGGAACCCCGAAACGATTCGTGCCCCCAGTATTTCTGTAAGATCGCTTCGGCAGTTTCAGCCATGTATATCCGAAATTAGATGCAACAGATGCTCGAGCCGACGCTGCACAGGCCCCGTTTCCAGCGTGCGTACCGTATAGCCGCACGATTTATAGCGGGCCTCCAGGCTGTGGTGAATTTCGCGGGCCTGTTCAAAGCTCTCGAGCCGGGCCCCGTCTTGGGTGTAGATTTCCTGCCAGGGGGGCAACAGTACAACGGCGTCGTAGCGCAGCCGCTCACAGGGCTCAATGAAATGCGCGTCGAAGGGTTGTGAGAAATAATCCATATAGGCCAATACGTCAGGCATGCCCCGGTCGTAAAATACCATCGGGTGCTGCAACTCTTCTGCGAGGTGGTACTGTCTGATGCGTCCCTCGAGAAGCTGTCGGTTAAAAGCCAGGGGGTCTGCAACGAAGGCCAGGGGGTTGGTTACCTGTTCGGTCCCGGTTTCGCGCTCAAGGGCCTCCAGGGTCATTTCCCGGATGATTTCGTGGAAACACGGATAACCCATTTCCTCCAGCCTGCGGACCAGTACCGTTTTACCGGTACCCGGGCCGCCCGTTATCACGATCCGTTTCGCCATGAAAATGCCATTCGCTTCTCGCACAAAAATACAACATCCCGCCGGCCGGTTCAAATGGCCGGGAAGGCGTATATTTGCAAAAACAAAAAACCCAGGTATGGATCCCGAGCAACAGGAACCCTTTTACGACAGGCTGAAAGAAGAATTACTCAAATCGAGCAGCTGGCCTTCTGTATACCTCTATAAATTCATTGTGCCGACCGATCCGGCGAAAATAGATCGCATTGAGACCATTTTCAACAATACCGGAGCGGTTATCGAATCCAAACTTTCCCGCAACGGAAAATATACCAGCCTGTCGATAACCGTAGACCTCGACAGCCCCGATGCGGTAATCGAAAAGTACCGGCAGGTCGGCGAGGTCGAGGGGGTTATCTCCCTCTGATCATGGATATCTCGGTATTATTTGGTACTTTGCAGACCCGGAATTAATCCCTTTAATCTCACTCAAAAAGCTTTGGATACGACACCCAAATTTGTAGATCAACTCGAATACAACACCGAACGCCCGCACCTCAATATACCCGAATACGGCAGGCACCTTCAGAAAATGGTCGATTACGCCATGTCTATTGAAGACCGCGAACGCCGCAACCAGATTGCACAGTCGATTATCAGCGTGATGGGCAATATGCAACCCCACCTGCGCGACGTGCCCGATTTCCAGCACAAGCTGTGGGACCAATTGTTTATCATTTCCGATTTCAAGCTCGATGTGGATTCGCCTTTTCCGATTCCCAGCCAGGAAGTGCTGCAACAGCGCCCCGAACCCCTTCACTACCCGCAAAACCATCCGAAATACCGCTATTACGGCAACAACATCAAGCAGATGATAGACGAGGCGGTGAAGTGGGACAAAGGAGACAAGCGCTCCGGCCTGGAGTACGCCATAGCCAACCACATGAAAAAATGCTACCTGAACTGGAATAAGGACACCGTGGACGACCAGGCAATCTTCCGCCACCTGTTCGAATTGAGCGACGGGCAAATCGACCTGGCTACCGACGGGGAAAACCTCACCGAGAGCAACCAGTTCCTCAAGCAGCGCAACGTGAAATCGAACCGCACCAGCACTGGCAAGAAAAACCAGCGCAGCACCCGCGGCAAAAAGCGGTACTGATCCATGGGAACTTTCAGAATTGAGGGAGGGCATCGCCTGCATGGCGAAATAACGCCTCAGGGGGCCAAAAACGAGGCCCTGCAGATTCTCTGTGCCGTGCTTCTTACGGCCGAGCCGGTTACGGTACACAACATCCCGGATATTGTAGACGTAAACAAGCTCATCGCCATCCTCGAAAACCTGGGGGTTAAAATCCAGAAGAAAGGCAAAGGTTCTTTTACCTTCAAGGCCGACGACATTAACCTCGATTACCTGCAATCTGACGAATTCAAGGTGGACGGCCGCAGCCTGCGGGGTTCCATCATGTTGGTGGGCCCGCTGCTCGCGCGATTCGGGAAGGGATACATGCCCAAGCCCGGAGGAGACAAAATCGGCCGCCGCCGCCTCGACACCCACTTTGAGGGGTTCATCAAACTGGGTGCCAAGTTCCGCTATAATCGGGAAGAGCACTTTTACGGTGTGGAGGCAAAGAAGCTGAAAGGTGCCTATATGCTGCTCGACGAGGCTTCGGTAACCGGCACTGCCAACATCGTGATGGCGGCTGTGCTCGCCGAGGGCACCACTACTATCTACAATGCAGCCTGCGAGCCCTATCTGCAACAGTTGTGCAAGATGTTGAACCGCATGGGCGCCAATATCTCAGGTATAGGCTCAAACCTGCTAACCATTGAAGGGGTTTCATCCCTGAAGGGAACTGAGCACCGTATGCTCCCCGACATGATCGAGATCGGCAGCTGGATTGGCCTCGCGGCCATGACCCGCAGCGAGCTCACCATCAAGGATGTGAGCTGGGAAAACCTGGGGCTGATCCCCTCGGTGTTCCAAAAGCTCGGGATCACCCTTGAGAAGAAAAACGACGACATCCATATCCCTGCCCATAAAGACGGGTATACCATCCAAAATTATATTGACGGCTCTATCCTTACCATTGCCGATGCCCCCTGGCCTGGCCTCACGCCCGATTTGCTGAGCATTATCCTGGTCGTGGCCACCCAGGCGAAAGGGGAGGTGCTCATACATCAGAAAATGTTCGAGAGCCGGCTTTTCTTTGTAGATAAACTGCTGGATATGGGCGCTAAGATTATTCTGTGCGACCCGCACCGGGCTACCGTAATCGGGCACAACTTCCAGTCGACCCTGAAGGCCACCACCATGGTGTCGCCCGATATCAGGGCCGGGGTTTCCCTCCTCATTGCCGCTTTATCGGCCCATGGAGTCTCCACCATTCACAACATTGAGCAGATCGACCGCGGATACGAGTCAATTGACACGCGCCTGCAGGCCATTGGCGCCCGTATTACCCGCGTTTAAGGGGTTATGTTCGTGCCGTCCGGGAATTGGGCAAAGCGCCCCGCCTCTCGATCGTGCACCGGGTCCTGATGGCGCCAGGGCCACCCGCCAAAACGGGTATTTCGGAAGTTTTCAAGGGCCCGGTCAATTTCAGCCGCCTCGTTCATTACAAATGGCCCGTACCGGGCAACAGGCTCGCCTATGGGCCTGCCCTGTAACCACAACAGGCGGGCCGGCGTTTGGGTATTGCGAATTTCGAGGCCCGACACCGGCAAATCGGCGCCCTGTCCCTTTTTAAGCGATTGGCCCTGGATGTGTACTTCATTTCCTTCGAAGAGGAATAGGCGCCGGTGGCTACCGGCCAACGCCTCAGGCAATTCAAAGTGTGCGCCGGGCTGCAGGCCGATCAGGCCGATATGCAGGTCGCTATCTGGCTCACTCGCCCAGGAATCGGGCGGAGGGGCCAGAGCTTTCACGTTACCCATCCTGCCAGCTATTAACCGTATTTGCACGCCGTCGTTTTCCCAAACAGGAACCTGGTCTTTCCAAATCATACGGAAATGCGGGTCGGCAAATTTGGAATTTTTTGGCAGGTTGAGCCAGATCTGGAATAATTCCAGGGTATTGGGCCCCTCCCGGTTCAGGAGCGGGAACATCTCGGAGTGCTGTAACCCGCTGCCTGTGGTAATCCATTGGGCATCCCCTTCCCCGAAGCGTGCTGCGGCACCTAAGGAATCGGCGTGGTCGCAGTATCCCCGGGTTACCAGGGTTACGGTTTCGAAACCGCAGTGTGGATGTGCCGGAAAGCCGGGCACCTGCAAGCCATGGTACATGCGCCAGCCGTCTTTCAGCACAAAGTCGTTACCCAGGTTGCGGCCGGTTAGCGGGGCATCGGGCCCCATTTCTTCATTGCCGGCCGGGTAGGCGTCAAGGTGGTATACGCAAAACAAAAAGGGGTCTGAGGTCTCCCAGGGAAAGCCCAGGGGAAAGATGCGGATCGCCTCCATTTTTCTGTATTTACCCGCCGTGCTCGGCCGTGTTGATCTCTATCCAATTGTCTTCCGGATCTTTGATATAGATCTGGCGCACGCCATCGGCCCTGTCTGTGACGGCATTCGGGTTGCCGGGCCAGTCCCAGTAGGGGACACCTCCCTTTTCCAGGAAGGCGATATACCCGTCGAGGTCGCGAATCGAAAGGCATAAGTGGGTGCTTTTGCTTTCGGTTTTTTCCACCTTGTCTTTTCGGATCAGGTGTACCTGGGTGTTGCCCCGTACCCGGAACCAGCGAAAATTAACCGTATCGCTCGGGTGCCGTATTTCTTCAAGCCCGAGTACATTTTCATAGAAATCTCCCGTTTTTTTCAGGTCTTCAACGATAAAGGAATAATGATCGTAGGTAAAATCGAACTTTTGGGCACTCAGGCAAAGCGCACCCAGAAGGGCTGAAGCAAGGAATATTCTTTTAAGTGGCATCATGCTTGTTTGGTTTGTGGCGCTGTCAATCAAATGCAATTGTCTTGTGGGTGCCGTCGCAAAAAGGCTTTCTGGACGAGGCCCCACAGCGGCAGAGCGTATTTCGCCCTTCAAGAGTCCGGGTCTGACCCCCGAGGTCGAGGCTGATGGCTCCCCGAACTATAAGCGGGCCACCGGGCACCACCTGAACCGATACCGACTCCTGCTCCCCGGCTGTTTCGGGTACCGCCTGACGGTAGGTCAGGGCGCCTGAAGGGCAGCGGGAAATCTGTTCACGCAACGCTTCCTCCGTCGCCATTTCGGGTCGTATCCAGGGTATTTCCTTAGGCCGGTAAACTTCTGGAAGGGTTTTGAAGCAAACCCCCGAATGGCTGCACAGCCCGGGCTTCCAGACTATGGTCAGGTCGCCGTGGGGGTAAGTTTTGACAATGTGTTTTTTATCCATATTAAGGCTTGTTGCTTGTTTTTAAAAGCCCGATCGATGTGTGTTCAGGCCATGTATAATTTGATTTATCAATTAACGCCATTGATCGGTGGCGGCCCATCGGGAATAATCGGCTCGTATTGGGTGTCGCCCTTGCGCATTTTAAACTCTGCCTTCACCTTTTCGACCATTTTCGGGTTCTCGAACAGGTCGGCCATGGTCATACCCATGGCCTTGGCAGCCTGCAGCATCCCCTTGTGGCCGATGCTCATTCCCCCACAGGCCACTACGGCCCAGGAGTGCCAGGGGGTATCTTTGGGCGCCGTGGTAACCCCCAGGTTGATGTTGGGTACGTTCCAGCTTACATCGCCCACGTCGGTGCTGCCTCCCCCTGGATGTTCCTGGGTTTCCTTCAGGGGAGAAATGGAGCTGTCCATGCCCACCTGGGCCTTCCCGGTGGCTTCCTGGATCTTTTTGGCAAATTCCTGTTCTTCGGCCGTATAGGACATGGGCCCCAGCAGTTCCAGGTTTTGCTGCATGATTTCCCCGCCCGCCCGGTTTACCAGCACCTCGTAAATACCCGAGATGAGGGAAATTTTGTAATCTACATTGGCCATGATGGCAGCGCCCTGCGCCATTTCCCGTACCCGCTCGTACACAGGCATCATCCCCTCGCGCTTGGTGTCGCGAACGCGCACCCACAGCCTGGCGTAGTCGGGCACCACGTTTACCACCTGTCCGCCGTCCTGGATGTGGTAATGGATGCGCACCGTGGGCTTGATGTGTTCGCGGTAATAATTGATGCCGGTGGTATAGAGTTCCAGGGCGTCTGAGGCGCTCCGTCCATTCCACGGGTCCATGGAGGCATGCGCTGCCTGCCCGTAAAATTCGACCTTGAAATCGACCAGGGAGAGGGTGCTTTGCACATCGGCTTCGGTCAGGGCTGCCGGGTGCCAGCTCACATTCACGTCCACGTCATTCCAGAGCCCCTCGCGCACCATCCAAATTTTGGCAAAGAATTTCTCTTCGGCCGGGGTACCCATGAACTTGATGGTGCCTTTGAGTTTGCCCGCTTCAATAAGCTCTTTGATGGCGATGGCCGAGGCCAGGCTGGCCGTGCCAAAAAGGTTATGCCCGCAGCCATGCCCGGCGGCACCGGCATTCAGGGGTTCCTTGGTTGGCTGGGCTTTCTGCGAGATGCCGGGCAGGGCATCGAATTCGCCCAGGACCGAGATAACGGGGCTCCCGCTGCCGTAAGTGGCCATGAAGGCGGTGGGGATGCCGGCCACCCCGCGTTCTACTTTAAAACCGTTGGCTTCTGCGTAATCGGCCAGGAGTTTCGAGGATCCCGATTCCTGGAAGGCTGTTTCGGCCAGGGCCCAGATGGAGTCGCTAAGGGCAATTAATTCGTTCTGGTGGTTTTCTACGGATTGGACAACCGATTTTTTGGAGGCTGTCATTTTTTGCCCCAGGGCCGGCAGGGTAACCAGCAGGCTGGTGAGCAGGAGTACTGATTTTCTCATGGGAATTGGATGGTTTCAAGGAATTTAAAGTGAACCGGCCAGGGCGAATCGGCAGGCAATCGTCCCGGGCCGCCTAAAGATATCAAAAAATGCTATCCTGCTGGCACAATTACTGCACTTGTGCAGCGTGCCGTTTGCTGAATAAATACAATTTTTTTGGTGTGACTTGCCAGGTATACCCCTGCCTGTGCCGGTTATCGGATTTCCCCGTGGCGCATTCGGCACCTGTATGGATTGCAGGACCGCCCGCTCCAGCAGGTGTTGCTTACTGCAATGATGAACCGGTAGCCACCCCCAGGGCAGCCTTATAGGTTTCCAGGCAGCGTTCCCGGGCCTCTTTGTGGTCAACCATGGCCAAAGGGTAGGCATCGGTCCCGTATTCGGGAACCCATTGCCTGATGTAGCTTTCATCGGGGTCAAACTTGGCAACCTGGGCCATGGGGTTGAAGATTCGGAAATAGGGCGCCGCATCTACCCCGCTGCCGGCGGCCCATTGCCAGTTGCCCACATTGCTGGCCAGTTCGAAGTCCAGGAGTTTTTCTGCAAAATACGCCTCGCCGAGCCTCCAGTCGATCAGCAGGTGTTTGCACAAGAAACTGGCCGTGAGCATGCGAACGCGGTTGTGCATGTAGCCGGTCTGGTTCAATTGCCGCATGCCGGCGTCTACCAGCGCAAAACCGGTCTGTCCCGCTTTCCATTTTTCGAATTCTTCGGGGTTGTTCCTCCAGCGCACGTTATCGTATTGCTTTTTAAAGGCCTGGTGCACGGTGTGCGGATAATGCCACAAAATTTGGGTGAAGAACTCCCGCCAAATGAGTTCGTTCCAAAAGGTTTCGTTCTTTGCGTGAAGGGCTGCACGTAGCGCCTTTCTGACCGATACCGTGCCAAAGCGCAGGTGGGGTCCGAGGCGGGAAGTGCCGTCTATCCCGGGAATATCCCGGGTTTTGGCATAACCTTCTATCCGGGCGGCACTCAGGTCAAAGTGGGGTGCCTGAATGCCAGACCTTGTAAACCCAAGGTCGGAGAGGTCTGGGTTTTCCGGGTAGTTTTCCGTGTCTACCGCAGCGAGATACGGGCGCGTGTCGTAGTTCGGCAGTTCCCCGAGCTTGCGGAAGTTTTCTTTCCACTTCCGCATGTAGGGGGTATAAACCACATAGGGGGCTCCGTCTTCCTTTACCACTTCGCTTTTTTCAAAGACGACATGGTCTTTGTAGGTGTAAAAGGCGACACCTGCCTTCTTTAGCTGGTCCCTGACCTGGGTATCGCGCTGCCGGGCATAGGGTTCGTAATCGGCATTGGCGTAAACAGCTTTCACATTCCGCTCCCTGAGCAGGCGCGTGAAAACTTCCTCAGGGGTGCCCTGATAGAGTGCCACGGAACCTTCATATCCCTCCTGCAAGGCCACCCGGAGTGCCTGGAGCCTGTCGTACAGGAAGGTGACCCGGGCGTCATCTTTGGGGAGCTCCTGCAGGATTTGCGTGTCAAATATGAATATCGGCAACACCCGATTCCCAGATCGCAGGGCTTCCCACAGGCCTCTGTTGTCGTCAAGGCGCAAGTCTCTGCGGAACCAGAATACGGAGATGGATTCTTGCATTTCGGATTAGGGGGTTTGAAGGGTTGAAATTCCGCCGTCAATGCCGATTACCTGCCCGCTCATCCAACTACTGTCATCTGACAAAAGGAAAGCAGCCATCCGTGCAATGTCGCCCGGGCTGCCAACCCGGCCCAGCGGATGGCGTGCGGCCAACAGCCCCCGTTTCTTCTCATTGTTCAGCAATCGGGCCGTCAAAGCAGTTTCAACCAGCGATGGGGCAATCACGTTCACGCGAATTTTAGGGGCGTATTCGGCTGCCAGAGCACGCGCAAACCCTTCAATGGCCCCTTTGCTGGCCGATATGCTTGTGTGATAGGGCATGCCTTTGCCGACGGCCACAGAAGAAAAAAACACCAGGCTGGCACCTTCCCTGAAAAGCGGCATTACCGGGTGAAGGATTTTCACAAGCCCCAGGAAATTGAGTTCCAGGTCGTCCTGAAAATTTTGAGCGCTGAGCGATTTAAAGGGCTTCAGTGAAACGCTGCCCGGGCAGTAAACCAGGCCGTCCAGTTGGTCTGGCAACCCGTCAAGGCTGCCGACAGGCGCTGTTACATCAAGGGGTATATGGGTAATGCCCATTGCGGCCAGCGGGCCAGGCGTTCGCGAGGCAACCCAGAGGTGATGGGTATTCTTGAGAAGGGTTGCCAGTTCCAGTCCGATGCCCGACGACCCCCCAACAATCAGGAAATTCTTCATGCGCCTATACCAGTTTATTGAGGCTTAAAGTGGGCTTATGGCCCGGCAGGGAGCCGAAACGATTTTCCAGCGCGATTTCGCGATAGCGGAAGATGGCCTCCAACTGTTTGCGCACCAGCAGGCTGTGCGCCAAGCTCCCAAGGGGCCCGAACGGGAGCCCATAATCAACCACGTCGTGCATGAGCACCCCTCCGTCCACAGGGGTGATAAAATGTTTGTGATGCCAAAAACGGTATGGCCCGAATCGCTGCTCATCCACAAAGTACTGCCCTTCCCGAACATGAGTGATTTCGGTGACCCAGGAAGTGCGAACCCCCGGAAAAGGGGAGACCCGGTAGCGTATAATCTGCCCGGGAAACATGGGTTCACCCGCCCCGCTGAGGATTTCAAACTTCATGGTTGGCGGGGTAATGAGCTGCAGGTTGCAGGGATCCGACAAAAATGCCCAGGCCTCGCTTGGCGAAGCCCTCAGGTATTGATCGGCTTTGAGCTGATAGAAAGCCATGTAAAATTTTTGCAAATATACCGTATAAATGTTTAATAAAAATAAAAAAAAGTTAAACAAATACAAGCTTCTGGGCCGGTGTTACTTATCGGGATTTCTTCCCGTACATCCTGTTATTATTGCCGATAAGAGGAATTTTGTACTTTTCGACCATGGGCATGAAAAAGACATTAGGATGGGTGTTAGTACTGGGCTGGATACCTGTCGGGCTCAGCGCACAGGTCTCGGTTGAGCTGCGGGGCCGCCTGCCCGAGGAAGTTCGGGAAAGCTCGGGCCTGTTGCTGAGCAGAAATACCCTCATTACCCATAACGACTCGGGTAATGAACCTTTGTTATATGTGTTGGACACTACTTCCCTGCAAATTCGCCGCCGGGTAAGCGTTACCGGGGTCGCCAATACCGATTGGGAAGATTTGGCCGAAGATGAAGATTACCTGTACATTGCCGACATCGGGAATAACCTGGGCCTGCGGCAAGACCTCAAAGTACTTCGGGTGTCCAAAGCGGCCTTTGACACCTCAGACGAGGTACCCGCTGAGGTAATTGCCTTTGGCTATGAAGACCAGACCGATTTTGTAAATAATGGCAACAGCGACTGGGATGCCGAGGCCCTGGTGGCCTGGGGGGATTCCCTGCTCATTTTTACCAAGCAATGGCGTTCGGGGGCAACCGCCGTGTACAGCTTGCCCAAATCGCCCGGCCAGTATCGGGCGCGCCGCCTTGCCGAATACCCGGTAAGGGGGTTGGTAACCGCAGCTGCCCCCGACCCTGCGACGGGTGGCCTGGTCTTGCTGGGGTACAGCACCCAATTGCAGCCCTTCTCGGTTTTTGTGCCGGCGTCGGGCCCCGTTTTCGATTTTCCCCAGGGAACCAGAAAGGAACTGCTCGATATCGGGTTCGGACAGACCGAGGGACTGAGCCCGGCCCCGGGCAACCGCTTCTATGTGTCTTCCGAGTCTTACGCGAATGCCTTCCTGAGCCTGCCTGCCTCGGTGTTTATCCTGTCTGGGGCACCCGCCCCGGGAGGAGAACCGGTATCACCCCACGACACGAAGCCGGAGGGCCCTGGCGGGGCCGAAGGAGGCATGGGGCGGAATGACCTGCGCCTGTTCCGCTCGCCCGGTTCACCCATTCTTGGGTATGTCCTGGAAGACCCGGATCGCATCCTGGCCAGGGCAGTATACGATACCACCGGCCGAACCGTCTTTTTTGAACACGGACCGGGCAGCCCGCCTGGCCAGCTCGATATTTCCTCCCTTGAGAATTCGGTATACTACCTGGCCCTCTATGTGGGCGACCGTATTTTGTCCCGACCCTTTTTGAGCTACTAGGAAATGCCGATCTGGATCGCTTTTCAGATAATATTAACACTTACCCGTTGGCTGAATCCGTAGTTTTAGCCCAAACTACAAACGCCCTTAATTATGAAAAAAAGTATGCTTTTATGGGTTGGTTTGCTGGGCAGTGCCCTGGCAACAGCCCAGATCCAGACTCCGCAGCCCAGCCCGGGCTCTGAGCTCAAACAAACGGTCGGCCTTACCGAGGTGGTCGTAAATTATTCCCGCCCCTCTGCAAAGGGCCGGGTTATTTTCGGAGATCTGGTGCCTTACGACAAAGTGTGGCGCACCGGGGCCAACATGAATACCACCCTTTCCTTCAGCGATCCGGTAAAAGTGGGCGCGTCGGAATTGGCGGCCGGCACCTATGCCCTTTACACCAAGCCTGGCAAGGAGCAATGGACGGTTTATTTCTATACCGATACCAACAACGGGGGGTTGCCCGCACAATGGGACGATGCCAAGGTAGCTGCCTCGGTGACGGTTCCTGCTAACGCCATGAGCCAAACGGTAGAAACCTTTACCATTACCCTTGACGACCTGACCAACAATGGGGCGTCAATTGGCCTGCTTTGGGCCAATACATATGTAGCTATCCCCTTCGCAGTGCCTTCCAAAGAAAAGGCTATCCGCAGCATTGAAGCCACCATGAGCGGCCCGGGCGGCAACGATTATTATGCTGCTGCCTCTTATTACCATGAAGAAGGGCTCGACCTGCAGAAGGCCCGGACGTGGATCGACAAAGCCACCGAGATGTCTCCTGATGCGTATTGGATCTGGCGCAGGAAATCCCTGATCTATGCTGCCTTGGGCGATAAGAAGGGAGCTATTGCGGCTGCCAAAGAATCGCTTGCCAAAGCTCAGAAAGCGGGTAACATGGATTATGTGAAACTCAATGAAGATTCCCTTAAAGAGTGGGGGGGGATGTAAAATACAGCGCTGCCCAATCAAAACCCGGACCAGTGGTCCGGGTTTTTTTATGGCTTTTTTCAAAATGGTCTATACCCGGATGGGCGGATTGCCAAGCATGCGGTCGAAGCCCTCGGTAAGGAAGGCCAGGGCGATTACCAGGGTACAGCCGAAGGCGTTGAGCCACAGGTACGACATCCAGTCGAAGTACCAGCCGATTATTACGATTACCTGGGTGAGGAGAGCTGCCACAAAAACAGCATTCCCCCGTACAAAGCGGAAGAAGAAGGCCAGCAGGAAGATGCCGAGAACGTTGCCGTAAAAGATAGAGCCAATAATGTTCACCAGCTGAATGAGGTTGTCGAACAGGTCGGCCACGCAGGCAACCAGGATGGCCAGCCCGCCCCAGACAAGGGTAAAGAAGCGGGAGGCGCGCACGTAGTGTTTGGGGTCTGGGTGTTCCGGCCGGTTGCGTTTGTAGAGGTCGAGGGCGCTTATGGTGCCCAGGGCGTTCAGTTCCGAGGCGGTCGACGACATGGCTGCGGAAAGGATTACGGCCAGCAACAGCCCGATAAGGCCCCGGGGCAGGTAATTCAGGATGAAATGGATAAACACGTAATCCTTGTCATTGGTCTCCGCCGACGAATCTGCCTTGGCGATGAGTTCCCGGGCGGCCTCGCGGTTATTGCGTTCCTTGCGGTTGATGTCCAGGATCTGTTGCTTGGCATTGATGGTGGTGGAGTACTCCTTCAGGTCGAGGGCACCCGCAAAAGCGTCCTGTGCTATTTTCTTATCGACTTCGAGCTGGCGGTGGGCTTCTTCCAGCAGCTGGTAATCGGGGGCGAACTTAGACGCATGCACCGCCTCGGTGGCGGCGGGGTTGAAGTTTAGGGGAGAGGGGTTGTACTGGTAAAACACAAAGACCATTACCCCCACCAGCAGGATAAAAAACTGCATGGGAATTTTCAGTACCGCGTTGAAGATAAGCCCCAGCTGACTTTCCCGGATTGACTTGCCCGACAGGTAGCGCTGTACCTGGCTCTGGTCGGTCCCGAAATAGGCGAGCATCAGAAACATGCCCCCGGTGATCCCGCTCCAAAACGTGTAGCGGCTGTCGGTGTTGAAGTCAAAATTGAGGATGTTCAGCTTTTCGCTGGCCCCGGCAACCTTAAGCGCCTTGCCGAAAGTCATGTCGGTGGGCAGGTATCCCAGGATGAAGAAAAAGGCCATGAACATGCCGAGCATGATCACGAACATCTGTTGTTTCTGGGTTACGTTTACCGCCTTGGTGCCACCGGAAACCGTATAGATGATTACCATTATGCCAATAATGATATTCAGGGTGTTCAGGTGCCATCCGAGTACGGCTGAAAGGATTATTGAGGGGGCAAAGATGGTAATGCCTGCGGACAACCCCCGCTGGATCAGGAAAAGAATGGCTGCAAGGGTGCGGGTTTTCAGGTCAAACCGCTTCTCCAGGAATTCATAGGCCGTATAGACCTTCAGGTGGTAGTAGATCGGAATGAAGACCATGCAGATAATGATCATGGCCAGGGGCAAGCCGAAATAGAACTGAACAAACCCCATCCCGTCGTGGAATGCCTGCCCGGGAGTGGAGAGGAAGGTAATGGCGCTCGCCTGGGTGGCCATTACCGATAAACCTACAGTTAGCCATTTGGCTTTTTTTCCGCCCCGCACATAGTCGTCCACATCGACGCTGCCGCGCGTGCGCCACACCCCGAAAGCAACAATGAAAAGCAGTGTCCCCGATAGAATGATCCAGTCTAAGGTGCCCATATCATGCGTTTGAAACCATAATGTAAAAGAACAGCAAAATATAAAAGACATTCAGCAGCAGTACCAGGGTGTACTCCCGTTTCCACACCATCTTTTCCTTCATTTCATCCTTTAACTCCACGGTTGGTCTTGTTTTTGGCCTTCCCTACGGAAAGCATGTTGGCAAACAATTTGAATGCGCCCGGCACCCCGGCCGGCAATTCCCGGAAAAAGCTCAGACCCGTATAAATATAATACCCTTCTCCGTAGGGAGCCACCAGGAGGCTTCCCTCCCGCGCCGGTTCGCCCGGGTCCTGCATGGAGAGCAGAGGTATGTAGGCTTCGTCCCACTGGTCGGGGAAGTAGAGCCCGCGTTCCTGTACCCAACCCTGAAAATCGGCCTGACCTATGGGGTTCGGGTAATTCAGCACCGGATTATCGGTGTTCAAAAGGGTCACGGGAGCATCTTCGTCCGATACCCGGTCGCGCGAAATCCGCAACGGATAGGGGGCGAGATTGCTGTAATCTTCACTGCCCCGTCCCGATGTATTGTATTGCACAACAATTGTGCCACCTTTTTTCACATATTGGAGCAGCAGGTCGTTCTTGAAGGGCAGATCGTCCAAAACATTGTAAGCCCTGATTCCAAGTACCACGGCATCCAGGGCGGCAAGCCTGTCGGCCGAAATGTCGGCTACCTCCAGTTTATGCACGGTATAGCCGATGGCTTCCAGGTTTTCGGGGATGGCATCGCCCGCCCCCATAATATAGCCGATATGCTGCCCCGCTTTCTGGACTTCCAGCCTCACCACCTGTAAACGGGCGGGCATGAGTACGGTTTGGGTGGGAATATGGTCGTAAGCGATGGTAATGAGTTCCCGGTCGTAGGTCTTGTTGCCGATCTGCAAGACAGGTTTTACAAAACCCTGACTGCTCTGATCGGGGGGGAGCAGGCTGAACTGAAACACCTTTTCGTCCCCGGGGGCGCTCAGTTCAAAAGGGAGGGAGGCCGGGCTCACCACCCAGCCTTCCGGCGCTTTAAGGGCAAGGCTGCCCGAAACCTGCTGGGCGTTCGATTTAACCCGTACCTGCACCTGTTGCCCGTGGTTGGAGGCAAAGAGTTTCACCGCTTCGGTAAATGAGGCGCTGGCCGGAGGCACCACATCGAAATTGCGGTACAGTTCCCCTTTGTCGGGCTCGGAATACCGGTAGATTACCGGCCGTTGAAATTCCAGGGACACCCCATTTACCTCCAGGCCAAAATGGGCGAAGAAAGCCCTGGGGGTTTCCGGTTTGCCGATCAGGGCGGGGTCGGGGATCGCATAGGTGCCCAGGCTTCCCGTTTCACGCAACCAGTAAGGGTCTGTGCCCGGATGGTCGGCGGGAATTTGCAGGGTGAGCTTGAGGGAATGGTCTGCATTGGCCCCCAAATTGAGGAGGGTGTCGAGGCTTGCACCTTTGTCGAGCCTTACGGATCGAAGGGTAACAGGCCAGGAAGAACGGTTGAGCAGTTCGAGGTTTATTGTTTCCGTTTCGCCGGGTACTGCCAGGGCATTCTGGGAAGAGGCTTCCAGGTAGAGGCCGGCAACCCCGGCGATGAGTTCCTGCAAGGCCGGCAACTTGATGTGCTTCCAATGGGAGTCATTCAGCCCCGATAAAAGCCGATAGGCTTCGAGTAATTCGGGCAGGTGAACAGCGGGACTGGCAAAATTGAAATCGCGCTCCACCTTTTCCAGGATGGCACCCACCGGGCTGCCGCCAGGCAAGCGTTTCCAACTCGTGTCGATACCGGCAAACAAATCGCCTCCGGGCACCTTGCTGCCCTGAAGCAGTTCCAAAAACTCCTGTTCCGAACCCCTTGACAGCGGGCGTCCGAAGCCCTGGCAGCGATGCTGGCTGCTGGCAAGGGAAGCTATTTCGTTGTTGGAGAGCCCCCGTTCCGGATAATATACCCCGACATCAAGGGTCGTCAGTCGCGTGGTATCCACTTCCTGGTAGAATCGCTCAAGGCTGCCGTAAAACCACCAGCTGGTGTTCATGAAAAGCCGCTTGGGCTGCCAGGGTTCCACCCCGGCCAGTTTGTCGGGAAATGCGGTCGGGTCTGCAGCCAGGTTAAAGGCCTCAGTGCTGAGGATGGCAGAGGAGGTATGGTGGCCGTGGGTGCTCCCCGGAGTGCGGTGGTCAAAGCGGTTGACGATTACATCGGGCTGGAACTCGCGTATGATGCGAACAACGTCTGAAAGCACCAGGTCTTTGTCCCAGATCCGCAGCGTTTCATCCGGGTGCTTGGAGTAACCAAAGTCGACTGCCCGGGTAAAGAATTGTTCGCCACCGTCTATGCGTCGGGCAGCAAGGAGCTCCTGAGTGCGCAATACACCCAGCAGCTCGCGCAGCTCGGGCCCGATGAGGTTCTGGCCGCCGTCGCCCCGCGTCATGGAAAGGTAGCCGGTTCGCGCGTGCACGGCGTTGGAGAGGTAGGAGATCAGGCGGGTGTTTTCGTCGTCTGGGTGGGCTGCAATGTACAGGGCAGAGCCAAGGAAATTGAGCTTCTGGAGGTCGTTGTAGAGCTTGACAGCACCCGGAGGCTGTGGAGCCTGCCCGTGAAACGCAAAAGGAAATAAGAGGAGGATTGGCAAGATCCACCGGAAAGCATGGTGCATGTCAGGATGGTTTAGTCGGCTCTCAAATATAGGGAGTTTTTAAGCGGGCTGCCTGCCCCTTTAAAACTTCTTTAACACCTACACGGCTTCACTGCCTTCGCTGTCCTTTGCTTCGCGGGTTATCAGCGCCACGGCTTTCTGGAGCATGAGGGCATTCGGATAGGTAACCAGTTCGCCGTTGGATTTGCGCAGGTGAAGGTGAAAGGCACGTATGTCTTCAATTACGCATTCCAGAGGCTTGGGGAGGTCTTTGTCGAGAATGCGGATGCGGTCTCCAATCTTGAAGGGAAAGGTAAAAAAGAGGATCACGCCTGCGGTGATGTTGCTCAAAATGGACCAGGAGGCAAACAGGGCCACGCCGATAACAGCAAAGATGGATGCCAGCACGGTGCCGATTTCCTTTATAGGCACTCCCCAGATAAGAATTAACGCGACCACCAGGATAACGCTGTGGCCTACCAGAACATACTTGATAATCAAACGCCCCCGGTTTTCATCCAGATCACTGATTCGGCTTATCCGGCGGATGGTCTGAACGGAAAGCAGGCGCGTAACCAGGAGGATAACAAGGGTGATCAGCGTGCCGAGAATTTCGGCCTGGTGGTTGAAATAAAATTCTTTCATAGGTTCAAAGTCCCTGATTGTCGCGCAAAATTACGTCTTTTTGGCATTTTTAACGCCCCCGGGCCAGACAGTTTTTGAATCATCTCCACCGAACCTCAGGAACGAAAAAAAAGTTAAATGGGCAATTTACCCATCTCCCTCAGCGTCTCGTAGACCAGACGGGTCGGCAGGCCTACCACATTGGTGTACGACCCTTCTATGGCTTCCACCCCCACCAGGCCGATCCACTCCTGAATGCCATAAGCCCCGGCCTTGTCGAGCGGGTGGCCCAGGCGCAGGTATGTCGCTATCATGGAAGGTTCAAGGTTGGCAAATTTGACGCGGGTAACCTCATGCCTCACCTGCTGCGCAGCCATCGTGGTAAAGCAGACCGAGGTAATGACCTCGTGCCAGGCCCCTGACAACTGATTCAGGGTTGCAATGGCTTCTTCACGGTCGCCCGGCTTGCCCAGGACCCGGCCGTGCTGCCAGACGATGGTATCTGCGGTGAGCAAAACGCTTTCCGGCTTGAGGAAATGCTTTAGATGTGAAGCTTTAAGTTTGCTTAGGTAATCAGTTATATAACAGTGATTTAGTTGTGAAGGATACGTTTCTTCTCCGTCCTGTGTCCGCACTTCAAACGAAAAACCCATAGCTTCCAGCAGGGCCTTGCGCCTTGGGCTGGCAGACCCCAGGATGAGATGGGCCGGCCCCTTACTTTGCAGGGAGTCCATCAGTCTTGTGCGGCGTTTGTGGGGCTCTCCCAGTTGCCCTGCACTTTCATTACCTGCTGGATGATATCGCGTACGCAGCCTTCCCCTCCATTCAGGTGTGAAATGTAGTGGGAGAGGGCTTTTACCTCGGGTACGGCATTCTGCGGACAGGCAACCATGCCGACCATTCGCATGGCCGGGATATCGGGGATATCGTCGCCCATATAGAGGATTTCCCCGGGGGCTATACCGTAGTCGAGCATGTATTCACGCAGGCGGTCTTCTTTGTGCCCGGCCCCGAGGTAGATGTCGGTAACCCCAAGGCCCTGCAGGCGTTGCCTGACCCCCTCGTTAGACCCGCCACTGATCACACAGAGCCGGTAGCCTTTGTCGATAGCTGTTTTAACCGCATACCCGTCGCGCACGCTCATTTTGCGGAGGAGTTCTCCGGTGGTGGTTATGAGCACCGAGCTGTCGGTAAAAACCCCGTCTACGTCAAAGACGAAGGTTGTAACGTCGCGCAGCATTTCCTTATAGTTCGTTTTCATACGTTTTCGCTATGGATTGGGAAATCAGGTTGTATAGTTCCAGGGGCATCCCGGGGCCCAGCAACTGCCGGTGTGCTTGCTGAGTGAGACGGTCATTGCGGCGAGCCGGGCCGGTCTGGGCTTCCCTGGCAGGCAGGGCCCGCAGTTTCTCAAAGGTTTCGAGCAAGATTGGCCTGAGCAAAGCCGGGCTCAGCCCGTGTGCCCTGAAGAGCTCCTGTGCCTGGAAGACCATATGATTGGAAAAGTTATTGGCAAAGACGGCAGCCAGATGGGCGGCGAGCCGATCTTCGCGCCGGCAGGCCTGGGTAACTGCCCCGAGGGCTTTTCCCAGCGATGCCAGTAAATTTAGATCTGCAGGACGCTCTGCCTCCAGTAAGACCGGGAGCCCTGTAAAGGAAACCGGCCGGGATTTGCTGAAAGTCTGCAAGGGATAAAAGACACCTTTCGGACGGCTCCCTGTGAGGGCATCTAAACCCAGGGCACCTGAGGTATGGGCGAGCAACCCGGTGTCCATTTGCAGTTGCCCCGACACCGTTGCCACGGCCTGGTCTGAGACGGCCAGTAAATAGATGTCTGCCGGGGCAAGTGGTTCTGATAGGCTCGCCCTGGGCACCTTGGGATCAAAAGCGTCAAGGGCTTCGGGCCTGCGTGCTGCTACCTGTGCCAAGGAAATCCCTTCGGCTTGCAGCACAGCCCTATGCAGCTGAAAAGCCACATTGCCGCTCCCGATGATCACGGTCTTTATCACGGTGCTAAAATAGGGATATAATCGGTGTGGGGCCAGTGGGCAATTACAATTGGTCCGCACGGGCCGGGGGCCTTTGAGGGGATTACCCGGCACCATCACGGGGTTTCAACGATTTTAACATTTGGCAATCATTATCTTGGAAACCCTACTATAATGTTGATAATTAATTTATTATACACAAACAAGCGCTGGTTGACCAGTTTCAGAAAACCCAGGCAGCTATCCGACTTTGTCTTACTTTCTTTGTATTGCGCCTAAATGCCCTAATTTAGCGGTCACAATCAAGTCTTTCCCGGCATGCTGAAACTCCTCCGGAATACCCTGTTCTCAACGCGTTTAATGGCAGTCCTTTTCCTGGTTATGGCCACCGCCATGGCCTTCGGGACTTTTATCGAAAGCTGGTACAGCACCGAAACGGCCCGAATCTGGATTTACAACACCTGGTGGTTCGAGGCCATCATAGCTTTCTTTATGATTAACTTCATTGGGAATATCTCGCGCTACCGTTTGCTGAGGTGGGAGAAGTGGCCGGTATTGCTGTTGCACCTTTCCTGGATCCTCATTATCCTGGGCGCCTTCATTACCCGGTATTTCGGGTTTGAAGGCATGATGCCCATTCGTGAAGGAGCCACTGAAAACATCTATTATTCCGACAAGACCTTCCTGACACTCTGGATAGACGGGGAGGTCGACGGGCAGCCCCGCCGGAAGGCCCTGGAAGACCACCTGATCGTGACAGAAGAGGATATTCAGTCCAACCTGCCCTGGACGGCCGACTTCGGCGAAACCCCCGTAAAGGTGAGTTTTGTTGAATTCGTCAAAGGGGCGCGCCTGGGGGTTGTGGCCGACCAGGCCGGGACATTGTTCCTGAAACTTGTGGAAGCAGGGGGTGGGTCACGCCACGACCACTACCTGGAAGAAGGGCAGGTGGCCAACATCCACAACGTGCTGTTCAGCCTCAACAAAGAAGTGTCAGGGGCCGTCAATATTCAGGTAACCGACGACGATATGACCATCAGGTCGCCTTTTCCGGGCAGTTTTATGCGGATGGCCGACCAGTTTAGCGGGCAGGTGGTGGCCGACAGTTTGCAGCCTCTGCAACTTCGTTCCCTGTACAGCCTGGGCTCCATGCAGTTTGTGCTCCCAGAAATGCCCATGCGGGGCCGGTACGGGGTTGTGCCCATCCCGGAAACCGAACGTGGGCAGGGCGATATGGATGCCTTCACCATCGAAATCACTGCCGGGGGCCAGACCGCCCGGCATACCCTTTTGGGCGGCAAGGGCTATACCCAGTACAGCGAGCCGATTGACCTTGCCGGCCTGCGTTTCAGGGGTTCATACGGGTCTAAGGTATATCAGCTGCCCTTCAGCATTACCCTGAATGATTTTATTGCCGAAAAGTACCCGGGCACCGAAAAAGGATACTCTTCTTATATGAGTAAAATTACCGTCCGCGACTCCCTGGGCGACGGCCGCCCTTTTGATTACGATATTTTCATGAACCACGTGCTCGACCATAAGGGATACCGCTTTTTTCAGGCGAGTTTCCACCCAGACGAAAAAGGAACTGTCTTGTCTGTAAACCACGATTTCTGGGGTACATGGGTTACCTATATCGGGTACTTCTTGCTGTATGCGGGCCTGATGGGCATCATGTTTTTCGGCAACACGCGTTTCAGGGAACTGGGGCGCAAGCTGGAAGAGCTCAAAGCCAGGAAGACGGCCCTGGCCCTGGCCCTCTTCTTTGGGATTTTCAGCGTTACTGCGCAGCATACCCCTGCCGATGGCCACCAGCACAGCGCCCCTCCTTCGCAGGAAGCGGTAGATTCCATGATCCTGGCCACGGCAGTGCCCCAGGACCATGCGGCCAAATTCGGGCACCTGGTTATTCAGGATGACGGGGGCCGGATGAAGCCCATCAATACGTATTCCTCAGAGCTGCTTCGGAAACTGAGTTTCCAGCCGCAATACAAGGGGCTCAGCGCCGACCAGGTATTGCTGTCTATGCTTATGCGGCCCAACCTCTGGACGGTAAATGAATTCATTGCCATCGACAAAAAAGCAGAGAACGACAGCATCCGCAACCTGCTCGGTATACCGGCTCACCAGCGCTATGTTAGGCTGATCGACTTTTTTGACGAACAGGGCCGCAATAAAATGGACCCGGTGCTCAGAGAGGCCTTCGCCACCAACAACCCGAATAAGTTTCAGCAAGATTTCAAAGACGCCTATTTCCGGCTCGGCTTGCTCAACAGGGCCCTTAATGGCGAGATCCTCAAGATTTTCCCGCTGCTTCACGACGAGAACAACAAATGGATTTCAGATACCGAGTACCAGAGGGGTGGCTATCAGGTAGGTGACTCGCTCTATGCCAATTTCATCCAGAATTCGGTACGCTATTACCTGGTTTCGCTTCAGGAAGCCGCCGAAACCGGCGATTACACAGAATCGGACAAACTGCTGGAGGCTTTCCACCAGAACCAGGTAAACCATGGCAGTGAGGTTTTGCCTTCCGAGCGACGCGTGGGAACAGAGGTTATCTACAACCAACTCGACATTTTTAACAGGCTTTACAAATACTACGCCCTGGTGGGTATTCTGATGTTTGTAGTCTTGATTTTCCAGATCTTCAAAGAGCGGCGTATTTTGGGAATTGCCACCTATTTTATGAAGGGCCTGATCCTGATTTTCTTTGTATGGCACACGGCGGGGCTGGTGCTTCGCTGGTATATTTCGGGGCATGCCCCCTGGAGCGACGCCTATGAGAGTATCCTGTACGTTTCCTGGGCCTGTCTGGGGATGGGCCTGATGCTGGGGCGCAAAAGCGATATGACCATCGCCGCTTCCACTTTTGTAACGGCCATGTTACTCTGGATAGCCCACCAGAGCTGGGTAGACCCGGCCATCGCCAACCTGCAGCCGGTGCTGAACAGCTACTGGCTCATGATTCACGTGGCCGTGATCGTGGGCAGCTACGGCCCTCTTACCGTAGGCATGATCCTCGGGGTGGTAACCCTGCTGCTTATGGTGCTTACCACTGAGAAAAACCGCAATCGCATGCGGGTAAACCTGCAGGAACTCACCATTATCAACGAACTGGCGCTTACTACGGGGCTGGTAATGCTCACCATAGGGAATTTCCTGGGCGGGCAATGGGCCAATGAGAGCTGGGGGCGCTATTGGGGTTGGGACCCAAAGGAAACCTGGGCCCTGATCTCCATTCTCATCTATTCCTTTGTGATCCATGTGCGCCTGGTACCTGGCCTGCGGGGCCAGTGGGCCTTTAGCTTTTTGAGCGTTTTGGCCTTCGGCAGCATCATGATGACCTATTTCGGGGTAAACTTCTACCTGGTTGGGCTGCACAGCTATGCCAGCGGGGCGCAGGTAATAACGCCCGTCTTTATTTGGTACCTCCTGTTTGGGGTGCTCGTACTGGGAGCCGTAAGCTGGTGGCGCCATCGGGTTTATTTTGGCGCAAAGTCGGCCGACTGAAGGGAAGCTTGAGCCTAACGTATTCAAATTTTGATGTTTACGGCGGCCGGTGATGTTTTTTTTGCCATCTTTGCCGCATTATGAAGCGCTGAGAATTATGTGCCGGTTTATGGAAGCTCTGAAACCAGCTTTTACTACGGGTGTGGCCATGGGCTAACCCTGGCTTTCCTTTCTATTTCCCAATCACAAATTCTCATCGATGACAACTTCTCGACCCACCCGGTTTAAATACTTCCATTATTTCCTTCAGGCCCTGCGCGGGCAGGAAGCCGATTACACGCAAGGCAGCATTCGCAAGGCGATTTTTATGCTCTCCATCCCCATGATTCTGGAAATGGCCATGGAATCGGTCTTTGCCGTGGTCGACATTGCCTATGTGTCGCGCGTAAGCGTAAACGCCGTGGCTACCATTGGCCTCACAGAATCGGTGGTTACCCTGGTGTATGCAGTAGCCATAGGCCTGAGCATGGCGGCAACGGCCGTCGTCGCCCGAAGGGTAGGGGAAAAGGACATGAGTGGGGCACGGGTAGCGGCCGTACAGGCCATCTTGCTCGGCAGTGCAGTCGCATTGCTGGTGGGCCTGTTGGGCCTCTTCTATGCCCGGGAAATATTGGAGCTGATGGGAGGGGAGCCTGACCTGATCGCGGAGGGGCACGGGTATACCCGTTGGTTGCTTGGCGGGAATATCACCATCATGTTGCTTTTCCTGATAAATGCCATATTCCGGGGTGCCGGTGATGCCTCTGTGGCCATGTGGACGCTCGTGCTTTCGAACGGACTGAATATTATCCTCGACCCCCTTTTCATTTTCGGGTGGGGGCCTGTTCCGGCTTACGGGGTAATGGGTGCCGCCATTGCCACCAATATCGGGCGCGGATCTGCCGTAGTGCTGCAACTTTGCATCTTGTTTTTCGGCTGGAGCCGCATTAGAATAACGCTCAGGGCCTGGCGGCTCGACCTGGCCGTAATGTTGAACCTGGTGCGCATTTCCATAGGGGGCATCGCCCAATTCCTCATCGGCACCTCGAGTTGGGTCTTTTTGATGCGGCTTATGAGCACCTTCGGCAGCGAGGTCCTGGCCGGGTATACCATTGCCATACGGGTAATCATGTTTACCCTTATGCCTGCCTGGGGCATGAGCAATGCCGCGGCAACCCTGGTGGGGCAGAACCTGGGGGCGGGCAAGCCCGAACGGGCCGAAATCTCGGTTTGGAAAGCCGGCAAATACAATGCCTGGTTCATGGCTGCTGTTTCGCTCTTCTACCTGATTTTCGCCCCGCAGATCCTGGGTTGGTTCAATTCAGCCGACACCGTGGTGCACAGCGGGGCGCTCTGTCTGCGAATCATTGCTGCCGGGTATGTTTTTTACGCCTACGGCATGGTGGTAACCCAGGCCTTCAACGGGTCGGGCGATACGCGTACTCCCACCCGGATTAACGTAGTGGCCTTCTGGCTATTCCAGCTGCCCTTTGCCTATGTGGCAGCCCTGCTGCTGGGATGGGGGCCCATGGGGGTTTTCCTGGCCATTACACTTTCGGAATTACTGCTTTCTGTACTGGCTATCAGGGCTTTTCGGACCGGGCGCTGGAAATCGTTCCGGGTCTGAGTTAATTCGTATTTTTGAGATTATGAAAAACACTTCTAAACCAACCGTCGGGGGAGTCAATACGCTCTGCACGCATTTCGGCGAACTGGAAGACGCCCAATTCAAAGGAGTCGTATCGCCCCTCTACATGAGTACTTCTTATGCCTATGAAGATGTAGACATCAAGCGGTACCCGCGTTATTTCAATACACCCAACCAGGAAGCCCTCTGTAAAAAGATCGCCGCCCTTGAACACACCGAAGCCGCTTTGATTTTTGGCAGCGGGATGGCTGCCACCAGCACGTCCCTGCTGGCCTTTCTTGGGAAGGGCGACCACCTGGTTATCTCACGTCAGACCTATGGCGGAACACAGAACCTGCTGCAGGAAGAATTCGGCAAATTTGGTATCGAGTTTACTTTTGTGGATGGTACAGGGCGGGCCGATTATGAAGCGGCCATCCGCCCGAACACCCGCGTGCTCTTCCTGGAAACCCCTTCTAACCCGCTGCTCCAGATCACCGACCTGCAGGCGATGGCTGCCCTGGCCATGGAGCGGGGACTGGTTACCCTTATAGACAATACCTTTGCCAGCCCGGTTAACCAGAACCCGGCAGATTTTGGAATTGATGTCATAATCCATTCCGCGACCAAATACATGGGGGGGCATTCCGATATCTGCGCCGGGGCCGTAGCCGCCTCGTCCGAACACATTAACCGCATCTTTAACCTGGCCAAAAACCTGGGGGGCAGCCTGAGCGATTATACGGTCTGGCTGCTCGAGCGCAGCCTCAAGACCATGGGCCTGCGGGTAAAGGCCCAGAACGAAAATGCCCTGGCCCTGGCCCGGTACCTGAGTGAACACACGGATATTGACCGGGTTTATTACCCGGGCCTGGAAGAACACCCGGGGCACGTAACGGCCCGGGCGCAGATGCGTGGCTTTGGCGGCATGCTTTCCTTTGAGCTGGCCCCGGCCCTGGACCTGAGCGCCTTTGTGCGCTCGCTTAAATGGGTCAGGGCCTCGATGAGCCTGGCCGGGGTTGAAAGCACCCTGACGGCCCCGGCCCAAACCTCCCACGCCTTGATTTCGGCCGAACAGCGCGCCAAAGCAGGAATCCGGGACGGGCTTATCCGTTTTTCCACGGGTATTGAAGACTTTGAAGACTTGAGGGCAGATATCGAGCAGGCCCTGGCCCAGGCAAAAAAGGCTGCAAAGCAAGGCGCTGTTAACGCATAATACCAAACACATGAAATTGGACATTCTCGTATTCGGATCCCATCCCGACGATGCTGAACTCGGCGCAGGCGCAACCATCGCCAAAGAAATTGCCCTGGGGAAAAAGGTGGGTGTAATCGACCTTACCAGGGGCGAGCTCGGCACGCGCGGGAATGCGGAAGTCCGGGATATAGAAGCTTCCGAAGCTGCGCGCATCCTGGGCCTGAGCATCCGTGAAAACATGGAATTTGCCGACGGCTTTTTTCGCAACGACCGCGAACATCAACTGGCCCTGATCAGGCAAATACGAAGGTTTCGCCCCGAAGTGGTGTTGTGCAATGCGGTAGATGACCGGCACATCGACCATGCCAGGGGCAGTTCCCTGGTAAGCGATGCCTGTTTCTTAAGTGGCCTGGTAAAAATCGATACCCGTCTTGAAGGGTACGAAGAATGGCAGGAACCCTGGCGCCCCAAACAGGTGTACCACTATATCCAATGGAAAAACCTGGAACCCGATTTTGTGGTGGATGTCTCGGGCTACATCGAGAAAAAAATGGAAGCGATCAGGGCCTACAGTTCCCAGTTTTACGACCCGAATAGCCCGGAACCCGACACCCCCATCAGCAGCAAGAATTTTACCGATAGCGTGGTGTACCGGGCCCGCGATCTGGGGCGGTTAATCGGGGTGGAATACGCAGAAGGGTTTACTGTGGAGCGCCCGCTGGCTGTAGCCTCCCTCGGCAACCTGATCTAGACTGCCTGGCTGTAGTTTTCCGCGGCTTTGGGCAGGGTGAAGTAGAAGGTGCTTCCCTTGCGCACCACGCTTTCGACCCAGATGCTGCCCTTGTTGTTCTCAACCATTTCCTTGCAGAGTGAAAGGCCGAGGCCCGTACCCTTTTCGTTGTTGGTACCGTAGGTGGTGTGATGGGTCTTTTTCTGGAAAAGCCGTTCGAGGGTTATGCGGTCCATGCCCACGCCGGTGTCGCGGATCGATATTTCCCAATGCGTTTCTTTCTCCCTTCCCTGAATGGTAACCATGCCGTTCTCAGGGGTGAACTTCAGGGCATTGCTGATCAGGTTGCGCACTACAATATCGATCTGATTCGGATCAGACCAGACCACCACGTTATGCGCTATCTCGCTAACCAGGCGTATCGACTTGTTTTCGGCAATTTCAGATAACAGCGCGATGTTTTCCTGTACGATGGCGCCCAGGGTTACCGCCGCCGGCTTGGTTACCGAACCGTTTAACTGCGAATTACCCCATGAAAGCAAGTTGTTGAGCGTAAAATAGATATGGTCTACGTCGGCCCGCAGTTTTGGGATGAAGGAAGCAAATTCCTCCTTGTCGACTTCCCCGTCTTTAAACATCTGGAGCAGGCCCTGCAAAGCGCCGATAGGGCCGCGCAAGTCGTGGCCGATAATGGAGAACAGTTTGGTTTTGGTTTCGTTGTTGGCCTGAAGCTCTGCCCTGCGCTTTTCCAGGAAGTCCTTCTTGGCGCTGAGCTCCTGGGCCAGTCGCTTCTGCAGCTTGCTCGAGCGGTATATCAGGTAAATAACCACAACAGCAATCAGCAACATGCCCGAACCGAGCCGGATGTAGCGTTTTTGCTGTGCCAGCGCCTTTTCGTTCTCCTCTATAAGGGCTTCTTTCTGACGTTCGTACGTAGCTTTGGTCTTTTGCAGGGTGAGGCTCTGCTGGTTTTCGTTTTGGGTGATCGAATCGGAGAGCTGCTGGAACAGTTCGTGATAGACCAGGGCCGTGGCGTAATCTTCTTTTTTACGGTAGATGCGGTACAGGGTTTCGGCACAATCGCGGGTTCCGATCACAAAATTTATTGACTGACTTATGGCATATGCCTTACTGGCATAATCTGAGGCGAGGCTGTCATTTCCCTGACCGAAATACGCTTTGGACATGCCATTGTAAAGGTCGATAATCGACCGTTTGTCGTCAAGCTGCTCGTGGAGCATTTCGCTCTGGTTGTACCAGTAAAGCGCCCATTTGTAATTTGATTTTTTCAGGTACACCTTGCCCTTGGTTTCATAGGCAAAGGCCAGCCAGTCAAGAACCCGGTTTTTCTCGAAAACGTCGATACTCTGGTTTGCATTGAACATGGCGTATTCCAGTTGCCCCATATCGGCGTACAAGGAGGCCAGGTTGCACATAGACTCTGCATTGGAAGTTTCGTCGCCAAGGGCGTCGTTCCAGTGTTTTACCTTTTTATAATAGAAAAGGGCTTCTTCGTAATCTTTCTGATTGGCATAAAGGTTAGCGATATTTTCGTTGATTATCGACAACATCAGCATATCACTTTGATGGTCAGCTATTTCAAGGGCTTCCAGATACCCGTTAAGGGCGCTGCTGTAGTCGTTTTGGTAGGCGTATTCACCGGAAAGGTTGTTGAGCAAACGCAGGTGCAGTTTCTGATCGCCCGAGTTGCCGGCCAATTCCATGGCCTTCTGATAACATTCAACGGCTTTCTGAGAAGACCCTCTGTCTGAGTAGTAATCGCCAAGGCACTTGTAGGCGTAGCTGGCCCCGGTGCTATAGCCTGCTTCCCGGCTCAGGCGCAGGGCCTTGCGGGCAGTTTGCAACAGGCTGTCTTCATGGTAAAACCGGTATTCGGTTGCCAGGCTGTTCAGCCGGTTGATATAGGCCGTATCGCGGGGTGAAAAATCCTTTCCCGCTTCCATTTTCCGAAGCTCGGATTCGATGGCATGCCTTGAATTTGCCCGATCGGCCGGAAGGGCACGCAAGGCAGGCATGGCCAAAAGCAGTATAGCTGCCAGGCACAGGAATTTCAAGAGGGTATGAATCACATTTTTCATTCGTGCGAATGTCACTGCCTAAAGTACATGCACGCCCGGGTTCCACTGGAAAGAATGTTGTGAATTCGCATTTTTTGTGTGTTTGGTCGAAGGTATAGTGCATTTCATCGACAAAACAGGTAATTCCAGGACTGTCAAAATCGTTTGGAAGAAGGAACGGTTCCGAATGAAAAGGACAGTAACTCCCCTGAAAATATTTTGGGCTAAAACATAAAAAGGAGTACATTTGCATCCGCCTGTCAAGGCCACGGATTCTCATGGAATCGTGCTCACACAAACGGTGGTTGTAGCTCAGCTGGTTAGAGCGCTGGATTGTGGTTCCAGAGGTCGCCGGTTCGAACCCGGTCTTCCACCCCATACGAATCTCCAGGAGTTTACTCCTGGAGATTTTTTTTTGAAGTAAATACGCCAAATTTATTTGAGTGGTTTTACTAAATCTCAGCCCATCCGGTTACTTCGCCGCCTTGTCTGCCACAATTTTCGAATCGCGGTTGGCCACTTCCCAGGCCGTATGGAAGATTAGCCTGGTGCGCTGCTCCAGCAGGTCGTATTCGATCTTGTCGGGGGTGTCGCCCGGGCGGTGGTAATCGGCATGGGTCCCGTTGAAATAGAAGATGATCGGAATGTTGTTCTTGGCAAAGTTGTAGTGGTCGCTGCGGTAATAGAAGCGGTTCGGGTCGTTCTCGTCGTTGTACTTGTAGTCGAGGTCTAACTGGGTATACTTCGCATTCACCGCTTCGGAAAGCTCGTGGAGATCGGTACTGAGCTTGTCGGAGCCGATCAGGTAAATGTAGTTGCGGTCGCCCGGGCGATCGGGGTCGGTACGGCCGATCATATCGATATTCAGGTCGGCGACCGTGGAAGCAAGGGGGAACAAGGGCTGGTAGTCGGTGTAGTATTGCGACCCGAGCAGGCCTTTTTCCTCACCGGTTACATGGAGAAATACCACGGTGCGGCGTGGCCCTTTACCGGCTTTTGCAGCTTCTTTAAACGCCTCGGCAATCTCCAGCAGGGCCACGGTACCCGAGCCATCGTCGTCGGCCCCGTTGTTGATTTCGCCTTGGGGGGTAACCCCGATATGGTCGAGGTGCGATGAGATGACCACATATTGGTTGGGGAACTCCGTACCCGGGATAAAAGCCACCACGTTTTCGGAAGTGATCTCGTCGTCCTGGCTTTTCAGGTCAATGGCAACTTCGGCAGCCACGACCTCGGCCCGGTCGTTGGCCTCGAGTCGTGGATAAAGCTGTTGGGCTGCTTCACTTTTCAGCAAGATCAGTGGCGCCTCATTGGTATTGGACTTAAGCCCCATCTGGCCGCTGTTGTTCCGTTTCATATTGTTGAAATACCGCTGGTAGCGCATGTAATTCAGGTCGTCTATGAAGAAGAAACCGGCGCCACCATGGGCCTGGACCGCCTCGCGACGCTTGCCGATTGCCTCTGACTGGTTGCTCCAGGCGCTGGTGTCACCAGTGCCGCTCAGGGTATAGGTGCCATCGGCATTTTTGGGTTCTCCGGCTTTCATGAGTAGCCACTTGCCTCGCACATCGGTATCGGTGTAATCAGAATAGCCTTCGTCGTCAATGCCGTATCCCATATATACCAGCTCCCTGAACTGACCTTCCACGGCCTGGAAAGACATGAACGCTTCGCCGTTTGAATAGGATTTTCCATTGAGGGTTATCGAACCCTCGGGCAGCCTGGCCAGTTCCAGGGGCACAGGCTGGAAATAGTCATCGGTGCCCGGGGCAGGTGCAATCCCCATTTCCTGATACGCCTCGCGCAGGTAATTAACAGCTATTTTCTGCCCCTCAGTTCCGGTTTCACGGCCCTGGAATTCGTCAGAAGCATAGGTGTACAAGTGCTCCTTTAATTCGCTTTGTGTTATGGAGGCGGCGAATAGTGTGGCATCTTCGGGCTGATTCGACGGCAGGGCGGGGTGCTCTCCTACCGATTTTTGGCTGCTGTTGCATGCCATGAGCAGGGCTGCAAGCAGGATTGGCAATTTTTGCATGCTTTTGGTTTAAACTATAAGCCTCAAAAATACGGAAATCCGGCCTGGAAAATCCTACATAAAAGTCAAATGTCTGCCGGGTGCATTCAGATCAGGACGTGCCGTATGCCTTTTGGATCATGGCATTGGTCTCTTCGAGGCTCTTGAAAACCTCAAAGGTGCGCCCCTGGGTACGCTGCGCTCCCAAAGCGTTGGCATAACGTGCGGCCCGCACAAAATCGGTCGGGGTTTCCAGCAGGCCATAGCCCAAACCGCCGGCAAAAGAATCGCCGCACCCTGTGGTGTCGACCACATCGCATACCGGCACAGAAGGGACGATGTTTTTGCAGACTTCCCCGTTCTCGAGGTGGAAAACCGCGCTCCCCCCCGCGTCGAGGGTAACGATCAGCGACTGGACACCCCGCCTGAGCACATGGGCTGCCAGGGCATCGAGATGGTCGGTACCCACTTCGTGAAAGGGCTGTAAGGCATCGAGTTCGTACTCCTTTTCAAACCAGCAGCACCGCGATTCTTCCAGGTTCATCTTTAACACGTCTATGTAGGGAAGCCACATATCGCGGTCTATCCAAAAGCGGATCAACCGCTCGCCCAGGGTGGTAACCGTATTGGTGGGGCCATGGGCATCGAAGATGATCAGGCCCTGGCTGTTGGCCTTGATGTATTTGAGCGTATCCAGGGGCACTTCGTAATCGGTAATGGGCACGCAGACGAAAACATCGGCGTCGAGCACCCCGGCCAGGTCTTCGGCAACAATAGGGTTCATGAACCCGGTTTGCTTCTCGAGGCGGTTGTTCTGGTCTACAAAAGTCAGTTGAATAATATCGCCCTGGTCGGCCGTGTCGGTAACCTTGTCGGTTCGGATATTGGGGTAGGGGGCCAGTACCTCCAGTACCCCGGCCAGGTCTTTCTTGCGCACATGCGCAACAGGCCAGACGGTACCGTGCGAATCGAGCAACCTGGAGAGGCCGATGGCCGTGTGGGTTGCACAGCCGTATTTTTCGATTACCTCACCTTTGTGGGTGGTAATATGGTCGCGGGGAATGGGGCCTAATACGGCTACTTTGAATGGCTTCATAAATCATCTCTTGGCAATTCGGAAGATATAAAAATATTGGAATACCGGGCAAATGGACGGCTACTTCCCCGTGATAAATTCTTGCCGGCTGGCCACCATCTTTCCAAAAAGCTTTTTATATTTGCAGCCTCCAAAAGGAGGAATGGCAGAGTGGTCGATTGCGGCGGTCTTGAAAACCGTTGAGGGTTAAACCTCCGGGGGTTCGAATCCCTCTTCCTCCGCAACAAAAACGCCTCACCGATTCGGTGAGGCGTTTTTTATTTCCGAAAACCCTGCAAGCTCGCTTGCCAAGGGTTGAAGGAAATAAAAAATGAGCAGGGCGTTAGCCCTGGGCGTTTTTATTGCAGGACACCCCCAAAGGGATCACGCGCCACAGCGCGTAATCCCTGAAATTCCAGTCACAGAATTCCAGAAGCTCGCTTGCCAAGGGTTGAAGGAAATAAAAAATGAGCAGGGCGTTAGCCCTGGGCGTTTTTATTGCGGGACACCCCCCAAAGGGATCACGCGCCACAGCGCGTAATCCCTGAAATTCCAGTCACAGAATTCCAGAAGCTCGCTTGCCAAGGGTTGAAGGAAATAAAAAATGAGCAGGGCGTTAGCCCCGGGCAGTAAGGAAAAAAAGGGCCTGCCAAAAATAGGCTTCGTTTTGACAAAAGAAGACCTTAAACGTCAGTCTGGTTAGAAAGTAATTTATTGGTTATCTTAGTTTTTAATCACAAAAGCGGGTGTAACCGACAGAATTGCCTGGACCCGCATGTTCATCCAGAACCCAATGAAGAAGTCACTTGTTTTCCTGTATATTTTCCTGGGATGCCTCATCCAATCATGTAATACATCACCCAAGATATTTGAAACGGAAGAAGGCCAGGTTATTCGATTGGAAGTAGATCAGGTCGTTATGCGCCTGGATAGCGCGATGTCTAACTTCGAAATGATCGCTCGTATTGATCATTCGCGTCTGGCGGAATCGGAAGGCGTATATACACCTCCCTCCATTGTCACCATTTTTTCGAACCCGGAAGTCAATTCCAGGCTGATACAACTAAATCCCTTGGCCGGTATCGACCTGCCCTACAAGGTACTGTGTTATTCGGAACCGGATTTGGCCGGGGCACGTATTGCCTTCACCTCACCGGAGTTCATTATGCTAAGACATGGCTTATCCCAAAATGATCTAAGGGATTATAGCGCCGACATCACTTCTGTTACAAAGTCTTTCTCGCGAGAAATTTTTTCAGCCACCGATTTGAGCGGGATAGATAAAAATTTTGGTCTTGTGGTCACAAAGTCCGATTTTGATTTTCAGACCACCTTGGGAAATCTGATGAAGGCCATTCAGGGGCAGGGCGATACCGAGGTATTTGGAGAAATTGACTTCAAAAATGAGGCAGCCCCATACGACATAGATGTAAAGCCGACCACGCTCATTCTTTTTGGGGCCCCTGAACCAGGGGGAAAAGCTATGAACAAATGCCCTAAGCTCGGCCTCGACGCCTTTTGCCAGAAACTGCTGGTATTTGAGAAGGACAACGGGGTATTCATCGCCTACAATGATATCGTTGCGTTCTCGGAATTGTACTATGACACTTCGACAATCCCTCAAAGAGTAATCAACCGCCGGTTGAAAAGCGTGTTTGAAGAAGCAATAACCGAATAGTTGCTACTGCAAAACGGGAATCGGGCAATAGGATGGCTCGACGGCCGCAGTGGCTCAAAGCATCGTCACGGCTTTTGCGAACGCCCTGCTCAATGAGGCGTATTCCATGAGATACAGACCTACAAATTGCTCACCACCCGCTTCAGCTTCTCGGTAACATCCTGCGCAATTTCCCCGAGGGCCTCATTCTTTACGGCCTGCATGGAGGCAATGGGGTTAATGGCCGCCACTTCGACCGTGGTCGGGTTTACCTGTTGCACGATTACATTGCAAGGCAGCATGGTGCCTATCTTGTCTTCGGCACTCAGGGCTTTATAGGCGTAATGCGGGTTGCAGGCACCTAAAATAAGGTAGGGTTTGAAGTCTACATCAATTTTCTTTTTGAGCGTTTCTTGCACGTTGATCTGGGTCAGAACGCCAAACTGTTCCTTTTTTAGTTCCTCGGTCACTTTTTCGACCACGGCATCAAAAGGCTGTTGCAGTGTTTTGCTGAAGTAGTATTCCATTATTAGTTTTTTGGGTTAACGGTTCGGACTCATCACTGCAAAGAACGCAGATACCTGCGACCTGAGGGCTGACCAAAGTCATTTTGTCGGGCGAACAGCCCTTTGTGGATTCTACCGGAGCAGGTAGGAAAAGGGATTAGGAAGGCTGCAGGGCGCCTGGATATTTTTTTATCTTTCCTCCAAGATAACTGCCATGGAAATACTACAGACTCTTCTGGATGAAATCATCGGCTTTCTGGGCATCTCCCGGGCCCTGGAAATATTGCAGGCCGGCGATTTCGAGGCCTTTCGCACCTATGAGGGCATAACAGCCTTTATCGTGCCCATCATCCCCTTGCTGGTACTCCTCGAACTGGCCCTGGGTATTTTTTACAAGAAGCCCCAGGCCCGCGTATATAAGGTCAATTTCCTGATTTATGTCTTCAACCGCATCGTAGGTCGCTTTATTTCCATTGCCATGGTGGCCTATTGCATCGGATTATTCCAGCCGCTGGCACTTTTTAAAGCGCCCATGGCCTGGTATGGCTTCTTATACGGTTATGTGGTCTGGGAGTTCGGGCACTTCATCTATCACTTCCTGGCGCACAAGGTACGGTTGTTCTGGTGCCTGCACAGTACCCACCACGCCCCGGAAGATATGAACCTGACGGTTACCTACGCCCACTTTTTCCTGGAGGGCCCCTATGCCGATGTCATCCGCACCACTACCTGTATCCTGCTTGGGGTTCCCCCCGAAATGCTCTTTATCATTATGTTTATAGACGGCACCTATGGGGCCTTTATACACGTAGGGGAGAATTTGGTGCGCGACGCGCGTTTCGGATGGGTGGGCCGGTTTATCCTGACTCCTTCCCACCACCGGGTACACCACGCCCGCAACCCGCTTTATATGGATACCAATTATTGCAACCTGCTCAATATCTGGGATCGTGTTTTCGGGACTTACCAGGAAGAACAGGGGCCGGTACCCGTGGAATACGGAATTACCCGAGGCGTAGATTCAGGCAACTTCCTTGATGTGTATTTCGGGGAATTCGTCGCCCTGTTCCGCGATGTGGTGCGCGCACCAGGGTTCTGGAATAAAATTCGCTATGTGTTCATGCCCCCGGGATGGAGCCATACCGGCGTCCACAAGACGGCCCGGGCAGCGCGGCAGGCCTATTTGGTGTCAGTGGCAAAGCCTGACTAGTTCGGGCCGGGGTTCGGCACCTTCCTGAGCTGCTGACCTTTCTCAGGAGTTTTATCCCATCCATAGATATCCCTTAAACGGGTGTGACCGGTTGTACCATCGGGCAAGTCCAGTTCATACCGTATTTGTATCCGGGTTCCCAGGGGGGCGTGGTAATAAATGATCCAGGCGGCGGCTTCTTCGGTGCCGATACACCCATTTGAATAGGCCCTGCCCAGGGTTTCCGGATTTGTGGTGGGGTGTATGAGCTGCCCGTTCCGCTGGCCGTCGATCTCGGTTTCCAGCCAGGGAATACGGGGCATCAGTGTACGCCGGCCGTCGTCGCGCCGGGTGCTGGAGTACCGCTTGCCGTCTACCGGGTTATAAAAAACCGGGTTCTTTTCATGTCGGATGATGCGCCCAATTCCGGGGTGGGTGCGCAGGTCGGTCTCTATCCCGCTCATTACGAGAAACCGGGTCCGGTTCTGGCCTACTCTTATGGGAAAAGCGAATACTTCCGTGCTGTCTTCATAAATACGCAGGGTAAATTCCGGGATGTTGATATCGAGCCGAAGGGCATTCAGATACTCTTGAAGCTGAAAAGCCCGGGCAGGATCAGGCAGGAGCAGCCGGCTGCCGGCGGGCAGTGCTACCTGTTGCCGCTGGTCGTATACAAATGAATCGCGGGCCATGCGCCGGTAATAGTCAGAGGCCGCAAGGGTATCCATTATCCAGGGGTTGGCATGTACCAGAAGGTGCTCCGAAATCGGATAGGCGAGGCGTACCTGACAGGCGGCCACCAGGGAATCCATAAACTCGAAATAGTGCCCTATGGTTACCGCCCGGGGTATCTCGACAACAACTTGCGCCTCAGCCTGAGGGGTTTCGGTCTCAGGGGGTTCCTGCGCCCCCCTCCGGCACGCAACCAGAATCAGCAGCACCCCTATCCAGAAGCGGACAGGTACTTCCGATGTGCCAGGTCTGAACAAAGGGGTCATTGGTCGGAGTATTGGGTAAAGCACAGCAGGTGCCAGAGATCTGGGTTTGGCCTTAATGCTGGATGCGCCCCCCGTCGCGGGTGCGGTTGCTTCGCCCGCTGTTGCGGCGCGACTGGTCGTCGTAGGGCTTGATGTCGTCCTGCTCGTACCCGCGGATTCGTTGGTACCGGTATCTGTTTAGGTCGGGGTGCCGGTAGCGCGACGGCAGCTCGCGGTTGCGGGTCCAGACAGAGCCTTCGAGATAGAGGTAGGAGTGGGTTCTCAGGTCAAAATACACCCGGAGCTCCGGGAAATACACGTAGCGCACCACTTCAACCCGGTGTGGGTAAAACCAGGGCGGGGGAGGTGGCCCGGCATGGGAAGTATAGACCACGGGGCCGCAGCTGGCAAATAGCAGGAGCAGCACATAAAGCAGGAATAATCCGGCGGCCCGGTAAAGGGAGCGAGTTCCCATCTTGCAGTTTCTCGTGAAGGTAGCGACGGGGACAACTGCCGGGCAATGACCTGGGTCAGGCAGGCAGATAGCATGCCCTTCCGACTTGAAATGAGTACCTAGGCAGTCGACGAAAAGCAGGATTTTCAGGTTTAACTGCAGGTAGGAAAAACAAAAAGTGATGGCATTGAAAAGGACCCTGGCCGTTTACCGGTGAAACAGGGCCTTTTCCCGAAACTGATAAAAATACATAGGTAAAATTTCAAATTTTAACAAAAAATCATCAGTAAAACATCAAAACCTATGAAAAATTATTAACCCTGGGCGGCGTACTCTTTTGAAATTTGGCTTCAACAAACCCCAAATCTGTGTGTTATGAACACCCTGAACCCCATTAAAACAATCCTCGGCAGCCTCTGCTTGCTGGTGTCGCTTTCCATGCAGGCTCAAAAGCAAAGCGCTTCCGCTTCGGAACTGGCCACCAGGCTGGAAGCCGAAAAACGAATTGACGATTACCTGAAGCTGGTAAAGCTGGGGTATTCGGAACAGGAAATCTATGAAGACCTGGGAAATGTCAATTTCCTGACAGAAAATTACCAGACCGCTGCCTTCTGGTACCAGAAACTGATTGACCTCAGCGGCCCCGACCAGGTGCCTGCAAGCTATCAGGAAAGGTACCAGTACGCTCTGCACAATGCCGGCATCGTAGACAATACAGAAGTGGCTGCCCACCGCGACTGGTTTTCAAAGATCCGTGAAGATTATCAGATCGAGCGCAGCTCCCATGCCGTGGAGCTCACCCGGTCTCTGGCGGAAAATTATCATATGCCCGACTTCGGCCGTTCTGGTCACCTGCGGGATACGGAAGGCCTAAATGCCCTGCGGGCCTTATCCGAAGCAGATCTGGTGCAGATGGAGTCCGAAAGGAACGCTGCCCAGAATGCGTATCTCCCTCCGGTGGCTGTTACGGCCGACGGGCGTACCGCCTATTTCAGCAAAGCAGTCTTTGTACAACCCCTTTATGGAATTTTCAGCAAAAAACAGCTGGTCCACAAGATTTACAAAGCTGAACGAATCAACGGGGAATGGGCCAACGTACATGAGGTAGCCGTGGCTCCGAAACACGCCTCTGCCATGCATCCGGCTGTTTCGGCCGACGGAAGGCGCCTGTACTTTGCCTCTGACATGCCCGGCACCTTTGGCAAATACGACCTGTATGTGGCCGATATACGTGCCGACGGCACCACCGGGATTGCCCGCAACCTGGGTGAGAAGATCAATACCCGCAAGAATGACATGTATCCCAGTCTGGTGGGCAACGACATCCTCTTTTTTGCCTCTGACGGACACGACGGATACGGCGGGCTCGATTTGTATGCCGCCCGGGTGGCCAACCGCAGCATTGGACTGGCGGTTAACATTGGCAGCCCTTTTAACAGCCGGGAAGACGAATTTGCATTGAACCTGCAGACCGACAAAGGCATGGCCTATGTCATGTCGAACCGCGATATGCCCGGACAGGAATTGCGCGAACTGGTCTTCTCCTACTACGACACCAATAAAGGCAGCCTGGCACAGAACCGGTATGAATTTATGGAGATTCTTTCGGTACAGCCTGAGGCGTCCTACACCAATACGCTGTTCGAAGACTAGTCTTTAAAACCCCGAACCCCATCGTATGCTGTTCGTACCTGCGGGCTCTCCGCAGCGATAACACCCTTTCATACAACCCCAAGATACAACCCCATGAAAGCCTACGATTTAAATTATAAAAACATGGCGCTTGCGCTCCTCCTGGCTCTCGCGGCCGGGGCGGCGCCCGCCAGGAGCCAGCAGGCGCAGCCTGAGGAACCCGCTCAGGTGAAGAGCCCTTTTCACAACCAGCTGGTCTATAACCGGTTCCTGATTAACCCGACCTTTTCTCTGGTACGTGAAAACAAGTCGTACCTGAACATCCTGCACCGCAACCAGTACGCCGCCTTCGAAGATAATGTGCAGAACTACTTCCTGGGCTTCAGCAACAAACTCAATGAGCGTACCGCCCTTGGCATCGGCCTTTACGGCCAGTGGGAAGGGGTAATGCAGGAATTCGGGTTCAATGCAAACTACGCTACTGCTGTAAGGCTGGGCGATAAAAGCAAGCTCACCTTCGGCACCAACATCACTTATATTAGCCAGGGCCTGGACCGGAACCGGATTGTGACGCCGGAAACCGACCCGACCCTTGAGGAGGCCAGCAAGCAGAGCCAGATTGCGGTACAGCCGGGAGTTGCCCTGTCATTGGGCCGCTTCGACATCGCCCTGTACGGGCGCGAACTGATCAAATACAATCAGACCACCAATGAGCTGGTTACGGGCTTTGACGCACAGAACCTGCAGGCTGCCCTACAGTACACGCACGAGTTTAAGGCAACCAGCGGCCTTTTTGAAGATGGCAGGCTTATGCCGCTGGTGCAGATGGGAAAAGATGTGCAGGATCGCTTTACCTATATCGGTTCGCTCTTGCTCGACCTGCCCAATTACGGGTGGATCCAGACTTCCTACGACGATTCGTACGGCCTGTCTATGGGGCTTGGGTTTAACCTGAGCCAGAAGCTTTCCCTCGGCTATCTGATGGAGAAGAACATAACTGACGATGCGGCCAACCTGGGGTGGAACCACGAACTTTCGCTGGCCTATACCTTTAAGGAAGAAAACGGTACGGTGTACCGGGTCGCTTCCAACAGCCAGGACAAGCAAATAGACGATATCGTACGCAACTACGAAGAGCAGATTCTGGAAATGCGCGCCCAAAACGATGCAGAACGGATGGTGAGCGAACAATCGCTGGCCTACGAGAACCGCCTGATCCTGGACGAAATTCTGTACCGTCAGGATTCCATCGAACAGGTTCGTACCGCCCTGTTTGAACAGAAATTCGAGAACCTGGTACGCACAATCCGCAGCGAGATGCGGCAACAGAACGATCCTGCAGTCCCTTCCCCGGCCCTGGGCCGCAGGGCTGTCCAGACGGCGGTGGCCACGGCAGAAAGCCCGAAGCCTGTTAAGCCGGAGAACAATATCCCCGCTGCCAAGCGGGAGTTTAAAGAATTACCCATCAAAGCAAAAAATCGGTCGGATGTCGTTGGGGTATCATCTGGTTATTACCTGATTGCGAATGTGTATTCAAACAAGACGTACCTGGACGCTTTTATGAAAAAGCTGAAGGAGAAAGGGTTGGAAGCAAAGCAATTCTATAACACAGAGAACGGGTTGTATTACGTATATCTGGCCGATTTTAATTCGAAGAAGGATGCTGACAACGCCTATGTATCTAACCTGGGTGGGCAGTACGGGGACGAAAAGTGGATCATGCAGGTCTACAACCCCGTAGCTACTGCCGATGTATCGTACCAGGACCAGTAACCTTCTGCCAGCTACGGGAACGCCACTCCGGACCGCCTAAACCGGGACGGTGCCGGGTTCGCCCCAAGAATTGCCCGCACCGCCCTCCGCCCAGGCGGGCTCCTTCCGGAGTGGGCGCCCGCAGCTACTGATGAACTAAGCCATCTGTCTAAAGGCAGATGGCTTGTTTCGTTTACGGCCTTTTTACAAACCGCCTGGTCTGTTTTTGACTGGAATTCCGACCAAATGCATACCCTACGTGCATTATGTCGAAAATTCCTGCATTTGCTGGGATGGACCGCCCGGAGTTCTTACTTTGGCTCAAGATACATTACAACCCAAATCAGAACCCCAAATCTTAAAATCATGACGACCTACTTTTACCCCCGAAAGCATGGCCTGTCTGCAGGCAGACCCCTTGCCGATCTTCAGCAGACCATTTGTCGACTATCCGGCCTTTCCTTTTGAGACCCAGGTGGCCAGCGCGTAAATGGGATGTGCACCCGATGAAACGCTGCCTACCCTGTAGGTAAAAACTACAGGCTCGGAACCCAGTCAGGCTCCTATCCAGTTTACATAGCGATTCTGCGTTTCAAAAGCATGCCGTTCGCGGGATGCCCAGGGATGCTACACCCTTCCGGCAGGAAACGTGTCAAATCGTTGTGTGTTCATTGCCAGCACTTTAACGGTTGGCCTGGGGCAGTCCTGTCTTCAATTTGCACCGAACCATACAACCCTAATGATACAACCCAAATTCTGTGCCTATGAAAACTGCTACACTAAACGTTATGGTCATAGATGGCGATTCCCGCTTTCTGGAGGCCTACCCGTATTACTTCAGCACCTTTAGGGATTACTCCCTGGCGGGCATCTACACCTCGGTTGGCGAGGCCCTCGACGACTATCCGCTCGTCGTTCCCGACATCATTTTGTCTGAAGTGCATCTGCCCGACGGTTCGGGGATCGAGGCCATTGCTGAGTTCCGGAAGTGCAATCCCCAGGCCAAAGTATTGATGATCAGCGATGAAAACGACTTTGAATGCATCAAGCGATCATTTAAGCTGGGGGCCACCGGGTACCTGACCAAACCTGTTGGCATGGATCGCCTGCATCAGGCCCTCGATTCGGTCAAGAACGAAGGTGCGGCCCTGAGCAACGACATTGCCAGACAGGTGATCTCCATGTTTCGCCGCAAATCGTACCGGAATTTCTCGGAGCGGGAAAATGAGATCATCGATTACCTGGGGCAGGGTATGACCTATAAAAAGATTGCCGACAAATTGTTCGTAACCCCCAGCACGATCAATTTCCATATTCAGAATATTTACCTGAAGCTTGACGTAAACTCTAAAACCCAGGCCTTGGAAAAATTGCGGGAGCTCGATGTGGCCTCCTGAACGTTACAGTTGCTTTGTGGGATAGCAGCCGCCGACAGTAAGCAGGTCGAAGCCATAACGGCCTGCGGCTGTCGGCAAATATAGAAGAGCCGCCGATTTCGGCGGTTCTTTTTTAATCCCCTTTATGGATAACCGCTGGCCCGGGGCCGGGCTAGCCCGACGCCTTCCGGGAAATTTCCGGGGCGCCCTCAGAAACAAGCGCTTCTTTTTTGCCGAGTACGAAGTACATGTCAAGTTCCCCGTGGTTTTTAACGGGAATACTTCCCCGGTACTGGCATTCATACGCTTCCCTGATTAACCGGTAGGTCGCTTCGGAAATATTGATTTTGCCCACCTCAGCGGCCGTCTCCATGCGCGAGGCGATATTCACCGTATCGCCCCAGATATCGTAGGCGAATTTTTTGGTGCCCACCACCCCGGCCACCACCGGGCCTGAATTGATGCCGATGCGCACGTCGAAGCGTATGTGCTCGTGAGCTGGGTCCTGTTTGGCTGTTTCTACGATTTCAATCATTTCCAGCGCAGCCTGCACCACCCTTTCCGCATGATCCTGCACCGGGAAAGGTAGCCCGCAGGCGCACATGTAGGCGTCTCCCACGGTTTTAATTTTTTCAAGGCCGTATTTGTCCATCACCGTGTCGAAGCGCCCGAAATAAAAGTCAAGACTCTTCAGCAATAGCTCGGGGTCCATGCTTTCCGCATGCATTGTAAATCCTTTGAAGTCAGTAAAAAGCACGGTTACGGCTTCAAAACGCTGCGCCCTGACCCGCCCCTTTTCCTTGAGTTCCTGTGCGGTTTCCTTGGGGAGGATGTTCAGCAACAGATTTTCTGACCGGTCGCGCTCCTCAGAGATGATCTTGTTGGTTTTGCGCATATAGCGATACCTCCCGTAGGATCCCCCGGCAACGATAATCAGGAGTAAAGCCGAGGCGCCCACGGCCCAGAGGGCGGCCCGCTGGCGTTTTTGCTGCAAGGCGCGAACTTCCAGTTCATTGGTGGCCCGTAGTGTTTCCATTTCTGCCTGGGCACGTTCCAACCGGTTCATGTCAACCGTTTCCACATCCATGGAATCCTTGTACTGCATGTACATGGCCTGGTGTTCGTAGGCTTCCCTGTAATTTTTGGCCTGGAAATCCAAATCGGCCAGTACGCGGCTGGCCCGGCTGATCAATCCCTTCAAACCAAGCCGCTGAGCATGCTGGAGGCCCTCCTCTGCAAAGGCATGTGCCTGCTCAAATTCTTCCGTATCCTGGTAGACTTCAGCCAGTGTAATCTGGTATTCGGCAATTGGATCATAATTTCCGTCCCCTTCAAACTGTTGAATGGCCCGGGTGAGGTTTTCCTTTGCCCTCGCGTGATCCCCGAGTCTGGCGTAAACCATCCCTTGATTCCCTAAAACATACAGAAGCCCTATACGGCCTATTTCGGGAGTGAGTTTCTCGTACATTTCACCGGCTTCATCGAAGTACTCTCCTGCCTTAACTGCTTCATTTTCCTGCAGGTGCACATTACCGAGGTTGGTCAGGGTAGATGCCAGTAAATACCGACCCCGCTCCTGCTGCTGAATTTCCGGATCCCTGAATAATTCGATGCTTTGTTCGAAGTGGGAAATAGCCCGTTCAGGTTCCCCGGAATCAGAATAGACCGACCCCTGATACATCAATGAAAGAGCCATGCCTTCTTTATCATCGTTCTGACGTGCCACTTCCATGGCCTTCTGATAGGCTTCCAGAGCCATGTCCATGTCATTTCGTTGCAATCCCGTATGACCCTTCATCTGATAACCATTATACAAAAACTGATTATTGCCGGATTCACCCGCCAGGGTGATCAGTTCCTCTGCATAGGCCAGGGCCAGGGCCAGGTCGTTTATTTCATGGTAGGCCAAATTGTCCAGCAGAGCCATTTTTTCAACCCCGGTAAGGGTATCGGCCTCATAGATCGACCGCAGGCTGTCCGCAACCTGTTGCCGTTGCTGGGCTGCACCAACCTGGCTGAACAGAAGAATTAGAAATATGAGAATGCGCAGATATTTCATCAATGAAGCAAAAAGGGATCGAGTAGTTACCTGACTATTATCCAGGGGTCGAGGGTGAAAGAACGCGTTTCACCTTCTCTATTTTCAATAGAAAATATAATGGTGTAGGGCTGTTTACAATCAATTAAACTTGCATCGTTTTTAACCATCGCAGTAATAGCCCTTCTATTGTCTGGCATAGAGGGTGTCGCTCTCTTTAAAACAAAAGCATCGCACGGCTGGGTATCTTTATCAGTTGATAGTTCACCTTCTGCTGGATCAACTTCCTGAAAGGCAAATATGTAGTCGCCGTGCCCCGGCGTAATAATCGTCCATACTGTTGTTTTACCCACATAGACGTTCGAGATGAACTTTTTTGCATCCGTGGTGTCATTCGTCTCTGCTCCATCCCCAGGTCTTCCCCTGGATGTCATTCCAATATACTGCAGGTTCGGATTACCTTCTTCTATATAAGAAGGGTCATCACTATTGAAAAGAGCATCTGCATCCTTAATGTCCAATTGGATAACGGCCCCATCAGCCTGTAAAACGCTATCTTCAATTTTATTCAGCTCAGCTTCATAATCGATTTCTTGTGTTTTGGATTCTTGCGCAGGTTTTCCATTACTATCTCTTTTGCATCCAACAATTGCGATAATAGCAGATATCAGGATGAGTCTAAAAACTGTTGAGATTTGCTTTTTCATTTTGGTCGTTTTTAGTGGTGAAGGAGTGAATAATTTCTGTGTTTCCACTTTTTCAATACGTTTTAAATAACCATGCGAAGGCATTTGTTGCGAAATCAATGGGGGGGGAATATTGGTTTTCAAGAAATGGGGTTATGCTTCTTGAATTGTATTAATATACTAAATATCAGTGAATAATTTGGTGATTCCTTTCAAAACCGGCTGAGTCAAGAAATATAAAACCGCTATTGGGCGAACTGCTGGATCCCTTTTGGAGGCCCATTGGCCATTTTTCCTCACTGAACGACTGACCACATGATTTGAACTTTTGAGAAAAGCCTGCCGGGTTACAGGGCGGTATCTTGCACCCTGTAAACTAAAAACAACAAAACCATGTCATCAAGAAAACTTGTAATCGTAATTACCGAAGGATTAGACAACGAACGGGCCTCCGTGGCCTGGAGCATCGCCAATGGGGGGATCAAAAGCGGCCTGGAAGTGCACGTCTTCCTGACCAGTTCGGCCATCGACTGGGTGCGCAAAGGGGCAGCCGACAACGTGCACCTGAACCCCAAAGACCCGCCCATGATCGAGATGATCCAATTTGTGCGCGACAATGGTTGCCCCATTTATGTTTGCCCTCCCTGCGCACAGGTTCGGGGCTATACCCAGGAAGATCTGCTCGACGGAGTGATCATTACCGGCTCGGGAGCCATCCACAAGCAATTCCTGGAAGGGGCCGCGGCTTTGACCTTCTGAGGTCAACAATCAGGAACAAACGGTCGCTGCCCCTCAGGCGGTGGCCGTTTCCGTTTTGCGAATGGCCTGGGGTGTTTGCCCGAACCGTTTCCGGAAGGCACTCACAAAGTGGGACGGATTCTCAAAGCCGCAGTCGTAGCAGATCTCTTTGACCGCTGCTCCTGTTCCAAGCAGCATCTGCCGGGCGTAATCCAGGCGCCGCTCTGTAAGCCACCTGCCCGGGGTGTTGTGGTAGGTGTTTTTGAAATCCCGCTTGAACGTGGAGAGGCTTTTCCCTGAGAGGCGGGCAAATTCTTCCAGGCTCAGGTTGTAGAAGAAATTCTCCTCCATTACCTTGGTCAGCCCCATGCCGTCATTATGGGCGATGTCGAGGATGGCATGGCGTACAGCCCCGTTATTCGGGTTTGAAATGATGTTGAGCAGCATTTCCCGAAATTTCAGTTCGATGATCTTTTTCGGGATGCGTTCTTTTTGTTTGAGGTAGCCGAAAAAGGAGTGGTACAACGTCTCCAGCGTTTCGGAAACCTCGATGGACTCGATCAGGTCCCCGTTTGGCTCAGCCGCAATTCCCTGCATAACCTCTGCTTCGAGGTCTGAAAGCGCAAAATTCTTGATGAAGCGGTCTGTCATGAAAAACATGAGCACGCAGAAGTCTTCTTCAAAATATTGTTGGTTCAGGTAGGCCCCCTTGTGGGCGAAAATGGACTGGCCCGAAGTCAGGGTCCAGGCCCGCTGGGGGGTAAGCCATTTCTTTTTGCCGCTCAGCACATAGGTGATATAGTGGCATTCCGACCACGATTTGAAGTTCTCGGCTTCGATCGGGCATTTGAATTCCACGATCAGGTAGTCTTCATCAACGAATTTGTTGTAGGCCGGGTTATCTCTGAAATGTCGGTATGAATCGAAAATCATGGGTGAAAGAATTTGACATTGTTCGCTACTTGTCACACCTCCCGGAAGTATCCTGACCTGTAAAAATGGCCACTTTAAATCTGTTCCGTTTTTCTGTTCTCTGTTAAACTACTATAAATCAGCGAAAAACACAAATGGTTTTCCAAACGGCCCATAATCCGGGCCGGCCTATTCCGGCTGGTACCAGATTGGCGACCCCCAGGCCCGCTCCTGTATGGTTTTGGCAACGTTTTCAGGGTAAGCAATACCTTCCCGAATCTCGTCCCAAAGCGTCCACCGGGCTGTGGGCAGTTGTATAACCCGGGTGTAATAGAAAGCCTGTTGACCGGGGTCAAAGTCTGGGTCTTCCCATACCGCGCTGAGCTCGGGAGCCCCTTTATCTTTCGCAAAAGCACCCGTTTCCAGGTTCACCGGGGCATCCAGTGATTCCACAGACCCATCTGACCCGATTGCCCGTCGGTCGGAAACCGCTACGTTATAGATTTGTTCCTTCATTTCGCCGTTTGCCACCCAGCCTTTGATAATCTGGATCCGGTCGAGGTTCGGCCCCATCGGGTCCTTTGCGGCCCAAACCAGAAACCTGGGGGCGCCCGGCAAACCCTTTGGCAGGTCGCCGCCCATGGGCACACCATCCCGCATCCCGGCCGTTACCATGGCCTGGTAGTCGGGATAGGCAGCTTCAAAACCAAAGCCCCCGAACATGCGCACCTTAATACGGGGCCCGCTTGTGGCGAAGGTCTCTTTCTGCATCATGGCATCCCAGATTGCCCCCCGGGTGTTCGATTCTGCCCAGACGCCGGTAATGGCGCCCGGATTGATGTCATAGGCAGTGGCCCAACCGTCGATCGAATTATGGAGCCGGTCGCTGGCCGTTTGGTCGGCCAGGCCGTGGCTTCCGACCCTGTAATTGTCTTCTTCCACATTCCCGGGGGCCCCATTGTGGTTGTCGGTACCGCCCACAAAACCGTATTTGAAGGGGTTCACGCCCTGCTCGTCCTGGTATTTGAGCCCCCTTTTGAGCCCATAGCGCACAAAGTTGCGCGCTTCAAAGGTCCGGTTGCTGTAATTCTGGATGGATTCGGCCGTTTCAAAACCGGCCAACTCATCATTGGGCCAGAATTTGGGATAGACCTCTGAATTCCCCTTGATCTGCATCATCTCGATGGCCGGCTCCATCTCACTGCGCAACCTGATGTAATCGGGCCCTATGGGGTTCCCTGACAGATCCTCCTCCGGGAACATCAGCCCTTTGCTGCCGTTTGAGTTATGGGGGATGGCAAACACCTGGCTGCCCTTGCCTTTCTGCTCCTTCATCCAATCCCACAACTGCCTGGGGTCGCGTCCCTCCACGGCGCTGAAGGGCAGATCGGGCACCACGGTATCCCTGAAGAAGACATTGCGGTGCAGGTTCCCTGCTTTGGGGGCAGAAGACCACTCGTAGGCGTGAAGGGTCGTGAACTTCCCGGGTTCGTTGAATTTTTCGGTGGCTTCGAAGTTGTTGCGCCACTGTGATTTTACGGACGCGTACCCCTGCCAAAAATCGGGGTGTGGCTTTTCACCTGTCCGGTTGGGGGTAACCACATACTGCACAAAAAGGGCCAGGCCGTCTTCGAGGTTGGTTACTTCCCGCATTTGTCTGGCAACCGGGTCATCAAAGCCCGGGGTTCCCGGAGACATGAGGGTATAGGTTTCCCCCAGGTATTCCGCGTGGTCTGTAACCGCGCAGAAGTCCAGGGGCCGCCTCAGTTTCATCGGACTGCCGTTAATCACCACTTCTTCGCCACGTGCAAAGCGATAGGCGTCCTGGGTGGAGATGCGATTCCCCCCGATAAAGGCATCCATGGAGGCGGAAGTATGCAAATGGGTTTCCCCGAAATAAGCCTCCTTAAGCGGATTGACGGGAATGGCATGGGCGGCCTCAGCGACGGGATGGGCGGTTGCAGAAATACTTGCTTCAGGATCTTTTTTCGCGGTTTGGCAGGAAACAAGCGCGAAAAGGGTTAAAAGGAGACAAGCGCCGGGTCGGGAAGTTTCCAGGGTCATACAGCTAATATTTTTAAAAATTGCTCAGCAAAAATAGTGGGGGAAGAAAACTAAAGATAGGTAAATATGCTATGGATCGCCCCTTCCTGTTGGGGTTTGATACGTATTCAAAACCCCAGACTCAGAGCGCCGCGAACCCAACAAGCAGGTTTCCCATGTGCAATTGAATAATACCGGGCAAGAATTGCTGCGGCATATCCAGTACCCCGACAAAACTTCCCCAGGCAGCTTTCTTGGGCACTCCGGGTTAGGGTGTTTACCTCAAATTCACTCCGTTTTGCCGTGCGTGTCAAACCAGCTCAGCACCGCCGCCACCTTGGCAATCAGGTTGCTGGGCCGGTCGGCAATACCGTGCGAAGCCCCTGGGATGCGCACCATGGCCGATTCCACACCCCTGATTTTCAAGGCAGCGTAGAATTGTTCCGATTCGGCTATGGGGGTCCGGTAGTCTTCTTCTCCCGTAAGCAGCATGGTTGGCGTTGTGACGTTTCCCGCATAGCTCAGGGGCGAACGGCGCAGGTAGTCTTCCGGGTGGTCCCAGGGCAGGCCCGGGAACCAGTATTTGTAAAAGAAGGCCGGGCCGTCGGCATACAGCACAAAACTGTACCAGTTGATTACCGGCTTGGCGACGACTGCTGCCTTAAAGCGGTCGGTATGGCCCACGATCCAGGCCGAAAGCACGCCGCCCCCGCTGCCCCCGGTTACATAAAGCCGGGCCGGGTCTACATAGCCTTTTTCCAATACCGCGTCGACCCCCGACATCAGGTCTTCGTAGTCGTGATTGGGGTAATCGTGGTGGATCAGGTTCCCGAATTCTTCCCCATAGCTGGTGCTTCCGCGCGGGTTGCTGTACAGGACCACATAGCCGGCTGAGGCGTAAAGCTGTATTTCGGCTGAAAAGACGGAGCCGTAGCTGGCAAAGGGCCCCCCGTGTATTTCCAGAATCATGGGGTATTTTTTTGCCGGGTCGAAATCGGGCGGTTTTACCACCCAGCCCTGGATTTCGCGCTGGTCAAAGGAAGACTTCCACCTGATCTCCTCCACCGCACCTAGCATGCGGAATGAAAACAGGTCGTCGTTGAGGTGAGTAAGCCGGGTTACGCTGTTTTTGTATTGGGTGGCCAGGTCGGCCGGGTGGGTGGTGCCACCCAGGGTGTAGGCCAGCCTGCCATTTTTGGAGACGCTGTAGGCTGCCTGGTTGTAGGGGCGGCCCAGGGACAGGCCCCCCAGGCCCTCGGCCAGGGTCTGCACACGGCCATTCAGGGCAATGTTCCCGATTTTGCTGTCTCCGAAATCGTCGTACAGGAAGTAGAGCGATTTGCCATCTGCAGCCCAGGCAACCTCAGAGATGTCCCGGTCGAACCCGCTGGAAACCAGCTTTGGGTTGGCCCCGGAAACCTCCATGACATAGAGTTGGGTAAGCTGGTAGCCCTGGTAGCGTTCGTCAGAACCCAGATAGGCAATGTTCGCGCCATCTGGGGAGAGGACGGGGGCAAAATCAGGCCCTTCCCGATCGGTCAGGGGCGTCACACTGCCGCTGCCCAGGTCGAGGCGGTAAATCTCGGTATTCCGGGGCTCGTAATCGGCATTTTCGCGAAGGTTTGCCGTAAAGAACAGCTGTTTCCCATCGGCCGACCATTCGGGTGTGCCGTGGTCGTGCGGGGCGTCTGTGACCTGCCGGGCAGTGCCCCCATCGGTCGAAAGGATGAAAAGCTGCTCGTAGCCCGATTTCAGGTATCCCTGCCCGTCGCCGCGGTAGTTGAGCTTGTCGATGTATTTGGGCGGATCGTTCCATTTCGCCCCTTCCGGCTTGGCCGGTAGCTTAATGGGGCTGGCTTCCTGCCCGGGCACGAACATGCCGAAGGCCAGGTACCGGTCGTCGGGAGACCAGACCGGCGCTCCAGGACTCTGGTCGGTATTGGTAAGTGCCATGGTTTCACGCGTGTCCATCCACATCAGGTAGAGCTTCATCTTGTCGTCGGCCATATTCGACCTGAAGGCCAGTTTGCTGCCGTCGTGCGACCAGCGGGGCGAACCGGCCACATGGTTCCCGGATGTCAGGGGCCGGTTACCGCTTCCGTCTGCATTGACGACCCATACATTCGAGAGGTTGCGGTCGGTCATGATGTCTTTGAAATGCCTTATATAGGCTATGCGGCTGCCATCGGGTGAAACCTGCGGGTCAGACACGTATTCCATGTCGAATATGTCTGTGAGCTGCAGGGGTGTTTTTTGCTGGGAGAATCCCGAAAGGATAAAAAGGAACAGCAGACCGGGAAGTATTGTTTTTTTCATTGCAACGGGTTTAACCCCCTTAAATTAAGAAATAATCCCCGTATGCAGGGGTTAATTTCAACATCCCCTTTTCCAATACTTGTTTAGGAAACGTTCGGCGTTTCCGTCATCATGCTATGGGTACTGGGGCTTCCGCTAAGGGCAGCCGTGGGCTATAGCGTTGCCATTTACTATCCCTTACGGCTGTCTGATTCCCTCTTGTTATACTGGATAGGATACCAGGGCCTGTACCGCTATAATATCGTGCAGGACCGGATCCTGATCCGAAAATCGATGCACAACGATACCAGCCAACTGAAACGCCAGGTGGTGGAATCCAATGACCGCCTTCAGGAAAAGCACCTGAAAGATTTTCAGGAAATCCGGTTGGAGATTATACAGAATGGGAAGTTTCTCGATCCAGACCTGACCCTGGAAAAGCTCGCTCAGCAGCAAACCGTCAGCAGCGGGCACCTTTCCCGGATCATAAATCGCTATGGCAACAAAAGCTTCAATGATTTTATCAATGAGCTCCGGGTCGAACAGGCCAAGGTCCTGTTGTCAGACCCGGACTACGATCCGTATACCATTGTCTCCATTGGTCTCGAATGCGGTTTTAATTCCAAGTCAACCTTTTACAGCGCATTTAAGAAATTCACTTCGCTTACCCCATCCCAGTACCGGGACATGAACTGAACCGACAAATTCGAAGCCCATCATCGACCCTCGTTCAGAAAAAGCCCTATCCAGTCTGTAAGGGGATTCAATTGCGCGAGATACCTTACTTTTGCCTCCATGGATGCCTGGTATCATTACGTGTTGCTGGTAGGAGTCGGCTTCGTCGTGGGGTTTATCAATACGGTGGCCGGGGGCGCTTCGCTCATCTCCCTGCCGGTACTTATTTTCCTGGGGCTGCCGCCGGCCGTGGCCAACGGGACCAACCGGGTGGCGATTGTACTGCAGAACGCCACTGCCATCGCCGGTTTCAAAAGCAAGGGGGTAAGCACCTTCCCCTTCAATGTCTACCTGGGGGTGGCCGCATTTTTCGGCTCCATCATTGGGGCTTCCATCGCCGTCGACATCAAAGGGGAAACCTTTAACCGCATCCTGGCCATCATCATGGTGGCTGTGGTGCTCCTTATTGTGCTTAAGCCGAAGGTAAAACTGGCCGACCTGCAGGAGCGCATTACGGGCAAGTACCTTTGGCTGGGATGCCTGGCCTTTTTTTTTATCGGCATTTATGGCGGGTTTATCAACGCGGGCATAGGGTTTGTGATCATGCTTTACCTGAATCTCGTGCACCGCATGAACCTGGTGCGCGTAAATGCGACCAAGGTGGCGGTGGTTTTTATCTACACGCTTGCGGCCCTGGGGGTGTTCATTTTTTACGATAAGGTAATTTGGAAGGTTGGGGCAGTCCTCGCCGTGGGCAATATGACTGGCGCCTGGTTTTCGAGCCGGATCTCGGTAAGCAAGGGCGACAATTACATCAAGGTCTTTTTGATCGTCATGGTCTTGGCCATGGCCGTTAGACTTTGGTTCTTTACCTGATTAATCATGAAACAAGAACAGGATCCGCTTACGTGGCGCTATGCGGTCAAGAAATTCGATCGCGACAAGGTTTTGCCGGATGCGCAGCTTGCCACGCTCAAAGAAGCTTTTAACCTCACAGCCACCTCTTACGGGTTGCAACCCATCCGGCTGCTGGTGGTCAGGCACGCCGAGCTGCAGGAGCAGCTGGTAGATCATTCCTATGGCCAGCGACAGGTGGCAGATGCGTCGCACCTGCTCGTACTCTGCATCGAAACGAAAATCGATGCAGCCTTTATCCAGGCGTATTTCAACCGGGTAGGGGAGCTGCGCGGCACCTCTGAAACCATCCTGCAACCTTACCGCCAATCGCTCCTCAAACGATTTGGCGGCATGGACGCAGCAGCCATTCGCACCTGGGCCGTCAACCAGGCGTACCTGGCCCTGGGCAACCTGCTAACGGTTTGTGCCTACGAACGCATCGATTCGTGCCCCATGGAGGGCTTTATTCCCGAGGGCTATGACCGGGTGCTGGGGCTAAGCGGGAAAGGGTTGGAAGCTGTTCTGGTATTGCCGGTGGGTTTCCGGGCACAAGATGATATGTTTGCTACCTTTAATAAGGTGAGGCGCCCGATTGAAAATACGGTGCAGACCATCGAAAAAAAATAAATTGCATTATGCCGGGATTTGAACGATTCGGGGAAGCCGAAAAAAAAGGGGTGCAACAGGTCTTGGATACCGGAGTGCTGATGCGATACGGTTTCGACCCCATGCGCAATGGCCATTGGAAGGCCCGTGAAATGGAACATGCGCTGGCCGGCCGCATGCAGGCCCGCCACGCACACCTGGTGAGCAGCGGTACCGCTGCCCTTACGGTGGCCCTGGCTGGCGCCGGCATCGGGGCGGGTGATGAAGTGATTTTGCCGACATTCACTTTCGTCGCAAGTTTCGAAGCCATCCTGTCGGTAGGTGCCGTGCCCGTGCTCTGCGATATCGACGACACCCTGACGCTCGACCCAAGAGCGGTGCAGGCTGCCATCGGCCCTAAAACCAGGGCGATAATGCCGGTGCACATGTGCGGCTCCATGGCCGATCTGGACGCCCTGAAGGCCCTGGCCGATGCCAACGGGCTCTACCTGATCGAAGATGCCTGCCAGGCCATTGGCGGTACCTATAAAGGCAAGCCCCTGGGCAGCATTGGCCATATTGGCTGTTTTTCCTTTGATTATGTAAAAACCATCACCTGCGGGGAAGGCGGTGCCCTGATTACCAGCGACGCCCAACTCTACGAAAGGGCCCAGGCCTTCAGCGACCACGGACACGACCATGTCGGATCTGACCGGGGGGCCGAGGGGCATGCCCTGCTCGGCTATAACTACCGCATCTCCGAATTGCACGCCGCAGTGGGCCTGGCTCAGTTGGGTCGCCTCGACGAGTTCCTGGCCGTGCAGAAACACCATTATACGGTTTTGCGCAATGCCATCGAAGCCATGCCTGCCGTTACCCTGCGCCGGGTACCGGAGGGAGGGGAGGAGAATTATTCCTTCCTGAGCTTTTTCCTGCCAGACGCCCAACAGGCGATGCGCGCCCGGCGGGAGCTGTCTGAAGCCGGGTTGGACGGGGTTTTCTACTGGTACGATAACAACTGGCATTACCACCGCCAGTGGGACCACCTGAAGTCGGCCAAAAGCCCCGGCCCCCTGACGGGTGAACAACAGCATGCCCTAAACGGGCTTGAAAACCGCTCCTTTGAAACTTCTGACCGCTGGATGGGACGCGCGCTGTCCCTGCTCATCAAGCTCTCCTGGACTCAGGCCGAGTTGGAGCATCGGGCGGCGGTGCTGCGATCGGTGCTGGCTGGCTTTTGAATCAATAAGACTCGTACCCCACGATCTCGAGGCCGTATCCGACCATCCCGACCCGCTTGGCCTGCTGGCTGTTGGTGAGGAGCCTGATCTTCTGTATGTTCAGGTCGTGCAGAATCTGAGCCCCAATCCCGAAGTCTTTGCTGTCCATGTCGATGGCCGGGGCCTTCATGATCCCGTTCTGCTGGTTTTCCCTAAGGCCCCGAATCCGGCTCAGCAGGTTCAGGTAGGCCAGGGGCTGGTTGATGAAGACAATGGCGCCCCGGCCCTCGCGGTCGATGGCTGCAAACATATCTTCGAGTTTCTGGTCGGCATCGCTGGTAAGCGTTCCCAGAATGTCATTGTTGATAAGGGTGGAATTGATACGGGTCAGGATAGGTTCCCCGCTTTTCCAGTTCCCCCGGGTCAGTGCCAGGTGTATCTGGTCGTTGGTGGTCTGACGGTAGGCGTGGAGCCGGTACAGGCCGAATCGGGTTTCCAGGTCAAAGGACTCCTCTTTTCGAATCAGGCTGTCGTGGCGCATCCGGTAGGCCACCAGGTCTTCTATAGAGACCAGCTTCAGGTCAAATTTTCGTGCTACCTCGGCCAACTGGGGCAGGCGGGCCATGCTGCCATCTTCATTTAAGATCTCCACCAAAATACCGGCAGGAGAAAAGCCGGCCAGACGGGCAAAATCGGTTGCCGCCTCGGTATGCCCGGTACGGCGCAGCACGCCCCCATTCTTGGAGCGAAGCGGAAAGATGTGCCCCGGGCGGCCCAGCTCGTGGGGCAGGGTCTGCTGGTTTACCAGGGCCTGAATGGTCTTGGCCCGGTCGTGTACCGAGATCCCGGTCGTGCACCCTTGCCCGATAAGGTCGACTGAAACTGTAAATTGGGTATGGTGCAGCACCGTATTGTTGTCGACCATGTTCTTAAGGTCGAGCTCGTCGCAGCGTTCCTCGGTGAGGGGCACGCAGATAAGCCCGCGGCCGTGGGTGGCCATAAAATTGATCATTGCAGGGGTAACCTTTTCGGCGGCGGCAATGAAATCGCCTTCATTTTCGCGGTTTTCGTCGTCTACAACGATTATAATCTTGCCCTGGCGGATGTCTTCAATGGCCTCTTCAATGGCGTTGAGGCGGATGTGCTTGTTGGCTTTATTCATGATTGTTCAGGCGCCTTACGCCTGGCTTTAAATCGCTCTCTTATAAAATCTGTCAAATGCCCGAAACTCATCAGGCCCCGGTCGGCTGTCGCCCGGCGGGTGAGCCAGATACCCATGGGGAGCATAACCAGGGTAGGCAGCCAGGCTCCGAGAATGGGGTGTATGTTTCCTTCTTTGGCGTAGTTGCCGGCAAATACCCCGAAAAAGTAATAGGCCAGAAAAAGGACAATGGCAACTACCATAGGCAGGCCCAGTCCGCCCTTCCTTATGATGGCGCCCAGCGGCGCTCCTACGAAAAACAGGATGATGCACGAAAGGGCCAGGGCAAACTTGCGGTGCAGGCTTAAAATATGCAGGTTGTATCGTTTGTAACTCAATTCAAGCTCTTCCCTTTTCCCTTTTACCGAATTCAGGATGTTCCTCACATTGTTGCGCACCTGGTCCAGCAGCTGACCCTGTTCAAAGGTCTTGAACGAATTCAGGGGACTGGGGCCACTGATCTCGCGGGTCTTAGCGGCAAGTATGGCGGGGTCTATTGCCTTTGCGAAGGTTGTGTCTGATGCATACTGGGCTGCACTATCCGGGTCTGTTACAGCAGGCACTTCGACCTGCGCCTCTTCCTGTTTCGCGCCCGAGCTCAGGCTGTCGATCCGCGTTTTCAGCCCCTGGGCTAAGGCAATGCTGTCGCCTGAGGCCTCGATGCTGTCGCGGTCGCGAAAGGGGAAAGCCCCGACCCTGGAGGTAATGCTTTTGGAAAAGGCTTCTGCCAGGCGCGAATTGTGGCCGTTGATGGAATCGATGTCGGTGAGCAGCCGGCTTACATTTTTCATTTTATCGGTTTCCACATCGCGATCGGCCTCCAGGTCTTCCATATTGCGCGGCAGCTCGATATTCATGATATAGGTGTCGAAGTTGGCCTTGGCAAAGGGATAATCTTCATCGTTGGCTCCTCTTCGCGCCAACACTTCGTTGTAATAGTTTCCGTTTCGCAGCACCAACTGGATAATCTCAGATCCTTCCCCGCTGATCAGTTCGCCTTGGGCTGCCTTGATCACGGTGGTGTTTTTCTGTAATTGGGACTTTTCGTGAATGATCACATTTTCGAGGAATCGGTCGTTTTCCCCGTATTTGCGGTCTACCTTGATGTTTCGGCCCTCAAAATCGCTGAAGACCCCTTCCACGATAACAGCGGCCGGCTTCAGGGCGGCAATGTTGCGCCTGAGGTTGTATATTTTCTGTTCCGAGATCGGAATTACCGTGTTTGCGAAATAGAAGGTGACCAGCCCCAGCAGGCTCACAAAGACGATGAGGGGGAGCATGGAGCGCTGCAGGGAAATTCCCGATGCCTTCATGGCGGCAAATTCGTAATTCTCTGCAAAGGTGCCGAAGGTGATGATGGAAGAAAGCAGTACGGTAAGGGGCAGTACCTTTTCAGTGAGGTTCGGCATGAGGTAAAAGAGGAACTTCCCGATAATGATCAGGTCCAGCCCCTTGCCCGCCAGATCGTCGATGAACAACCAGATGGTCTGGAAGATGAAGATGAACATCAGGATAAGGAACGAGCTGAAAAAGTTGTACAGGAACCTTTTCAGGATGTATTGGTCGAGTATGCGCAAGCCGCTAGTTTCTAATGATGTAGTACCCTTCGTCCTTGTATTTCTGTTCGTCAAAGGTAAATAGAGATTTCGACAGCGGCTGGTTTGTTTTAAAAGAATTAACGGTAATGGTGGTCTTGGTCCCGTTCTGCCCGGTCTCGATTAGCTTGTAGATGTGTTGGGTCTCCACGTCAATGCCCAGGAGAATGGAGGCCACCTCCGAATGGGTGTCGATGGGGGTGAGCTTCACGTACTGGATTTTCCGCCCCTGTACGGTTTGCAATATATCCCAGGAGTAGTTGTGGCCCTCCCGGTAAAAGGTAAGCATCTTCGAGGGGCTTACCGAGCCGGCTTCCTCGCTTTTGTCTTCGATGGTCACCTCTTCGTTTTCGGGCACTATGGTATATACCTTCCTGCCGTCGTAGAGCTGCTGGGCCCCCATATAGTTAAGCAGGTATTTTTCGCCCTGCAGGGTCAGGTCGCCCCGGGTTTCCTGCCTGACGTTGGCCTCCGTATTGTTCAGCTCGAATTTGAAATCGACGAAAATGTTCTGATAGCTCATTACCTTGTTGTAAACCTGGTCGAGCAGCGCCTTGGCCTTTGCTGCATCCTGGGCCCGAAGCCCGGGTGAAAGGGTCAGCATCAGCAGTGCGGATAGGAGTAAGCGTTTCATGGTAGTTATTTCGTTTCGTTGTTCAATAGTTGTTCCAGGGCCGCCATGTCGGACACCAGCACCTGCCGGGCTTTGCTGCCCTCGAAAGGCCCCACGATTCCGGCGGCCTCGAGCTGGTCGATAATTCGCCCGGCCCGGTTGTACCCCAGTTTCAGCTTCCGTTGGATGAGAGAGGCCGACCCCTGTTGGGCCACCACGATCACTTCGGCTGCCTCCCGGAACATATCGTCCCGTTCCTCTATACTGTAATCAAGGCCCGTGCCAGAGTCTTCCCCCACGTATTCGGGCAGCAGGTGGGCGTCGGGATATCCCCGCTGGGAGCCGATGTATTCTGTTATTTTGGCCACCTCCGGGGTGTCGACGTAGGCGCATTGCAGGCGGATCATGTCGTTCCCCTGGGTAAAGAGCATATCGCCCCGGCCAATGAGCTGGTCGGCGCCCTGGGTATCCAGAATGGTGCGCGAATCGATCTTTGAGGTTACCCGGAAGGCAATACGGGCCGGGAAGTTCGCTTTGATGAGGCCGGTTATTACATTCACAGAGGGGCGCTGGGTGGCGATAACCAGGTGGATGCCGATGGCCCGCGCCAACTGGGCCAGCCGGGCGATGGGGGTTTCTACCTCCTTGCCTGCCGACATGATCAAGTCGGCAAACTCGTCGATAACCAGCACGATGTAAGGCAGGTACCGGTGCCCGTCATTTGGGTTTAGCTTACGCCCCCTGAATTTGTCATTGTACTCCTTGATGTTGCGCACCATGGCGGTCTTGAGCAACTCGTACCGGTGGTCCATCTCGATGCAGAGGGAGTTGAGGGTATGAATCACCTTGGTGTTGTCGGTAATGATGGCCTCTCCCGCATCGGGCAATTTGGCCAGGTAGTGCCGCTCGATCTTGTTGTAGAGCGTGAGTTCCACTTTTTTGGGGTCGACCAGTACAAATTTGACTTCGGCGGGGTGCTTTTTGTAGAGCAGCGAGGTCAGGATGGCATTGAGGCCAACCGATTTCCCCTGGCCGGTGGCCCCCGCCATGAGCAGGTGGGGCATTTTGGCCAGGTCTACCACAAAGGTTTCATTGCTGATGGTCTTTCCAAAAGCGATGGGCAGCTGCATTTCAGCATTCTGGAACTTCTTCGAGGCGATAACCGATCGCATCGACACCACCGACGGATTTTTGTTGGGCACCTCTATGCCGATGGTTCCCTTGCCCGGAATGGGGGCAATAATGCGGATGCCCAGGGCCGCCAGGGAAAGGGCGATGTCGTCTTCCAGGTTTTTGATCTTGGAAATCCGGATGCCGGCATCGGGAACAATCTCGTACAGGGTAACCGTTGGGCCTATGGTGGCCTTGATCTGGGCGATGCCAATCTTGTAGTTGCGCAGGGTTTCTACAATCTTGTTCTTGTTCTCTTCCAGTTCTTCCTGGTTGATGGTAATGCCTCCAGAACCCCCATGGGTGTCGAGCAGATCGAGGTGGGGGAATTTGTACTTCGACAACTCGAGGGTAGGGTCGAATTCGCCAAAATCGGATACCAGTTTATCGGCCAGCAAATCGGTCTCTTCAGCCTCTTCCGTGGTGCGGGCCACTTCGATTTCCAGTTCCTGTACCGGTTCGGCTGCAGTGTCGGTGGTTTCCCCGGTCAGCACGGTGTTCAGAATCGGAATGTCTTTTTTATGGGTATACGGGTCTGCTTCCGGAATCAATACCTCTTCCACTTTTTCGGTGTCTTCCGTTGCGGCTTCCTCGGTACCTGCAACCAATGTTTCTTCCCCCTTGCCCGATTTACGCCCTGCCCTGACGGAGGCCATCCAGGCGTTGGCCGCCTGCCCGATTCGTTGGGGGTTAAAGTCGAAAAGGCGCACCAGAATTACCATCAACCCGAACAGCAACAATAAAAACACCCCGATCTTCCCGGTGTAATCTTGCAGGAAGTCGTTCATTTCAAAACCGATCTGCCCGCCCAGCAAGGGTTGCTCGGCGGCAAAAAAGCCCAGGCTAACCGAGAACCAGACCAGCAGGACCAGGCCCCAGATCCAATTGGATACCAGGCCTCTGATTTCAATTCCCAGAAACAGATACAAGCCGGTGAGGCAAATCAGGATCGGGAAGACAAAGGCAGCCAGACCAAAGCCCTTGTACATAAAAAAATGGCTCACGGCTGCCCCGAACTTGTTCAGCAGGTTTCCCGCTTCCTTATTCCGGTCGGCAAACTGGGCCAGCAGGCTCTGGTCTTGTTGCCAGTTGAAATAAAAAGAGATGAAGCTGAAAAACAGGGCAATGCTCAGCAAAATGAGCAAACTCCCCAGTATTACCCGGTTTTGCCTGGAAAGGCTCAGGGAAAGTCGTTTGCTGGAAGTCTGTTTTTTGTTGTTTTTTCGGGCCATGCAGCGATTCGGGCTATGAGCGGCTAAAATACAAATTTACAGGCGAAGGCTTCACCGTACCAGGGCCTAAAAAATTTTTGGGATGTAAATAATCAACCCCACGATACTGGCGAGAACTGAGGCGAACATTACGGCCCCTGCAGAGATGTCTTTAAGCCTGCCAATGCGGGGGTCGCGCCGGGGTTGAACGTAGTCGGCCAGTTCCTCTATGGCGGTGTTGACACCCTCCACGCCCATAACCAGGCCAATGGCCAGCAGTTGAAGAGCCCACTCGGTGGCTGATATTTCGAAGTAAAAACCGGCCAGGGTTAGCGCCAGGGCAATCGCGGCTTGTATCTGGATGCTTGATTCGGAGCGCAGCAGCAGCCAGGCGCCCCTCAGGGCGTATTTAACGCTATTCAGGCGATTGGTCAGAAAGGGTTCTTCGGCCATGTCGAAAGGGCCAGGCAGGCCCGCTTTACTTGCAAGGCGAAGGTATCAAAAACCGCGATAACAGGGAAATATGCCATCGGTTTTGAACACCTGATCCGCAACGGGGCACTTATTTGGTTGCCAGTTGCTTGATCTTGATTCGGAAGCCCGCATAAATCAGGGTGGTAATGGGGCTCATCCAGTTAAAGAAGGCGTACCCGGCGTAAGATAACGTGTCTACGCCCAACACCCCAGACTGATACGCCCCGCAGGTATTGTAGGGGATAAGCACAGAGGTTACCGTTCCCGAATCTTCCAGGGTGCGGCTCAGGTTTTCGGGAGCCAGGCCTTTGTCTCGGAAGGCTTTTGCATACATACGCCCGGGTATGACGATGGCCAGGTACTGGTCGGAGGCGATGGCGTTCAGCCCCACACAGCTAATTACCGTGCTGAGGAAGAGGCCGAAAATGGAATCGAACATTTGCAGGATGGCCTCGCTGATCTTGGACAGGGCTCCTATGGCGTCCATCACCCCGCCGAAAACCATGGCGCAGATTATGAGCCAGATCGTGTTGAGCATGCCGCTCATGCCGCCCGAAGAAAACAGGTCGTTCAGTACGGGGTTGGAGGTTTCAATTGCCGTGTCTACGGTCATGGCATTCATTACGCCCTTATACCCGGAAAGCAGGTCAAGGGTTTCAGACCCGCCGAGGCGGGCCACAATGCCGGGTTGGAAAATAAGGGCAAAGAGAGCACCCAGGAGGGTGCCGATGAGCAGGGCCACCAGGGGTGGCGCCTGTTTGATGATCATAAAGATGACCGCAGCAGGAACCAGGAACAACCAGGGGCTGATGTTAAAAGTCTGTTCGATGGAGGCCAGCATGCCCTGGGTATCGGTGGTGCCGCTTACGTCCATCCCCAGGCTGATCAGGGTAAAGAGGATCAGGGTTACTATGATGGTAGGCCCGGTAGTGAGGCTCATGTAGCGGATGTGGGTAAAGAGGTCTCCCCCGGCCATGGCAGGGGCCAGGTTGGTGGTGTCGCTCATGGGCGACATCTTGTCGCCGAAATAGGCGCCGGAAATAACAGCCCCCGCGGTCATGCCTGAATTGATTTCCAGAGCATTGCCGATGCCCACCAGGGCAATGCCCACGGTGGCCGAGGTGGTCCAGCTGCTGCCTGTGGCCACCGAGATGATGGCGCAGATCACCACGCAGGCCGGCAGGAAAACCTGGGGTTTGAGCAGTTCCAGGCCGTAATAGATCATGGAGGGGATGATGCCGCTGATAAGCCAGGTGCCCGCCAGGGAGCCCACAAAGAGCAGGATGATGATGGCACCGGTAGTCGATTTCAGGTTTTCGGCCACCTCGGCGATCATTCGCGTATAGGGTACTTTTTTGAAAAAACCAACGATGGCGGCCACCGAAGCCCCCAGGAGCAGGATAAACTGGTTGCTGCCGCTCAGGGCGTCGTCTCCGAAAGCGTAGAAAACGTTGAAAAAGAGCATGGCCACCAAGGCGACCACGGGGATCAGCGCTTCCCAGATTTTAAGGTTTGTGTCGGTAACTAGGTGTTCGTTTTCGCGGTACTGGTTAGCGTTGTTTTCCTCCATCCGGGCGTTGATCTTTGGGGTAATAATACGACAATGCTGGTCAATCTGCAACAAAGGCCATCAGCGGGCGGCCGTGGTTTCGGCCAGAATTCCCAACTGTTCCATGCAATGGCGCATGCGCCTGTAGCTGCGGTCTATGTCGTTGTCGAGCCCCACGGAGAAACGTATCAGCCCGTCGGTCAGCCCCATCGATTTTTGTTCGGCTTCAGGAATTTCGGAAGAGGTAGAACTGCCGGGGGTACTGAAAAGGGTTTTGTAAAACCCGAGGCTTACAGCCAGGTACCCCAGGTTTTCACGTTGCATCAGTTCCATGAGTTCCATGGCTTTGTCAAGCGACCCGGCATCGAGGGTGAGGATGCCCCCGAACCCGTATTCGGCAACCATGATCTTTTTAAACAATTTGTGGCCCGGGTGGGAGGGAAGCCCCGGATACACAACCCGCAGCCCGTCTTCTTCAAAGCGCTGGGCCAGGTACAGCGCATTATCGCTGTGTTTTTTGATGCGCAGGTGAAGGGTGCGCAGATTTTTGAGGATGGAGGCAGCCCGAAGGCTGTCCATAGTGCTGCCCAGCAGCATGCCTGCCCCGCTGTTTACGTCTTTCAGGGCCAGGCAGAATTCCTTGTCGGCGCAAACGGCCCCGGCCACGGTATCGCTGCTGCCGTTAATGAACTTGGTGAGGCTGTGTACCACGATATGAGCCCCGAGACGGGCAGGGGCAACAGAAAGGGGCGAAAAGGTATTGTCGACCACCAGCGGAATGTCCCGTTTGTCGGCCAGTTTCGAAAGGGCCGAAATGTCGGCCACTTCGAGCAGCGGGTTGCTAACCGATTCGCAGTAGATAAGCCGGGTGTTGCTGCGGCAGGCTTTTGCCACAGCATCAAGGTCGGTAATATCGACAAAGCTGACTTCGATCTGGAAGCGCTTCAGAAAGTTCTTCAGGAAGGCATAGGTGCCCCCGTAGATGGTACGGCTGCTCACCAGGTGGTCACCGCTGCTGCAAAGTTGCAGGAGCACCGCCGTTATGGCGCCCATGCCACTGGCCGTTACATTGGCCGACTCGGTACCTTCCAGGGCAGCCAGTGCCTCACCCAGGTAGAGGTTTGACGGGGAAGAGTGCCGGCTGTACAGGTAACAGCCTTCCGTGTTGCCTTCAAAGGTGTCAAACATGGTCTTGGCCGAGAGGAAGGTATAGGTCGAAGAATCTGATATTGAGGGGTTAACTCCCCCGTACTCCCCAAAGTACTGGAGGTCCTGAATGGAATCGGCTGCTTTATAGTCCATGGCGTTATTTTTCTATAAAAGTATGCAGGAATGAATATTAAAACAAGTAATACTTAATTATATAGAATAATAAACTATAAAAATAATAAAACAATGAATAATATTTTTATTTTTACTTCAAAACCCCGTTGCGGGCGAAAAATCTTCGGATGAAACTGGACGCCACAGACCGGCTGTTGCTGCAGAGCCTGCAGCGCAACAGCAAACAAACCACCAAGGCCCTGGCCCGGCAAAGCGGGCTGTCGGCTACGGCTGTTTACGAGCGCATCAAAAGACTTGAAAAACAGGGGGTTATCAGCAAGTACGTTGCCCTTGTCGATCCGGAACGGGTCGAGAAACAACTCAAGGTCTTCTGCCAGGTAAAGCTCAACCAGCACATCAAACCCCGTGTACTTCAGTTTGAGGAAGAAGTCAGGCAGTTAGACGAGGTGGTGAGTTGTTACCACATCGGCGGGGAATACGACTATATCCTGGAAATTTATGTGCGCGACATGCAGGCCTATCGCGAATTCATGGTGGGAAAGCTCACGGCAATCAGCCATATCGGCAGCACCCAGAGTTCCTTTGTTATCAGGGAGGTTAAGCAAACTACGGAGATTCCCCTCGGCTGAGCAGTTGTATAGCCCCCGGCCGGGGCCCGGCGTTGCAAAAACATTTGTATTTTTGTGGCTGTTTGGAATCCAAAGGGATTCTCCCGACTAAATCCACATTATGAAATCATACGACGTAGCCGTAATCGGCTCCGGACCGGGCGGGTATGTTGCCGCCATCCGCTGTGCCCAGCTCGGGCTTAAAACCGCCATTATCGAAAAATACAATACCCTCGGCGGCACCTGCCTGAATGTGGGCTGCATCCCCTCCAAGGCCCTGCTCGACTCCACCCACCACTACCACGATGCCCTGGCGCATTTCGCCGAACACGGCATAGAGATACCCGGGGAGATCAAGGTAAATTTCAAGCAGATGATTGCCCGGAAGCAGGGCGTGGTAGACCAGACCACCAAGGGAATCGAATTCCTCATGGATAAGAACAAGATCGATGTCTACCACGGCCTGGGGAGTTTCATAGATGCCACGCATATAAAAGTGGCGGGGGAAACCGAGTCAAAGATCGAGGCGAAGCACACCATCATTGCCACCGGTTCCAAACCGGCCAGCCTGCCTTTTATCAAACTCGATAAGGAGCGCGTCATAACCTCGACCGAAGCCCTGAGCCTGACCGAGATCCCCAAACACCTGGTGGTGATCGGGGGCGGGGTAATCGGCCTTGAACTGGGCCAGGTGTACCGCAGGCTGGGAGCCGAAGTCAGTGTGGTGGAATACCTTGACCGGATTATTCCGGGCATGGACGGGGCCCTGTCGCGCGAACTCACCAAGGTGCTGAAAAAGCAAGGGATGAAATTCTACCTTTCCCATAAAGTCACGGCTGTAGACCGCAAAGGTAAACAGGTAACCGTGAAGGCCACCGGCAAAAAAGGTGAAGAAGTTGTGCTCAAGGGCGATTACTGCCTGGTTTCAGTGGGGCGCAAACCCTACACCGAGGGCCTCAATGCTCAGGCTGCCGGAGTAAAGCTCAACGAGCGCGGCCAGGTAGAGGTAGACGCCCACCTGAAAACCAGCGCCCCGAATATTTACGCTATCGGCGACGTGGTTAAAGGGGCCATGCTGGCCCACAAGGCCGAGGAAGAAGGCGTATTGGTGGCCGAAATCATAGCAGGTCAGAAGCCCCATATCGACTACAACCTCATTCCGGGGGTGGTCTATACCTGGCCCGAAGTGGCCGCTGTGGGCAAAACCGAAGAACAACTCAAGGAGGCTGGCATCGGCTATAAAACCGGTGTATTCCACATGAGGGCACTGGGGCGTTCCCGGGCCAGCATGGACACCGACGGTTTTGTCAAGATTCTGGCAGACGCCAAAACGGATGAAGTGCTGGGGGTTCATATGATCGGCGCCCGGGTGGCCGACCTGATTTCGGAAGCCGTTACGGCTATGGAATTCCGGGCCTCTGCCGAAGATATCGCCCGGATGAGTCACGCCCACCCAACCTATGCCGAAGCTGTAAAGGAAGCGGCTCTGGCGGCTACCGACAACCGCCCCCTGCACCTGTGATCAGGGGCGTTCCTGGGCCCAGCCCAGCAACCGGCTCAGGCGGAGCCATTGCGTTTTTGCCTGGCGTACCAGGTTCAGGCCCAGGGCCGTGGCATTTTCGCGCAGCCAGTTAACTGCATCTCCCAGGGTCTGCCTGATGAAAGCTTCCCGATTCTCGTACTGCAGGGCAAGCCAGGTACATGTTATCATGAAGAGCAGGGCGCCCGATATGGCCACGGCCGGAGACAGGCTGTGGTCGAAGAAGCGGTAAAGGCCCAACCCGGTAAAGCTGCCATAGAGGATAATGAAGTGAATCACATAGATGCTCAGCGTGTTCTGCCCGATGCGCAGGAATACCGGCTGGTTCATCAGGGATCGCAGGATGATGAAGACGCTGAAGACGAGCATCACATCGCCCAGACGAATAAAAAGGTAATTGTTCGAAACGATGTCGTGGAAAAGCCCGACGCCGGTTTGGTGGCCCAGCCAGCTAAAGAGGGGGGAAGACTGCCAGAGGAGCAGGGCTCCCGTCGCCAGGGTCAGAACAATGCTCTTCAGGTACAGGTGCTTAACCTCCCGGGCCCGGTAAAAGGCCATGGCCAGGAACCCTCCAAAGGCGGCATACCCCACCCAGGGGATTACCGTAAATACAGAGCCGTTGGCCCGGGTGAAATAATTGGCCAGCATCTGGGGTAAAACGCTGTAATCCCATGCCTTGTAGGCCGGTTCGAAAATAAAGAGCAATAGCCCGGCAAGCAGCAGCAGGGGCGCAAAGGCATGCTTCCCGAACCGGTCGGCGAGCAGGTACAGGCCCACGATCAACAGGAGGGCCATCCCGATGCAGTGCAGTACGTCAACCAGATAAAAAGACGGGTATATAGACCCTTGCAGCAGCCCAAGAAGGTTGGTGCGCAGCAGGTAGCCAATACCGATCAGTTGCAGCCCGCGGCGCAGCCCTTTCTTCACGCGCGGGTTTTCCTGCCCCTGGCGGGGGGCCCTGACCAGTAAAAAGGTGAAAATAAATCCTGAAACGGTAAAGAAAACAGGAGCCGTAATGCCCCTGAAATAGTGCCAGGTCGAAAACACGGGGTTTTCCGGGTCACGGAAAACCGGGTCGAGCAGGCCGTCGATAAAGTGCCCCTGCAACATCATCAGTATCGCCCAGGCACGCATGGCATCAATGAAATAGAGTCTTTTGGATTGATCCACTCCCATTGGAATTTACGCTATATACTCAGAAACAGCCCTCTTTGGATCATTTCCGGGTCAAAATTAGATAAAATACCGGTACTGCAAGAAAGGGTGCCGTATTTTCATCGCTCAGGCTCAACGAAGTAAGGTGCATGACCTGCCGCTGGATTTGCCCACCCGTCTTCCTTTTTCTGACCCTTGCCGGGCTCCGGAAGGGTGGAGGGGCGCGCGAGCCTTACAGGCCGTCCAATCAAAAATGTAGCTACCTTTGCGGTATGCTCGCTCAATTCGAAGAACACGTAAAAACACGCTTTCCGGAATTGCTCCGCAAACGGGTGCTCCTGGCATGCAGCGCCGGCCTTGACAGTACTGTGCTGGCACACCTGTTCGCTGCCCTGGGCCTTGATTTCCGGCTCGCCCATGCCAACTTCAACCTGAGGGACAAAGAAAGTGAGGGCGATCAGGATTTTGTTGAGCGCCTCGCTTCGACGTTCAACATTAAATGCTATGTAAATAGCTTTGATACAAAAAAATACATATCTATTAATAAAGTATCAGTTCAAATGGCTGCGCGGGAGTTACGCTATGCCTGGTTCCAGGAATTACTCGCCCTGGGAGAAGCCGACCTGCTGGTTACGGCCCATCAGGCCGACGATGTACTGGAGACCTTCCTGATAAACCTGAGCAGGGGTACGGGCCTTGACGGCCTTACGGGTATTCCAGGGCGTATCGGGGCCATCAGAAGGCCGTTGCTGCCTTTCGGGCGCGGGCAGCTGGCAGCCTATGCCGCTGCCCATGGCATTGAATGGCGCGAAGACCGTACCAATGTCGAAACGGATTACCTGCGCAACCGGTTTCGCCATGGGGTGGTTCCGGCCCTGAAGCAGGCCTCCCCTGAAATTCTGGACAGGCTTGGCTCAACGCAGGAAAACCTGAGGGAAAGCCGCGCCCTGATAGACCGGTATATTACCGGCATTCGCGGGCAGATCGGTGCAAGGCAGGGCGAGGTAACCCGCTTCGATTGTGAAGCACTGCGACAGCTGAAACCCCTGAAAGCGCATTTGTTCGAGCTGTTCAAGGCATACGGCTTTACCGACTGGCAAGCCATTGTCGCCCTGCTCGAGGGAGAAACCGGGCGCGAAGTTCATTCGGCCACGCACAGGTTATTGCATGACCGGGGCAGCCTGTTGCTCAGGCAAATAATGCCTGCAGAAGCACAAACTTTTTCCGTACCGTTGAGCGCGGGGCAGCCCGACCTGCCCATTGGTCTGGTCCTGAGCCGTGCAGACCGGCTTGGGGAGACCGGGGAGCGGATACTATACCTCGATAAAGAAACGTTAAAGGAGGGGCTGATACTTCGGAAATGGCTGAAAGGGGATTACTTTTATCCCCTGGGGATGGGAGGACGCAAACTGGTGTCCAAATATTTCAAAGACGCGTCCATGAACCGTTTCGAAAAGGAGGCCCAGTGGCTGCTGTGCAGTGGGGACCAAATTGTCTGGATCGTGGGCCGGCGGGCCGACGACCGGTTTAAGGTGTCTGGAAAGACCCGTGAAATTCTGAAGATCACATGGGAAGATTGATTGCAGTACTTTGTGCCCTGCTGGCGCTGACAACCGGTTATACCCAGGGCCTGGGCCTGGGGCAGAGCCAGGACCCCGTGAGCTGGAGCCATTCGGTTGAAAAGCTGTCAGACAGCACCTACCTGCTCATCATGGAGGCCGAGATCGAGGAGGGATGGCACCTCTATTCCCAGTATTCGCATCCTGACGGCGCACTGGCGGCAGAGTTTGAATTCCCGACAGCCGGCTCGGGATACACGCTGTTGGGCCCGGTTACCGAAAGCGAAACCCACGTGGCCTACAACGATATTTTTGAAGTAGACGAAACCTTCTTCAAAAGCAAAGCCCGGTTCACCCAGGAGATTGTGGTACAGGATCCTGCCCTGCATGTTGTGCGCGGCTCGATCTTTTACCAGGTGTGCCTGCAGGTCTGTATTCCCGGGGAACGGGAATTCGCTTTTTCCCTCGACGGCTCTGCGGTCGAAGCGGCATCTGCTACGGTCGATGCCCGCTCCCAGGAGCTGGGAGGCAAGTTGCTGCTTCCCCTGCAAAACCGCGAAAAGCTGGCCGGCGATGGGCAGGGGCAGGGCAATGCTGCGGGAGGGCTTTGGATGATCTTCGGGCTGGGCTTCCTGGGCGGGCTCATAGCACTGCTTACGCCCTGCGTTTTTCCGATGATACCGCTAACGGTTTCCTTTTTCACCAAGCATTCGGGGAGCAAGCGCAACGGCCTGGTTTCGGCCCTGTTATATGGTTTCAGCATTGTGCTGATCTACTTCCTGCTGAGCCTGCCATTCCATATTTTTGATTCGGTCGATTCGCAGATCCTCAATTCCATCGCCACCAATATCTGGCTGAACCTGTTCTTCTTCGCGATCTTCCTGGTTTTCGCCTTCTCCTTTTTCGGGTATTACGAGCTTACCCTGCCTGCTTCCTGGGCCTCCCGGGTCGATTCGGCTTCCGGCAAGGCCGGGGGCGTCATCGGGATATTTTTCATGGCCCTAACCCTGGCTATTGTCTCTTTTTCCTGTACAGGCCCTATTTTGGGTGGCTTATTGGGCAGCACCGCCCTGGCCGAAGGCAATGTGGCCGGCAACCTCACGGTGGGCATGGTGGGCTTCGGACTGGCTCTGGCCCTGCCTTTCGGGCTTTTTGCCCTCTTTCCGGCCTGGCTGCAGCGCCTGCCGCGTTCCGGAGGGTGGATGGAGACGGTAAAGGTAGTACTCGGGTTCCTGGAATTGGGCCTGGCCCTGAAATTCCTGTCCAATGCCGACCTGGTTGGCCACTGGGGCATCCTGAAACGCGAGGTATTCCTGGGGCTGTGGCTACTGCTGTCCCTTGGCCTGGCAGCTTACCTGCTCGGATGGTTGCGTTTTAAAGCCGGCAGCCCAAAACCCAGACTCTCGCCCTGGCGGGTTGGAGGAAGCCTGCTGAGCCTGCTTTTTGCAGGTTACCTGGCCTATGGCCTGGTGGGCCGTGCACCCCTTACCTTGCTGAGCGGGTTTCCGCCCCCCGATTTTTATACCCTGGCCGCAACGGAATCGGATTGCCCGCTGGGCCTTGAATGCACCAAAGACTTCCAGGAAGGGCTCGCGCTTTCGCGCGCCACCGGAAAACCTATGCTGCTCGATTTTACGGGCTGGGCCTGCGTGAACTGCCGTAAAATGGAGGAACAGGTCTGGAGCAATCCAGCCGTATTCGAACTCCTTCAGCAGAAGTACATCCTGGTCTCCCTCTACGTAGACGACCGGCAGCCTTTACCGCAGGAGCAGCAGTTCGTATTTGGCTTTGAGAACGGGCGCACCAAGCAAATAAACACCGTTGGAGACCTGTGGAGTACCTTCCAGACCGTCAATTTCGGGTCGGTCTCACAGCCTTTCTATGTGCAGCTTTCACCTGACCTGCAGGTGCTAAACCCACCCATGCAGAATACGGATGCTGCCTCGTACCGCGATTGGCTGGCCTCGGGAATCACGAATCTGAAAGCACCGGTTGGCCTGCCCTGATTCCGCCTGTCGAGTTGGGGCTTTTTTTTTGCACTGGCCATTTCCCTATTCTAGGCAAAGGCGCTATCTTTAAGCTTCGAAATCTGAAGCGTTTAATTTGAAGCACTTACGGAAGGTTTTTCAAGTTTTAGTGTTGCTGGTCTTGCTGCTCGCTCTGGCCAGCTTCCTTATTTCCAGGGCTTTAAGACCCGATTATGAAGACTCCCGAACGCTGACAGGCCTGCAGGATTCCGTCAGGGTCCTTTACGGGCCCTATGGCATTCCGCACATTTACGGCAAATCGGAGGCAGATGCTTTCAGGGCGCTGGGTTATGTGCACGCCCAGGACCGCCTTTGGCAAATGGAATTGCTCAGACGGGTTGCCCGGGGCGGGCTTTCTGAGGTTTTCGGCCCCGACCAGCTCAGCACAGACCGGTTTTTCCTGAGTCTGGGCATAGACGAATCCAGCAAGGCTGCGATCGCGACCTTAGATCGGAATTCTCAGGAATACCGCCTGGTTGCAGCATACCTCGACGGGGTAAATGCCTTTATTGCCGACGGGCCCACCCCGCCGGAATTTTACCTGACTGGGCTTGACAAAACGCCTTTCCAATTCGAGGATGTCTACAATACCCTGGGCTATATGGCCTTCAGCTTTGCCATGGCCCATAAAACCGACCCGTTCCTTACGGAAGTGGGCCAGCGGCTTGGCCCGGCTTACCTGGAGGAATTGCTCAATGAAGACCCCGGAGCCACTACTCGTATTCAAAATTACGACACCCGCGATTCCGCCACCCCGGGTTTTGCTGCCTCGTCCCAAATCAGGCAGTTGTTAGGCGGCCTGCCCCTGCCTGCCCTGGAAGGCAGTAATTCCTGGGTGGTGGGCCCTGCCAAAACAAAAACAGGAAAAGTCCTCTTCGCCAACGATCCACATATCGGTTTTGCCCAGCCTTCCGTATGGTTCGAAGCGCACCTGGCAACCCCGGCCTATGAGCGGTATGGCTATCACATGGCGGGTATTCCCTTCCCGCTTCTGGCACACAACCGCCGCAATGCCTATGGTATGACCATGTTTGAGAACGACGATATCGACTTCTACCGCGAAACCACAGATGCGCAGGACAGCAACCGCTACCTGCGCCCCGACGGTTGGAAAACCTTCCAGCGCATAGAGAAAACGATCAAGGTCAAAGGGTCAGATCCCGTTGCCTTCAGCTACCGTCGTTCTGACCTGGGCCCCTTGGTGAATGAGGTGATCAAAGACCTGGAGGGAGGTACGCCAGTGAGCATGTCGTGGGTGTATACTCAGGGCCCAAACCAGGTACTCCAGGCCCTGAACGGCATAGCCCATGCTCCGGCCCTGCCCGAATTCGAGCAGGCGGTGCAGAAAATACATGCCCCTGGCCTCAATGTAATGTATGGTGATGCCGAGGGCAATGTGGCCTGGTGGGCGGCCGCCAAACTGTACAGGCTGCCCGATACGGTTTCCACAAAACTTCTCCTGGACGGTTCCAAAGCCGGGGAAGACTTTGAGAGGCCGGTTCCATTTTCGGAAAACCCGAAGGCCATCAATCCGCCCTGGGGTTATGTCTATTCAGCCAATAACCAGCCAGACAGTACGGGTGCCGGGTATATCCCCGGGTATTACCTCCCCGAAAACCGGGCGCGCCGAATTACCGCACTGCTCGATTCCCGCAATGACTGGGACCGGGAAGCCGTTCAGGAAATGATGCTGGACAACACCTCATCGGTAGACCCGCAAACGGCGTCCAAATTAGCCAAGTACCTCGATGTAAAACAGTTGAGCGAAAGCCAGGTCGAATACGTGGATGCCCTAAACAAGTGGCAAGGCAATTATACGCTGGAAAGTTCCGTGGCTCTGCTTTACCATCGCTGGATCTATTACTTTTTACGCGACACCTTTGCTGACGAGATGGGTGAAGACGGGTTTGAGGCCTTCCTCGGCACCCACCTGATGAAGCGGATGATTGCCGTAATGGCAGAGCGCGAAAATTCCGTGTGGTGGGACGATATCAATACGCCGGAAACGGTGGAAGACAAGGCCGTCATTGTCGGGCGTTCCTTCCACGAGGCCATGGAATCGGTGTACCGCGATTTTGGCAAAAATTCGGAACACTGGCAATGGAGCAAGGTACACGAACTGGAACATAAGCACCCCATAGGCAGCATGGCACTTTTCAGGCCCCTTTTCAATGTTGGGCCTTTCCCGGTCCCGGGCAGCCAGGAGGTAATCAATAACCTGGCTTTCAGCTACGACTCCACGGGTTATTACCCGGTTACTTCCGGGCCCTCAACCCGCCGGGTAATCGATTTTGCCGATATTGAGAACAGTATGAGCATTCTGCCTACCGGGCAGTCGGGCAATCCCTTCAGCCCGCATTACGACGACCAGGCCGAAATGTACGCCAGGGGGGAGTTCCGGAAAATGATGTTGAATACCCGCGAGATCGAAGCGGCTGCCCTTCATACCTTGTTTTTTATACCCCGGTAAACCGACTTCTGACTCCGGTCTTTCATCGTTTGTCGCTAAAAGGGCACCATTCGGGAAATTAAGCTATCTTAATGAAATAAAGCCTGGCATTCTGCATGGAAAAACAGGTCACAGACCCATTGTATACTATAATCCGGATGGAATCGCCCGAGATCATTTCCGGGAATCTTTCCGGGAACGGGAAAAAGATGAGACACGCATTTCGCTATTTTATCTTTCTGCTTTTTTTACCGGTCATGTTGCTGCGGGGGCAGGATGAAGGCGAACCTGTAAGCTTGCAGTTCTCGGACCTTACCCTGCCGGAGGTTTTCCGGAAGCTGGAGGCGCAGGAAAAAATCCGGATCTACTACCTTCCCGAATGGTTCGACCCGGCAACCCGCGACGGCGATTATCAAGACCTGCCTCTGGAGGAATTGCTGGCCACCTTGCTTTCTGGCAGCGAACTCAATCTGTATCGGGTTAATGCGGGCTCCTACGTGCTTACCCGCAACAACCTTATTTATGACCGGCTCCCGGAGGGCTATTTTGACCAGGCTTCGCCCGAAGCGGTACCCGATACAGCCACCCCTGTAGTTTCGGCCCCAATCTTTGTGCCTTTGGAGGATGCCCTTTCCGAGGCACCGATTGAAACCGTGCGTATCGGCAAACAACAGGCGGGTCAGGCTGCTCAAACCTATACCCTTACCGGGGTGGTGCGCGACCGCGCCACGGGCGCACCGATTCCGGATGTGGCCATACTCATTACCGACCTGGGAAAGGGGACAACCACCAATTTCGATGGCACTTTCGCCCTGGAAATCCCTCCCGGGATCCACCAGTTCCAGACCCGCTTTATCGGCATGAAGAGCATTCGCAGGCGACTGGTGGTTTATGGGAACGGGGAACTGAACCTGGTTGCGGAAGAAAGCGTGCAACAACTGGAAGAAGTGGTGGTGGAAGCTCTGCGCGACCGCAATGTGGAAGAAGTTACGGCCGGCACCGACCGTATTGTGGCCGAGGAGAGCAAAGACATCCCACTGGTACTCGGCGAGCGAAACGTACTTCAGGTGGCGGCCACCCTGCCGGGTATTTCAACGGCAGGGGAAGGAGCCATTGGCCTGAATGTGCGGGGCGGACGGGCCGACCAGAACCAGTTCCTGCTCAATGGGGCCCTGGTGTACAACCCCACCCATTTTTTCGGCATTTTCCAGGCCCTGAACCCCTTTGTCGTGGAAAGTGTGGATATTTACAAGGGGGTTATCCCGGTGGAGTTCGGAGGGCGCCTGTCGTCCGTATTTGACATTCATACGGTAGCGGGCGATACCCTCGACCTGAAGGGGGAGGGGTCTGTTGGCCCCGTAACGGCAAACCTGGCTTTTGAGATCCCTGTGGCCAAAGGTCGTTCGTCCCTGGTTTTGGGCGCGCGCGCCGCCTATTCTGACTGGATCTTGAGGAGCCTCGGGGATGACAGGCTCAGCGGTGACCAGGCCTCTTTCTACGACCTGATTGGCACCTACACAGATCGAATCAATGCCAACAACCACCTGAAGGCCACCGCCTATTACAGCAATGACCGCTTCAGCCTCACGCGCGATTCCCTGGTGGGATACAGCAACCGGATCGCCTCCCTCGAGTGGAACCATCGGATGGGCCTGCGGCATAACGCCACACTTAGCCTGGCCAACAGCAGATATGCCTATGACCTGGAATACGAGGCGGAAGCGAATACCAATTTTGAGTTTGGGTATGCCCTCGAGGAAACCGAGCTGAAGGCCTGGGACCGGTTCCGTTACAACGACGGGCATCTCTTCACCTTTGGGCTGGCCGCCAAATACTACCGGGTGAACCCCGGCGAAGTGAACCCTTTGGGGTCCGGATCGGATGTGGAAGCGCGGGGCCTTCCCAGAGAACAGGCCCTTGAGTCGGGCGTATTCATCGCCGACAGGATTTCCCTGGGCGAACGGCTCGAGGTAGATGCGGGCCTGCGCTGGTCTTTTTTCCAGGCGCTTGGACCTGCAACCCAACGCGAATACCCCCCCGATCAACCGCGCAACCCGGGCACGGCCATCGATACCCTGACGTTTTCTTCAGGGGAGACAGTAAAAGCCTACAACGGTCCTGAGATACGCGCCTCTGCACGCTACCTGTTTACCCCAGATTTATCGCTCAGGGGCGGGTACAACAGCATGTACCAGTACATTCACACGCTTTCGAATACCACGACGGTTTCACCCATCGATACCTGGAAGCTGAGCGATTACAATATCCGCCCGCAGCGGTCCCGACAGGTAAGTCTGGGGATTTTCAAGAATATAGACGAGGCCAGTTACGAGCTCAGCCTGGAAGGATATTACAAATGGTCTGAAGACGTGCTCGATTTCAAGGCGGGCGCCCGCCTGCTGCTCAACGAACAGGTCGAAACCGAGGTGGTGCAGGGTGATGGGCGCGCCTATGGCGTGGAGTTCCTGCTCCGCAAAAACTCTGGCCGGCTCAACGGCTGGCTCGGTTACACCTGGTCGCGGTCGAAGATCCGCTTTGACAGCCCGTACCCTACCGAACGGATCAACGGGGGTGAATTTTTCCCATCCAATTACGACCGTCCCCACGACCTGAGCCTGGTGGCCAATTACCGGTTTACCCGCCGGTACAGTGCCTCTCTCAATTTCGCCTACCAGACCGGCCGGCCGGTGACCTACCCCATCGGGCAATTTTTTTACAACAATGCAGAATATGTGCTGTACAGCGACCGGAACCGCTACAGGATTCCTGACTACATACGGCTCGACCTGGGCATCAACATCGAGGGGAACCATAAAAAGGAGAAACTCGCACACAGCTTCTGGACCATTTCGGTGTACAATGTGCTGGGGCGCAATAACCCTTATTCGGTCTATTTCGTCACCGAAGGAGGGGAGGTAAAGGCGCTGCAAAGCTCCATTTTTTCTGTGCCCATCCCGTCAGTAACGTATAATTTCAAATTTTGATGAAACCGAACAAGCACGTCATCCGATCGCGAAATTTGGCGGCTCTTGCGGCAGCAGGTCTTATGCTTGTGCTGGGCTGCGTGGAAGAGGTGGATATCCGCACCGATGCCGAGGCGATAGCTGAGGTCCGGAACGCCCTGGTGGTGGAAGCCACCCTGACCGACGAGTTGCGCACCCAGGAGGTAATACTTTCGCGCCCAGCCGATTTTGAGAACGACACCATTATTAAATTCGACGAGAAAGATCCCGCCACCGGGCTTTACGGCATTCAGGATCCGAATATCCGGCCGATCCTCTATGTGAGCGGGGCAGCGGTTGCGGTAGAAGACGACAATGGCGGCAATTATGCCTTTACTGAAGGGGACCCTGGCCGCTATTTTTCCAACCAGCCCTTTGCCGCCCAAATGGGCCTGCAATACCGTCTTAAGGTAACGCTGCCCGGGGGAACCGAAATACGATCTGAATTCGAATCACTGGCGGGCAATGCCTCCCTGACCGGGCTGCGGGCCGAACGCAGCACCGATCCGCTCCTGGGCGAGGGGATTCGTTTCTCCATTGACGGCGACGCCGGAACCAGCGGCCCGGCCTACCTGCGCTACACCTTTGCGGAAACATTCAAGGTCATTGCCCCCCTCTGGACACCCGAGGATTTATTGCTCACCTATTACGACCCCTGCGCCGACCCTGTTGAGTATGCCATCGATATCGTAGCGCGCACGCGGGAAGAACAGGTTTGTTATCGCACGGAAGCGTCCGAAAGCATTATCCAATCCACCACCGAAGGGCTTGCGGGCGGGCAAATCCGAAACCTGCCCGTGCACTTCCTGCCCCAGGAAGCATACAAGATTGCCCACCGCTACAGCATTCTGGTGCGCCAGCATGTCGAAGATCTGAATGCTTACCTGTACTTTGACCGTTTGCGGAACTTTTCCCAGGAAGGCAATGTGTTTGCCCAGGTGCAGCCAGGCGACCTGCAGGGCAATATGCAGGCAGAAAACAGGGGTGATGTAAATGTGATCGGCTACTTCTCGGTAGCCTCGGTAAGTGAGCGGCGTATTTTCCTGAATTACGGGGATTTGTTTCCCGGGGAGCCCGAACCCCCCTATATAGTCGAGTGCCGGGTCACTTCGTCCCTGACATCGCACCCCAGCCGCTGCCCGAAAGTTCCAAACCCGGATTCCGGCGGTGGCTGCCCGCTATCGGTCATTGAATTGCTCGATCTTGGCGATATTATCAAATATGTAGGTATTGTAAACGAATTTAACGGGTCCGATTTTCTCGCTAGTGATCCGCCTATAGAATGCCCCGGAGAGTACATTTATACTTCCCGGGTATGCGGCGACTGCACCGTGCTGGGATCCAATGTGCCACCCGATTTCTGGATTGAAAACTGAGATGAAAAAGCGCACCCTTATATCGTTTCTGACCCTGCTGCAGCTCTGTGCCCTGAGTTTGCGAGGCCAGCAGCGCATAACTTCCTCGGAGGAACTGCAGGCCTTGCGGGCCACCCCCATGGAGGTCGTTTACCTCCACCTGAGCAACACCACGTTATTCCCCGGGGAGTACCTTTATTACAGCCTGTACTGCATCAACACGCGCACCTACCGGCTGAGCGACATCAGTGAGGTGGCCTATGTGCAACTCGTGGGTGCCAACGGCACAATTTACGATACGCAGAAGATCGGCCTCTCCGGCGGCCGGGGGCAGGGCGACCTGTTCTTCGAAACCAACCTGCCGACAGGTGCTTATAAACTGATTGCCTTTACCCATTGGATGAAGAACGCAGGGACAGCCCAGTTTTTCACTGCCGACATCACCGTGCTGAACCCCTATCTCGGGGATGCTTCGGCCCTTACAGGGGAAACGCCTGAACCGCAACACAATCTTGTAGAGGCCGACAGCCTGGGGGCACAGGCTATCCTGGCTTCCACCGGGCTGGCCCTCGAAACGGACCAAAAGGTTTACGGGTGCGGAGCGCCCGTACAACTCAGCCTGAGGAATTACAAAGGGGCCCTCGGGCAGGGATTTTATTCCCTCTCCGTTTCCAGGGCCGAAGAGGTTCCCGAACTCCCGGCCCCTTCAACGGAAACGTTTTCAGCCTCTTATGCCCAAAGGCTCCGGCAGATCCCCCAGGAAGTAAACGATACCGTCTGGGTCCCCGAGCAGCGCGGCGCGCTGATTAGCGGACGGGTTGTGGAAGGCCCGGAGGAAAGCCCGGCAGGAGGGGGCCTGGTAGCCATATCCCTGCCCGGGGAAAACTTCCAGCTGCTGCCGGCCCGTACGAACCCGGATGGCAGGTTCTACGCCTACCTGAACGCCCCGTATACCGGGGAAACGGGTTTCGCTGAGCTCCTGGAAGCCCCGGAAGGCAGTTATGCCTTCCAGATGGACGACCTCGCCACCTGGGAGGGCTCCCTGGGCGAGTTCCGGAATATCCGCATCGATTCTTCGATGGAAGCGGCCAT
>JAHECA010000052.1 GCA_024642005.1 Robiginitalea sp. | reverse complement strand
AAGGCGTGGGCGAAACCGGCACCCCCCTGGTAGCCTGTGCCATTGCCAACGCCTTTTTGCGGCTCACCGGCAAACGGCTGCGCCATCTGCCCTTTACCCCCGAGCGGGTCTTGGAGGCGCTGAATGCCTAGAATGAGGAGCCTGTACAATTCTTAAACCAAGATGCCACAACCATGAGACTCTGCAAGCGACCCATCTGGTTCGGCCTGCTCTTCCTGCTCCTGTCAGGCCCTGCCCTGTTTGCCCAATCGGATCAGGAACAAATCCGCGCCCTCAGGGAGGCCTCCAACCAGGCCCTGAAGGATTATGACACCGCCGCCGAGCTTTCCTTCCTGACCGAAGACGTGCTGATCACCACCGGCAACGGGACCCTGCTGGCAGGCAAGGAAGCCCTGAAGCAATACATAGAATCCTTTGGGGAAAGCAAGATGTACTGGGTGCGCACCCCTGCAGCGCTTGAAGTGAACGCCTCCCGGGAACTGGCCTGGGAGACCGGAACCTGGAAGGGGTACGACCCCGGCCGCGGCCCGGGCCCCGTTGCAGGTGGGCGGTATAGTGCCCAATGGACCCGGGCTTCCGGGGCATGGAGAATAAATTCTGAACTCTTTGTGACGCTGGAGTGACCCCTGTTCCGAATGCCTCCGGCAGGGATACAGGCCACGCCGGATATAATTTTTTTAGGTACCTTCGAAGGGGCAGCCCCTCACACCAACTGGCCCCTCCGCTGTGGAAAAACAAACCCTACCCGACCAACGCATGCTCTGGACCAAGCGGACTATAACCCTGGGTTTCGGCCTGGTAGTCTGGCACCTTCCCGTACCCTGGGACCTTTCGCCAGACGCGTGGCATTTGTTTACCATTTTCATGACCGCCATCGTGGGCGTGCTGCTCGAGGCCCTGTCGATTTTTACGGCCTCCATCCTGGCCATGGTGGCGGTAGTACTCACCCGGGTGCTCACCCCACAGCAGGCCTTTTCGGGCTTCTCGGAGCCCTTTATGCTGCTGATTCTGGCAGCCTTTTTGGTCGCCAAGGGGGTGATCCGTTCGGGCCTGGGCCGGCGCATTGCCTTTCTGCTGATCCGGCGGTTCGGCAAATCGACCCTGCGCCTGGGGTATTGCATCGTGGCCACCGACACCCTACTGGGGCCGGCCATCCCAAGCAATACGGCCCGTTCGGGCATACTTTACCCTATAACGCATGCCCTTTCCCTGAATACCGGCTCGCTTCCCACCGAAGAAGGGCGGAGAAGGACGGGCACCTATTTGATGATGACCGCAATTTCGGGCCATACCATCAGTTCGGCCCTGTGGTTTACCGGCATGGCCGCAAACCCGGTGGGGGCCGGCATCGCGTCCCAGTTTGGCGTGAATATGAACTTCGGGAACTGGTTGCTGGTGTCATCGGTGCCCTGCATCATGGCCCTGGTACTGATTCCCCTGGTACTGTACAAACTCTTTCCGCCCGAAAACAACTATACGCCCGAAGCCCCAGAAATGGCACGAAAAATGCTTGAGGAGATGGGGCCCATGAGCCGGCAGGAATGGATCATGGGGGGTACTTTTTTCGGGATGATCCTGCTTTGGGCATTCGCCCCCCTGCTTCACCTCGACCTGGCCATCGTGGCCTTCCTGGGGCTGTCGGTGCTGATCCTGGGCAACGTCTACACCCTCAGCGACATCCGGCAGGGGGCCGGCGACGCCCTGGAGACTTACCTCTGGTTTGCCATCCTCTACATGATGAGCACCGCCCTGAACGACATGGGCTTCATGAAAACCCTGGGGGAACAGATCGCCGGGCTTATCAGCGGCTACAGCTGGGTTACGGTTTACCTGTTGCTGACCCTGCTCTACATCCTGATCCACTACCTCTTTGTGAGCCAGACGGCCCATTTACTGGCCCTGTATGCGGTGTTCCTGCAGGTGGCCGTGAATGCCGGCGTTCCCCCGGCACTGATGGCCTTCATGCTCTCATTCGCTACCAATTATTTTGCCGTGATGACCCCCCAGGCTTCCAGTTCAAACGTGTTGTTTGCGGGGAGTGGCTTTTTGCCCTCCGAAGACATCTACAAACAGGGTGCCCTGGTAACGCTCCTCAATACGGTTATCTTTTTGCTGGCCACGCCCTGGATCCTCTGGGCTTCGTCCCTGTGAAAAATGGTTCTTGAATCCTTCAACACCTTTCCTGGAGAAGCTTTGGCCCAATCGGGCTTCGCTAGGCTTGCCAATCTTAAAATTCGCTAAATTCACAGGAACGAGATCGGGCAACCCCCGATTAAACGGTGAGCACCCTCAAACCTACAATCCCATGAAGCGATTTGTGCAACTTTCTTTCCTGTGTCTGGGCCTGATGCTGGCTTCCCCGGTATCCATGGCACAGGCCGATCAACCCACCTACATCAGGACGGGCAAACTATTCGATTCTGAAAACGGCAAGATGCTGACCGGGTATACCCTAAAGATCGAAGGGGACCGGATCGCAGAGGTAAGTAAGAATCTAACTGTTCCGGCCGATGCGAAGGTCGTTGACCTGACAGGATACACTGTATTGCCAGGCCTGATTGACGGCCATACCCATCTGTTGACCCTCGATGACCTCAACGACGAGACGCCTATGGCAGATAAGGTCCTCTTTGAAGGGCATGCCCTGCGTACCCTTAGGGCAGCCAAGCGGGCGAAGTCATGGCTTGAAAATGGTTTTACCACAGTCAGGGACCTGGGCGATTCGGGCCCATTCCTGGACGTGGCCCTGAAAAGGGCCATTAATGAAGGGACCGTCGACGGCCCGCGGATGTTCGTCTCGGGCCCCATCATCATCTCGGAAGGCGGGCAGGTGCCCGGGTTGCTGAGGCCCTACCGGGAAGTGATCGACGAGGAGTACACCATCATCCGGAGCGTTGACGATGCGATCAATTCGGTCAGGGTGCATGTGAATTACGGGGCCGACCTAATCAAGATCTGTTCGAACAATTCGCCGAACAATACGAGCCTGACCATTGACGAAATGAGAGCCATAGTGAAAATGGCCCACCGCTACAACCGGAAAGTGACGGCACATGCCACTTCTGACCTTGCTGTTTGGGAAGCGGTAACGGCCGGGGTGGACGGCATTGAGCACGGCTACCAGATTTCCGACACCACCCTGACCCTCATGGCAAAAAAAGGGGTGGTACTCGTGCCGACGGATATCTCCGAGCCCCTTTTCCACAAGATCTATGACATCGTTGACTTCCAGTGGGACCGGGAAAAACAGATGAAACGGGCGAAAGACCAATACCGCGACCGCCTGCAGCGTGCCATTAAGGCCGGGGTCACCATCGTCACCGGGTCAGACAACTACCTGAACCTGGAAATGCCCCAGGGGGCCGCCGCCAAAAATGTCATGGTCGCCTACTACGAAGAGGGCATGAAGCCGCTGGATATCCTGCGGTCTTCCACCTACCTGTCTGCCCAATTCATGGGGATGGAAAACAGCCTGGGCGTGTTGAAGGAAGGGGCGCTTGCCGACCTGATTGCCGTGAAGGGCGACCTGGAAACCCATTTTTCGGAGGCCCTGTTCGACGTCGCATTCGTCATGAAGGACGGGAAAATCTATCTGGGAGAATAAGGTGTTGGCAAGGAATGTAACAAAACCAGGACCTGCCTCGTCTGCCTGGTAAATGCGGCGATGGACGTACTCAAAATCCTTAAAAACAACCGGGCGATACGCGTGTGCTACTGGCTGGTACGCATCGGCATGGGCCTTACCTTTATTATCTCCGGCCTGCGCAAATGGCCCGGGATCAAATTCACCACCCTGCCTGTAGACAACCCCGTAGGCGCCTATTTCCATGCCATGCATGAAACCGGCTTTTACTGGAATTTTATCGGCTACTTCCAGATAGCCCTGGGGGTGCTGATCTTCCTGAATCGCTTTGTGGCCCTGTCGAGCCTGCTGATGATGCCGGTTACGTTGAATATCTTTCTGGTCTCTGTTTCCCTGCACATGACCGGGACCCCCCTTATCACTGCGGCCATGCTGCTGGGCAATACCTTTTTGCTCTGCTGGCATTTTCCGAATTACCGGGGCATCTTTCAAAAACCCCTTTGAGAGCCTTCCTGGTTAGGGGGCGAACCGTTGTAAAATTCCATACATTTAAGGTGTTGCCCAAAAGGGGGCTGCCGATTCCATGAATAAAATAGTCAGATACCTCCTGGGCTTCGTCTTACTGGGCTTATTGGTTTTCTATGCCATACCGGTTAAAAAGCGAAGCTTTGATGACTGGTACGGCGATGGCGACCCGGCCGTGGCCCGTTCGCTGGAGGCCTTTCGGGAACACCCGCTAAAAATTCTGGAACATGAGGGCCTGGACTGGACGTACATGGTTTGGGGCCATGGCACCGAAACCCTGCTTTTCCTGCACGGGATGGGCGGGGCTTACGACATCTGGTGGCAGCAAATCGAGGCCCTTCAGGCCGATTTTCGCATCATCAGCCTCACCTTGCCTCCAGTGCACTCCCTGCAGGAAGCCACGGCAGGGATCAACGCCATCCTTGAAGCGGAAAGCGTCGACAGCCTAAACATACTGGGGACCTCCATGGGAGGCTTTATAGCCCAGTATTATACGAGTCAGTACCCAAAGCGTGTCGAGAAAGTGGTATTTGGCAATACCTTTCCCCCGAACGAAATCTACGCCCGCGAAAACGGGGGCCTGCGCAAACTGGTACCCTGGCTTCCCGAATGGCTGGTGATGTCGCAGTTTCGCTCGAACATCTCAAAAACGGTCTCACCTGCCTCGAACTATTCCCCCCTGGTGGAGGCCTTCCTGCTCGAACAGTACTCGGGGCTGATGTCGAAAAAGCAGTTTATCGGCCGCTTCGACATCGTACTCGATTCCTTTGCCATAGGCCGGGGGCCGGAACACCAAAGGATCCCCAAGCTCATTATCGAGTCAGACAATGACCCCCTGGTGCCACCTGAACTGCGAACCCGTTTGAAAGAGGCCTACCCGGAGGCGCAGGTGCAAACGTTTTCAGGTACGGGCCATTTTACCTACCTGAACGAGCCTGAAGCCTATACGGAGGTGTTGCGGCGGTTTCTAAATCGCTGAAATATGAGCAATAAACCCTGGTACATCCTTCCGGTCATCGTGGTTTCCCAGTTCTGCTGCACCTCGCTCTGGTTCGCAACCAACGGGGTAATTGGCCCCCTGGCGGCCCATTTCAGCCTGGGGTCTGGTGCCCTGGGCAACCTGACGGCTTTCGTGCAATTCGGGTTTATCTCGGGGACGCTCCTCTTTGCCCTGTTTACCCTGGCCGACCGTTTTGCCCCTTCCCGGGTTTTCCTGGTTTGCGCCCTGCTCGGGGCCGGGCTGAACGCCGCGACGCTCTGGGGCGGCAACACCCTGGGCAGTTTGCTGGCCTGGCGTTTTCTGACCGGCTTTTTCCTGGCCGGCATTTACCCTGTGGGGATGAAAATCGCCTCGGATTACTACCGGCACGGCTTGGGCAAATCGCTCGGTTTCCTGGTGGGTGCCTTGGTGGTGGGCACGGCCCTTCCCCACTTGCTCAGGGGCAGCGTCGGGGCCGAATCCTGGAAAGGGGTGGTATTGGCCACTTCGGGCCTGGCCGTACTCGGAGGGGTGCTCATGTGGCTGCTTGTGCCCAACGGCCCTTTCAGGCACCCGAGTTCCAGGCCCGACTTCTCGGCATTTTTCCAGGTATTCCGGAAGCCTGATTTCCGGGCCGCTGCCTTCGGGTATTTCGGGCACATGTGGGAACTGTACGCCTTTTGGGCTTTTGTGCCGGTGCTGCTGGCGCGGTTCGCAGCCCTCCACCCACAGGCCGACCTGCCGGTAGCCCCATGGTCGTTTGCGATTATCGCCATTGGCGGCCCGGCCTGTGTGGCGGGGGGGTACCTTTCCCTAAAGTTTGGGCCCAAAAAAACGGCGAGCCGGGCCCTTTTGCTGTCGGGCCTCTGCTGCCTGATATCGCCCCTGGTTTTTAAAGCGGGTAACACTCCTTTGCTACTTGGCTTCCTGCTTTTCTGGGGGATGGCGGTGATAGCCGACTCCCCCCTGTTCTCAACCCTGGTTGCCGGCAACGCCCCGGCTCAGGCCCGGGGCACCGCCTTGACCATTGTGAACTGCGTCGGGTTTGCCATCACCATTGCCAGCATACAGCTGCTCAGCGCCCTGCTCGACCGAATCGACCCTGCGTACCTGTTTGCCGTGCTTGCCCTGGGCCCCCTGCTGGGCTTGCTGGCCCTGGCCCGGGACCGGAAAAATTCCCTACATTTAGACTGAAACCAGCCAACCAACCATGTAACGCTGAACCTGTCGGATAAGACCTATCGCTTCGAGCCCGTGAACCCCTAATTGCAGAGTACCGTTATGATGCCCTTTTTCCGCAAACTCCGACACAAGTTCCTCTCTGAGAACCGGGTAACCAAATACCTCGTCTATGCCATTGGGGAAGTAATCCTGGTAGTGATCGGCATATTGATCGCCCTGCAGGTGAATACCTGGAACGAGGGGCGGAAAGAGCATAAGCTGGGCGAACAGCTCAAAGCGAACCTCCACGGCGAATTTTTGCGCAACCGGCAACTGCTCGATACGGTATTGCTGTTGAACCAGAACGCCTACGATGCCAACCTCGCCCTGCTCGACCTGGTCGGGGCCGATGCCCGTGAACTCAGCCGTCACAACCTCGACAGCCTGTACTATTTTACCCTGTCGGCCGAGAGCTACCTGCCGGCCCGCCATACTATAGACGAGGCGCTGCGGACTGGCCAGATCGACCTGATCGAAAACAATGAACTCAAGACCATCTTACTGGAATGGAGCACCGAACTCGACCTGATACAGGCCTACAAGCTCAGCCAAACCAACTGGCAGAACGAGCAGATGATCCCATTCATAAACAAGTATATCCCGCTGATCCAAACCGAGCGTTACGGGGGCAATCCCTGGTATAAGCCCAGCAAAATCCCCTTTGAATACGAGCCGCTGTTTCAGTTGCTTGAATTTGAGAACATCCTGGACAACAACCTCTACCTGCTGCATTTAATCAATATGCGGCTTCAGGAGATCCGTCAAACCCAGGAGGAAATACTG
>JAHECA010000051.1 GCA_024642005.1 Robiginitalea sp. | reverse complement strand
GCAACCCCAAAGTCTTAAGTCCCCGCTAAATGTTGCAAGTTATTAACCTTAATTACCTTACCTTCGTGGCTCGACTTTTAATCTAAATCCATTTAAAATATCATGAAGCGTAGTCTTATTCTTTTAACCATCAGTGCTCTGATTTTTGCGGGCTGTGGAAGCAGCGTGAAGGTGACCAGCTCCTGGAAAGGACAGGCTGAAACCGTCCAGAAATTCAGAGAGAAAAATGTACTGGTCATTGCCCGTACCGCAGACAACCAGGCCCGGACGGCTTTTGAGATTGAAATCGCCAAGGCCCTCAACGAACGGGGCATCAAGGCAACGGAAAGCTATAAAAAGGTGCCCAGGCTCAGCCCTGAACGGGAAGTGACCGAAGAACGCGCCCAAAGAGTCCTCGAGATGATCGAGAGCGAAGGCTTCGATGCCATCGTTCTGACCACCGTAAAGGATATGCAGCAAACCACCCAAACCACTACTTCAGGGGTTGGAGTTGGCGTGGGGTATGGGTCCTATTACCCGGGTTATTACGGCGGGTTTGGCAGCTACTACCGCTACCCTTATGCCTACGGTCCCTACTACGGGGCAGGGGGGTACATCCCCACGGGTAGCACCACCACTACCTACACCACCTATGTGCTCGAAACGGTTGGGTATAACCTCGACGAGGCCGAGGAAGATCAGTTGGTCTTTGTCGTAACCTCGGAGCTTAAAGACCCTCACGATGCTTATAAGACAGCCGAGAAGTATGTGGCCAAGATTTCTGAAGCCCTGAAAGAGGAATAGCGTCTTAGTCCAAAAGGAATAAAAAAAGCCGCCAGTGTACCTGGCGGCTTTTTTTGTTCTGTATGAAACAACTAGTTGTCCAGTTCTCCGATCAACGGGATGCTTTCGAATAGTTCTACCTGGATGACCGCCTGAAAGTAGGTCTCGAGCTGATAGAACTGGGCGGCTGCCTTTGCGCCGGCCACCTTTCTGATCTTTTTCTGGTAGGAATCAATCAGCTTGTAATTCGCGTTGCGGATCGACTGGGACTTTTTCAGCAGGTTATCGGTTTCTTCCGGAGTAATCCCGTCGTATTTCGCAGCGTACTCCGCGATAAGCGCAATCCGGTTTTTACCGACAGACTTGCGCTCTGTCTCGTACTGATCGTATAAGCTCCAGAAAGCCCCTGAGGCTTCCGGGCTTACATCGATAAAGTTGGCGGTCACCTCCTTTTTTTGTGTCCCGATAACCGATTGCAGGAAGTCTATCTCTTCGACATTCGATTGTGCGGTCCCCACCTGCACGCCAAGCAGCAGGGAACCAAAAAGAAAAAATAACTTTTTCATCATTACGTAATAAGTGTTAGAAAATGGGTTTGTTATATTGCGTTTGTCACCAGCCAAATATAAGGATTTCAGGAATTTGGTATGGCGATGGTGCCGAATAAATCTCGTGCTGCCTCAGGCACCGCATTAAGACGAGTTGCAGGGGCTCCCAACCGGCCTGCAGGCGATCCCTTCAAATAGCTCCCTGCCAGCTGCCAGGCGGGTATTGCCCTAAAATGGCAGGATAATCCTGGTCAAGGGCAAAGGACAAATCCCCTTGCCCGCCCTCAAAAAATAAACGTGTGAATATACTTCACCAACACCGACTGGCTGTCGACCGCCGGGAGGGTGGGCACCAGCCTGTCGCGCTCGGTATTGTACCCCGAGTTAAAGACGATCCATAAATCCTGTCCTTCCCTGAAATTGTAGCGCAGCCGCGCATTGAGCGAGAACAGGTCTTGTGCCCCGTTGTACTGGAAGAGGCCGTTAATGGAGAGTTTACGGTCTAAGGCCGTGCCGATGCGCAGGCGGGCGATGTGGAAATTCATCAGCTGGTCGCGGGCTTCGAATTCCCCGTAATTATAGACATACTGCAGGCTAACCTGGAAGTATTTGGAGACGTACCAGCCGGGGCTCAGGCTCAGGCTGTTGAGCCAGCCGTCGTAGAAACTGCCGGTTTCCAGCTCCACCCCGGCCCGCATCAGGCGGTCGATCGCCTGGGTATACCGGACGTTTACCCGCGAAAAATTGTACTGGCCGGCGGGGATGGTTACCCCCTGTGCCAGGTCGAAATCGGTCAGGAGGTTTTCATAGGCCTGCCTGAACTTAAGCCCCCCGTTATCCTGGTTGCGGCGCGTAAAGAGCCATTCCAGGCCGTATTCCGACGATAGCACCTCATGGTCTGCATTGCCCAGGTATGCATTGCCAAAGGGCTGGAGGGTATGGTAAATAAAGGGGCCCTCTTTATTCAGCCAGGTCTGGGAGACCAGGGCCGTGCCGAATTTGAAATTGCTCCGGTCTACAAAACCCACGCCGGGGTTGTAGTTCTCGCCCGAGTAGATGGTGCCGAAGGTGAACCCCAGGCCCTGGCGGCGGCGGCGGTTGAATTCCAGGGCGAGCCGGCCGTTGCTGAACGCGTCTGAAGCGCCTTCGGCCTGCTGGCTGTCAAAGGTCTGTGCCCACTGTACCGTGAGGTAGTCGTCTCCTGAAACCCGCACCAGACCATCGAGGCCGTAGGCCAGGTTGGTATTGCCGGCACCGTCCAGGCGGCTGGTAAACATGGCCCCTACAAAGCTGTTTTCGTTCAACACTCGTTTGCGCAGGCGCAGCACCCCGAAGTTTTCGGTGGGCAGGGCATCGAGCGGTTGGGTTTGCATATCGAGCAGGCCGAAGTCCCAGTCGCTCGACCGGCCTATGAGCCTGATACCCCCGTAAATGGGCACCTGTTCGCCCTGGTCGGTCAGGCCGATGCGCCGGCTGAAAAACAGGCGGCTTATCCCCCCGGTACGGAAATCAAAAACAGCCGACCGTTCCTGGAAGAACTGGCGTTTTTCAGGGAAAAACAGGGAAAACCGTGTCAGGTTAACCAGCTGGTCGTCGGCTTCGGCCTGGGCAAAATCGGTGTTGACGGTAAAATCGGCCGTCAGGTTGTTGGTGATGGAAAACTTGACATCGCCCCCGATGTTGAACTGCGAATCGGTGTTTTTATCGTAGGCGTCTCCGGCCGTGTTCAGCGTATTGGTTTGGGTATGGCCTCCCAGCACATAGGGCGTTACATAGAGCGTTTTGTTTGGGCTGATGCCCGTAAAAACGATCTTCTGGGCCAGGGAGGGGCGCAAAAAGGCCCAGTTGGTAATCGGGGGCACGGCCGGGAAGACGAGGCGTTCGTTTTTATGGGCAATTTTGCGCTGAACGGTAATGCCCATGGTTACCTTGCCCTGGTCTTCCTGGAAGCGCAGGCTGCTGAAGGGGATGCGCATTTCGGCAAACCAGCCTGCTTCGGTAACCGTACTTTCGGCGTCCCAGTACGTGTTGAAGTCACGGTTGAAGGAGCTTCCCAGCAATACGGAGCTCACTATGGCATCGTTGGACACATCGGCATCGTTGCGAATACCGGTGGGGGTGGTGGTAAAGATATAACCCGTCTGGTTGTCGTTGTAGGTGTCGAGCAGAATTTCCAGGTGGTCGGAGCCCGCAATCTGATCGCGGTACAGGGAGGTGGCCCTGACTTCTCCCTCATGGCTTTCGAACGCTCTTATGGAAACGTAGAAATAGGTATCGTCGTAAGCCAGGCGAATCTCGGTGCGTTCCGTGGGCGGTGCCCCGGCCATGGGTTCGTACTGTACCATGGGCAGGGGGTCAATGGCCTCCCACCCGGGTTCGTCTACCTTGCCGTCGAAACGCACCTCTTCCAGCCGGGAAATAGGCATGGGCGGGGCCGCTTGTGCAGCGAGAAATCCCGAATTAAAGAGCCCGAGGAGCGCAAAGATGCCCGCAAATCGTTTCATGACTCTCCAAGGTAAGGAATAATCGGTTCCGGAGCCCCATGATTTACCCCTTTATGCACCGGTATGGTGGAGTGGCCGGGCCCTTGCGGCAGGCCCAGGTAGCGGCCGTTACAACCCGAACCGGTACTGCAGGCCGAACATCACCTGTTTGCGGCCTGAAGAGAACCCGTATTCCCCGCGAACCATCCAGCTTTTATTGAGCTGGAACTGGCTGCCCAGGGTCATGCTCCACAGTTTGGCCTGAGCTTTGTCGAGTGCGTAGTCGAGGGTGGAATTATCGGCCGTGTCTACGGCATTGCCGGCAGCATCGAGCACTGTGGCGGCCAGGTTAAGCTTGGCCTGGTTGGTCTCGTATTTTACCTTGTTGACCGGGTTGGCCTGTTCGATGGGCGTCAGGTTGCCCCACCATTGGTCCAGCTCGGTTTGCGCCTCGCCGACCTTTTGCTGGCCCGAGTCGATTTTTGAATTCCATTCTGCGATGGGCAGGGCATCGCCCAGCGGCAGCCTGCCGTAGGTATCCCGGTTTACCTTGACCCGGAACCCTCCCACCCAAATGGAGATATTGCGCTCCGGATGGCCGGCCAGTTTAAAGGTCTTCCCGATTCTCGGGTCGAAAATAAAGGCAAAGACGGGTTTTTCCTGTTTGTCGATATCGGTCCAGGTAAAATTCATGTCCAGGGCAATCCAGCCGCCCAAAACCCCGACGGTGGGCGTCAGCCCGAAGCCGGTAGTCTGGCTGGTAAACCTGGGGCTGGTCTGGATCGAAAACAATTCCTCAGATTCATTCACCCCCGGTATCACAATGCTTACATCGACAATGGTATTGGATTCTGCCCGCGCAAAAACCCCGTAAACGTTCAGGAAGGGCAATACCCACACATCGGGTCGCACGTTGATTCCCCACGACTCGGCCGAGGTGGAATTGAAACGGATCAATTCATCGACGTTGTAGAGCGGGCCGCCATTGAACCCGATGCTCACGTTGGAGATATTGATATCGGAATTCTGCCAGAGGTAATTAACGCCAATACCCGCTGAGTAGGGAAGGTCAAAGCCTTTTTCTTTCACCTTTTGGCCCCAGATGGGCAAAAGATACGGGTAGTCTGTATTTTCCTGGGGGTTTTTGGAATAATCGCTGTAAACCTGGGAAACCGAAATTCCGGGGAGCAGGATCAGCAGGATGCCAAAAAACAGGTTCTGCCGCCTGGTCGATGCAATACAAATCTTCATTGGTCTGGCTTTATTATAAAAACACGAATCTATCGTTACTTCCCATAGTCGTAAAAGTAAACCGGAGTAACTTACCGCAACCTGGGTGGACGGTTCAATCTCAGTATCTAAAATAATACATATATTCGATCCGGCAGCGCGAGCCGGATCTGCTTTCCCGGGACTCATGCCATTGAACAATTCCTGACCCGCATGGCACGCCTTTTATGAAAATACCACAAATAGTATCCATCCTGTTTTTCCTGTTGAGCCTGCAAACGGCCCGCTCCCAGGTTCTCATTTCGCTGATTTTCGGGGAAAAGCTCAATTCGGATGCCATCGAATTCGGCCTGGAAGGCGGAATAAACCTTTCGGATATGGGCGCGCTGGATGCCGATAAACGCTTGTCTACCTTTAACCTGGGGTTCTATTTTGATATCCGCCTCAAGGAATCCTGGAGGCTCTACACCGGGGTGCTGGTCAAATCCAAACTGGGAACACAAAACCTGAGCAGCGCCGATCTGGCCCTGCTGGGGGTTGAACCCCTTGAGGAGGCCGGTACTTATTCTCAGTACATCAACAATTTTCTGGTGCCTGCCTTGCTGAAGTACCAGTTCCCGAGCCGGATTTATGCAGAGGCAGGGCCACAGTTTGGCCTGCGCTACAAGGGCTGGGTCCAATTCGATTCAGACGTGGACGGGACCGAGGCCCGGGTGCGCATAGACAACAAGGAGGCCCTGAATGTGCTGGAAGTGGGGGGTGTTGTAGGTGCGGGGTACAAACTCCGCCCCGGGCCGGCAGGGATGACCCTTGGGATCAAGTATTACCAGGGCTTTTCCAACGCAGTCAAGGGGCTCTCAGGAAGTCGAAACAATGCGTTATTCCTGAAATTCAACGTGCCCATCGGGGCCGGGAAGAAGGCAGCAAGTGCCGTTAAAAGCTAAAGACCATCTCAATATAATTTACCATGAGTATACGAATCAGACTCCTTGCCAGTATCGTGCTGTGCGTGATGTGTGCGAATCTGGGCCATGCCCAGGTCATCGAGGTTACACCCACCTACGGCTACCAGTTCGGCGGCAAACTGAACTACGGATCGAATTACCTCAAGATGAAAGACGGGGATATGTTTGGAATTACCCTGGGGTACGAAGTGCAATCCGACTATATTTTTGAGGCCACCTATATCAACATGGGGACCGAGCTGCGCATACGCGACCGTATTGCCAGCCCAACCGAGAGCCGGCTATCCGACCTGAATGTCGATTGGTTCCTCATTGGCGGTACCCGGTATTTCGGGAACGACAAGGTGAAGCCCTTTTTCGGGGGGCAGATGGGGCTTTCGGTGTTTTCGCCCAAAAACGCAGACCGCACCATTGCACCAAATGGCCTGGATGCGATCACCAAATTCAGTTTTGGCTTCAAAGGGGGGGTCGTGGTTATGTTTTCTGAACACGTGGGCATAAACCTGCAGGGCAACCTGCTGTTCCCGGTGCAGTGGGGAGGCTTCTATGTGGGCGGCGGAACCGGAGGGGTCAGCTCCGGGGTGAATGCCGGCACCACCATCGTGATGGGCGGCTTCAGCGGGGGGCTGGTTTTCAGGCTCGGGTCGTGACCAACCCCTTGACTTAGATTCTGGGCCCAGACCGGGTCCTTCCGGTTGGTGAATCGAATACCGGGGCAGGCGGGATACAACAGCACAAAGCGCTATCTTTCTCCCAAACAAGTGAAGAACTACTAGATTTCGGTGGTCCGGAATCGATTTAATCCCTATTTTTAAGCCAATAGACACAATCATGGCAAAATTCAACTTACACATCAACGGAACCCAGCGGGAAGTAGAAGCAGACCCGGCCACCCCGCTCCTTTGGGTACTCAGAGACCACCTCGGCCTGGTGGGCACCAAATACGGCTGCGGCATTTCTCAATGCGGGGCCTGCACCGTGCATTTGAGCGGCGTGGCAACGCGCTCGTGTATGCTGCCGGTATCGGCTGTGGGCAACCAGGAGGTTACCACCATTGAAGGACTTTCCGAAAACGGCGACCACCCGGTGCAGCAGGCCTGGCTCGAGGTAGACGTACCCCAGTGCGGGTACTGCCAGGCGGGACAGATCATGA
>JAHECA010000050.1 GCA_024642005.1 Robiginitalea sp. | reverse complement strand
AAGGGTGGGCACTGGGCCCACCCTTTTTCATTAAATGGCCTGGTTCAAGAAATAAACCGTATCGTCATAAAATAATTCGGCCCTTCCCCGTTGCTGGCCCGCACGGCATTCACAATGGGCAAAACAAAGCCCAGGATGGCGGTGCCTATAAGGGTGAGAATACCGAGCCCCAGCAGCAAGATCATGGGAATGCTGAGGAAAATATAGAGCAACAGGCTCAGCTGCAGATTGACAATAGCCTTGCCGTGCTGGTCCATATCGGCCACCGTGTTACGGGTGGAAAGCCAGATGATGAGCGGCACGATAAGGCTTCCAAAACCGATCACATAAGCCAGCAACTGGCTCAGGTGGGTGAGGGTGAGCAGGGGGCGGTCTTGCCTAAGCGTGTTTTGATTGACGAGTTCCATAGTGTGATTGATTGATTGATGACTTTACCTGATTAGACGCAAGCTGTTTTCGGATGTTACATCCCGATCTGTAAACGACGGCAATCGCCCTGCTACTTCGGCCCTTCTGCCTTTTCGTCGTATTTTTGCAGCGGGCATGCCTTTCACCTGCCTGCACGATGATCGAAAAGGATACCATTATCGCCCTCGCCACTGCCCCCGGAGCCGGGGCCATAGCGGTCCTGCGCCTATCCGGGCCCCGGGCTATTGCAATTGCCGGCGCCAGTTTCCGGGCCGCCGGCGGAGCTCCCCTGGACCAGGCCGCGAGCCATACCCTTCACCTGGGCGACCTGATGCAGGGCGAACGCGTGCTCGACCAGGTGCTGGCAAGCGTCTTCCGCGCCCCCCGTTCGTACACCGGGGAAGATGTGGTAGAGATTTCCTGCCACGGCTCCCCCTATATCCAGCAGCAAATACTGCAGCATTTCCTGTCCGGGGGCTGCCGAATGGCCAAGGCAGGGGAATTCACCCTTAGGGCATTTTTACACGGCAAAATGGACCTGAGCCAGGCCGAGGCCGTGGCCGACCTGATCGCCTCCGAAAACGAGGCAAGCCATCAGATTGCCCTGATGCAAATGCGGGGCGGATACAGCTCTGAAATACACCACCTCAGGCAACAGCTCCTCAATTTTGCCTCCCTGATCGCCCTGGAACTCGACTTTTCAGGCGAAGACGTGGAGTTCGCCGATCGCGCACAATTTGAGCAGTTGCTCGACCAGCTCAGCCAACTCCTCAAAAGGCTGCTCGATTCGTTTGCCCTGGGCAACGTGATCAAAAAAGGAATTCCCGTGGCCATTGCCGGGCAGCCGAATGTGGGGAAATCGACCCTGCTGAACGCCCTGCTCCGTGAAGAAAAAGCCATAGTCAGCGATGTTGCCGGCACCACCCGCGATGCCATTGAAGACGAGATTGTACTGCAGGGCATCGGTTTCCGCTTTATCGATACGGCAGGCATACGCGATACCACAGACACCGTAGAAACCATCGGGATTCAACGCACCTTTGAAAAAATGGAGCAGGCCCGGGTCATCCTCTTCATGCTCGACGGCACCCTCCTGCAAGGCGGGGCACTGGCCGAAGCCCGGGGAGCCCTGAAAGACCTTCAGGCGCAGCACCCCCAAAAGCAGGTTGTGCCCCTGGTCAACAAGGCAGACCGGGTAGATGCCTCTCAGGAAAGGGAGATACGGGAAGCCTTGCCCCAGGCCCTCCTTATTTCCGCCAAGACCGGAAAAGGCCTCGAAGCACTTGAGCAGACCCTCCTCGGCTTTGTGAACCGGGGATTGCTGGAAAGCCGCGACCCGGTGGTGAGCAATGCCAGGCACTATGAAGCCCTGCAAAAGGCGCTGGAATCGGTCGAGCGTGTACGGGAAGGTATGGAAGCCGGAGTCCCCACCGACCTGGTCTCCATCGACATCAACCAGGCCCTCTTCCACCTGGGGGAAATCACCGGGGAAATCAGTACCGACGACCTGCTCGGGAATATTTTTTCGAATTTCTGTATTGGGAAATAAAGGGCCTGGCCCTATTATCTCTGCCAACCGGTTACGCTGGAAAATAAACGGGTAGTTGAAAGGGTTGTTTTAACCCTAGCGCTTTTCCCTTTCTTTTCCTCTGACGATATATAGGGAAAGGGCCAGCAGGAGAATGCTTGCAGGGAGGATCAATTGCTCATAAGTGACCTCATCATCCATAAAAAACCCCAGGGCAGCCCAGATGGTCATGGTCAGCAACATGGTCTCCCACAGTAAAATTTTCAATTCCTTGAAATTTCCTATGTTTTTGAGCACCAGGCTATTGCTAAAAGTATCTTCGTTTCCTACAAAGAGCTTGTATATTCCCGCAGCCAGGATCATGACCACTAGCGAGAACAGCAGCTGGTCAATTGATTCGATCAGATAAAGTCCCACTCTGCCCTCGAGCCCGCCAATGAGCACCATAAAGGCATGGAAGCCGCTTAGCACCCCAAGGCAAATTCCGGTTAGCCCCGTAATCATAAGCAGGCTGGCAATCAGAAGTGCCACATACTTCAAACTGAATAATTTTTCTATCCACATAGGTTACATGATCTGTACGACATAAATATAAGAGCCTCAAACGAAAAACGGACGGTGGAATGCAAAAATTAGCCCGGTGGCTCAAATTTCTGGGTTCTAACAACAACCCAAATAGTAATCTCCACGCTTGTAATTTTGGGTGCTGTGGGCTTGCAGTGTTCCGGTTGGTATCAGTCCCCGGGTTGAACCTATAAAGCCTAGTTATCAGGCAAAAAATCAATAATGCCTTTGCCGTACGTATTGATGCATTTGGTGAATTTATTTGCCGGGATGTCCAGTTTACGGATCGATGCCGACGGCACAATTCTCATCTCCCCGGCATCGTGCTTCGGGGCATCGGGCAAAAAAACAGTGCTGAAACCCCTCCCCTCATCGACCAGAAAGCCCAGGTTGTAGGCATCACCGTCCTGCACTGCAACCGGGACAAGCTTTTCGTCCAATTGTTCTCCGAGCGCATCGGCCGTTATGGACTTGATCAGGATATACCCCGGCAAATAGACCAGCACCTTTTCTTCCAGCTTGGCGATGCCTGCTTTGACCTTTTTTGACCGAAACAGCAAACCAGCTAAGAAACAAGTAATTAACAAAATCAGAAGGGTAACAATCTTGCTGCCATCAAAACCCAGAATAACCTCGGGCATCCTTCTGGCAATAGGCTCAGACAGCTTCAACAGCACTGAAAATCCCTTATCAATCAGTATGTAAATCAAAATTGCCGGTAGTAAGAACAAAATGCCCCCGGTAAGGGTCGAACGGACAAAAAAAAGGATTGGTTTCATACTGTGAAGGTTTAGGATATTTGCTTGGAAATTTGGATATGGGCCAAAAACCGGGCCTTAAAATAATTCATTTCGGTCCAGTTCCTGTATGCATCCCGAAATTTGCGCTTACAGATGCGTTCAGCAGGAGCAGGTACTGATTTTTGCAAGCCCGGCGCAGGCCCATACCTTAGAAGTTGAACCCCAGCCGAATTTCGGGGCCAAAGGTGTTCACATCGTACAAAAAACGGTTGTTGTTGAGAATCCCTTCCGCCGTGTTGTTTTTTTCGTAATTGATGCCGATAAAGCGATATCCGGCTGTAATCTGAAAGAGTTTTGAGAACCGGTATCCCGCATTCGCCTGGAGCTGCCAGGCGAATTTGGATCCAATCCCAAACCCACCGATTTCGCCCCTGAACCGGTAAATGAACTTCGACCCCGGCTTGCTTCCCGTCCTGGCTATTAACATGGGGTCAAACCAGGTTTGGGAAACCTTCCTGGAGCGATTGTTGGTTCCCCCACCTATCTCATTGACATTGATGTCGGTCTCCAGTTTCAATGTATTCAAAAGGCCCCCGACCCCCACATCGAGCCAGGAGGTAACGCTGTAAAGACCGGCGACTTCCCAGGCAAATTGTTTGGCGGTTACCTTGCCATTGGCAATAACGATACCCGGTTCCACATCTTGCTTTAACTTCATATAGATGATATCCGTGCCCACATGCCAGTTCCCTTTAGAAGCTTCGGCATACAGCATGGCCCCTATCTGGAATTTGTCAAAGATATCTCCCGGGTTGGCGCTCACCGGCACATCGGGCAATGCCCCCACCCCTGTGGTGCCCTCCATGTTCGGAAACATGAGATATGGTTCGATTAAAAAGGCCCATTTCCCGTCTTGCACAGCAGTGCTTTCCTGAGCGGCCATCGGTTGGCCGAGCGCGAATAAAAAGCATGCTATTAAACCTGGTAAGTTTTTCATGAGAATATCTGATATGAATAGTAATGTATTTTAAAGCATTCGCAATGCCCCCGAAGACAGCAATCGGCAACATACGAATTTGTAGCGTCTAAGCCTTGTTTGGCTTTCATGCCCAAAGGATGTCCTAAAATTAGGAAATAATCCTGAGCGCCTGCCGAGCAAAACAATTCCTGGTATTGGATGATTGGAGCCGGGCTACCAAATTCCCACAGGCAGCTGTCAGAAAGCCTCCATGACCCCAAAATAAATCCCCTGATTGCCGTCTACGCCCAAGGCGTAATCCAGCCGGATATTGATCCTTTTTGCCTTGGAAACCATATACCGCAGCCCCAAACCGGCACTGGGAAGCCATTTTCTTTCAAATTCTTCTTCCCCGTTGTTTTCATTGCCCCAAACACTGCCGGTACCGCCAAAAAAAACGGCTCCCCAACTGTTATAGATCCGCCACCTCAATTCGGCCTGTGAAGCAATCATATTTCTGCCCTTATACTTCCCCGCTTCATACCCCCTGAGGTTATTGCGCACGCCATACATCTGATAACCATCAAAAGGCACATCGCCAGAGGCAAAACCTCCAGAAACGTTCAATCCGAGAATCAGATCTTCCTTCAGGGATTTAAAATAACTAATTTCATAATCGGTGTCTACGTAGTTATTCTCACTTCCCAGCCAGCCTGCATTCAATTTGGGTCTGATGCTGAAAGTAAAGCCCCTGGAAGGATTGTACGGGTAATCTCGGTTGTCAAAGGAAAAATTCAGACCCAGGCTGGATACAAAATTGTCCGTAATGCCATTCTGGATGAAGAATTCCCTGGTGAAGTCGTTTTCGGCATCGGTACCCTGGTCAAATTTGTATTTGGTTTTGGTCCCCAGATACAAAATCCCCAGATAGAATTCGCCAATGATTTTCCGGCTGTATTCTGCCGTCACAAAGCTGCGGATTTCAGAATAGACCAGTCGTAGGTCATCCTCCTGTTCATCGTACGTCAAATTGTAATTGACCCGGGAAGTCCCAAAGCTTATAAAGGCCCTGTTTCGGTCCTCATTCCAGAAAAATCTTCCAAAGGGAGTGAAGATGTAACTCTTATTCGTCGAATAAATGGCATACAGGGAAGCCAGGGAAGGGGGCGATTCTGTATCCTGCTTATCGACCTTGAAGAAGTACATCCCCAGGCCTCCGAAACCGGTATCCATTGTGGGGCTGTTCGTGACCAGGGGAACGGCCAAAAAAGTGCTCGAAGCCTCGTTGAATGTAGTGTCAATTTCCTTATCCTGCTGCCCTAAAGCACCCGTGCCCGTTAACAGCAAAAGAAAGGTCAGGCACTCCCGCCATGAAAATGGCACCTTGAACTCTTGAAAGAAAATTTCCATTTGCAGCTACCCCTAATACGTTGTAGCGTTTAAACTGGCCTGGCCGCAGGGAATACTACCCTCTTCCTGTAATGAACCTCAATCCCCTGAAAGTAAACCAAATCGCATGTTTACTCCTTGGCAATATTGGTTGCACGGAGAGTTTCGAGAAACGCAAAAACTAACTCGAAATTCTAAATAAATTTACTCATAAAATGCCAGTTTCGTGCGCTGAAAATCAGAAAAATATGCTCTTTCAAGAGGCTCCCCCCCCCTCAATCGATTGCAGGGGATTTCCCGGGCGGCCCTTCTCCATTTTCTTTCCGTTGAGGGGGGCTGTAGACCCGTACCCGCAGGATAAAATCGCTGGATTTGTTATTGGTTTCCGTGATGTTTTTGGTCCGGTTGAAAATGAGGTAGGTTTCGATCCTCCAATCGCTCTTAAAATGGTAACCCAGCCCCGGAGACAACCGGATAAGATCATTATAACGGTCTGTTTTTTTCAGGTTGAAGAAAACCTCCGCCTCAAGGGGTATATAGAACCCATCGGTAAAATCGCCTGGCAGGCCATCCAGGGAGATCTGGGTGGCAATCCTGTAGCGAAACCGGAAACCCGGTTTCCAGCCCGAATCGTCAAAGGTCTTTTGCAGCCGTTCCTCAAGTCGGGCATAATTCCTTAAGGTCAGGTTCTTGATGGTTGGAATATCAAAGGTCAGGCCCTGCAAAAGCCGGATTTCCAAATTGTCTCTCGCCCCATTATTCTGAGTATAAATGACCCCTCCCCCGAGTCGGAACGATTTGATAAGTACTTTTCCCGAAAAAAGGCCATGTTCCCTTTTATTGCGGAAGTCCATCGTGGAAATCGCCTGGAAGCGGTTGAAGACCTCAGGGGTTATCTTCCTGAAGGCAAACTGGGTACTCAGGGTCCTGTACTCCGAGAGGATGGTGGTGGGGTTGTAATCAATCCAGATTTGCTGATTAACCTTAACTTCCTGATCTACTATGCTATCCTGGCCATGACCTAAAGCTATGCACATCAGCGTGAGGGCAATTGGCGCCCACAGGCTAAAGAGCCAACCTTTCCCCGACCTTTTTGGCATAGCGGTAAGAATAAGTAATCGGGAAGAGCTGGCTGATTAAGCGTGGCTCCCGATACATTGCGATAAAATATTTTGGAAATTACTGCAAGCAGGCAGTCGTGGAAAACCGCCCCTACTTAACGGTATATCCCTTCCCTTCCATGCATGCTGAAAAGGCCTTCTTGAAATTGTCCATAAGGCCCTGTTCGGCTGCGGCCGCGGCCTTGTTGTTCTGCTGTTGCTTCATTTCGTCGCCCACAACTTTGGACCGGCGACCCCTGAGGCCACCCATAACAGCACCAATAGCCGCACCTTTTCCGGCATCACCCGCAATTGCACCGATCGCAGCGCCTGCGGCAGCGCCTCCCGCGGCACCCACAACGGCGCTTCCATCGGCAGAGCGGTCTACCTGAGCAGCCTGAACTTCGGGCGGGTTAAGCGGGTCTACTCCCGATTGCTCCTTGGCCCATTTGTAACAGGCATATTCGTCGGCATCCTGGGTGTCCTGGCTCTGGTTTTTTGACGG
>JAHECA010000078.1 GCA_024642005.1 Robiginitalea sp. | reverse complement strand
AGATCGGAAGTGTGCACTTCAAACCCTTCCATTGCGTTATACAACCGGGCTCCCCTGGATTTTCTATAAAATAGCCCCATTTCGCAACTGTTTACGGTTTCCTCTAAGATACGAAGAAAGCTCAAGGGCATAATAGTAAGCCCTTGGGATGTTCATTTTTAACCCATGATTCATTTCGTGTTGCCAACGGAATCACAGGCTAACAAACCAGGCCAAAAGGAAATTGTTGGTGTTGGAGCCAATGTCTTCAAGGGCTTCTGCCCGAATGTAGGACAGCTTTAACCCCTGCCTTTGGCTGATCATGAAACTATAGGAGGCCGAAGCCAGTAAATTGGAGCGAAAATCTCCGTTGGGCTGCCGGTTGACAATGGATTCGCCTCCGAGGCCATAACCTGCCCCGAGCGATATCCAGGCGCCTTTTCGAAACTGCTTCACCAAATGCGATTGCAAGGCAAAGGTAGGCCGCTGGGCGCGATCGGAATTATTGAAAAAGTCGGGGTTCCTGGTGTATAGAAAAACGGAACCGGTGAGTTCAAACGACCACGGCCCCCAATAATGTATCATGCCCACCTGAGGCCTGAATACAAACCGGTTGCTGCCCAGGTTTATCAACTTGTCCTCATAGTATTCCCCTAATGGAAGGGTAATTGCCAAAGACACTCCAACACTGGTGTAGGTGGGATTGTCGAGTTTGTATTGCCTTATTTCCATGGCATTTCCAGCCGGAGGCCCGGCCAGAATCACCGAAGCCCGCAACCTTGGATCTGCAAACCCAGTCCTGTTTATTCCCGTAGGCACGCCGCTTAATAAACCATCCCAATCTGCACCGGTAAAGGGCACCAATATGCTGACGCTCCCCAGTTTGTTGCCGATTTTGAAAGGCTGGGCAAATGAGACGGCCAGAGCATGTGCCTTGATTTTCACGTCTGCTGCCTGCAGCAAGGGATCGAAAAAAACATTCCCGGAAGTATAGGAATAACCGACCCCTAAAATATGGGTGCCCAGGGGGATCGGCGTCCACCTTCGGGGCTCCACATCCTGGGCGAACACACCCTGAACAACCAGGAAGATAATAGTGAATAAACCGAGCGGATGGATGACGTCAGATTTCCTGAAGCAATGTCGGAGGCAATAGAACATACGGTTACAGTAATGGCATTTGGCGTGGCACATCTTTCTGACCAACAGCAATGCGATTTTGGCTATTAAGTAATGGATTATTATCCAATTACATTCTGGGAACCAAATTAATCAATAATTGAAACCCGGGTGCGGAAATATTTGGATTCATGTCTCGCTGAACCCCTGCCTGGGGAGGTGATGATTTATTTTGCTGCTGCCGCCTGAATAGACTGACGCAAATCATTTCTCACCAACCTCCTTTCGAGATACTTTGCTGCTGCTTTTTGCGTTACATTTAAACTAAGTAATCAATTAAAAACAGAAATCCAAAAGTCATGAAAACCTTCAACAAAATTTTATCCCGGCTTGTTATCATCCTTTTTTTTGTGGGCCTTACCGGTTGCAATAAAGATGATGATGGCGATGGCAGTGGTAATTTGACCACAAGAGAAATGCTGATCGGCTCCTGGTCTATTACGAACTATGATTTGAATATAATGATAGGGGGTCAATCGCTGATTGAATATCTGGTCGAGGTGGAAGGCCTTTCCCCCGCCGATGCCGCCGTTCAAAATGCCCTATTTGAGGCCTTTTTGGCATCGGAAGTGACGGGCACCCTTACGCTAAAATCGGATAATACGTATGAGTCAAATTTCGGCGATAGCCCAACCACCGGTACGTGGAGCCTCAGTTCGGACGAAAAGACACTAACCCTTGTGGAAGGTGCCGATACGATTGTCTTGTCCATCAATTCCATTACAGCCAAGACCCTGAATGCATCTATCGCAGAGAGCATGCCGGAAGATCTTGACGGAGACCCTGCCACACCAGATGTTGTGATCTCGGTTGAAGCTGTACTGACCCTGACCAAATAGGTTTTTTGCTGTCGGGTTGCAGATAAGCTTTGTCAAGGCCCCT
>JAHECA010000077.1 GCA_024642005.1 Robiginitalea sp. | reverse complement strand
AGCAAAATGGTTTCGGTAAGGCGGGCGGCATAGTCGAAGGGGGCCGAGGTCTGGCCCTTGCCCAAACAGGCATCCACAAACTGGTGGTAGTGCTTGGGCCCCTCGCTGGCGTAGTTGCGAATGGGGGTGCCCAGGTTGTATTTTTCGACATCCATGGCAACATATTGCCCATCTACGATAAGCTTGGGCTCCAGCAGAAAGTGCGGCAGGTAGAGCTTCCCTTTCTCTCCCATAAACATCGCCCCCTGGTCGTGGAGGGCTTCCCCGCCCGGGAGTTCCAGGTCGGGGTGGGGGGCCGGGGCACCGGGGCCGTCTGACCAGATCCAGGTGAGTTTTTCAGCCGTTTGGGGCGTGCCGGGGAATTCATATGTTACCACATTGTTTTCAGGGTAGCCAAACCCGGTAGGCGGGCGGCAGTCGGTCTTGATGGTATAGGGCACGTCGAGCTCCAGGGCGTTGTAGGGGGTGTCGAAAATGTGCACGCCCATATCGCCCAGGGTGCCGCAGCCGTAGTCCATCATCTTGCGCCAGTTGGTGGGGTGGTAAAAGCCTTCCTTATAGGGGCGCTCGGCCGAGGTGCCCAGCCAGAGGTTCCAGTCGAGGTTTTCGGGTACGGGGTCGCCTTCGGCAGGCTCGGGCCCATTGTACCCCCAGGTTTTGGGGCTCCAGGCCCGAACGGTGTGCACCTTCCCGATTATCCCGTCGCGGATGAGCAGGGTGGCCAGCATATAGTCGTAGAAGGAGTGCACCTGTATCCCCATCTGGGTGACCAGGCCCTTCTCGGCGGCCAGTTTTTTCATGGCGCGCGATTCCGACACGTAGTGGGTAAGCGGCTTTTGGCAGTATACCGGCTTGTCGAGCTCCATGGCCATCATGGAGGCCGGGGCATGGGTATGGTCGGGGGTAGCCACCACCACGGCGTCTATCTGGTCTTTCATTTCGGTGAGCAGGGTGCGGTAGTCTTTGTACCCCTTGGCGCCCGGGTGCAGGGCCATGGCCTTGGCCAGGTTGTTGGAGTCTACATCGCAGAGGGCCACCACGTTAACCTGCGGGTGGGAGGAAATGTCGCGCAGGTCTTCAATGCCCTGGTACCCCAGGCCAATGTGGGCGGTGCGCAGGCGGTCGGCCGGGCCCAGGTTTTTCAGGTTCTGCAAAAAGGAGGGGGCCAGGGCCACGCCAAGGGCGCCCAGGCTGCTTTTCTTGATAAATTCCCGTTTGTTCATATCGGTTGGGTTGGATTAACGTTTGCGGATTTTGATGTTGCGGAACCAGATGGGGCTACTGTGGTCCTGCAGGGCGATGTAGCCCGTTTTGTATATCCCGTAGTCGGGGCTGGTTTTCCATTTGTCGGAGTTCTTCTGCTGCTCCCAGGCGGCATCCCAGGGCACGAAGGAAACGATCATTTCGCCATTGAGCCAGTGCTCCACCCGCTCGGGGGTAAAGACGATCTTCGAGGTGTTCCACTCCCCCACCGGGTGCAGGGTGCGGCCCGGGTCGGGCGGGTGCATGGCGTAGTCGGCCCCGGTACTTTGGAGCGGCTTTAACAGCTCAGGATGGTCGGTATAGCCCAGGCTGGTGTTGTACTCGGTCAGGTCGTGAATGCGGGCGTAGTTCTCGTCGTCGATCAATTGGTATTCGGGCGCCACTTGCGGAATGCCGTCGTAGCCTTCCTTTACGTGGTAGAAGATGCCGCTATTGCCCCCTTCGGGCAGTTTCCACTCCAGGGAAAGCTCAAAATTCTCGAACTCCTCGGCCCCGTAGATGATGTCGACCCCGCCGGTATAGTCCTGCTCCATGCCCAGCTCGGTATCGAAGGCCAGGGTGCCGTCCTGTATGGTCCACCCCGGGGGGAGGCTGTCGAGGTTGTAGCCGCGCCAGCCGTCTAACGACGTACCGTCGAAGAGGTATTGCCAGTCGCTTTCAGCGACGGCGGGAGTTTCAACCTCAGCTTCTTTTTTTGGTTCTGTTTTACAGGAGCTCATTACCGCTAGCAGCGTGAGGGAAAGTATTGTTTTTTGCATCGATAGTTGTTTGGTCTTCTAAAGTACGAATTCGTCTTTTATTATTGCTCACCGCGATTGCATCGCGGTTCGC
>JAHECA010000076.1 GCA_024642005.1 Robiginitalea sp. | reverse complement strand
ATTTGCAGGGCAATCAAAATCCCGATGACCACCAGTACAATCTCCCCCACCGCATACAACAGGTATTTGCTGACGCGATTTTCGGTGAGCAGGCGATGGCGTAAGGTGCGGAAGAAGCGGAGCATAAGGGGGGCGTTGCCACTGTCAATTTAAGGAAATAATCCGTGCAATAGTCTGTTTGCGGGCCAAACGTGAACGACCACTCCAGGGACTAAACGCATGGATGAAAAGCCCCTGCCTGCAACCTTAGTTTGTGGCGCCTGTAGGTCATAGCCCTTTAAGGCACTGTTGCCTAAAAGGGCTCTGGGTTACCCACCGGCGTTCAATCGGGTCAGTTCGCTGTCAATCAGGGTGAGGATTTCATTGGAAACCCTGATAAGCCGTAGCCGATCTGATTTCATGATGCGAATGGTCTGTAACCGGCGCGAGAGGTAATTTTCATACAGGCTGCTTCTGAATAACCCGGAATAGTCCTTTTTAATTTTGGAGGTATATTTTTCAGACCCGTAACCCCTAAACGTAAAATAGTGCGACAGATCGCTTTGGGCTATGAACTGGTCTGCCACGGGATACCCCAACTGGATATCTATTTCCATCAGATAGCGTTGTTCTTCAAGCGTTTCTTCGACCAGAAAGGGCCATTTGAGCAGGTGGTTTTTCAGTTGCTCATTCGCGATCAGGTCAATACGCCCGGTATTGAACAGCAAATCAAGCAGCTGGAAACTGTTATTGAAGGTGTAGGCATTCTCAGAATAGGAAAGCAGGCTGTCGAGCACCTTTGCGCCGGGAAGGGGCTCAGAAGAGTTAAAAAGTGGCAGGAGCATCCCTACGGCTTCGATTTCCAGGTCGTAATAGGTGTCGAATTCCAGCAATTCTTCACGGCGCACTTCGAAGTCTGCCCTGAGGTTCGCAAGCAGCAGGCGTTCTTCTTTCCGCAGTTCCGATTCTTCTTTCCAGGAATTTACCTGCAAAGCGATCAAAATCCCTATGACCACCAGTACGATCTCACCCACCGCGTACAGCAGGTATTTGCTCACCCGGTTTTCGGAGAGCAGGCGTTGGCGGAATTGTCGAAAGAAACGCAGCATGGGTCAGTATGGGTTTTGTTTTATTCCTCCAGTTTGGTAAAAACGACCGTACAGTCAACACCAGGGTCGTCGACCTCAATGCTGAAACCATTGATTTGCAGGGAATCGTCCCGTTCAAAATAGTAGGAAACGATGTTTTCCCTGACATCCAGAAAGGCATCCCCGCTCTTATGGAGTATTTCCGTGCTGTCTTTTAAGCCCATGCCAACAACCTTCAGGGAGTGCTCCCGGGCAATAATCCTGAACTTGGTATCGGGCTCCAGGCCGGTATTCATATTGGGGCAGGCGATTTCTGACACCTGGTAAACCCCGGAAAAGTCCTGTAATTCCTTGTGATCCATGCCCCGATATTCCCCATCCGTTGCCACTTTCAATTCCGCTCTCATGGCTATTAGGCGATCGGCATATACCGTTATCAGGGGCACATAGTTGTTATAGATGTCATTGTATGATTTTGCCACATAATTTTTATACTCCTGGCTATTCATAAAATAGTCCTGCAATTCGGGACTGCTGTTGTCTTTTGTAATGTTTTTACGCATCCATTCGGTAAACCAGGGTAGTTGGGAATCGCGCAAAGTCTTTATTAAGTCTTCCGATTGTTCTTTGATGTCGGCATCCATAAGGCGAATCCTGCGGTCCATTTCATCATAGAAATCTATTAGCCTGAGTGCAAGCGGTTTTTTGGAATTTATCAATTTTAATTGCTGAATCCCTGTCGTATTCAGTATAGGCGGATAAAAATAATTCGTAACGAGCCGGGAGAGGCCCTCATCAAAAAGATCGGCACTGACAGAATCGTTCATTACTTTCAGAAAAACCGCTTTTTCACTATTGGAACCCGCTAAAATCCCCCAAAACTCCCCAAGATCGTTTTCGACATCCAGAATCAGGCGCTCATAAATGTTGGCCAGCTCTTCATCGTACTTTCTTTTTTCATTCCAGCTATCTATTTGAAAAGCAATGAGGATCCCGATAACCACCAGCAAGATTTCGCCCGCGGCATAAAGCAGGTAGCGGCTCACCCGGTTTTCGGCGAGCAGGCGCTGGCGGAGTT
>JAHECA010000012.1 GCA_024642005.1 Robiginitalea sp. | reverse complement strand
ATCGGCTCCGGCGGGTCCTTGCGGCCCAACAGCACCATCAGCCCCGGCAGGCCCTTGCGGTCCCTGAGGTCCAACAGCTCCGTCAGCACCATCGGCCCCAGCGGGTCCAACAGGTCCTTGCGGCCCAACAGCACCGTCAATACCATCAGCACCGGCAGGTCCAACAGCCCCTTCAGCGCCATCGGCACCGGCGGGTCCTTGTATTCCTGGAAGTCCTTGGGGTCCAACAGCGCCATCGGCTCCTGCCGGTCCTTGCGGTCCTTGTAATCCTTGCGGTCCAACAGCCCCGTCAGCGCCATCAGCACCGGCGGGTCCAACAGGTCCTTGTGTTCCTGGAAGTCCTTGGGGTCCAACAGGGCCATCGGCTCCTGCCGGTCCTTGGGGTCCGGTATCTCCTTTGTCACCGGTGTCGCCCTTGTCACCTTTGGCTCCTTGAGCGCCATCAGCACCGGCGGGTCCCTGTTCTCCCCGCGGCCCTGCGGGTCCGGTGAAATCAGGCGAAGTAAAAGTTTGTTCTCCCCCAAAGGCAAGGGTGAAAGTACCGTCCTGGTTGTCTGTAAAGGAAACGGCTGCCTCCCCGGCCTCTTCACGGTCGCAGAGGTTCATCCAGCAGGTGCCGTTAAAATAAAATACGCAACGCGCGTCTGTGTTGTAGACCACTGCCCCGTGCAGGGGTTTCATGGCCTTCATCTGTTGTTGGCTCACCCGGGTGAGTACCAGTGCTTTGTCGGAACTCTCCAGCTCTAGAATTGAGCTCTCGTGAATTTCCTCGGGAGCCAGGCCTATTTTCAGCTGAGCCTGAAGCCCAGTACAAGCCAGCAGAAAGAAAGTGATGAGTAAATGTTTAAACATTGTGTGGGGGTTTTTAATGGGCCTAAAACTGGCTCAACCCCTTTAAAAAGTAATCTTAAATCGTTAAAATGAAGGATTTTAGGATATGAGGTTTATGTCTTCCCAACCATCGACAGTAAACCGCGATCCACCGAAAGTAACTAAATGAGCGGTTTATCGATTAAGGTATAGAAACCCCTGATATTCGGTACCCAGGTCGAGCAACCTGACCACATAGAAATAAATTCCTTCGGGCAGGCCGGCCTGCCTGTCGATTACCAGGTTGTCGGTGTTGGAAACCCCGCCAAAGGTATTCTGGTAGTTGGCGGCTTCGAATACCAGCAGGCCGCGACGGTCATAAATGCGCAGTTCGTTGTTTGGAGATTCGAGCAATTCTTCGATTACCAGGAAGTCGTTCAGGCCATCCCCGTTGGGGCTCAGGTAGTAATTGGGCAGGTCGAAAACCTCTTCCGCGATTCCGCCCCCGGCAAAGGTGAGCACCTCGTACTCGTCGGGCACGAAGGCTGCCGACATGGCGAAGCCATCGGTAAGGTCGCCTCCCCGGGTGGGTGTGCCCAGGCGCAGCCAGCGGCCTGAAGCCTTGTGCCAGCCCACGAGCTCGACCTGTTCCAGGGCCGGGGCGATATTCGCCATTCCGCTCCGGGAATTCCAGCTCAGGGTTACCGTGCCTGACACGGCCCCTTCGAGCCGCCAGAATTCGAAAATGCCGATGGTTTCGATCTCGCGGGGTTTAAGGGCCGGGTTGAGGGTGCCGTAGACGGCCGAGGCGGTGGGGTCATCCCGGAAGTAAGCGCACCGGAGCAGGGGTGACGCCTCCCCTCCCTGAAAGGTGAGGGGGCGCAGCTGGGATTCGTCCCCCACCGGGAAAACCACGTTGTTTTGCTGGACTACCTCCACAAAGCCGTCTACCTTCGAAAAGTCAGAGGCCCCCACGGCAAAGGCATTTTGCAGCAGCCCCACATAGCGGTCGGCCAGGGCGCGGTCGGTGTAAAAATTCCCATCGATGAAGTTCAGGTTGTTGGAGACCCAAAGCGGGATTTCCAGGGTTACTTCAAAGCGGGTGGCCAGCTCTACATCAAAGAACACGGGTGCCACGGTACCCTGCACCCGCTGGGGCACCTCCCCGTAAAAGCCCAGCAGGCCGATGTTCTGGTCAAATGGCGCCAGGTTAATCAGGTTGCCGTATATGCCTACCTCGGCCCCCTGGTGCAACTGCATGTTGCCGAAGTGGGTAAGGGCGGGTTGGGCAAAAAGCCCAAAGGGCGCCAGAAGGCCTAATATGGCATGTATCCGCCGCATTTATTTGCCGTTGTTTGGGTTCATGGCCGCCTCGATACGGGCCATGCGCTCCTTCATGGCTTCCAGTTCTTTGGATAACCCAGCATTCTGCTCTTGAAGGTCCTCGATCTTGGCTTCCTGCTCCAGGGTATGCAGGAAAAGCTCCTCGATTTTTTCGAGGTTCTGGGTGGTGGCCTCATTCAGGATAATGCCGCCCTGGGCTTTCACTTCTTCGGCCGAGGTAACCCCGGGCAGGTGGTGGTATTTGGCCACGAATTCCCGGACTTCATTGAGGCTGGGCATTTGGTAGTTGGGCTTCAGGGAAGAGGCGCCGGTGAAGTAGGATTGGAAGACGTAGTCGGGGACCACATTGTTTCCATTTAGTAGAATATCTCCGCCAACGCTCAATCCACCAACAGCGATAAAATCTCCAGCAGTAATTACATCCTGAGTGCCAAAATCTGCAATGATCTTAGTTCCATCAATTCCTGCTGTAGCACTGATGTCTTCATTGAGGATAGTTCCATTCAGAATCTCGGAGGTTGTTACAGCGTCCGTGTCCAATTCGGAGGTGCCGACGGCATTGGCCTGAATTTCTCCTGGGCCAATTGCATCTGTGTCAATATCTCCTTGGGTAATTGAGTTTGCAGCGATTTGACCTGTGGGCCCACCTGAAATTAATGCAACCGCCAATGGGGTACCATTGCCATCACCTGTAATAGTGGTACCATCAACATTAACCACTCCCGCAGTCGGGGTATTCCAACTATAGTTACTGGCACCGTCAGTTACCAGTACATCTCCATTATTTCCCCCCGCTGGCAACTCAATCTCGTTGTTGGGATCTGTATCTCCATCAGCTGCGTCTGAGAAGGCAATGGCGGCTGCGACCTCCGTTTCAAGGGCGAAGGAAGAGAGGTTCACATCCTGCGATGCTCCATTCTCAATACCAATAGTAAGTGTTTCCACGGCCAACCCTGAACCCTGTATGTTTTGGTTATCTGTGCTGGTAGATGCAATCCAATTGTAAGTACCAGCCCCATTGGTAGATAATACATCCCCGTTATTGCCACCAGCCGGCAATTCTATTTCATTGTTCGAATCTGTATCCCCATCGGCAGCATCCGAAGCGGCTATTGCAGCTGTTACCTCCGCGTCGAGGGCGAAAGGCGATAGATCCACACTTTCTGAAGTCCCATTTTGGATACCGATAGTAAGGATTTGGCCCAATAAGCCAGAGCCTTGAATATTCTGGTTGTCGGTTCCTGTTGAAGCAATCCAGCTATAGTTACCTATCCCATCGGTTGCCAGCACATCACCATTGTTCCCACCGGCAGGTAACTCAATTTCGTTAATGGGGTCTGTATCCCCATCGGCGGCATCAGAGGCAGCAATCGCGGCCGTCATCTCCGTTTCCAGGGCAAAGGCACCCAGGTTTACATTCTGGGATGTCCCGTTTTGGATGCCGATAGTAAGGACTTGTCCGGCAAGGCCCGAACCCTGAATGTTTTGGTTGTCGGTATTGGCAGAAGCTGCCCAAGTGTAATTCCCTGCACCGTCAGTAGAAAGGAAGTCCCCATTGTTACCTCCCGTCGGTAGCTCAATTTCGTTGTTGGAATCTGTATCTCCATCAGCTGCATCGGAAGCAGCAATGGCCGCGGTCATCTCCGTTTCAAGAGCAAAAGCACCCAGGTTCACATTTTGCGAAGTCCCATTCTGGATTCCTATAGTCAAAACTTGACCTGCCAGGCCTGAACCCTGAATGTTTTGGTTATCTGTATTAGTCGAGGCAGCCCAGCTGTAATTTCCGGCTCCGTCAGTTGCCAGTACATCTCCATTATTTCCCCCAGCTGGCAATTCAATCTCGTTATTGGAGTCCGTATCTCCATCTGCAGCATCTGATGCTGCAATAGCTGCGCTAACATCCGTATCCAATGCAAAAACAGATAAGTCAACATTCTGGGAGGTACCATTTTGAATGCCAATGGTTAAGGTTTCTCCGACCAAACCAGATCCCTGGATGTTCTGGGCGTCCGTGTCTATTGTTGCTGTCCATGCGTAATTCCCCGCACCGTCTGTAGAAAGGAAATCCCCGTTATTCCCGCCGGCTGGTATTTCTATCTCATTATTGGGATCGGTGTCTCCATCGGCTGCGTCTGAGGCAGCAATAGCAGCTGTCACATCAGTATCCAAAGCGAACGAAGAAAGGTCCACGTCTTGAGATGTACCATTCTGAATACCTATTGTTAGGGTTTCCCCTACCAGGCCTGAACCCTGAATATTCTGGGCGTCTGTGTCAACAGTTGCAGCCCAGGCGTAAGTCCCGGCACCATCAGTGGAAAGGAAGTCCCCGTTATTCCCACCGGCAGGTAATTCTATTTCATTATTAGGATCGGTATCTCCATCGGCTGCATCCGATGCAGCGATGGCAGCTGTTACATCTGCATCCAGGGCGAAGGAAGATAGGTCCACATCTTGAGAGGTGCCATTTTCAATGCCAATAGTGAGGATTTCGGCTGTCAGGGCCGAGCCTTGAATGTTTTGGTTATCCGAATCGACCGCAGTAATCCAGCTGTAATTTCCCAACCCGTCAGTTGAAAGTACATCGCCGTTATTTCCCCCGACCGGCAATTCGATTTCGTTATTGGCGTCAGTATCACCATCCGCTGCCTCGGAGGCAGCCAGTTCGGCTTCGGTAACGAAGGTCGGATCGAGATCAATGCTTCCATTAAAGGCACTGATAGTCCCAGTAAAATCCAAGCCCGTTCCATTCAGTGCAACATTAGAGACAACTCCATCCGATCCTCCAGCCAATAAAGCAGCATCGAATTCATCCTTAAACTGTTCAATAGCCCCCTGAACATTTAGGGCCGTTAAAGAAGTATAAGTGGCAAAACTAATATCCGCAGCCGTTCCGGCACCCCCCGCCGGATCGGCCCAAACCACATTGCCCCCGGTTGTGGTTAATACCTGGCCTTCAGCCCCTTCAATAGCTACCTTGGTGGTGGTCACGGCCCCATCTGCCAATTGTGCGGTGCCGATGCCCAGATTAGCCACCCCGAATTCATTGCCCAGGGCACCATCCCCGTCGATCGTAACCTGGTCTGCCAATTCTGTGGTGCCTCCGGCGGCCGGGTCTTGCCAAACTGCAACGCCTCCCACTGTGGTCAGTACCTGCCCGGCCGTGCCGGAAGGTTCAATCTTGGCAGGAGTTATATTGGCATCTAAAATCTTAGGAGTGGTAACGGCATTATCGGCCAATTGTAGAGCCGCGATTCCTCCATCGGCCACCTGGAACTCATTGCCAGGTGTTCCATCGCCAGTAATAGTTGCCTGGTCGGCCAGTTCAGTGGTGCCGCTGCCGGCGCTGACGGCATCGAGTTCGTCTTTCATTTGTTGCATGGCGGCCTGAACATTCGCTCCATTAATGGATAAGTAGGGTGCAAAGTCAACCTCGGCAGCCGTCTGGTCATCCGTTCCAGGGTTGTTAAGGACATTTAAGTCCACTGTCTGTGTTCCCCCATCTTCCAATGATAGGGAAAGCACATTTGCCCCGTTCAGACTCAGGTCGGTGATTTGCTGGTCATCTGTTCCCGCATTATTAAGTCCATTGAGGTCTACCGTCTGTGTTCCCCCATCTTCCAAAGTCAACGACAGCACGTTGGCCCCATTCAGACTGAAGTCCGTAAGCTGCTGGTCGTCCGTATTGTCTAGCAAAGGTGTTAGGTCGACGGTATTCCCGCTGGTGATTCCCAGGGCCGGAGAGGTAAAAGTGAGGGACTGAGCGGCTCCGGCTACCGTAGCATCAACATACGTCTTCACCGCATTCTGAGTGGGGTACAGCGCAACAGAATTTCCCAGCGCAGTATCGTCCGATTTATTCGCCACGTCTTCCTTGTCGTTCTGCAATGCCGTGATCGCATCCGCATTGTCAAAAATCATGGTCTCCAGAGACTCTGCGTTGAAATAGGCGCCATTGTCAGAACCCGGAGTAATGCTGTTGCCTGCATCCCCGCTAACAATATTGGCTGCAGTGATATATCCCGCATCGTTCGTAAAATCGGCCAGGGTCACGGCTCCGTAGTCGAGCTCGTTATCCGTCACAGCATTATCCTGCAGCTCCTCGGTGCCCACCGAGTTGGGAGCCAGTTTCTGGTCGTTGATGGCGTTGTTCTGAATGTCCTGGCTGCCGATGGAAAAGTCCACGATGTTTTCCGAACGGATGGCGTTGAGGGCCACCTCGAAGTTGAGCGTATCGCCCAGTTGGGTAATCTCGATGCTGCGGGCCGGGTTTACAATGGGCCGGTTATCGAAAGTGATCGGGAGCGATTCGCAGATATTTACCCAGAAGGCCCCGTCGTAATAATACAGGCAGCCCGCATCGGTGTTGAAGACCAGGGCACCTACAGAAGGGGTTATGGCTTCCATCTGCGCCGTATTGACCCGGGTAATGACCAGTACGCGGTCGGTGCTCTCCAGTTCGAGCAGGGAGGCGGCGTCTATCGCTTGCGGGTTGTTGCCGATCTTTACCTGGGCAGTGGCGGGCAGGCAAAGGGCAAGTGCGCCGCACAGGAGCAGGGCTTTCATTTTCATAGGGCAGTGTTTTAAGCCGGTAGTGGCACACCCCCATAGGGGGTGCGGCAACGGCCGACCTACAAAAATAATATTCCGGGCAGATTCCCCGAAGTTTTTAGCTGCAAAGGCCCCTTTTTCTGTTGAATGGGCCGGGGCCCGGCCAGGGAGCGCTAAATAAGGTTGCCGGCCTGCAGGATGCCAGCAGCCAGGGGGGCGGAGCAGAGGCGGGAAAAAGCGCCGCCACTTGATAATTGCAGGGGGCGTGCCTACCTTTGAGGTATGGGGAGGCGGGGCACTTTTTCCCCAATCAGTACTGGGGCGGGGCGACATATGCCCCTTGAAACCTGACGCGGCAGGTTTCTTTCCCGAAGGCAATATGCCAAACCGGGTATTAACATAAGTTTATATCCTTTTGGTTTTATTTTCGCCCCACTTGCCCTTTCTTTACCTTTACGTTTTGCACGGGGCCCGGCCCTGCCCACCATATGAAGAAACTCTTTTTCTTGCTTGCCCTGCTGCCGCTGGCCCGGGCCGCTGCCCAGGACGACCAGCGCCCGCTGCTGCGGGGAACGGTACTTTACATGAGTATGCCGGTGCCCAACGAGAACGTAATCAACAACACGGCCGGGCAGGGCACCATTACCAATGAGAATGGGGAATTTGCCATACCCGCCAGGGAAGGGGATGAGCTCTTTTTTCTGGCCCTTAACTACCAGCTGAAGCAAGTGGTGGTCGATGCCGAGATTTTGAAGAAGGGTCGCCTGGTGGTGGAAGTGAATGAAAAAGTCACCGAGCTGGAAGAGGTTACCGTAAGCCCTGAAGACCAGCAGGAGTTCCTGCGACTGCGCAACGAAGATTTCAAGGGGTACGACTACGAGACCGATCAGACCACCGAGTTTGCCAATATTGCTGAAAGCCAGACCGTTCGGGGCATGCAGTATGGCCTTAATTTCGTGAACATCTTCAAGCTGCTGGCCGGAACCCTGAAAAATGACACCACGCGGGAAGCCCCCGAGCTCAAGATGAGCGAAGCGCTCCGGCATGTGTACGACGACGCCTTTTTTGTGCAGGACCTGAACATCCCGCAAGACAAAATTGACGATTTCCTTTTCTACTGCGACGCCCAGATGCCTCCCCGGTCGCTCTTGCAGCGAAGCAACGAATTTCAGCTGATTGACTTTTTGGTGACCCAGAGTGAATCGTTCCGCAAAACACTCGAGGAATAGCAGCATGGGGCGGGGGCTTGCTGTCATGTTGGTCCTGTATCTGGCTCCGGCCTGCGTGCTGGGCCAGGCTCCCGAACTCAAACGGCAGGAGCTGCGGGGCCTTATCGTGGAAGATACCGCGGTGGTATCAGACGTGCACGTGCTGAACCTGAGCGCCCTGAAAGCCACCATTTCTGATGCCGAGGGCTTTTTCCGTATCGAAGCCGGCCTTGGCGATACCCTCCTGTTTTCGGCCGTACGCTATAAACGCACCAGCCTGGTCGTAGATGCTTCCGTGCTCGGGGCCCCATCCGTTTTGGTACCCCTGCAGCCCTTTGTGAACGAATTGGATGAGGTGGTGGTTACCCCTTACGACCTTACCGGCGACCTGGGCAAGGATGTGGGGCGCCTGCCCGTGGGCACCCCGGTCTCGGCCTTCTCTTTGGGGCTCCCCAATGCGGCGGCCAGGCGCTTCACCCAAACCGAGAACCGCCTGAACGAAGCCACCACAGGGGGGGGCATTGTGCCGCTCAACCCCCTGCTGAATGCCATTACGGGCCGTACCCGCAGGTTGAAAAAACAGCTGGCCCTCGAGGCGCGCTACGAAAAGGCCCGGCACATGCGGGGGCAGTATCCCGACAGTATTTTTGTAAACCGCCTGGGGATTCCCGAAGCGCGCATCCCTGATTTTATGTATTACTGCGAGGTCGATTCGCTTTTCCAAAGCGTGGCCGATTCTGGCGATGGCTTGCGAATATGGGGCTTTCTGACGCGGAAAAGCGAGGAATACCTGAAAAACAACGCCCTGGGCGAGTGAAAGTTTCGGGAGCGCTTGTGGCATGGGATTTGCTACCTTTGAAACGAAACAACAGCTTATGAAAAAGAGCATTGGCCTCTGGTTGCTGATACTGGTGGCTCCCCTGATGGCCTTCACCGCCGCCCACAAATTCTATGTGAGCGTCACCAATGTGGATTATTCGGAAAAATCGCAGTCGCTGCAGGTAATCAGCCGCATCTTTATTGACGATATGGAGGAAGTGCTCCAGGCCCGGTACGACTTTGACGCCTCCCTGGCTACCGAAAGGGAGTCGGCCCAGGCAGACGCCTATATCGAGCGGTACTTCCGCAGTAAATTTTCCGTTTCGGTGAACGGGGTAGAACAGGATTACCAGTTTCTGGGCAAGCGGTACGACAAAGACCTGTTGATGTGCTACATCGAGGTGACAGGCGTGTCGTCGGGTTCCCTTAAATCGGTTGAAGTTACCAATTCGCTGCTCACCGACCTGTTTGACGAGCAGCGCAATCTGGTGCACTTCAGCATCCTGGGCCAGAAGAAAAGTTTTGTGCTCACTTCAGCCGGTACTAAAGGAATGTTAAACTTATAGGGGTTCAAAACAAATCCTGCGAAAAAAGTTAATTTTCGAGAATCTTTTAATCCATCCACACATGATCAGAATCAAGTACTTTTTTACGGCCCTCCTGCTTTTGGCGGGCACTGCCCTGATGGCCCAGGAAGAAGGAGCCGAGAAGGCCACCGAACGCGAGCCGGGGCATACCGCCCAGAGCAAATTCAGGCAGATGTACCAGGAGTTTGCCACCCCGAATACCTACCGCTCGGCTTCGGGCGCGCCGGGGCCCGATTACTACCAGCAACAGGCCGATTACAAGATGGATGTTGTACTTGACGACCGCAATGCCCGCCTCTCTGGGGTAGAGACCATTACCTACCACAACAATTCTCCCGACGACCTGGAATTCCTCTGGGTTCAGCTCGACCAGAACGTGCGTGCCAAAACCAGTAAATCGCCCCTGCGCAACGGCAATGGCGTGGCACTGGCTTACCGCACCAGCTCCTTTAAAGGGGAGTTTATGGGCGAGCCTTTCGACGGCGGGTTCAACATAGACTACGTGACCGATACGGCCGGGAAACCGCTCCCCCATACCGTTAACCAGACCATGATGCGGGTAGATTTACCGCAGCCTTTGAAAAGCGGGGAAACCTATTCCTTTTCCATCAAATGGTGGTACAACATCCCCGACCACACCGTAGACCGGGCACGGTCGGGTTACGAATACTTTGAAAAAGACGGTAACCGGGCCTACGTAATCGCCCAGTTTTTTCCGCGCATGGCCGTGTACAGTGATGTGGAAGGATGGCAGAACCACCAGTTCTGGGGAAGCGGGGAATTTGCCCTGCCTTTCGGCAACTATGACGTGAACATTACCGTTCCGGCCGACCACGTGCTCGATGGCACCGGAGAGCTCCAGAACCGCAAGGAAGTTTTCAGCAAGGAGATGATGCGGCGGTACGAGCTGGCCAAAAAGACCTACGACAAGCCGGTGATGATCGTGACCCAGCAAGAAGTGGAAGAAGCCGAAAAGGGCTTTTCCGAAAAGACCAAGACCTGGAGCTTGCACGCCGATAACGTGCGCGATTTCGCCTTTGCCACTTCCCGGAAGTTTATCTGGGACATGATGGCCGTTAAAATAGGCGGCAAGGATGTCATGGCGGTTTCGCTGTATCCCAAGGAAGGGAACCCGCTCTGGGAGGAACTCTCGACCCGGGTGGTGGCCCATACCCTGAAAAGCTATTCGTCTCACACCTTCGATTACCCATACCACAAGGCCATTTCGGTCCACGCCAAGAACCAGGGCATGGAATACCCCATGATCTGCTGGAACTACGGACGGCCCAATGAAGATGGCACCTATTCCGACCGGGAAAAATACGGGATGATTTCGGTGATTATCCACGAAGTAGGGCACAACTTCTTCCCCATGATTGTCAATTCAGACGAGCGCCAGTGGGGCTGGATGGATGAAGGCCTGGACACCTTTATGCAGTACATGGCCGAACAGGAGTTCGGGGAGGCATTCCCTGCCGTTATTGCACCGAACGAGGAATACCCCTCCCGCCGGGGAGCCCCCGCCGCAATTGTGCCCTATATGGCCGGCGACCAGAGTTCGATTGCCCCGATCATGGAAAATCCCGAAAACGTCTTCCAATTGGGGCCAAACGCCTATGCCAAGCCGGCCACGGGCCTGAACATGCTGCGCGAAACCATTATGGGCCGCGAGCTGTTCGACCATGCCTTCAAGACCTATGCGCAGCGCTGGATGTTCAAGCACCCCACCCCTGAAGATTTTTTCCGGACCATGGAAGACGCTTCGGCCGTGGATCTGGATTGGTTCTGGCGCAGCTGGTTCTACACCACCGATTACGTCGATATCGGCGTGAAGGGGGTTAAGAAATACTACGTTTCTGACAAGCCTACCAAGCAGATGCTCGATTACATGGCCAACAACAACATTACCGAAGACCAGCTGCCGCCCCTGGTGTACCTGGTCGATGAAGAGAGCGAAGACTTCGACCCGGAGCTGAAGGGCAAAGCGCCTACAGAGGTTTCCCAACCGCTGAAGGAGTTCATGATGGACAACATGAGCGTGGAAGAGCGGAGCCAGGTAAAGGAACCCAAATTCTTCTACCAGGTTACCTTCGAGAAACCCGGAGGCGTGCCCATGCCGCTGATCGTGCAGTATACCTATGCCGACGGCACCACTGAAACGGTTACCTACCCGCCTGAGATCTGGAGGCGCGACGACCGGGAAGTAAGCCGGGTACTGGCATCAGACAAAGAACTGGTGGGTATTTTGCTGGACCCAAAGGAAGAGACTGCCGATATCGACACCACCAACAACAGCTGGCCCAAAAAGGAGACCCCCTCTGAATTCGAGCAATTCAAGGAAAATATCAAGGGTTAATCCGCTGAATCTTTGATAAAAGTCCCGGCCCATGAGCCGGGACTTTTTTTATTTTGGCACCGAAACTTGCTTATATTTGTGGTATGGCAATGATGGTATTATTCATAAGTGGAGGAGAGATATTCTTCATCCTCTTTGTGGTGGTGATGGTGTTCGGTGCTGATAAGATACCCGGCATTGCCAAGGGCCTCGGCCAGGGAATGCGCCAATTGAAAGACGCTACCGAAGACATCAAGCGCGAGATCCAGAAAAGTGCCGAGAAACAAGGCATCGATACCAGCTTCACCAACGACATCCAGAAAGACATCAAGGAGGTCAAGAAAAACCTCGAAGACGTTACGGGCACGATCAGCCGTAACCCGATTGGTCCGAAAAAATAAAGATGCTTAATCGATTGCTCGACTGGGACCAGGAGACTTTCCTTTACCTGAACGGGCTGGGTATTGAGCGTTACGACGGCTTCTGGTCGTCGGTCACCGACATGAGCACCTGGGTGCCTCTTTTTATTTTCTTCCTGTTTCTGCTCTTTTGGAAGAACCCCAGGAGAGAAGCCCTTTGGATGACCCTTACCGCCGTGTTGCTCTTGGTTTTCATCTTGCTGCTCACCAACCTGACCAAGGATTGGGTGGCGCGATTGCGGCCCAACAACGAGGGCGAACTGAAAACAATGATCCGCATCTTGAGAAACCCCGCTACCTATAGCTTTTTCTCGGGCCACGCCGCCTCTTCCTTTTCCCTGACCACCCTGATGGTGCTCTACCTGCGCGATTCGTTCCGCTGGCGCCACCTGTTCTTTGTCTGGCCGCTGCTTTTTGCCCTGAGCCGCATCTATGTAGGGGTACATTACCCCATCGACATTCTGGTCGGGGCCGGGGTGGGTACCCTGGCGGGAATCCTTACCTATCGGGGCTATTCGGGGGTTATTCTACCATACATACGGTCAGGCCGTCTCTGATCGGGAGCAAAACGGTACGCACCCGCCTGTCGGTTGCCAGGCTGGAGTTAAGCCGGTTTAGGATGGCCGTTACCCGGTCGCTTGCCGACTGGGGTTCGACCACCTTGCCCGACCAGAGTACGTTGTCGAGCAAAATAAGCCCTCCTCGCCGGGTTTTGGGCAGCACAGCTTCAAAATACTCCGGGTATTCCTCTTTTTCCGCATCGATAAAGACCAGGTCGAAGGTTGCCGCCAGGGTGGGGATGATTTCCAGGGCCATACCGGTGTGCTGTACGATCTGGCCCCCATACGCGCTGCGGTCGAAAAAGGTGCGCTGCATCTGGAACAGTTCGGGGTTTTTATCAAGGGTATGCAACACTCCGCCAGGCTGCAGGCCCTCGGCAAGGCACAGGGCCGAATAGCCGGTATAGGTGCCGACCTCGAGAATGGCTTTGGGCCGGACCAGCCTGGATAACAGGCTCAAGACGCGGCCCTGGTGGTGCCCTGTGATCATGCGCGGGCGCAATACCTTCAGGTGGGTCTCGCGGGTAAGTTCCTGCAGCAGGGGCGGCTCTTCTTCGCTGCAGCGGGCGATGTAATCTTCCAGGTCCTGGGAGAGAAAATGCATGAGGTGCCGATTTGGGGCAAAGGTAAAAAAAGACCGGGTTAAAGGGTACCCCCCCCGTGCCTCAATTAACGGCACCGGGCTGCAATAGCCTTGCACGGTACTGCATGGAGAAATCAAAAGGTTTGTTACCTTAGAAAGGCAAACCAATACACCGTTTTATGGAATTGCGCCTCAGAGAAGCACTCGATTCAGACTTGCCAACCCTGCTGGCCATGGAGCAGGGCCTGGTGCGCGATGAGCGGCCCTATGACCCCACCATCCGCCCCGACCCGGTATACTATCACGACCTGCCGGCCCTGCTCTCAGACCCACACAGCCGTGTAGTGGTGGTGGAAGCCGACAAAACCGTGGTGGCTTGCGGATTCGCCACACGCCGGGTGCCCCGCCACTATCTCGATCACGACGCCTACGCCTACATGGGGCTTATGTATACGCATCCCGACTTCCGTGGCAGGGGCATCAATGGGCAAATCGTGGCCGACCTGAAAGCATGGGCCGTAAGCCGCGGACTGCTGGAAATGCGCCTGACCGTTTATTACGATAACGAGCCTGCCCTGAGAGCCTACGAAAAGGCTGGCTTCAAGCGGCATTTGGTGGAAATGCGCTTCAGGGAAGGGGAAAAGCAGGCATGATGTTCAGGCAGGTTTTTATAGCCAAATTTGGTGGATTGCCCAATTATAACCAGATCTGGGGAAAAATAACCCGCCACCCCCCATCTCAAAGATACCCCCCGGGCCTGCGCCTTCCTTTCAGCCTTTCCCAATGCATGCGATTCAATTCCGGATCTTCATCGTATTTTTGAGCAAATTCGCTTACGCCCATGGAATTCAAGAACACCGAAGCCTTTGCTGATGCCCTTGACCGAGACGACCGGCTGGCTGCCTACCGCCAGGCCTTCCACTTTCCGCAGCACGAAGGCAAAGACGTGATTTACTTTACCGGGAATTCCCTCGGGCTCCAGCCCAAATCGGCTGCCCGGTTTGTCAACGAAATACTGGATGACTGGAAAGAGCTGGCTGTAGAGGGCCATTTCAAGGCCCGCAACCCCTGGTGGACGTACCACGAACGGCTCATCCCGCCCCTGGCACGGGTGGTCGGGGCCCTGCCTGAAGAGGTAACGGTGATGAACACCCTTACGGTAAACCTGCACCTGCTTATGGTGTCATTTTACCGGCCACAGGGGCGCCGGTTCAAAATCCTTTGTGAAGAAAAGGCCTTCCCCTCCGACCAGTATATGTTGCAGAGCCAATTGCGCTACCACGGGTTCGACCCGGCCGAAGCACTGATCGAAGTCAGGAAAAGGCCCGGGGAGCACGCCTGGCACACTGACGATTTCCTCTCGGCTATAACGGCCCATGCCGACGAGCTGGCCCTGGTGCTGCTCGGAGGAGTCAACTATTACAACGGGCAGGTGCTCGATATGGAAACCATTACCCGCGCCGGGCAAGACGCGGGGGCACTGGTGGGCTGGGACCTGGCCCATGCCGCCGGCAATGTACGCCTGGCCCTGCACGACTGGGGGGTCGATTTCGCCGCCTGGTGCAGCTATAAATATATGAACAGCGGCCCGGGCAATGCCTCAGGGGTCTTTGTGCACCAACGGCACCTGAACGATCCGCGTATTCCCCGTTTTGAGGGCTGGTGGGGCACCCGCAAGGAGACCCGGTTCCTGATGCGGCCTGAGTTCGACCCGGTGTCCACGGCCGATGCCTGGCAGCTGAGCAACCCGCCCGTCCTGGCGCTGGCCCCGTACCTGGCCTCCCTGGAACTTTTTGAGGAAGTGGGCATGGAGGCCCTGCTGGCCAAGCGCAACCGGCTTACGGCGTATCTGGAATTCATCCTGGGGGAAGTGGCCCGCGAGGCCGGCAGCCGTTTCGAGATCATTACCCCGGCCGACCGGGGTTGTCAGCTTTCGGTCTTGCTGCACGGGGAGGGACGCCCCTTGTTTGATTACCTGATGGAACATGGGGTGGTGCCCGACTGGCGTGAACCTAATGTGATCAGGCTCGCCCCGGCACCATTTTACTGTTCTTTCCGCGATATGTTCCAGTTCGGGCAGGTGCTGCGGGAGGGAATCCGGGCCGGGAAGGGCAGGTAAGAATTTCCCGAATCTGTTCTATATTGCGGGCTTTTAAAACTTTTTTAAGGCATGAAGTCGCTCCGTCTGATCCTGTCTAACCCGAGGTATTTTGCCCCCGCCTGGGTTTTTGCCAGCCTGAACCTCTGGTTCGGGACTTGGGCGATTTACATCCCAACGGTGCAGGCCCGCCTCGGCATTGACAAAGCCAGCCTGGGCATCGCCATATTTTTTCTCTCATTGGGTGTTTTTACCGTGTTCCCGTTTGCTTCCCGACTGGTCAACCGCCTGGGGGCGGGGCGGGCAACTTGGTTTGGGGTGTGCGCCGGTAGCCTTGCCGCGTTTTTGCCTTTAATCGCACCCAACTACCTCACCCTGGTTTTGTCGCTTTACCTCTTCGGAATGACCAACGGTTTTACCGACATCGCCATGAATACCCTGGTTACCGAGATCGAAAAGGAAGACAGGCAACATTTCATGTCGGCGGCCCATGGCTTTTTCAGCCTTGGGGGCATTCTGGCCGGTTTGGGGAGCTTCCTGATCCCCCGACTGGGCAATCCGGCCCTGCACATGGGGGTGGTGATCTTGGGGGTATTCGCGGTCAACTTTATCCTGCGCGGCAACTACATCGGTATCAGGGCAGCCCCGATAGCCAACCAAACTTTTAGTATGCGCTTGTTCCGGCCCTTGCTGCTACTGGGGATTATCTCCTTTGTGGTCATGGGGGGAGAGGGGGCTGTGGTAGACTGGAGCGGCCTATACCTGAAAGAGATTAGCCAGGCGCCCGAGTTCCTCTGGGGGGCAGGCTTTCTGGCCTTTTCAACCACCATGACCCTGGGTCGTTTCCTGGGCGATGGCATCAGCGCCCGCATCGGCTCGGTACGCATAGTCTGGGTTGGCAGCCTGGTGTCGCTTTTGGGCTACCTGGCCGTGCTTTCTGAGCTTACCCCAGTAGCCGTTACGGGTTTTGCCCTGGTAGGGCTCGGGTTTTCCGTAATCATTCCCGAGCTCTTCCGCATTGGGGGGAAAGTAAGCGGGGTGGAATCTTCCCAGGGGGTGGCTTTTATTGCCGGAACGGGCTATGCGGGATTTCTGACGGCCCCTCCCATCTTGGGCTACCTGGCCGAAGATTTCAGCCTGCGCACCGTTTTTTGGGTACTGCTGGGCTGCGCCAGCCTGGTTTTGGTGGCCACCTCTGTCCTGGGCCGTCGGCAGGGCCGCTAAAGGCTAGCGCACTTCTATTCCGGTAAAATAGAGCTTGAAGTTTCCTTCGGCATTGCGGTGCACGGAAGCCAGCTTCAGACCTTTCAGGGTCTGGTATTCCTCCCAGGTTGCCACCAGGTTGGGTTCGGCCTGGTTGCCGCGGCGAAAGATCCACTCGGCCACCAGGGAATCCTTCCCGATAAAAAAGTCGTACGCGTCGCCAGGGGTGTAGCCCCCTTCCTGCCCGTAAACGATAGTGAGCTTATCCATGGGCTGGCCCGAGATCGGGGCGGGCACCTGCCTGCTGAAGGTGTAGGTAATGTTGTCTTTGTCCCACATCCACTGGTAGGGTGCCATAAACCAGTACTTGTCGTTGATAAAGGCCCCGTCGGCCCGGGTAAGGGTAGAGTCTACCTCAGAACGGAGGTAGGTAAGGGTGTCACCCCCTTGAATGCGGGTAACCCGGTTGCTGCGCGGCTCCCATATCCAGGAGCGCTCGGAGTGGGAGGTATCGCGGTCTACATTGAAGGTATAGCGGATTTCGCTCACTTCTTTCCAATGGTCAAAGCCGTGGGCCGCCGCCAGGCTGTCGAGCAGGTCGAGCTGCGGGGCCTGGGTTTCGGAAGCGGCGTTCTTTTCAGGGGATTGCCTGCAGGCTGCCATTGCCAGTGCAAGCATCAGAAGTATGAGGTAATTTTTCATGGTTGTGTTTTACCAAATATACGAGGAATTCTTCGCGAAGTAACCCGGGCCGCTCCGGATGTTTCTGATAATTTGACTATTTTTGCATCTAAGCAAACAGGCACTATGAGCGCTAAAAAAGGAAAGGTTCAGGAAGAGATTGACGGCCGCCTCTTGGAAGAGCGGAAAGTATTTCTCTGGGGACAGGTAGACGACGATTCGGCCAAACACGTGATTGACCGCCTCTTGTATCTCGACCTGCAGAGCAACGACGAAATCCAACTGATCATCAACAGCCCCGGGGGCTATGTCACTTCCGGGTTTGCCATATACGATACCATCACTTCCCTGAAGAGCCCGGTATCTACCATTTGCAGCGGTTTGGCCGCCTCTATGGGCTCCATTCTGCTCTCAGTGGGCAAGAAGGGCCGCCGCTTTGTGCAGCCCAATGCCCGGGTGATGATTCACCAGCCCAGCGGCGGGGCCCGTGGGCAGGCATCAAATATAGAAATCCAGGCGCGCGAAATCCTCAAGACCCGTGAACTCGGGGCGCGTATCCTGGCAGATAATTGCGGGCAGCCCTACGATAAGATCATGAAAGACATCAACCGCGATTTCTGGATGGATGCCCAGGAATCTGTGGAATACGGCATTGTGGACGGTATCCTTGAGTAAGACAAACCGACCCTGACCTCGGGAAGCCTTCCTTACCACGGTAAGGAAGGCTTTTTATTTGTCGGCAGGCCGGGGTTCAGGCCCCGCCCTCATCCCGATGCGATTGCTTACCTTTGGCCGTACACCAAATCGGTTCCCATGAAGCAAAGCCCAAAGCGGATTGCCATAGTTGGCTCGGGCCTGGTCGGGTCCCTCCTGGCCATTTACCTGCGAAAGGCCGGGCACGAGGTATCCGTTTTCGACCGCCGCCCCGATATCCGCACCGTAGAGTTCTCGGGCCGGTCTATCAATCTGGCCATGAGCAACCGGGGCTGGAAGGCCCTGCGGGAAGTGGGCATTGAGGAGGAAATCCGCAAAATCGGCATCCCTTTGTACCAGCGGGCCATGCATGTGGTGGGAAAGCCCATTTATTACCAGAAATACGGGCAGGAAGGAGAGGCTATCTGGTCCATTTCGAGGGGGGTGCTCAACCGCCGTATGATTGACCTGGCCGAAGCGGCCGGCACCCGCTTTTGTTTCGGGGAGAAGGTGTGGGACATTGACCTGCCCACGGCCCGGCTCTTTACCGGAGAAGAGGAAAAAGGACCCTGGAAAGCCTATGCCTTCGACCATATCTTTGGTTGCGACGGGGCGTTTTCGCGGGTGCGCCACAAGATGCAGCGACGCAGCCGCTTCGATTATTCCCAGGAATTTATCGAGGTGGGTTACAAGGAGCTCACCATCCGTCCCAACCCCGACGGCACCCACAAGCTCGACAAGCACTCCTTCCATATCTGGCCCCGGGGCAATTTTATGTTCATCGCCATGCCCAACCTCGACGGCAGCTTTACCTGTACCCTCTTTTTACCGTTTGAAGGGGAAACGTCTTTTGAGAGCATCCGCAATGTGGAAGAGGCACGGACGTTCTTCCAGACCCATTTTCCCACCATAACTCCGGAGATCGAGAACCTGTCGGGCGATTTCTTCAAGAACCCCACCTCGGCACTGGTAACGATCAAGTGTTACCCCTGGACCTATTGGGACAAGGTTGCCCTGGTAGGCGATTCGGCCCATGCCATCGTACCCTTTTTCGGGCAGGGCATGAATGCGGGCTTCGAAGACATTTCGGAACTGAACGCCCTGATGCAGGCTTATGGGGACGATTGGGAAACCATTTTCAAGACCTATGGGCAACGCCGCAAACCCAATGCCGATGCCATTGCCGAACTCAGCCTGCGCAATTTCAGGGAGATGAGCTCCAAAACCACCGATCCGCAGTTTCTCCTCCAGAAAAAGATTGAAAAACACTTCGCGGAACAATATCCAGACAAATGGATTCCGGCCTACTCCCGGGTTACTTTCTCTGACCACACCTATGCCGAGGCCCTTGAAATGGGAGACCGTCAGGAAGCCATCATGAAGGAAGTCCTGAAAATGCCAGGGCTCGCCTCCCGCTGGGACACCCCCGAAGTGGCAGCGCGCATTCTGGAGTTGCTGAACGACGAGGCGGTTGGCCAGGTCGGGCGCCAATAAAAAAGCCACCCGCTTCCGGCAGGTGGCTCTTGCTTTGCAACAGGTATAATCCTATTAGATCTTATCGAACAGGCCGTGCATTTTTTCCTGTTCTTCCTCGGCCAGCACCGGGTCTACCAAGATTCGGCCGCTGTGCTCATCGGTGATGATTTTTTTGCGGGAGGCAATTTCCACCTGCACCTGGGGCGGGATGGTAAAAAAGGAACCTCCTGAGGCGCCCCGTTCGATCGGCACCACGGCCAGGCCGTTCTTTACGCTGCCGCGGATGCGCTTGTAGGCGTTCACCAGCCTTTCCTCAATCTGCTGCTCAAATTCTTCCGATTTGGCAGCCAGGGCCTTTTCTTCCTTTTCGGTTTCGGCCAGAATGGCGTCGAGTTCCCCTTTTTTGTGTTTCAGGTGGGTTTCCCGCTCGGAGAGTTTTTCTTTTGTTTCGGTAATGACCTCTTTCTTCTGCTCAATCTGAACCTTAAACTCGCGGATGTTCTTTTCGGCCAGCTGGATTTCCAGTTCCTGGTACTCGATTTCCTTGGAGAGGGAATTGAACTCCCGGTTGTTGCGTACGTTTTTCTGCTGTTCGGCGTATTTCTTGATCAGGACCTTGGCATCTTCGATCATGTTCTTTTTGGCCGTAATCTCGTAGTTCACGGTCTCGACGTCGGTCTTGAGCTTGTCTACCCGGGTTTTCAAACCCTGCACTTCGTCTTCGAGGTCCTCTACTTCGAGGGGGAGCTCCCCGCGCACGTTCCGGATTTCGTCAATCCGGGAATCGATCAGTTGCAGGTCGTACAGGGCCCTCAGTTTGTCCTCTACGGTTAATTCGGTCTTTGAAGCCATACTTAAAAATAATTGACGGGATTGGTTTGGGTCGCCGATAAATGGATGGCAAAATTAGGAAATTTTTCGGTAAGATAATCCACGAGCAGGTTTTTTGTAAACTGCTCACTTTCATAGTGCCCCACGTCGGCAAGCACAAGCTGGCCTTCGGCCTGGTAGAACTGGTGGTACTTCAGGTCGGCCGTTACCAGAAAGTCGGCCCCGGCTGCCCTGGCGGCGCCGATGGCAAAGGCCCCGCTGCCGCCCAGGACGGCCACGCGGCGCACCGGCTTGCCCGTAAGGGGCGAATGCCGGATACACGGGGTTTTCAGGCGGTCGCGCAGGAGTTCCAGGAAGGCCCTGGCCTCCATGGGCTGCTCCAGGTCACCCACCATGCCCATGCCCAGTTGCTGGTAGCTGTTTTCCAGGGCACTCACCTCATAGGCCACCTCTTCGTACGGGTGGTTTTCCATGAGGGCCCGCAAGACCGCCTTTTCCCGGTCGGCGGTAAAGGTGAGGTGCAGTTGCTGTTCGGGCTCCCGACTCAGCTGGCCCTTTTGCCCGAGGGCGGGTTCGGCCTGCTCGCCCGGCAAAAAACTGCCCGTGCCCGGATTGCTGAAACTGCAATGGCTGTAATTACCCAATTGGCCGGCTCCGGCCTGAAAAAGGGCTTCGAGCAGGCCCTCCCGGGCCGCTTCAGGGACATAGGTCACAAGCTTTTTTATCTGGCCTTTTTTGGGGATCAGGGTGCGCATGTGTTGCAGCCCGAGCACCTGGCCCAACTTGCGGCTCACTCCTTCCCGAACGTTGTCGAGGGCTGTGTGCATGCTGTATATGGCAATGCGGCTCGCTATGGCCCGCGCCACGACCCGTTCCACGTATGTGGCCCCCGTCAGGCGCCTGAGCCCCTGGAACAGGATGGGATGAAAGCTCACCACCAGGTTGCACTGCTTCTCCTGGGCCTCTTCGAGTACCCTTTCCAGGGTGTCAAGGGTAACCAGCACCCCGGTGACTTCCATTTGAGGGTCGCCCACCAGCAGGCCCACGTTGTCGAAATCTTCTGCGAAGGGGAGGGGGGCCAGTTCTTCCAGCCCGGCCGCAATCTGTGCTACAGTCATGCCGTGGAATTTTAAATGTCCTCAAAGATAATTAACTATTTTCGCTTGGATGAAAGCCCTTCGAAAACTGCTCTGGCCCCTGTCGCCCCTGTATGGGGTGGCGGTATACCTGCGCAACCTGTGCTACGACCGGGGCTGGTGCCCCTCGGTGGCCTTCGAGGTGCCTGTGCTGTGCGTGGGCAATCTCAGCGTAGGCGGCAGCGGCAAAACTCCCATGGTCGAATGGCTGCTCGGCTACTTTGAAGGGCGCCGGAAAGTGGCGGTGCTCAGCAGGGGCTACCGGCGCAGCAGCAGGGGTTTTCAACTGGCCAACCCGAACAGTACGGCGGCCGACCTGGGCGATGAGCCGTTGCAGCTGGCCCGGAAGTTCCCAAAGGCTGTAGTGGCTGCCGATGCCAACCGGGCCCAGGGCATTGCCCGCCTGCTGGAGGCAGGTGACCCGCAGCTGATCGTCCTCGACGACGGGTTCCAGCACCGGCGGGTGAGGCCCAGCGCCAGCCTGCTGCTTACGGCCTGGGATACCCTCTACCCCGACCAGGGCTACCTGCCCAGCGGCGATTTGCGCGACCACAGGTCGCAGGCCCGCCGGGCCGATCTGATTGTGGTCACCAAATGCCCCGAAAACCCGGACCGCGAAGCACGCGAACGCGTCCTGAGCAAGCTCAGGCCCCTGCCGCATCAGCAGGTGGTATTTGCTACCCTGGAATACGACCTGCCACGCGAGGCAAATGGCAATACCCTGACCTGGGAAGGGCTGGGGACCGGACCGTTTACGTTGGTTACCGGGATAGCAAGACCCGGGCCCCTGCTCAATTTCCTGCAACAAAAAGGGATTGCCTTTAAACATTTGCGCTTTGCAGACCACCATGCCTTTTCCAAGGCCGAGATTGCCCGGCTGAACACGCTGGGCCCGGTGCTCACCACCGAAAAAGACGCCGTGCGCCTCGACGGGAGGGTAGCTGAGTGCTATATCCTGGGTATGCGCCACCATTTCGGGCCCGCAGACCGGGCCGTCTTAGAGGCATTCCTGGAACGGTTCTAGGAGATGGATTTGCGCACCTTGTGCTCCACGATATTTTCCCCGATTTTCTGGTAGAAGACTTCCGGCTTGAAGGGCTTGGTCACCACATCGTTGCAGCCTGCCGCATAGAAGGTCTCCAGGCTGTCGTCGAGGGATATGGCTGTAAGGGCGATAATTGGCGTATCAGGGTCAAAGCCGCGGATGCGCTCTGTGGCTTCCACCCCGCTGATGCCCGGCATGTGGATGTCCATCAAAATACCGTCGTAGGTATTTTTACCGGCCAATTCCACGGCATCCAGGCCATTGCTGGCAACATCGCAGCTGATCTCCCTTTTGGACAGCATCTTGCGGGTAATGACCTGGTTGATCTTGTTGTCTTCGACCACCAGCAGGTGCAGCCCCTTGAAATCGTATTCCTTTTGGGTCATCTCGAAGGGGATGTCGTCTACCAGACTGTCTTTGCACTTGAACCCGAGCTCAAAATAAAAGGAGCTTCCCTTTCCCGGTTCGCTTTCGAGCTGGATATTGCTGCCAAACAGCCCCAGCAGGCTTTTTACTATGGAAAGGCCCAGGCCGGTGCCCCCGTATTCACGGTTGATTTGGATGGAGCCCTGCTCAAAGCTGTCAAAGATTTTTTCCTGCTGGTCGGGGGCAATGCCGATGCCATTGTCGCGCACTTCAAAGTAAATTTTGGCAGCGTCTTCTTCTCGATTGACAAGCTTGGCCAGCACCATTACTTCCCCGTCCTTCGTAAATTTCAAGGCATTGCCAACCAGGTTCATGAAAATTTGCGAAAGCTTGAGCGGGTCGCTCATCAGCTGCCCGGGTATTTTGGGGTCGAACTCCAGCACCAGTTCGGTGTTCCGCTCCTTAGCGGTCTGCTGGAGGGAATTCATTACCTCGGTAAGGACTTTTTTCAGGTTGAATTCAATTTCGAGCGGCTCGAGCTTGTCGGCATCGATCTTGTTGATCTGCAGGATGTCGTTGATGAAATTCAGCAGGTAATCGCCTGAGAATTTAAGGGCCTTTAGGTGCTCTTTCTGGGCCTCGTTGGGGTTTTCTTCCAGCAGCAGGTGGGTGAGCCCTGTTACCGCGTAGAGCGGAGTGCGCAACTCGTGGCTTACCGTTGAGAGGAAGTTGGTTTTGGCCTCCATGGCCTGTACGGCCGCATCGCGGGCGGCCTGCAGCTCCCGGTTCTTGGTGTGCAGCAGGTCATTGGTCTTGAGTTTGATCTGGTTGTTGCGGTACAGCGACACCGCCAGAAGCGAAATAATGGTCAAAAAGGCCGAGGTGAGAATGGTGGCCAGCTCGGAGCGGTTGGCCGATTTTTTCAGGTTGTCGTTCTCGCCTTCCAGCTTGGAGATGGTCTTGTCCTGATGTTCAATGGTGACCCGGTAGGCAGTCTGGGTCTCGACCTCCAGTTTCTTCAGGTTGTAGATGGAGTCTTTGAGCTGCCCGAGGGTTCGCATGGTCGTGAGGGCTTCGTTGAATTGCCCATTCTTTTCGTAGAGCTGCTGCAGGAGTTCTGTGGCCCGGTACAACTCCTTCGAAAATAGGTTGGTGCGGGCCAGGGTCAGGGCGCCTTGGGCATTGTTGATGGCCTCCTCGTTCCGCTCTTGGGTGGCCTCCAGTTCGGCCAGCCCCAGGTATGCCTTGGTTTTGAGGTATTCAGGCTCCAGGGGGTCGTTGTTCACCAGGAGCGAATTGTACTTGGTTTCGGCCTGCTCCAATTTCTGGATGCTGCGGTTTATGTCGGCTTCGAGCAGTGTAATGCGGTTCAGCAGGTTGCGCTGGTTGGTCTGTTGCTTGGCCTGGTTGAGTTCCCCCAGGGCCTGATAAAAATTCGATTCGCGGTAAAACAGCAGGGCATCCACGTAGTAATGCTCAGCGAGCCCCGAAGGATATTCGATATCCTCCAGCATTCGATGCGCCCTGCCCGTACTGAAATCGGCCTGGTCCTTTTTGTCCATTTCCAGGTAAATCTGGGCGAAAAGGTGGTAGCAGTCTATGAGCCACTTCTCCTGAAGTTGTTCTTCGGCCAGATTGGCGGCGCGGTCCAGGGTTTGAAGGGCTTGTTCCTGCTGGTCGCGGTTTTTCAGCCCCAGGGCCTGCTGGAAGAGGGTATTGTATTCCTGTTCCGCGGCATCGCGCTCCTGGGCCCCCAAAAACGCGGAGGCGAGCAGTGCGAAGCACAGAAAAACAATTGCTTTATGTGACCAGCGCCTTATCAAATAAAGTTTTTCTCTACCATCAGCTCGATCGTGTCGATAATCCGGCTGCTGTAGCCGGTTTCGTTGTCGTACCACCCTACGACCTTTACCATGTTGCCGATAACCGAAGTCATCTGTGAATCAAACGTACAGGAGTGGGAACTATTGTTTATATCGACAGAAACTATAGGGTCTTCGGTATAATGCAAAATCTTTTTAAGGGTTTTTCCGGCAGCACCCTCAAAAATAGCATTAATTTCCTGAATACTAAGTGGTTTACGCACCTGGGCTGTGACATCTGTCAGGGAGCCGTTGGGAACAGGCACGCGAATGCCGCAGCCACCAATAGCCCCGGCAAGGTGGGGGAAGATGGAGCCAAGTGCCTTGGCCGCCCCGGTGGTGGTCGGCACGATAGACAGGCCGGCGGCCCGGGCCCGCCTCAGATCCCGGTGAGGCTGGTCGTGCAGGCTCTGGTCGGAGGTGTAGGAATGCACCGTGGTGATATAGGCGTGTTCGATCCCGCAATGCAGGTCAAGCAGCTGCAGCATCGGGGCCGCATTGTGCGTGGTGCAGGATGCATTGCTGAAAATATCGAGCTCAGGCCCCAGCAGGGCATCGTTAATGCCGTAAACTATCATGGGGATGCGCGGGTCTGTCGGCGGGGCCGATAGCAGTACTTTTCGGGCCCCAGCCTGAATATGGCCCTGCAAGCTTCCCCGGTCTTTGAACCGACCGGTGGCGTCGACTACCAGGTCTACCCCGTATCGCTTCCAGGGGATGTCTTCGGGCCGGCTGTGGCTGGTCAGGGCTGTGTGTACACCCTCAACCCGAAAGCCGGCATCTTCGGCTTCCACCGCCAGGGGCAGCACCCCGTGGATGCTGTCGTATTTAAGCAAATGTGCCAGGGTGCGGGCGTCGGCCAGGTCGTTTACCAGGGCCACGCGCAGGTGGGGGTGCCTCTGGAGCAGCCTGAAGAGGGTTCTGCCGATACGGCCAAAGCCATTGATGCCAAGAGTGAGCGTTTTCAAAAAGGGAGGGCCTGGTGCCGGCCAGTTTTAATGGATATGCTTGTGGGCGTGGTATGACGAACGCACCAGGGCACCGCTTTCCACATGGCGGAAGCCCAGTTCCAGCCCAATTTCGCGGTAGGCGTCGAATTGTTCCGGAGTAATGAACTCCGTTACGGGCAGGTGCTTGCGGGTAGGCTGCAGGTATTGCCCGATGGTAACCACATCGACCCCGGCTTTGCGAAGGTCGTGAAGGGTCTGTACCACTTCCTCACGGGTTTCGCCCAGGCCGAGCATGATGCCAGATTTGGTGCGCCGGGCGCCCTGGTCTTTCAGGTAACGCAGCACGCCCAGGCTCCGGTCGTATTTGGCCTGAATGCGTACCTCGCGGGTCAGGCGCCTCACGGTTTCCACGTTATGAGAAATTACCTCCGGGGCTACTTCCAAAATGCGGTCGAGGTGTTTCTCGATGCCCTGGAAATCGGGGATCAGCGTTTCGAGCGTGGTGTTGGGGTTCATGCGCCTGATGGCCTTCACGGTCTCGGCCCAGAGAATGGACCCCATGTCCTTTAGGTCGTCACGGTCTACCGAGGTAATTACCGCGTGTTTGATATCCATGATTTTGATGGAGCGGGCCACTTTCTCGGGTTCGGCCCAGTCTACAGGCCCGGGACGGCCGGTCTTCACCCCGCAAAAGCCGCAGGAGCGCGTACAGACATTCCCCAATATCATGAAGGTAGCAGTGCCCTCGCCCCAGCATTCCCCCATGTTGGGGCAGCTGCCCGAGGTGCAAATGGTGTGCAGGTTATAGGTATCTACCAGGCCCCTGAGCTGGGTGTACTTTTTGCCGGTGGGCAATTTTACACGGAGCCATTTGGGTTTTCCTTTCGGGGGGATTACCGATTCGGGAGCGGTCGTACTCATAGCTGTTATTTGGGCAAATATACAAACAAATTAACCCATGAGAACAGGCACGGGCCGCAGATCACTTGCCCTGGGCAGCTTCTGAAATGAGCCCGGCCAGCAGTTTTTTGGCCCGCAAGAGTTTTACCTTGATGTTGTTTACCGGTTCCCCCAGCTGCCCGGCGATTTCGGCATAGCTCATTTCCTGGAAATAGCGCAGCTCAATAACCTGCCTGTAGGCTGGCTTGAGGTTGCGCAGGTAACGCAGCAGGGTTCTGAGGTTTTGCTCGATAATGAGCTGGTCTTCGGCCGAAGGCGTCTCGTCCAGGATCAGTTTCATGGCGTCTGCCCCGTGGTTTTCAGAACTTTCAAGCACGTTGCGTTTGCGCTTGCGCAGCATGTCGACGTGCAGGTTCTTGGAGATGGTGATGAGCCAGGTGTTGAAGGCGTATTGGGGGTCGTACGACTCAATTTTATCGAAGGCCCGCGAAAAGGTCTGTATGGTGATGTCTTCCGCGTCGTTTTCGTTCTGGGTGCGTTTGAGCTGGTAGTGGTACACCTCGTGCCAAAACCGGTCCAAAAGCTGGCTGAAGGCCATCTGGTTTCCTGCCCTGGCCCTGGCAATGGTCTCCTGAAGTATGTCGTTTTCCGAAATCAAATACGAGCGGTTACCAACCCCGTAACTGCTGAATGGTCAGGCTGTCAGGCGTGTACTTCCTGCTTGCAGTCCTGCTCTTCCGGGAGTTTGCCGCACATGCTGCAGGCAGCGCCTTCCCGGTTCAGGTGCGGGCTCTGACTGGCGCAGGTCCCGGCAAATTTTCCGTCTTTTTTGGCCCAGATCTTGATTGAAATCCCCGCGAAGGCGAGGCCCAATAAGCCGATACTGAGAAGAAAGAGTTTCATGGGGTATTGAATTTGCACAAAGATACAAAAAAAGCCCCTTGGAAAAGGGGCTCATAGGGTTGAAGCCACGGGTTTTCAATACGAAAAATCGGCAACTATATTCTGTACGGTGGGCGTGGAATTCCCCCCCTTGGGCTCGATGGTGATGTAACTGATGCTTTTTTCCCCATAGGGCAGTGCCAGTAACTTGTCCTTGGCGCCAAAATCGCGCAAGACTCCCAGGTTCACCATTTCCCCGTTCACTTCGGCCCACATCTGGTAATCCTTGTCTACGGGCAGGTTGGGGAGGTTACGCACGTTGATATACGACAGTTTCTTAACCGGGTTTACATAGGCGATGGCCTTGAGCTCCCGGGCCTTGACGTTCCCGTTCACCATAAACTTGCGTGTTTGGGGGTTGTTCAGCACGATAAACTGGTTGCGAACGTCTTCCAGCTGCGACTTCATGTCGGCTTCCAGCACCCGGATTTTATTGTTCACCAGGGCATTCTCCTGCTGCAGGCTCTGGTTCTGGTTCCAGAAGAAGTAGGAGGCCCCTGCAAAGAACAGGGCTGTGATGGTGGCTGCCACGGCATAGCGCATAAAGCGGCTGCGCCCGGCCCGTTCCCTTTTGACGCTCTGCAGGATGCGTTCGCGCAGGCCTTCCGGCGGCTTTACCGCGTGCAGGCGGGCGTAGGCTTCCAGGTTGTCTTGCAGCTCCTCGTAGGTTTCACGCACTTCCGGGTACATGGCCAGGTAGCGCTCTACCTGTGCGCTTTCCAACTCGGTGGTGGTGCCCAGCAGGTATTGCTCGAGCAGGTCGGAATCCAGAAATTCTCGTATTTTTTCTTTCATGGCATTGTCAATATCAAACAGGCCAGCAACACCGCCGGGGCATAGATCTTCTTGAGCTCCCTCAGGCCGATCTTAAGCCGCGATTTGATGGTCCCCAGCGGGATGTCCAGTTCTTCACTGGCTTCCTGTTGGGTCATTCCCTCGAAGAAAAGCGCTTCAAGCACTTCCTGGTACTTGGGGTCAATACTGCGCAGGTGCTTGCGCATGTCCATCAATTCGGGCTGAATGCCCTCCACACCTACGCTATATACGTCTGAAACGTCAATTTGGATTTCCCGGTCTGTTTTTGTGCTGAGGCTGCGCAATTTGTCGATGGCGGCATTGCGCGTTATGCGGAAGAGCCAGGTGAACAACTTGGCTTTGGAGGGGTCGTAGGTGTCGGACTTCTTCCAGATTTTCACGAAGCTTTCCTGCACCACGTCCTGGGCCAGCTCTTCGTCTTTGACCACTTTCAGGGCCACCCCATAAAGCGTATCCCCGTAGTGTTCGTACAGGAGCGAAATGGCTTTTTCGTCGCCTTCGCGAAGCAGTTCCACGATATGTTTTTCGAGCAGCGTACTCATGATTCGGGGCGGGCCTGAAAATGAAAGAAGCCGGCATCCAAACCCGCTGCTTTCAACGTATATAGGGAAACGCTAAGGTAGCAAAAATTGGGCTCGGGCGTTTTAACAGATAAAGAGTTCTTTGTACAAGCCTTCTTTTTGTACAATTTGTTTTGGTTAGTTTGGTTTGGTATAACCCCCGTCTGGCACCACTGCCTGGCGGGGGTTATTTTTTTGCCTTATTGGCTCAGATTATATTCACCTCGGGCTCAATCTCGATGGCAAAGCGCTCGCGTACTGCCGCACGGATCTCTTGGGCCAGGGCCTGGATTTCGGCACCGCTTGCAGAGCCGTAATTTACCAGCACCAGCGCCTGGTTGCGGTGTACCCCGGCATCGCCCCTGCGCGCCCCTTTGAAGCCGAGTTGTTCGATGAGCCAGCCTGCAGGCACCTTGACCCCTGCCTCTTCCTGGGGGTAGCCGGGCAGGTCGGGAAAAGACTCCCTCAGTTTAGAAAAATGGGCTTTGTCGATTACCGGGTTTTTAAAAAAACTGCCGCTATTGCCCAGATCGGCCGGGTCGGGGAGTTTGCGTCGCCGGATACTCATCACAGCCCGGGCCACATCGGAAGGGGAGGGGGTCAGAACCCCGGCAGCCTTTAATTCGCCGGCGATGTCGCCGTATCCGGTGCGTACGCTGTGTTTGTTTCGGGTGAGCTCCAGGTCAATCGACCAGATAATATAACGGCCCTTTTCGGCCTCTTTGAACACCGAGTTGCGGTAGCCGAACCCACAGGCCTCCCGGTCAAAATAACGCAGTGATCCACTGCCGATCTCCACAGCTTGCAGGCCCTGCAGTACATCTTTGATCTCGACCCCGTAGGCGCCGATGTTCTGAACAGGCGCCGTGCCGGCCTTGCCGGGAATAAGCGCCAGGTTTTCCAGGCCCCCGTACCCCTGTTCCAGGGTCCAGAGCACCAGTTCGTGCCAGTTTTCACCGGCCATGGCACGCACCACCACCTGTTCAGGAGTTTGGGAAACGATTTCACGCCCTTTGGTATCGATATACAGGACCAGCGCCTGCAAGGGCCCGGTGAGCAAGAGGTTACTTCCCCCGCTTAACACAAACGGAGCCGGCAGGCCGGGGGCCTGCAGGGCCTCTCTTAGGGTAGCCAGGTCGGTAATCCGTACGAAGTGGCTGGCCGGGACGTCAATCCCGAAAGTGTTGAAGGGTTTCAGCGATACATTGCGTTCAATGTGCATTGCCCGGATATTTTTTAAGGGCCTCTGCCAACACGCGAACCGCTTTGCGGAGCTGCTCCTTCGAGAGCACATAAGCGATGCGCACCTGGCTCATGCCCAGGCCCGGAGTGGCGTAAAAGCCGGCTGCCGGGGCCACCATAACCGTGGCGCCTTCCCATTGGAACGATTCGAGCAACCACTGGGCGAAATGGTCGGCGTCGGCCACCGGGAGGGCTACCATGCAGTAAAAGGCGCCCTGCGGGCGGGCCACCTTAAGGCCGGGGACGCGCCCCAGCTCTTCCAGCAGCAGGTCGCGCCTTTGGCTGTATTCGCGGATCACCTCTTCAAAATAGCTGTTGGGGGTATCCAGGGCAGCCTCACTGGCCAAAAGGGCAAAGGTGGGCGGGGAGAGGCGCGCCTGGGCAAATTTCAGGGCGGCCTGCATCAGGGCTGCGTTGCGGCTGGCAATGCAGCCGATGCGCGCCCCGCACATGCTGTAACGTTTGGAAACCGAATCGACCATTATGGCATGCTGTTCGAGGTCGGGTTCCTGCAAGACCGAATAATGCGTTTTGCCGTCGTAGGCAAATTCGCGATACACCTCGTCGGCGATCAGGAACAGATCGTGGCGCCGCACCAGTTCGGCCAGCTTGCCGATTTCTTCCTTAGTGTACAGGTATCCGGTGGGGTTGCCCGGGTTGCAGAGCAGTATGGCCCTCGTACGGTCTGTTATGCAGGCCTCAAACGCCTCTATGGGAGGCAGGGCGAAATTGTCTTCTATGTGGGAGACCACTGGAACCACGGTAATGCCAAGGGCTGTGGCAAAACCGTTGTAGTTGGCATAAAAGGGCTCCGGGATAACGATCTCGTCTCCGGCGTCGGCCACGCAACCCATCGCGAACGACAGGGCCTCTGAACCGCCGGTGGTGACCAGGAGCTGTTCCTTGGTGAGGGCAATGCCATGCTGACCGTAATAGGCGGCCAGTTTGCTGCGGTAGGTATCGCTTCCTTCGCTGCGGCTGTATTCCAGTACTTCGATGTTGTGGTGGCGCACCGCATCAAGGGCCTGGGCCGGCGTTTTGATATCGGGCTGGCCAATATTCAGGTGAATCACTTCTACGCCCCGGGCCTTGGCAGCCTCGGCGTAAGGGACCAGTTTTCGGATCGGGGAGGCCGGCATGGCGAGGCCTTTTTGGGATAGGGTGGGCATAACACGGAATATTCTACGCAAAAATGAGAAAACAAAACGGTCTGCACAAGAACCGGGGTAAGCGCATACGGTTGCCGGCCGGCACGTTGCAAAGGAATGTTAAAGTCAGTCGTGGTTTCGCTGTTTTTTTTAACTTTAAGACACACGCCTCTAATTATGAAGTTGTTGCGAATCGGTTTTGCGGTCCTGTCGGCCTGCCTGTTGGGCCAGGTCGCAGGCGTGTCTGCCCAGCAGTTCCGCTTGCCTGAAGCAGCAAAGAGCAGCCCGAAAATCTGGTTCGAACTCATCAACAACCTCATGGTGGTGCCCCTGGAAGTGAACGGGACCCACCTGAGCTTCATCCTCGATTCGGGGGTGGGAAAACCCATCCTGTTCAACCTGGCCGACCAGGATTCGATAGAGCTGAAAAACGTGCGCAAACTCACCATTCAGGGTCTGGGGGAGGGAGAACCTATCGAGGCCCTGAGCTCGGTGGGCAATACCTTCCGACTGGCTTCCTTGGAAAATCCCAACCAGCAGGTATACGTGGTGCTCGACAAAGACCTGAACTTTTCGCCTGCCCTGGGAATACCAATACACGGCATAATCGGTTACGACCTTTTCCGCGATTTCGTGGTCGAGATCAACTACGACCGCAAATTCATCCGCTTCCACGACCCAAGCACCTACAGGCGTCGAAAAGGCAGGGCCACGCAAACCCTACCCCTGGATGTCGACCGAAACAAGGCCTTTTTGGAAGGCAGTGTGGTGGTTCGGGACGGGCAGGAGGTGGTACCCGTGCGCCTGCTTATGGATACCGGCAGCAGCGATGCTGTCTGGTTGTTCCCGGATGAAGACGAGGGCCTGAGCGTCCCGGAAAAACATTACGAAGACTTTTTGGGGAAAGGCCTGAGTGGCACCATTTATGGAAAACGGACCAAAATAAGCCAGCTTCGCCTCGGCGATTTCGTACTTACCGATACCAAAGCGGCCTTCCCCGACCTGGAATCCCTCCAGGGCATAGGCGATTTCGGCGAACGCGACGGCAGCCTGGGGGGCGAACTGCTCAAGCGCTTCAATATGGTGGTGAACTACCCTTCGGGAGAGATTACCCTCTCGAAGAACAGCCACTTCGATGATCCGTTCCTGTTCAATATGGCGGGCATCGAGCTGGAACATGCGGGCATGCGCTACATTGCCGAGCGTATCGCCGATTCGCGTGGGGTGGTCATGGAGTCTGATGACCCCTTCGGCAATGTTCAGATCTTACTTGAGGGCCAGACGCGCCTCAGTCTTGTGCCTGAAATCGTGGTTTCCGCCATCAGGGCCGGAAGCCCGGCACACGAGGTGGGCCTTCGCGAGGGCGATGTGATTTTGGCTGTGAACGGCAAATCGGTGCACAAATTTAAACTTCAGGAGGTGATGGGGATGATCAACGATAAAAAGGGCAAACGGGTGAAACTGCTCATAGAGCGCTTTAACCGCGACCTGCTATTCTCCTTTGTTTTACGGGAAGTCTTTGAATAAAAAATCCCCCGGGAATTCCCGGGGGACCTTGCATAATGTTGCCAGAGGCCTTGGCTTAGCGGCCGTCCATCCCTATTACGTTACCCTTGATCTTCAGGATAATGGTAGGGGTGTCTGCATTGGATATAACCGTGATCGCTTTGCGGATCGGGCCTACCCGGTTGGTGTCGTATTTAACCTGGATTTCTCCGGTTTGCCCTGGCGCTATGGGGGCTTCAGGTTTTTTCGGGATCGTACAGCCACAGCTGGAGCTCACCTTGCTGATCACCAGGGGAGCGTCGCCGGTGTTGGTGAATTCGAAGACCCGAACCCCGTCGCTTCCTTTTTCAATTTCTCCGTAATCGACCGTGTCAGACTTGAACTGGATTTTAGCAGTCTTTTCCTGGGCCGAAACGCCCCAGGTCAGTAGGCCGATAAAGAGTAACAGTACTACTTTTTTCATAGTGAAACATTTTGGGTGAATTTCAAATGTAGCCATTGCCTGACCAACATCCAAAATTCTTTTGTTATGTTCTAACGTTACTTATTTTTGTTTCGTATTACTTTTGCGGACATTTTAACAGCTTCCCGGGTCCATGGCAACGTTTGGGCCCGTTTTCGCTTTAAAGCTCCGGAGTAGCTATTCAAAAACCGTACCAAAAAATGGACATCCCTACCAAATATGAGCCGCAACGTGTTGAAAAGCAATGGTATAGTTATTGGCTCGAGCACGGTTATTTCCATTCCGAACCCGATGAACGGGAGCCGTATACCATCGTAATTCCGCCACCCAACGTTACCGGGGTGCTCCATATGGGCCATATGCTGAACAACACGCTTCAGGATGTACTCATTCGCCGGGCCCGCATGCTGGGTAAGAATGCCTGCTGGGTACCCGGTACCGACCACGCTTCGATAGCCACCGAGGCCAAGGTGGTCGCCAAACTCAAAGCCGAGGGCATTTCCAAGCACAGCATTGGCCGGGAGGCCTTCCTGGAGCACGCCTGGGACTGGACCCACAACTATGGGGGGGTTATTTTGGAACAATTAAAAAAACTCGGGTGTTCCTGCGACTGGAACCGGACTAAATTCACCATGGACCCCGATATGGAGCAATCGGTGATCAGGGTATTCGTAGACTTGTATGAGCAGGGGCTCATCTACCGGGGGTACCGTATGGTGAACTGGGACCCCGAGGCCAAGACCACCCTGTCTGACGAGGAGGTAAATTACGAGGAACGGCAGGGGTTCCTCTACCACGTGGCCTACCCCGTGGTCGGAACCGACCAGCAGGTGGTGATTGCCACCACCCGGCCCGAGACGATACTGGGCGACACAGCCGTTTGCGTGCACCCTGATGACGAGCGCTACACCCACCTGCACGGCAAGCAGGTGCGCGTACCCGTCTGCGACCGGGTAATCCCGATTATCGTCGATCCCTACGTAACCATGGAATTCGGGACCGGCTGCCTGAAGGTGACACCGGCCCATGATGAGAATGACTATGTCCTGGGGCAAAAGCACCAGCTTGAAATTATAGACATCTTCAACCCTGATGCCACCCTGAATGCCTATGGACTTCACTATGAAGGGATGGACCGGTTCGAGGCCCGCAAGGCCATGGCCGCCGAGCTGGAAGAGAAGGGTTATTTGGTCAAAAAGGAAACCTACGCCAACAAAGTGGGAACCTCCGAGCGCACCCATGCGGTAATTGAACCGCGCCTGTCTGACCAGTGGTTCCTCAAGATGGAGGAGCTGGCCAAACCGGCCCTGGATGCGGTACTCAAGACCGGGGATGTAAAACTGGTTCCGTCCAAATTTGACAACACCTACCGCCACTGGATGGAAAATATCCGCGACTGGAATATTTCCCGCCAGCTTTGGTGGGGGCAGCGCATCCCGGCCTATTACTACGGGCCTGGAAAAGACGAATACGTGGTGGCCGAAACTCGCGAAGCCGCCCTGGAAAAGGCGCGGGAGCAAAGTGGAAACGCAAGTCTTCAAGCCGCCCAGTTGCGGCAGGATGAAGATGTGCTGGACACCTGGTTTTCTTCGTGGCTCTGGCCGATTTCCGTTTTCGGCGGCATTCTGGAGCCCGACAACCCGGAGGTGAATTACTACTATCCGACCTCAGACCTGGTTACCGGCCCCGACATTTTATTCTTCTGGGTGGCCCGGATGATCATGGCCGGTTATCACTTCCGGCAGCAGCCGCCCTTTCAAACAGTCTACCTGACAGGCCTGGTGCGCGACAAACAGCGCCGCAAAATGTCGAAATCACTCGGCAATTCGCCCGACGCCCTGCAACTCATCTCCGACTTCGGAGCCGACGGGGTACGGGTGGGGCTGCTGCTGAGCGCTGCCGCGGGCAATGACCTGCTCTTCGATGAGGGCCTCTGCCAGCAGGGGGCCAATTTCGCCAACAAGGTCTGGAACGCCTTCCGCCTGGTCAGGGGCTGGGAAGTGGCCGACAGGCCTCAGCCCGAGGCCGCCCGCCTGGGGATCGCCTGGTATCGGGCGCGCCTGAGCGAGGCCGTTGTGGAAATAGATGACCACTTCGGGAAATACCGTATATCGGATGCCTTGATGGCAACCTATAAGCTGGTGTGGGATGATTTCTGCTCCTGGCTGCTGGAAATTGCCAAGCCTGCTTACGGCGAGCCGATAGACCGGAAGACCTACGAAGCCGTGATCGGCTTATTTGAAGACAACCTGCGCCTGCTGCACCCCTTCATGCCCTTCCTCAGCGAAGAGGTCTGGCAGCATATGGCTGAGCGCAGCCCGGAAGAGGCCCTGGTGGTGGCCCCCTGGCCCAGGCCCGAAAAGCCCGATGCGGCCCTGCTCGCCGGCTTCGACTTTACCCGCGAGGTCATTTCGGGCATACGCACCATCCGTAAGGAGAAGAATATCGCTTTCAAAGAAGCCCTGTCGCTGCGCGTGCTGGACGAGGAAAAAATGGGCCGGACCTGGGATGTCCTCATTGCAAAGCTGGCCAACGTTACCGATATAGCTGCTGTAGAACAGGCCCCGGAAGGAGCCCTGTCGTTCCGGGTCAGGAGCAACGAGTATTTTGTGCCCCTGCAGGGTGCCATTGACATAGCAGCGGAAATATCGAAGATTCGGGAAGAACTGGAATATACACGCGGCTTCCTGGCTTCGGTTCAAAAGAAACTGGCCAATCAGCGCTTTGTCAGCAATGCTCCCGACCAGGTAGTAGCCCTGGAGCGCAAAAAGGCATCAGACGCGGCGGCCAAGATCGAAACCCTGGAGAAAAGCCTGGCCAACCTGCAGTAGTTCCCGAGGCCGGCCAGACGCTTATCATTGCCCTTTGAACGGGTCGGCCTGTTCCGGGCTAAGGTTAACCCGGGTTTTGGTGAATCGGTACGCAACCCCCACATTGATCAGGTAATCAGCGAAAGCGGCATCCCCGATTCGCGGTGTTCCCGTGATCTCCTCGGTTTCCTTGTCGGTTACGCTTTGCGGCCGCTCCCGTCGCACTGCAAAAGGGACGCTCAGGTTCAGTGCAATCGGACCGTTTACATAACTGACCCCCGGATCGATGGCCAGCACATTCCCGGGCCGCCTAAAACCCTGGCTGCCGCCGATGAGGTCTTCCACCGGCACCGCGTCGTAACGGGCTCCCAGTGAGGCTGTGAAGTTGTCCGAGAACGGATGGCTCACCCCCAGGCGCAGGGAAAACTGGTCAGGTACCGACATGATGGCTTCATTTTGCAGGATCGGGCTTAGGGTTTCCCGAAAGGTCCGAACCCCATTGGTTTCCCTTGGATTGGAGAGGTAAAAGCCTCCGCCATAGAGGAACCATGCCGGGGAGAGCTCCCTGTAGAACTGGAATTCGGCCGAGATGCCGAACCCGCCGTCCCCAGGCTGTATCGACTGGTCTACCGGCCGCACCTGCGGTTCGCCGTTCGGCCCAACATTGTAAAAGATGTCGGTGGCCTGATAGTTCCCCGTTGGAAGCTTCATGCCCAGGGCCACGGCCACATTCCCTTTGGGCAGGGTGGCCGGGTCTAGCAGCCAATAGCCAATTAGCCAGCGCACGTCGCCTATGCCCCGTGAAAAGGTGGTGTACCGCTCGTTGCGTCCGTGTTCGTAGAGGGAGGAGCGGGTGTTGATCACCGTCGGTACGACGAGTGCGGCATACCAGCGATTGCTGATCCCGTAGGTAGCCACCCAATCCCAGGCGTGGGAATGATTGATCACCTCGGTCTGGTTCGCCACCCGGTCAGGCTCTTCTTCGGTGCCCCGAAAATGCCTGAAAGATTTGAAATACCGGTAATTGACGCTGAGCATCAGGTCTCCGGGGCCCAGGATGGACGATTCGGGATGCGCCCCGGTGCAGGACGAAAAGTGGCGGATGGCCACGCAGCCCTGAGCCTGGGCGGTTCCGCTTGCGGCCAAGAGGGCCAATAGAAAGATACGCCACGGGTGGCGGAAGTACTTCGGGGTCATAGTTGCTGTTTTAGTTGCTGTTGGAATTGAAGTGATACAGGTGCCAGGTTTCCGGGTCTCGCCTTAAAGAGGAAAAGTTAGCCGGCCAGCTAACTTTTTCCCTCTTGAACTAAACTTTTAACTAAACTTAAAAACCTGGATAAATTGGTACCTTTATCGAGAGCTAATCTACATCAGAAAGCCCTGCGAAAGGGCTACCGACGGGTTAAAAGGTTAAACGAAAGATTAATGAAGTTAAGCCCTGGTTAAGAGCAGGGACCTTTTGTGGAATATCCCGTTAATTGTTGGTGCATTTTGAAAAAAAGAAACCTTTTTATCGCGCTCTTTGTTGTGTCTATTGTGGGGCTGGCCGTGGTGCAGTACCAGTACCTGCGAATCGGGCTTAACCTGGCGCGTATCCAGTTCAGCCAGCACATTGCCAGTGCAGGGGCCGATATACGGACCGGACTCTACGGCCGCACACAACTCACCTACCTGCTAGAAAGCGCACTGGAACGCGACAGCACCCGTTTCAATACCGGCCTCGACCACATGACCGATGCCTCCCGCCATTACCTGGAAGACTTCCTGCGCGAAAAATTGATCGACAACCAGATCGATGCCGAGTTTTCCTTTTCACTGATGACGCGCGACAGCAGCTTTTACCTGACCTCGGCCCCATCTTTGGCGCAACCCGGAGCGGGTATGACCTACCCGCTCGAATTGGAAGGCTACCTGCCGGCCCGCCTGGGGCAGCGCCTGATATTGCAGTTGCAATTTGAAGACCTTACGGGGTATTTCATGCGGCAGCTCAACGGCCTTACCCTTCCCAGCCTGTTGTTCCTGGCAGGCATCGTGGTTGCGGTGCTCTGGGTGTTGCGCACCTTTTACTGGCAGCAGCGCACCATTACCACCACGCATGAATTCATCAACAACCTGACCCATGAGCTGCGCACGCCTGTATTTTCCATTAGCCTGGCGGCCAAAATCCTGAAAGAGAAGGTGCGGCAGGCCGAGCAACCCCTCACCGAAAGCATCCTGCAACAGACCGCGCGGATATCGAACCATATCGACAAGGTGCTCGAACTCGGCGGGCTGGAGCGGTCTTCGGCGGCCATGCCGCTTGAAATGGCCGATTTCCGGGGCTCCCTGGAGTCTGTCTGCACACAGTTTGCCGCCCTCTGCCTTATGGAAGGGATTACCTTCACCTATGTGCTGGAGGATGGCCCGATGCCTTTGAAAGCCTCGGTCTTTCACCTTGAGAACGCAGTAAACAACCTGCTCGACAACGCCAGGAAATACGGGGGCGGTACTCCTGTCAGGCTGGAGGCGCGGCGCCGGGGCGGGAAGCTCGAGATCGAGGTGAGCGACCAGGGGCCCGGCATTGCACGCGACCAGCAAAAAAAGATCTTTCAGAAGTATTACCGCATAGCCGATGGCGACAGGCAGGCGGTGCGCGGGTACGGCCTGGGCCTGAGCTATGTAAAAACCGTGGCCGAGGGCCACAAGGGCCAGATTCTGGTGCACAGCGGCACCGGAAAAGGCACGGCAATAATCCTTGTATTACCTTTGTTTAATCATGGAGGCACGCAGATATAAAATTTTACTGGTCGAAGACGACCAATCCCTGGGGTACCTGCTCTCAGAATACCTGGGGATGAAAGGTCTGGAGGTACGCTGGGTACCGCAGCCCGAAAAGGTGATGCCCCTGCTGGAACAACAGGGTTTTGACCTGATTGTCCTGGATGTGATGATGCCCGGCCTGGATGGCTTTAGCCTGGGCGAACAGATTCACGAGGCCTTCCCGGAACTGCCTTTTATTTTCCTGACCGCCCGGTCGATGAAGATCGATGTACTGAAGGGCTTCTCGGTGGGGGCGGTAGACTACCTGAAAAAACCCATTGACGAGGAAGAACTTGTGGTGCGCATCGAGGCGCTACTGGCCCGTCTCGAACCCCTTTCCCGGACAACAGAGGAACAGTTCCCGAAATTGGGAACCTATGCGTACGATATACAGAACCAGCAGCTCCGCCACGGCGACGAAGTAATTACCCTGACCGCGCGCGAAAACGAACTGCTGGCTTTTTTGCTGCGCCACCCGAACCGGCTTTGCACCCATAGCGACATCCTCAAACGCCTGTGGGGGCGAAACGACTATTTCAACCGCAAGAGCCTGAATGTCTTTGTGACGCGCCTGCGCAAGCACCTGAGCCGCGACCCCTCCCTGAAGATCGACAACATTCACGGGCAGGGCTTTATTTTCAGGGTTCCCGCAGGGGACTCCTGAGGTTTGCAGCTTTCATTGCGCCAATGCGCTATCCCGACTGAGTTTCCTGGCCCAGGGTTTCAGTTTATGCCCGAAGAAAAGGGGAAACACCCGGCAACAAGATGAGTCGCTTACAGGTGTGATTCCCGCATTATCTTGTGTTATCTGGGCGAATACCAGATCGGGGAGGTGTAGGCGCGTTCCTGTGTGGTCATCTCTGCTTCTTTTGGCATGGTGATACCGTATTTCTTAGCATCATAAGCCGTCCACCTCGGGGTTGGAATTTCCAGAACCCGGGCATAGTAGACCGCCGGCAATTGTGGATCGAAGTCTGGATCTTTCCATACGCTTATCAGTTCGGGATCCCCTATGGTATTTGTCCAGGTGGCCTCCTTTAAATTTACTGTATTCCCAACAGCCGGAAGTTTCCCATCCCGGCCGGGCTTGCGCTTATCGGCATCTCCCCAGACCACATCGTAGACCTTCTCCTGCCGGTTTCCACTGTTATCCAGCCACCCCTTAACGATCTGAATGCGATCCAAATTCCCTGAAAGCGGATCTTTCAGGGCTGCCACCAGGAAAGTCGGTGCAGCCGTGGCATTCGGGGCGGCTGGCAGGTCGCCCCCCATGGGCACTCCTTTGACGTATCCAACATCTGCCGGAAGGCGATTCATCGCATCTGCACGGGTGAAATCCCATCCGCCAAAGAACCGAACCAGCATGCGAGAACCCGTTGTGGCATAGGTTTCTTTCCGCATCATGGCGTCAAAAAGGGCTTCCCGGGTGTTCTCCCGGGCCCAGACTGCTGCGTAGCCGGAAGCCGTCATATCCCAACTTTGATAGGTGCCATTTTCCGTCTTTGCCATCGGGTGCTGATAACGCAAGGCACTGGGTTCGGTGCCGGAATGTTTCCCAAAGAAGTTGTCTTCCTCTGCAGTTGCCAGCCCCGTATGGCTGTCGGTAGAGCCGATCATCCCGAATTTATACGGGTTGGTACCATACTTTTGTTCGATTTGCAAGCCCGTTTGCAGGCCTGTCCGGGCGTATTCGTACTGCAACATTTCATTTTTCTTCATGACTGACAGATCCAGATTCCCCTGATCCCAGGTCTCGTAATCGGCGAATTCATCAGTGGGGGACAGAAAGGGATGGGTTTCCCCATCTCCTTTTATCTGAGTGGCTTCATAGAGGGGTTCCCACCTTTTTCGGGTATCTGCATAGTTCTTATCTATCTCCTTTCCTGTAAATGAATCAACTATGGGGAACATGATCCCGTTACTGAGGTTTCCGTTGTGGGCTATGGCCAGCACCTGTCCACCGGAACGGTTTTCGTACTCGCCCATCCATTTCCATAGATCAATGGGGTTATCGCTGCCCTGGGGCTTGAGGGTGGTATACGGAAGCGACATGCTCGCCTTGCCCATCCCGTCCCGATAAATAATAACCCGGTGGAGGTTGTTCCCTCCGGTATTGGAGGTCCATTCATAACCGATGAAGGCGGTAAAAGTCCCCGGGTTGTTATACTGTTCGGCTGCATTCATGGTAAGTTCCCAGGCAGACTGATAAGCGGCGTCCCCCGGACGTGACTCGAGGGCGGGAGGGAAAGTGCCCTGTGAAAATCCTTCAATGACTTCGACGGCCACCTGAACGCCTTCCTGCCCCCCTTTTCGTACCATTTCATACCACCTCTTCCCGGTCGGGTCTTTCAGCATTTCCGGATCGCCGGCATAGAGCCGGGGAAAGAACCCCATGTTGTCAGAATGGTCAGCAACTACCAGGAAATCGAGTGGGCGGGAAAGTTTTACCTGCAATCCGGTGGAGGAGGTAACCTCTTCCCCGGATGCAAACCGGTAGGCATCCACCGGTTTAAGGCGTGCGCCGAAAGCACCTGCATCCATCGACATCCCGGTATGCAGGTGGGTATCACCCCAGAAAACATTTGTGGGGAAGTTCCTTCCGGCATAGGGGGAGTAATTGTCCACCTTTTGAATGGAAAGGTCGTCTTTGCTCGGAGATGGAAGACCAGGAGAATGCTGTGAATACGAGGCTGAACAATACATGAACGCCAGAGCGGTGAAAAAGGAGAAATGTTTCATTATTGATGCGTTTTTACAATAAAAACTTAATGCATTAAGGTATAAATATATGTTAAATCTTCTGGAACAAAGCCTTATAAACCTTATTAAATTGCCCAGTATGGCAGCTTAACCCGTGTGATGCCGGGCAGGAAAGGAATGGAACAGCCCCATGTTGAAAAAGCTTTAAATTCTTTAATGCTATGGCCCCCCGGGGAGGGGGGGCAAGGTACATATATCGACCGCACCTTCCCGGCCAGTTGCGTTCGGGGCCGGTTGCCCCGAACATGAGTTGTTAAGCACCCCAGTTTTCCCGCATCATCAAATGGACACATTAGCACATTCGAACTTAGTTTTCTTATTTTTGAAAAAACCTCGTACGCATGGAAGCCTACGCCACCGCCCTGTTGTATGCCATTCCCTTTTTCCTGCTGCTGATGGCCCTGGAAATCGGCTACGGCACGCTGGTCAGAAACCAGAAGTACCGGGTTATGGACACCGTGAGCAGCATCAGTTCGGGCTTTACCAATGTGGTTAAGGACTCATTGGGGCTGGGCGTGGCCCTGATTACCTACCCCTTTTTGCTGGAGCACCTCACACTGCTCGAGCTTAAGAACAACTGGGTGGTCTGGCTTGTCGCCTTTCTCGCCATCGATTTTGCCGGGTACTGGAACCACCGGCTCAGCCACCGGGTCAACTTTTTCTGGAACCAACACGTCATCCACCACAGCAGTGAGGAATTCAACCTGGCCTGTGCCCTGCGGCAGCCCGTATCCAACCTGCTCGGCTATTTTCCGTTGCTCCTGTTGCCGGCTGCCCTGCTCGGCGTGCCCGAACAAGTCATCGCCATTCTCGCGCCCATCCACCTCTTTGCCCAGTTCTGGTACCACACCCAGCACATCGGAAAGATGGGCTGGCTTGAATATGTGATCATAACGCCATCACAACACCGGGTGCACCACGCCATCAACCCGGAGTATATCGATAAGAACCTGGGGCAGATTCTCTGCCTCTGGGACCGGATTTTTGGCACTTTTCAGGAAGAACTCGACGAAGTGCCTCCTCAATACGGGGTGCTCAAGCCGGCAGCCACCTGGAACCCCATCCTCATCAACTTTCAGCACCTCTGGAGGCTGCTGCTCGATGCCTGGCGCACCCGAAGCTTTTGGGACAAACTGCGCATCTGGTTTATGCCCACCGGCTGGCGCCCTGCCGATGTGGCCGAGCGCTTCCCACGCCAGGGCATTGAAGACGTGTACCACTTCGACCGGTACGAAACCCCTGCCAGCCCGCTGCTCAAGGCATACGCCATTTTCCAGCTCTTCGCCACCCTGGGGCTGCTCATCTTCCTGTTCTACCATTTCGGGCAGATTCCAGCCAGCGGCTTAATGCTGTATGGGGCGTTGCTTTTTGCGGGAATTTACGGCTATACCAGCCTGATGGACCGGAAAAATTATGCCGTTTGGATCGAGCTCGCCCGTACATTGGCCGCCCTGTGGCTTATTTACCGCGCGGGTGACTGGTTCGGCATCGACTCGCTCTGGGCCTACGGCAGTACCCTGGTAGCTATTTATTTTGGCCTGTCGTTGCTCGGCGCCCTGTACTTTGGATTTGTGGAAACACCGTCCAGGCAGGTGCCACGGGCAACTTCTGAGCTGCGCTCCTAAAAGCATTTTGATGATACGACCCTACATACTCGCCGAGACCAATTGGAAAGCCCTTAAGGAAACCCGCTTTGAGGTAGCTATTCTCCCCTGGGGGGCCACAGAAGCCCATAATTACCACCTGCCCTACGGCACAGATATTATCGAGGCCGATGCCCTGGCTGCAGCGGCTGCCGCCTATGCGTGGGAGCGGGGTGGCAAGGTGGTGGTATTGCCCACCATTCCCTTCGGGGTAAATACCGGACAGGCCGATATCTACCTGGATATCAACATGAACCCATCGACTCAGTTGGCCATCCTAGACGATATTGCCGCCACCCTGAGCCGGCAGGGCATGCGAAAACTGGTGGTTTTCAACAGCCACGGGGGGAATAACTTCCAGGCCCTGTTGCGCGAACTGGGCCTGCGCTACCCCGACCTGCTGATCTGCCTGACCAATTGGTTCAAGGCCCTCGACCGCACGAAGTATTCAGAAGCCCCGGGCGACCATGCCGACGAGGTAGAGACCAGCCTGCTGCTGCACCTGCGGCCCGAACTGGTGCTGCCCCGGGAGGAGTGGGGAAGCGGTGCCTCGCGCCAATTCAGGATTAAGGCCCTGCGTGAAGGATGGGCCTGGTCGGAGCGCAAATGGTCGCAGGCTACGGTAGATACCGGGGTGGGCGACCCGGCCCGGGCCAGTGCCGAAAAAGGCCGTCGCATTACCGAGGCTCTTACCGAACAGATCGGCCAATTCTTGCTGGAACTCTGCCAGGCCGATGCCGATGACCTCTACGAAGCGGCTCCCTAAAGCTTGGGGATTTCTTTTTTTACCAACTCGATATATTCCACCATGGCTTCTTCGGGCGTCAGGTCCCTGGCCTGGATCAGGGCATTGGCCTTAAAGGCATTGATCAGGGGGGTTTTGCTGCCGGGATGGGCGAAGTTTTGGTTGGCAATGCGGTAGTAGGCGTAGAGCTTCAACAACAAGTCTGCCGGGAACGGCTTTGTGTAGCTGTTGACCACTTCAACGGCTCGCAAAAATTCGGCGCGTATTTCTTCAGGCTGCATCATCTTCCTTTCGGGGCACCGTGGCCACACAGGTAACGGCCCCTTTCACTTTTTGATCGAGTTTAACGGTAACCTGGCATTTGAGCGGGAGCAGAAGGTCTACCCGCGAGCCGAACTTGATAAAGCCGGCATCATCGCCCTGGTGGACGCTTTCGCCCTCCTCGGCGTAATTCACGATTCTCCGGGCCACGGCCCCGGCAATCTGGCGGTACAGGATTTCGCCGAACTGAGGGGTGCGCAGTACCACGGTGGTGCGCTCGTTCTCCTCACTCGACTTGGGATGCCAGGCCACCAGGAATTTGCCCTTGTGGTACTTGGAATAGGTAATAACCCCGCTGGCGGGGTAACGCGTTACGTGCACATTCAGAGGCGACATGAAAATGGATACCTGGATGCGGCGGCCTTTGAAGTATTCGGTTTCCTCGACTTCTTCGATGGCCACCACCTTCCCGTCTACAGGCGATACAATTTCGTCGAACCGCATGGGGGCCAGGCGTGTCGGGTTGCGGAAGAACTGCAGGATCAGAACCAGCCCGATGAGTAGGAGCCCCAGCAGGCCGATGCGCAGCCAGTGCGGTTCGACATAGAAGTGAACGGCCAGGCTCGCGGCACAAACCAAAAAGAAACTGATCAGAACAATGTTTTGTCCTTCCTTATGAAACATAACTCAATGCAATTAATGTCAAATATGCGAAAGGTGCGGCAAATACCAAACTGTCAAGGCGGTCGAGCATGCCGCCATGCCCCGGAAGGATGGCCCCGCTGTCTTTTACCCCGGCGGCCCTTTTGAGCTTGGATTCGACCAGGTCGCCGTAGTTGCCCATACTTACCAGTACTACCGCCAGGGCCAGCCACTGGGAAGTTCTCAGCACGGGTGTTGCCCAGCCCAGCACCACGGCTGCACCCATGGCGAATACCAGCCCCCCCAGGGCGCCTTCAACGGTTTTCTTGGGGGAAACGCTGGGGAACAGGGGGTGTTTGCCCAAGGTGCGGCCCACCAGGTAGGCGAAGGAATCGTTTACCCAGATCATGATAAAAATGCCCATGATGAGGTATTTCGCAAAGGTCTGGTCCTTATAGGGGATCATGGTCAGGAAAATGCACCCGCCTCCCAGGTAAAACAACCCGATCAGGAATTTTTGGGGCGTGGTAAACGGTTTTTTCCGTTCGCGGTACAGAAAGACGATAAGCGAGAGGTTCACCACCAGGGTTAGGACGAGCAGGGTGCGGATGAGCCAGGGGTCGCGCGTCAGGTAGATAAAGACCCACCAGAGGGCCAGGTAGGCGATAAATATATAATAGCCGCGCAGCAGCACCAGCCTTTTGTACTCGTAAAGGCAGGCCAGGCCAAAAACCATGAACAGGAAATCGAAGGCGTCTGAGCTCAGGAAAATGGCCGACACCAAAATCAGAACGTATAGGGCGCCGGTGAGCAGGCGTCTGAATAGTTCTTTCATATTACAGATCTTCCAGTAACAGGAGGTAAAGATGCTTGGAACTGCTCCCGTAGGTCAGGAAATCCTTCGCATTCTCAGTTGTGGGTTGAAAATGCTTCAGGGTGGTGATGTTTGCCGGGATCTGGTTCTTGTACTTCTTTTTAATGATTTTCAGGCCGTCACTGATGCTGTCTACCAGTTGGCTGGTAGTGGCGAAAACGATCACGTTTTCGGGAATTTCGTACAATTTCAACTCCTGGAGCTGGTTGGAGCTCACCAAAATGGAACCGTTCTGAGCCACCAGGTGTTCGCATGCAGTGAAGAAAATAGGGGCGCCGGCAAGGGTGTCTGAAAAGGGGATCTGCTCGCCTGCGAACCGCTGCTTCAGGGCCGGGTTCAGCGTAAAAAAGGCGGCCTGCTGCCAGTTGTTTTCGTGAATGATGTTTTTCAGGGCTTCCAGAACCTCCGCGAAATTGTCGCAATAGATAAATTTGCCCCCGTTCTTTTTGAACTGGATGGTAAATTTCTCGTCTACCGGAATTTTGAGGTCGGGCATATGCACGCCCCGGGTCTGAACCGTTTCTTTGGAACGTTTCACCTTTTTACCTCCCCCGAAAAGTTTGTCAAATAAACCCATTCCGTGCAATTAATCCCCTTTTGGGACCGCCTTAGGCGGCTCCGGGCGGGGATGCCCTCAACCCTTCTCCTCCACGGGATTCTCTTCCGCTTCGGTCTGCGCATCTGTTTCGGGGGCGCCGGCCGGCAGGGTGGCATCCTGGCCGTCTGACGGTTTGTCCGCTTCGGGTACGCTAATGGCTTTTTCCTGGCCTAATTTATCAAACTTTTCGAAAGGCCGCTTGCCGAAAATCTTTTCCAGATCTTCTTTAAAGATAACTTCTTTTTCCAGCAGTCGCTCTGCCAGCTCAATCAATTTATCCTTGTTCTCCCGAAGCACCTCAATGGCACGGGCGTATTGCTCCTCGACGATCAGGGAAATCTCCCTGTCAATTTTCTGGGCAGTTTCTTCACTGTAGGGTTTGGTAAACCCGTATTCGGTTTGTCCGGAAGAGTCGTAATAGGTTATGTTCCCGATCTCATCGTTGAGCCCGTAAATGGTTACCATGGCCCGGGCCTGTTTGGTCACTTTCTCCAGGTCGCTCAGGGCCCCGGTAGAGATCCGGTCGAAAATCACCTTCTCGGCGGCACGCCCGCCCAGGGTGGCGCACATCTCGTCCTTCATCTGTTCGGGCCGAACCAGCAGGCGCTCTTCGGGCAGGTACCAGGCGGCGCCCAGCGACTGTCCGCGGGGCACAATGGTCACCTTCACCAGAGGGGCGGCGTGTTCCAGCATCCAGCTCACCGTGGCGTGGCCTGCCTCGTGGTAGGCAATGGTGCGCTTTTCTTCAGGGGTAATGATCTTGTTCTTTTTCTCGAGCCCTCCCACGATGCGGTCTACCGCGTCCAGGAAATCTTGCTTGGTCACTGCCTTTTTTTCCTTCCGGGCAGCAATCAGGGCTGCCTCGTTGCACACATTGGCGATGTCGGCGCCGGAAAAGCCCGGGGTCTGGCGGGCCAGAAAGTCAAGGTCGAGGGTTTCGGCCGTTTTGATGGGCCTCAGGTGCACCTCGAAAATTTCTTTCCGTTCCCTGATGTCTGGTAGGTCTACATAAATCTGGCGGTCAAAGCGGCCGGCGCGCATCAGGGCCTTGTCGAGCACGTCGGCCCGGTTGGTGGCCGCGAGCACGATCACATTGGTATTGGTGCCGAAGCCGTCCATCTCGGTGAGCAGCTGGTTGAGCGTGTTTTCGCGCTCGTCGTTCGAACCGGTAAAATTGTTCTTGCCCCGGGCCCGCCCGATGGCGTCGATCTCGTCGATAAAGATAATGGCGGGGGATTTTTCCTTGGCCTGTTTAAAGAGGTCGCGTACCCGTGAGGCGCCCACCCCCACGAACATTTCCACAAAATCGGAACCCGAGAGGGAGAAAAAGGGCACTTTGGCCTCTCCGGCCACTGCCTTGGCCAGCAGGGTTTTACCTGTGCCGGGAGGGCCTACAAGCAAAGCGCCTTTGGGGATCTTACCCCCCAGGGAGGTATACTTGTCGGGGTTTTTCAGGAACTCCACAATTTCTTCAACCTCTTCCTTGGCCCCTTCCAGCCCGGCTACGTCCTTAAAGGAAGTACGGGTGTCGGTTTTCTCGTCGAAGAGCTTGGCCTTGGATTTGCCGATGTTGAAGATCTGGCCCCCTGCGCCGCCGCCGGCTCCGCCCGACATGCGCCGCATCAGGTAAATCCAGATGCCGATAATGAGCACGAAGGGTAAAATGGTGAACAGCAATTCGGTAAACAGGTTCGACTCGGTGGTGTAGTCGACCACTGTGTCGAGATTGTTCTCCTGCTTTATTTTCTTGATATCATTCTCAAAGTTCTGCAGGTCGCCGTAGTCGAGCACGTAATTGGGTGCATTGGCCGTAGATAGCGAAAAGGGCTGGCTGGCCACGTCTTTGTGCACGTCCTTTTTAAGGGCTTCCTCGGTCAGGAACACTTTGGCCTGGCGTGTATTGGTGATGATCAATATTTTATCGATATCGCCGTTGCGCAAAAATTCCTGTAATTCGGAGGTAGTGGTCTTATGGCTCGGCGACAGACTGTCGCTGCCGAAGATCTGGAAACCGATCAAAAAAAGGAAGATCAGCCCATAGATCCACCAGGAGCTGAAACGCGGCTTTTTTTGTTGGGTCTTATTCTCTTTTGACATGTTTTCTATTGATTATAGCTGCTTTCCACCAAAGTGACCTGGGCATCGCCCCAGAGGCCTTCGATGTCGTAGTACTCCCGAATGTGTTTTTGAAAAACGTGCACCACCACATTTATGTAGTCGATCAGCACCCATTCGGCGTTATCGGCGCCTTCCACATGCCAGGGTTTGTCTTGAATCGCTTTGCTGACCGTTTTTTGGATGGAATTTACGATGGCTTTGACGTGGGTGTTGGAGGTTCCGCTGCAAATGATGAAGTAGTCGCAAACGGTATTGTCAATGGCCCGTAGGTCGAGCAGGTTAATGTCTTGTCCTTTAACTTCTTCTATACCATGTAAAATTAAGGCAATCAATTCATCAGCACTGGCTTTCCTTTTCTGCATTCAAAAGTTTTAGTTTCTGCAAAGTTATTGTTTTTTTGCTTTTTCAGGTACGGTTTTTAACATAAGCTTGCGCCTGAAAACCGACTCCATGCAAGTAATCAAACTTAATGCCACGGATTCCACCAACGGTTTCCTGAGGCGCAAAATGACATCTGAACCGGTTTCCGACTTCACGGTGGTCTGGGCTCTGGAACAGACTCAGGGCCGCGGCCAGCCCGGTCGCGCCTGGCATGCTGAAAAGGGTAAAAACCTTACATTCAGTGTCTTGAAAAAGTTTGACAGCCTGCAGGCCAGTGATCACTTTCGCTTGAATATGGCCGTCTCAATGGCTATTTACGACGCTTTGGCCGCACATTCGGTACCCGAGTTGCGCATCAAATGGCCAAACGACATTCTGTCAGGCTCCCGAAAGCTCTGCGGGGTGCTGATTGAAAACCACCTGAAAGGTACTCGCCTGGCACACAGCATTATCGGCATTGGCCTTAACGTAAATCAGGTATCGTTTGCTGCCCTGCCGGGGGCATCCTCCCTGCGTCTTGTTTCGGGCCGGGACTTCGACCTGGAGGGCTTGCTCTACCAACTTTGTGATACCCTCGCCCATGCTCTTGGCAACCTGCCCCAGACTGCCTTTGAGGAGCAATGTGGGGCGTATGAGGCCCGGCTCTTCCGCAAAGACCGACCGGCCACTTTCAGCGGGCCGGACGGCCGACAGTTCCCGGGTATCATCCGCGGTGTGAGCCCGGATGGCCAGCTGATTGTAGAGGTGGAAAAAGGGGTGCGTCAGACCTTCGACTTCCAGGGCGTGCGCATGCACTACTGAAAGGAATCAGATGGCGGAGAGCTTCTGGCTGAGGGTACCCAGGAAATTGGTGATGGGTCCCTTGATCATCATGGCCATCATGGCGTTGAATTCACCTTCAAAGCTAAGACCCACTTCGGTTTCCTGCGGGGCTACTTCCCTCAGGTCGGCCTTCAGGGTAAAGGGGAGCTTGTCGCTGGCGGCCCCCAGTACGATTTGGTCGTACGGATTTTGCTGTTTGCGCTTCAGCACGATTTCGGGCATTCCCTTCAGGGCAAAGCGAAAGGTATCCGGGTCCAGCACCTCGAAGGTCTGGATGTTGTCGGGCATCAGCTGCTCGAAATTCTCGAGGCGGGTCAGATATTCGTAAACTTCTTGCCGGCTTTTTCGGAGCCGTACCGCGGGTGATTCAATGTGCATATCAGGAGTTCCACTGCTGCGGGTTGGCGCGCCAGGCCCGCAATGTTTCCAATTGTTTGTCGAGTATATAACCGCTTGCTGAGGCCTGGGCGATCAGATGCGGGTAGTCGCTGAGGGTGTTCAGGGGCACGCCGCTCGCTGCGAACCGCTGGCCGGCCAGGTCAAAGCCGTAGGTGAAAATGGCCAGCATGCCCTGCACCTGCAGGCCCGCCTCCCGCAGCGCTTTCACTGCATTCAGGCTGCTCATCCCGGTGCTCACCAGGTCTTCGATCACCACTACCTGTTGCCCGGCTTCGGCATGCCCTTCGATCTGGTTCTGGCGGCCGTGCGATTTGGGCTCGGGCCTGACGTAGGCAAAGGGCAATCCCAGATTTTCGGCTACCAGCAGGCCAATGCCTATGGCACCGGTGGCCACTCCCACGATAAGGTCGGGCTTGCCGTAAAGGGCCTTAACCTGCCTGGCGAGTTGCTCGCCCACAAACTTCCGAATCTCCGGATGGGAGAGGATTATACGGTTGTCGCAGTAGATGGGTGATTTCCATCCCGATGCCCAGGTAAATGGATTTTCAGGTTTTAATTTAATTGCATTTATTTGCAACAATAGCTCTGCCGTTTTACGTGCTGTATCTTCGTTTAAAACCATGTGGTAAATGTATAAAGTTTTTGTGAATGACAGGCCTCTGATTTTGACCGACAAAATACGGGAGGCCGGGGATGGCGAGTATTTCCCGATGAATGGGAAGGCTGTCAAAACTGCGGTGGAGGCCCTGTATAAAAAGAAACTTTCCCAGGCGTTTATCTACCATCCCAACCACAGCGAGATCCTCAACAAATTTACCGAACACATTCCCCTGGTAGTGGCTGCGGGCGGAGTGGTCACCAATCCCAAAGGGAAGGTGCTATTTATCTACAGGTTCGACAAATGGGACCTGCCCAAAGGCATTTGCAAGAAAAACGAACCCCTCGAAAAATGCGCCATCAGGGAAGTAGAAGAAGAAACCGGGGTACAGGGGCTCGAAATTGAAAATATTTTGCGCACCACCTACCACGTCTTCAGGCGAAATGGCAAATTCAAGCTGAAGGAGGTGCATTGGTATGCCATGAAAACCGATTTTAACGGCACATTGGTCGGGGAAGCAAGTGAGGGCATAGAGAAGGTAAAGTGGAAAGGCCCTGTAAAGATCAAGCTGGCACTTCAGAATTCCTATGCCAACATCCGCAGCCTGTTTGAACCTCCCCAGTTGTAAATTCTTATTTATTCCAGCCTGAAAACCGGATAGTGCAGATGCGCGGGCTCGTAGTACGGGCTATGCCGGTAGATCCAGTCGAGCTGGGCATAGGGGTCTTCAGCCATTTCGGGATCGGCCTGACGGGCCTCTTCGAAGGCCTGTTGGAGCAGGCTGTCGGCTGCCAGCATGCGGGCGGCAAGATCTTCAAAAACATAAGGGGAGAACCCCTCTTTCTGTTGCAGGACGGTGTCGAAGAAATTCCAGTTGAAAAAGGAATCCACGCCCTGTGGTTCGAGGGTTTCCAGCAAATAGCGCACCCCTGCCTGGTCGGTGGGGATAAGCAGGTCGCCTGCCCGGAAGGCCTGTTGCACGCGTGTTGCCTCTACCCGTGTGCCGTAGTGCGGGTAATGCCCTTCGAACGGCCGCGGGTAAGTCTGGTAGGCGGCTATGCGGTATGAGGTCACGTCCAAAACCGTGTCGCGTTCCAGAGCACGGTAACGGATATTATTTCGGTCAAGGCGATCCCGAACCGTTTCCCATTGGCGGGGCAGGAGGTAGGCGGTGGGGATGCGCACCGAATCGGTGGCCCGGAAGCCGTCGTAGTAGGTTACTTCGCGGATATAGGGCCGGGCAGGGTCGTACCGGAGTCGGGGAAGACCGGTAACCTGGCTCACCGGATTTTCTGATTCGAACCCTTTAAAGAGCAGGGTGCGGCTACGTGTGCTGTCTATTACCCAACCCAGCGGGTAATAGGCCCCGCCTTTCAACCGTGCGGCGCTGGCGTCGCGCAGACTTTGCAGGCTTTCTTTATGCCGGGCGGCCAGGTGGAGGAAGCTGTAGAGGACATCATAGGTACCGGATACGCGCTGGGAGTAGGGCTTGAGCATATGGGTTTCGAGCATGAGCCCGGGTACGTTCCACAGGGCAGCATAGCCGGTGGAGTAGCGGGGAGAGTCCATAAACTGGGTAAATCCCAAATCGGGAGAACGGTTGTATACGTTCACATAAGGGGTCATTTCCCAACCCTTCCCCTCCAGGGCCGCTTCGAGTTCAGGGCGCAGGGTCTGGTCCTGGAAAGTACCCAGGTCCCCGCCCAATTTATCCTGCTGGGTAAACAGGTGGGTCAGGGTATAGCTGTAATCTGCCCCATTGCTTACATGTGTATCCAGGAACAGGTCAGGTTGCACCAAATGGAAGAGTTCAACAAAGGAAGCCGCGTTGCGCGTATCCATCTTGATAAAATCGCGGTTGAGATCGTAGTTGCGGGCATTGCCCCTGAAACCGTATTGTTCGGGCCCGTTCTGGTTGACCCGGGTATGGCTGTTGCGCTGCAGGGCTCCGCCGATATTGTACACCGGCACCACTGCCGGTATAACGCCTTCAGGGATGGTTATGGACCCTGAGGCCAGGTCGCGCATGAGCTGCATGCTGGCATCGATGCCGTCGGGTTCGCCGGGATGGATGCCATTGAGGATGAGCACCACGACCTTGTCGGCTCCGAGCCGCTGGAAATTGAAGTTGCCCTCCGGATTGTAGGTGATCAGGTGCAGGGGTTCCCCGCTGTCGGTGGGCCCGAGGGTTTGCATGTTGATGGCCGGGAATTCCCGGGCCAGCTTCCTGTAGAATTCCAGGGTTTCCGCATAGGTTGCCGTGGTATTGCCATTGCCCAGTTCAAAAGGAGTCGGGAAGGCTTCCCGTTGGTCTTCGGCTTTTTTTTCGCAGGAAACAAGCAGTGCCATCAGGCACGGTACTAACCACTTGCGCGGGTCCATAGGCAGTTTGTTTTGGCAGCTTCTTCAAGCAAAGGTACCAAAAAACCGCTGCCGCTTATGCAGCCCGTATTATTGCGGCCAGCTCTTCGCGCTTAAGGGGTTTGTTGCGGAAATCGATGATGTGGTGCGAGCGCGATTTGAAGTGCTGCCACTGGTTGTAATCGAAGGGGTCTATGGAAGAGGTCACAATATTGACCCGTATTGGGCTCTCAATCGGCAGCCTGATAAAGGCTTCCAGGAACTGCCAGCCATCCATGATGGGCATGTTGATGTCGAGAAAGATTACCTCGGGCAGGTTGCCGGCATCGCTGGCGGCTTTCACGGCATCGAGGGCCTGTCTCCCGTTGGCAAAGGTATGGATGGGGCGATCCGGATAGAGGCTTTGCAGCATTTTTCGGATGCCGAAAACGGTAATCGGATCGTCGTCCACAATATAAATAGCATCAGTCGCGGTCATTGATATAGATTTTGAAGTTGGTGCCTGTACCTACCTGGCTGTGGGCCTTGATGTTGCCCCCCATGGCCTCGATCTGGTTCTTGCAGATAAACAGCCCGATACCCCGGGCTTCAGGGTGTTCGTGAAATGTTTTGTACATGCCAAAGAGTTTGGCACCGTTTTTCTTGAGGTCTATTCCCAGCCCGTTGTCTGCAACCGAAAGCACCGTATACCCGCGCACCTTTTCCACACCGAGGCTGATTTCAGGGTCTCGGTCGGGATGGCGGTATTTCAAGGCATTCGAGAGCAGGTTGGCCAGGATGTTGTCGAAGTACTCAGGTACAACACGAACAGTGAGGTCTTTCGGTATTTCAGTAAAGACCGTTGCCTGATTTCGGGCCAGGGTGGCCTGGTGCTTTTTTACAACGGCTTGGACTGCCTTGCGCAAAGGAACCGCGCTTTTTTCGAGATGTACCTGGGTATTGATGGCTACCACCTGGTTCAGGTTGTCGAGTGTCTCGAGCAGGTTGTCAGAGGCCTGGGTGAGCATTCCCAATATCTGGCGTTTCTCCATTTCGCCCTGCTCCTGGTTCAGGAATTCGAGCAGCATCGAGAAGTTGGCCGAATGCGAGCGCAGGTTGTGGGAGACGATATGGGCAAAATTGATCAGTTTCTTGTTTTGCTGGGAGGTAACTTCGATCAGGTTGCGCAGTTCAGTCTCCTTGTCTTTCAGCTCGGATATGTCCATGCTGATCCCCATGAGGCCATATACTTCCTGTTCTTCATTGTACAAGGGAATTTTTGAGGTCAGGAAATAGGTTTGGGAGCCGTCTTTTTTTGTAAGCAGCGATTCCTTGCCCAGAATGGTCTTCTGGTTGTCCATCACGTAGAGGTCTTCCTGCTGCAAGGTGCGCGCCATTTCTTCCGGGTACAGTTCAAAATCGTCCTTGCCCAGCAGCTCGTCGGGGTGCGAAACTCCCATAAAACGACACTCCTGTTTGTTTACCAGTATTTTCCGGAAATCGAGGTCTTTAATGTAGACATTCAGGGGCAGGTTGTCTACCACCGTGCGCAGCAGGGCCTCGCTCTCCCGCATTTTCTGGTTGGAGCGGTGCCATTCGGTTATGTCGAGAAAGGTGCCCAGAAGGCCTACCTGACGGCCGTTTTTTATAATCGGCCGGCCTGTGGCGATTATCTGCAATTCCTTGCCGCAGGGAGTGAGCAGTTCCAGTTGTTCATTCCAGGGCCTACCGCTTTCCATGGCCTGAAAAACTGCCATAGAGAAGGTATTGCGGGAAAAGCCGCCCGGAAAGTACAGGAAGAGCTGTTCCATGTTGGTGATGCCGGCTTCGCCGGCCCCCAGGATTTTTTGGGTCATGGCGCTGCATTCCAGCATCCCGGAATGCTGTTCGTACCACCAGCTGCCGATGCGTGCATTTTCAGATTGTGCCTCCAGCATAAGCCGCACCTTTTCCTGGTTGATCTCCTGTTTGACACCTTCGGTCACGTCGCTTATTTGCAGTATAATACCGGCGGGGTTTTCGTCGGTGTCAAAGAACGGAGAGCAGACCCATTTGAACCAGGATTCCTTTTGGTCGGGATGTATGAAATGCCTGCTGCCGCTTACCTCCGGTTTACCCCGAAGGCAGTCTTGAAGGGCTTGCCGCCACTCCGGGGAAGATTCCGGAAAAATCTCCAGGATAGGTTTGCCCGCAACATCGCGACGCAGCAGGCCGAAAAAATCGAACCAGCTGTCACTGGCCGTCTGGAACTCAAGACGAGTGTTTAAAACGGCCGTAGGATGAGGCAGTTGCCGAAGCAGGAAATCTTGCGGTATTTCAATAGTGCCCTTCAACACGTATAAGATATTTCCTACGAACATAACAGGAAAAATGTGAATCAAGGCAGGCAATGTTGTGAACAGCCGTTTTGGCGTTGTGAGTTCCCCGTTTCGAAGGATTAATCACCACGAAATAAAAAAAGATTGCGAAAAAAGGAAGTTAAATTGAGGGCGCGGACATTCAGAACCGCACCGTGTCGGGAACCAGCAGCGTGTAATCGCCCCCGTGCCGGATAACGTCGCGTACAATAGAGGAACTGATATACGATTTGCCCGATCCGGTGAGCAGGAACACGGTTTCGATCTCGGATAATTTCCGGTTGGTATGGGCAATGGCTTTCTCGAATTCAAAATCGCCCGGGTTGCGCAGGCCGCGTAAAATAAAGCCTGCCCCGACCTCTTTGCAGAAATCGATCGTGAGGCCCTGGTACGATGCTACCTTGATACGGGGCTCTTCGGCAAAGGCTTCCCTGATGAAACGCATGCGGTCTTCGAGGGAGAACATGTAGCTCTTGTCGGCATTCTCGCCTATGGCGATGATGAGTTCGTCGAACAGGCCGATACCCCGTTGGATGATGTCGTAATGCCCGAGGGTTATCGGGTCGAATGAACCTGGAAATATGGCGCGTTTCATCGCTGGCCTGTTGTGGTTAGCAGATTAAAGGTAGCTATTTTTGGCCAATGCCTCCTCGATGGCGCTGCCAAAGAGCTCGGGCAGGGAAATCCCCGCTGCAGCGGCCTGTTGCGGGAGGATGCTGGCCTCGGTAAGCCCCGGGGTGGTATTGACTTCGAGCAGGTGGGGATGGCCGGCCACTAAAATAAACTCACTGCGGCTGTAGCCTTTCAGCTTCAGTACTTCATAGATGCGGGCCGCCATTTCCCTTACTTTTTGCGCAGTTTCCTCCGGTATTCGGGCGGGGGTAATTTCCTTGGATTTGCCCAGGTATTTGGCTTCGTAATCGAAGAACTCGTTATCGGGCACGATTTCGGTAATGGGCAGTACCGTCGCTTTTCCCTTGTAGCGGATGACCCCCACCGACACCTCGGTGCCCTTCAGGGCCGATTCGATCAGAATTTCGTCATCTTCCCTGAAAGCCAAGGCAATGGCTGCCTGCATGCCCTGGGCTTCCTTTACCAGGCTTACCCCGAAACTGCTGCCGGCCCGGTTCGCCTTCACAAAACAGGGGAGGCCCACCCGGCCCAGGATGGCATCCGCATCTACGGGCTGGCCCTTGTCGAGGCGGTACGAAATGGCCGAGGGGATGCCATAGGCCTGCAGCACACTCAGCAGGTCGCGTTTATTGAAGGTGAGGGCCGCCTGGTAGTAGTCGCAGGCGGTCTGGGGCAGCTCCAGGAGCCGGAAATAGGCCTGTAAAAGACCGTCTTCACCGGGGCTGCCGTGGATGGCGTTGAAAACGCAGTCGAAGCTAAGGGTGTTCTCGCCAAGGCTAACGCTGAAGTCGTGCCGGTTCACAGGCAGCTCGGCCCCGTCGTCGGCCAGCAGCACCCAGCGGTCTTTGCGTATCAGGATGCGGTAGGGCTCGTACAGCGACCGATCGAGCCATTTGTAAACTACCTGCCCGCTCTTTACCGAGATTTCGTATTCACTCGAATAGCCGCCCATGATGATGGCGATTTTCTTGGGTGCGCCCATAGGGTGTTTCGCGTTAAAAGGGGGTTAAGCCAGAGCCAAGGTAAACAAAAAACAAGCGGGTTTCCTATATTTGCCCGACGAAACCCCCCGGTATGCGAAACTTCATCCTCTTTCTGAAATCCAGGACTTTCCTGATAAACCTGGGGTTGGCGGCAGCCGTTCTGGTTATCCTCGCTTTCCTGGTCATGCAGTGGCTCAAGAGCAGCACCCACCATGGCGAGTTCGTGCAGGTACCCGACCTGGCCCGCATGTCGGTGTCCGATATGCGCCAGACCCTTGAAGACGCCGGGCTCCGGTATGAAGTGGTAGATTCCGCCAACTACGATCCCGAATTTCCGCGTTTTTCGATCCGCGAACAGGACCCCCTGGCAGGCAGCCAGGTGAAGGTGAACCGCAAGATCTACGTAACGGTAAACCCTTCCGGCTACAAGAAGGTAACTGTACCCGACATCATCCAGGTAACCCAGCGCAACGCGGCATCCATGCTCCGGGCCGTGGGCCTCGAGGTGGAACGGGTAACCTATATTGACGAGCTGGGCAAAGACATGGTATACCGGATCAGGTTCCAGGGCAAATACATCAACCCGGGCGACAAACTGCCCAAAACCTCAAAGATCGAACTCATCTGCGGCAACGGCACCATACCTGAGCAGGCCCGGATTCAAGCCGATTCGGAATAACCATGCAGGAAAAGCACAACCTGGAAGAACAGGAAGAAGACGAGCTCTATGAGCACTACAGCTTTTTGGCCGCAGCCGGGCAGGAGCCCCTCAGGGTCGATAAGTTCCTGATGAACCTGGTGCGCAACGCCACGCGCAACAAGATACAGCAGGCCGCCAAGGCGGGCAACATCCGCGTAAACAACCAGCAGGTAAAACAGAATTACCGGGTAAAGCCGGGAGACACGGTGCGCGTTCTTTTTGAACACCCGCCCTATGAATACCTCCTCAATCCCGAAAACATCCCCCTCGACATCGTGTACGAAGACGAGTCACTGCTTGTGGTGAATAAACCGGCCGGCATGGTAGTGCACCCGGGCCACGGCAACTATTCGGGCACCCTGGTAAACGCCCTGGCGTACCACTTCAGCAACCTGCCGGTGAATTCAAATAACCGTCCCGGCCTGGTGCACCGCATCGACAAGGACACTTCAGGCCTGCTCGTGATCGCCAAAACCGAAGGGGCCATGACCCACCTGGCCCAGCAGTTTTTCGACAAATCCAGCGAGCGCGAATATTTGGCACTGGTCTGGGGCGCCCTGGCCGATGAAGCCGGCACCATAGAAGGGCATATCGGCCGTAACCCCAAGAACCGTCTGCAGATGCAGGTATTCCCCGAAGGGGACCAGGGCAAAGAGGCCGTAACGCATTACAAGGTGCTGGAACGCCTCGGGTACGTGACCCTGGTCTCGTGCCGCCTCGAAACCGGCCGTACCCACCAGATTCGTGCCCATATGAAGTATATTGGGCACCCCCTTTTCAACGACGCCCGCTATGGGGGCGACCGTATTTTAAAAGGGACCACCTTTACCAAGTACAAGCAATTCGTGGAAAATGCCTTTCAATTGTTGCCCCGCCAGGCACTGCACGCCCGTACCCTGGGTTTTCGCCACCCGGTATCGGGCCAGCATCTGCACTTTGAGGCACCCATCCCCGACGACATGCAGGCCTGCATCGAAAAATGGCGTGCCTACGCCAGCCATCGCGACGATTTATAAGCCATGTCAATAGGCCTATAAAGAACTCCGCTGGCAGGAGGTGTGAGAAAACCGGCAGGGATTGTATTTTAGCCAAAAATTGGATCTGCCATGAAGATCGTGATCTCCCCGGCCAAAACGCTGGATTTTGAAAGCCCCCTGCCCACAAGCCGCCATTCTGAGTTTGCCTTTGCCAACGAGGCCTCCCGGATTCACAAGGTACTGGCATCCAAAAAACCGGCTTCCCTGAGGCGCCTGATGGACATTTCAGAAGACCTGGCCCAGCTTAACTGGGACCGCAACCAGGCCTTTTCCCTGCCCTTTACCCCCGACAATGCCCGGCCCGCCGTTTTTGCATTTAGCGGGGATGTGTACCAGGGGCTCGATGCCTATAGCCTTACCCCGGCCCAAATTGACCGCATGCAGGAGACCTTGCGGATTTTGTCTGGCCTGTACGGCATGCTCAAACCCTTAGACCTCATTCAGCCGTACCGTTTGGAAATGGGCACTGCCCTGAAGGTGGGTACCCGAAAAAACTTGTATGAATTCTGGAAAAAGCCCCTTACCAACCACCTGAATGCCGAGATGGGCGAAGGGGAATTGCTGGTTAACCTAGCCAGCGCGGAGTATTTCGGGGCCCTCGACGCCAAACGGCTCAAGGCACAAGTAGTAACCCCCGTCTTCAAAGACTGGAGCAAGGACCAGTTGCGGGTAATCAGCTTTTTCGCCAAAAAGGCGCGGGGCGCCATGGTACGCTATATCCTGGAAACGGATGCCAAAACGCGGGAAGACCTGCTCGGCTTTGATGTCGGGGGCTATCGGTTTAGCCCGGGTCATACCCAGCGGGAAGACCAGCCGGTTTTTGTGCGCTAAGACTTGCCTTTGATGGCTATTTTTTTTTCGACGGAGGTCTTCTGTCTGATTTGCCGGGGCCTTCGGGCACCGTACGACTTGTTCGCAATTTTGCCCCGCCTTGTTTTAATATCCCCTTTTCCCATCTCTGTTGTATTGGTTCCAGTAAGTTACGAAAATGCAGGGAATTAATCTGTTAGGGGCTTGCAGGGGACAGGCGTAACTTGGCTTTGGGGGGAGGTCCCCTTTCAGCTCAACAGCGCTTTTACCCGAAAGCCCTTAACCGGTTTCGCGTCACTTATCATCAGCACCGCTAAGCCAGTGCCTCTTACCTCCCGATCGACTACCTTTGCCTACTCATGTTTTTGCACCAGCACCCACATGCCCCTATTTTGTTTCCCGAGGCCACGCGCCTGATCGTGGGCACGCTGCCCCCGCCTCGTTTTACACAGGGGTTGCTCAGGCCCGGAGACGTCCATTTCAGTTACGGGAGCCGGGACGGTCAGCTCTGGCCCATCCTCGACCGGATTTTTGACCTGGGCCTGATCTATGAAAATTCTGAAGAGGCGGTGCGCCAGCGCCTTGACTTCCTGAAGGCCAGGCAGATCGGTATCTGCGATATTGTGGAACGGGCTAACCGCCAGCGCCTCGACGCCTCCGACCTGGGCATGCGCGACATCGAACTGCGCGACCTTATTGGAGTGCTGCGCGATTATCCCCGGGTGCACACCCTGTTGCTTACCGGGGGCAATAGCCAGAACGGGCCGGAATACCTGTTCCGCCGGCTCCTGCGCGAAAATGGGATACGCCTTGAACCGGTCACCGATGAGGTGCCGCGCATCCACCGGTTTGCCCTCCCAAATCCCCCGGGAGGCCCCCGGGAGCTCCGGACGGTTTCCCTGACCGCCCCTTCAGGCTCGGCAAATCGCGCAATTGGCTCTCTCCCCGAATACAAGGCACGAAAGGCCAATGACCCGAATTACACGGTAATGGATTTTAGGGCAGATCAGTACCGGGCCCATTTCTGAGGAATTGTTGGATTTATGACCGTCCCGGCCAATTTTGTGATGTGGGTGTGTTGGGCTTTCCGCTTCGCCCTAAAAGCCGCAGTTTAGCTAATGTTTTCGGGGCATTTTCCCGTACCTTCGTAGCGCTAATTTCGAAAAGCAAAGTATGAGCCAGGTTGAAAGACTCAAGGAATTCAAGAAAACAGTTCGGAACAAGTTTAATATCTACAACAGCCTGTTCCTGAACCTGCCCTATACCGAAGGGGAAAATGTGGGCATCTACATCCCGCTGCTCTTCCGACAGTGCGATGCCGGCCTGAAATCGGGCAAAAACCCCACGGAGATACTCGATGCCTTTTTCGAGAGCTACACCCACAGCGGCTCGGAGCGCGAGCGCATCGATTTGATGTTCCGCATTATCCAGTACGTGGAGCGGCAGGTGGTGCTCTACGACAGCGTGGAAGACGCCGCCTTCCCCAAGTTGCACGTGCATACCGATTCGCTGTCGATCCGCGATTATTTTCAGCTGGCCAAGAAGAACAAACGCTGGGAAAAGGTCTCCAGGAAGCTGGAGAGCTTTAGTGCGCGAATCGTACTCACGGCACACCCCACCCAGTTTTATACCCCGGCCGTGCTCGACATCATTGCCGAACTGCGCGCCCTGATCCTGGAAAACCGGGTAGACGATATCGATACAACCCTGCAGCAGCTCGGGCTTACCTCCCTGATCAACCGCCGCAAGCCCACCCCCCTCGATGAGGCGAAGAATATTATCTATACGCTTCGCCATGTGTATTACCAGGCTGTGGGCGACCTGTATGCCTATATTAAAAACAGCATCGGCAACGACGCCTACAACAACCCCGACATCATCAAGCTCGGCTTCTGGCCGGGGGGCGACCGGGATGGCAACCCCTTTGTGACGGCCGACATTACCCGCGATGTTGCCGACGAGCTGCGCACCACTCTGATGAAGTGCTATTACAACGACCTGAAGCAGCTGGCCCGGAAAATCTCCTTCCGCGGGGTGCAGGAAACCCTTCAGGATCTGATCGGCAAGGTTTACGTGGTTATGTTCGACCACCATAAAACCCTGAGCTATGACGAAATCATGGGGCCCCTCCAACAGGTGCGGGGAGTTCTCCTGCAGGAGTATTACGGGCTGTACCTGAAAGAGCTTGACTTTTTCATGGACAAGGTGCGGCTGTTCAAAACGCATTTTGCCACCCTCGACATTCGCCAGGACCACAGCGGCCATGTGCGCACGGTAGAGGCGGTGCTAAAACAAAACGGTTTCATCAGGGAATCGCTCTCCGAGCTGAGCCCCAAGGCCCTCACCCGGTTGCTTTTGAAGGAAAAGCCCGCTGTGAACCCGAAGGATTACAACGATCCGATCGTTTCTGACACCCTGGTGAATATTGCCCAGCTGGGCGAGATACAGGCCCGCAACGGGGAAGATGGCTGCAACCGCTACATCATCAGCAACTCGGAAGACATCTTTTCCGTACTTTTTGTATTCGGCCTGTTTCGCTGGTGCGGGTGGAATGAGAAGGCCATCACCTTCGATATCATCCCGCTCTTCGAGACCATGAAGGGCATGGACGAGTCTGAAGCCATCATGCAGGCCCTCTTCGATATCCCCCAGTACCGCGCCCACCTGCAGTTTCGGGGCGACGTGCAAACCATGATGCTTGGTTTCTCCGACGGCACCAAAGACGGAGGCTACCTGAAGGCCAACTGGTCTATTTTCAAGACCAAGGAAAACCTCTCTAGGGTATGCCGCCGAAACAAAATCAAGGCGATCTTCTTCGACGGCCGGGGAGGCCCGCCTGCCCGGGGCGGGGGCAAGACCCACAGGTTCTACGCTGCCCAGACCAAGACCATCGCCAACCACGAGATCCAGCTCACGGTGCAGGGGCAGACCATAACCTCTACTTACGGAACCGTGGAGCAGTTCATGCACAACGGGGAGCAATTGCTCACCGCAGGCCTGTCGAATACCATCTTCGGTAAGGAAAACGAAATTAACCAGGCCAACCGGGAGCTTATCGAGGCCCTCTCCGAGATCAGCTATGAGAAGTACACAGCCCTGAAGCTCCACGACAAGTTCATGCCCTACCTGGAACACCGCAGTACGCTGAAATTCTACAACAAAGCCAATATCGGCAGCCGGCCCGGGAAACGCGGCAACAAGGAAAAACTGGAACTCAGCGACCTTCGCGCCATTTCCTTTGTAGGCTCGTGGAGCCAGCTCAAGCAGAACGTGCCCGGTTATTTCGGCATCGGCACTGCCCTTCAAACCCTGAAAGACCAGGGCCGTCTGGCTGACCTGAAGCGGCTCTACCGGGAGGTGCCCTTTTTCCAGGCCCTCATGCTCAACAGCATGATGTCGCTCAAGAAAAGCTATTTTGAATTGACCAGTTACATGAAAAAGGATCCGGAATACGGGGCATTCTGGAATATCCTCTATCAGGAATACCTGTTGTCGAAAAAAATGCTGCTCCTGGTTTCGGGCACGAAAATTCTAATGGAAGACGAATCGGTTTCCCGTGAATCGATCAAGATCCGGGAAGACATCGTGCTGCCCCTGCTGGTAATACAGCAGTACGCCCTGCAAAAACTGGGCAAAGACTCCGAGTTCCGCGAGCTGTACGAAAAAATCGTAACCCGCTCCCTTTACGGAAACATCAACGCCAGCCGGAATTCAGCCTGATTAGCTGCGCGGTTGTCTGAAAGGACGGAATTACGGCTGATACGGTTGGGTAAGGATGCCGACCAGCGTTTGCAGGCCATAGCCGATCTGCCCGATGCGCAGGTTCTCGTCAGGGCTGTGCTGGTTGTTGTCGGGGTTTACCAGGGGCACGATGAAGGCCGGGATGCGCAACGCATTCACGAAGGGGGCGATTGGGACTGTTCCCCCAGATATCCGGATTTGTACTACAGGCTCCCCAAAAGTAGAGCCCATCAGCGACACCAGGTGTTTGCCGAAGGGGTGGTCCAATGGGGTGCGGAAGGCATCGGTAACCTCGCTTTCCCCAACGGTAACCCAGTGCGTATCGGTGCTGCGCATCTCGGCATCCGGTTCCTTGTCGGTAATCTTGTAACCCAGGCCCTCAATGTGTTTTTTCACCAGCTGCTTGAGGCGTGTGCCGTCCGATTCAGGTACCAGCCTCAGGTCGAGTTCGGCTGTCGCAGTGGCCGGCACAATGGTGCGCGCCTGAGGCCCGACCCAGCCTGAGGCCATGCCCCGTATGTTGAGGGAGGGGTATTGCAGGGCTTCCTGGTAAAACGCTCCCACCCGGTCGGGTCGGCCGATCTGCAGGTCGCCGTCGATGTGTGCTGCGTCGTCGGGCACTGCCCGCAAGACAGCCATCTCGGCATCGCTCAGTTTAATGCCGTCATAGTATCCGGGAATGGTAACCCGCCCCTCCTGATCCTTCATGCTGGCCAGAATTTGGGCCAGCTGCAAATTCGGGTTGGGGGCGTAATTCCCGTAATGCCCACTGTGTTGCGGCCGAATGGGGCCATAGGTGGTCAGGGTCAGGGTGGTGATGCCCCGGCAACCGTATACCAGGGTGGGCCTTGCCGAATAGTGCATGGGGCCGTCGGCTATGAGCAGGTAATCGGCCTGCAGCAATTCCTTGTAAGTGCCAACGGCCTCGGCCAGGGGTTTGCTGCTCTTCTCTTCCTCTCCGTCGAGGATCACCTTGAGGTTGTAGGGGAGTTCGGCTTCATTTTTCCTGATCAGGTCCATGGCGTTCAGCAACATCACGATGGGCCCTTTGTCGTCTGAGGTCGAACGGCCGAAGAGCCGCCACTCATCTTGAATGCCATTGTCGAGGGCCTCCAGGTTGCGCGGTTGCCAGCCTCCTGCCCCGTCGGACGCCTTAATGACTACCTTATAAGGGTCGGGCTGGCTCCACCGGGCCGGATCTACCGATTGCCCGTCGAAGTGCATGTATAAAAGCAGGGTTGGCTTGCCCGCTTGCATGGGAAGTGCCGCGAAGAAAAGCGATTCTCCCGAGGTGGGGAGCAGGGTGGTGTTAAAACCCCGCTCGCTGAATTTCCGGGTCAGCCAGGTGAGGTTGCGGTTTATGTCGGCGTGGTTCAGCGCGTCATTCGGGATGGAGACGAAATCGATAAGCTCCTCTATGGTATGGCGCACCTGGGCATCCAGTAGGGCTTTCTCCTGGCTGTGCAGGATCAGGGAGACGCTAAAAAGCAAAAGGAAAAGGCCTTTTTTCATGGAACAGTTGGTTTAAGCCGATGCATAGCAATCGGGCTGTCAAGGTAACACTTGTGATGCGAAAATCACAGGCATGCCGGCGTTCTCTTTTGTCAAAATCGGGAAGGCCCCTATTTCCTGCGCAGCAAACTGACCCCAGCAAGGATCAATAACCGCACTAACAGCAGCCAGGGCAGGCCGTGAAAAACCAGGTCAAACCAGTCCATGGGTCCCATGTCCCGTGCCCCGCCGGCCACCCAGCGCAGCTTGCCCCAGATGTGCGGCTCAGGCAAAAAGGGCGCCAGCCCCAGGGTCAGGCAAAGGGCGATAATCATTTTCCAGCTGTTCAGGAAGTCTTTCATGGCCGTATTTTTTTAATAAATGACCGGATGCCTGCCACCCCTTCTTCGCGGAGCAGTCGGATAAAGGCCGAGCCGATAATGGCCCCCTTGGCGTGGGTGGTGGCGGCGCGAAAGCTGTCGGCGTCGCCAATGCCAAAGCCCACCAGTTGCGGATGCTGCAGCCCGAGGCTTTCGATGCGCTCGAAGTAGGCCTGTTGGGCAGTGCCAAAGCCTTTTTGTACCCCGGTAGTGCTCGCCGAGCTCACCATGTAGATAAAGCTGTCGGATGCGTCGTCGATCTGCCGTATGCGCGCATTGCTGGTCTGCGGGCTGATCAGGAAAACCATGCTGAGCCCGTACCGCTCCAAAATGGGCCGGTATTCCCTTTCGTAGCTATCCAGGGGCAGGTCGGGCAAGATGAGGCCGTCTATCCCCACCTCTGCGCAGCGACGACAAAAAGCTTCCACCCCAAACTGGAGCACGGGGTTAAAGTAGCCCATGAGAATCAGGGGCAGGCTCACTTCCCGGCGGATGCCCTCCAGTTGTTCGAAAAGCCGGGCCGTGGTCATGCCGTTGTGCAGGGCTTCTGTGGAACTCTGCTGAATGGTGGGGCCGTCGGCCAGCGGATCGCTGAAAGGCAGGCCGATCTCAACCAGGTCTGCCCCGGCCGCCTCGAGTTCGCGCAAGATGGGAACGGTGTCTTCCAGCCTGGGAAAGCCTGCTGTAAAATAGATTGACAGGAGCTTCCCTGGTTTGGAAAGGGCTGTATGTAGGCGATTGACGGGTGTTGCGGAGGCGCTTGACATGGTATGGGCTTAAGCGAGCTTGAAATAATCGATGTACGTCTGCAGGTCTTTGTCGCCCCGGCCCGAAAGGTTGATTACGGCGAGCGATCCTTTTGGGACGGAGCCCATGGCCAGCAGGGCCAGGGCATGGGAGGTCTCAATGGCCGGGATAATGCCTTCGAGTTCGGCCAGTTCGCGCCCGGCCTGCATGGCCTCGGCATCGGTTACGGGTATAAAAGTGGCCCGGCCCGTGGCGAACAGGTGTGCGTGCAGAGGCCCCACCCCAGGGTAATCCAGGCCTGCCGAAATGGAATAGGGTTCGGTAATCTGTCCGTCGTCGGTCTGCATGAGCAGGGTTTTGCTGGCGTGGATAATCCCAACCCTGCCCAGGGCTGAGGTGGCGGCGCTTTCGCCCGTATCTACGCCTTTCCCGGCCGCTTCGGCCGCCAGTATTTTTACATCTGGGCGGTCGAGGTAATGGTAATAAGCCCCTGCGGCATTGCTGCCCCCGCCTACACAGGCGATCAGGTAATCCGGGTCGGGGCGCCCTTCGGCTTCCTGCAACTGGGACTGAATTTCCTCAGAGATGACCGACTGGAAACGGGCCACCATATCGGGGTAGGGGTGGGGCCCTACCACTGAGCCAATGATGTAATGCGTGTCTACTGGGTTGTTGATCCAGTCGCGGATGGCCTCGTTGGTGGCATCTTTCAGGGTGCGGCTTCCCGAAGTGGCCGCCCGCACCTCGGCCCCCAGTAGTTTCATGCGGGCCACGTTCGGTGCCTGGCGGGCAATGTCTACGGCTCCCATATAAACCACACAGGGCAATCCCATTAGTGCGCAGACGGTGGCGGTTGCCACCCCGTGCTGCCCTGCCCCCGTTTCGGCGATGATGCGGGTCTTGCCCAGGCGTTTGGCCAGCAGAATCTGTCCGATGGTGTTGTTTACCTTGTGGGCGCCCGTATGGCAGAGGTCTTCCCGTTTCAGGTAGATCTTGCTGCCGTATTTTTCGGAGAGGCGCACCGAATAATACAGGGGCGTGGGCCGCCCCACATAATCGCTCAGGAGCTGCCGGAACTCGGCCTGGAAGGCCGGGTCGGCCAGGATGTCGAGGTAGCAGGTGCGCAATTCCTCTACGTTGGGATAAAGCATTTCAGGAATGAAGGCACCCCCGAACTCGCCGTAAAACCCGTTTTCATCTACGTGATATGAACTCATCTTATACTGTTTATTGCCTTGGGCACGACCAGGGGCCGGCCTCCATAAATTGCTTCAGGCGCCCGATGTCTTTTTCTCCCGGGCTCCGTTCAAAGCGGCTGTTTACGTCAAGTGCATGGCAAAACCGGGCTGCCGGACTCTGGCAGAAAACGGTCAGCCGCTCCAGATCTTCCTGTGAAATCCCTCCGCTCAAAAAATAGGGTTTGTCGAAAGGGTACCCCTGCAGCTGTTTCCAGTCAAACCCGGTACCATTGCCTCCAGGCAGGGGTCCGCGACTGTCGAACAGGAAATAGTCTACCAGTGGCAGGTAGGCCTCCAGCGGGCCGAAATCGAAGTCGTCGCCCACGGCAAAAGCCTTGATCAGCAGCGGTGGCACCTTGCATTCAAGGGCAAGCAGGTCGCGGATTTCGCGGCAGTAGGCCGGGGTTTCCGAGCCGTGCAGCTGCACCAGGGCCAGGCGGAATTCCCGGCATTTGGCCAGGATTGCCGCGGGGGTGGCGTCTACAAATACCCCCACGCGCCCGGGTGGTTCGGGCAGCCCCTGCGGCAAAGGCCCCGAATAATTTCGGGCCGAACCTTCCCAGAAGATAAAGCCGATATAATCGGGCCTCAGGGCTGCAACCTCCAGGGGGTTGTGTTTCATGCCGCAGACTTTCAGTTTCATGCCGGGAGTTCTTTCAGGAACCCGGCCAGGGCGATCCCCGGGTCGGGCTGTTTCATAAATGATTCCCCCATCAAAAAGCCGCGGTACCCCAGGGCTTTGAGTTCGCGCAGCTGGGACGCTTCGCCCAGGCCGCTCTCCGATATGCGCAGGGCTGAGTCCGGGATCAGCGGGGCCAGTTGCCGGCTCGTATCCAGGGATACTTCAAAGGTCTTCAGGTTGCGGTTGTTTACCCCGATCATGTCCAGGCCGGGGACAAGGGCTTCTTCCAGTTCCTCAGCGCTGTGCACCTCCATGAGCACTTCCATGCCCAGGTCGTGGGCCAGGTTGGCCAGGGCCGCTATTTCAGATCGATCCAACAAGGCTGCAATCAGCAAAATGGCATCGGCACCATGGGCTCGTGCCTCGACCACCTGATAAGGGTCGAGCATGAATTCCTTGCGCAGCAGGGGCAACCCCGTGCAGGCCCGCGCCAGCAGCAGGTCGTCTAAAGAACCGCCGAAATAGGTGCCGTCGGTAAGCACCGAGACGGCCCCAGCCCCGGCTTTTTCGTATCCGGTCACCACCGCGGGAAGGGCCACGTTTTGGTTGATAACCGCACGGGAAGGTGAGCGCCTTTTGTGTTCGGCTATGATGCCGAATGCCCGGTTTTGCAGGGAGGCCTTCATGGAATGCGTCGGCCGGGTAAAGAGGGCCGTTCCCCGCAATTGGTCTTCCGGAACGCACCTTTTCTTGAGGGCCACTTCCCGCCGTTTATCAGCGGCTATTTGCTGTAAGATGTCCATATTCTCGCGTTAATGGGCCTGTCGGTTCGGGTAGGGTGTTCGGTTTACGGGCGTGGTTTCGGGCTGGCCCAGGGGGGCGCCCCCCGACCACAAAGATAGGCCAACCGGCCGCAAACCCCTTGCGCCTGACCATGCGCCTTGCATCGGCGCTCCGTCGGCGGTATTCGTTAACTCACCCATGGACGGCACTCAGATTTTGCAATTTGCGGAAAGCTTCCAGGGCCCTGCCGCTCTTAAGCGATTCCCTGGCTTGGCACACGGCCTCGTCCAGGGTCCCGCCCCGCACCGTGGCGATGGCCAGTGCGGCATTGGCACAGACCACATCCTGCTGGGCTTCTGTAGCCTTCCCCTGCAGGACGGCCAGGAAAATCTGCGCCGCCTCTTCGATGCTGTCGCCCCCAAAAATGGCTCCCGGTTCCAGAACAGGCATGCCGAAGTCGGCCGGGGTCAAAACGGTTTCTGTCTGGTTGCCGATCCATTTGGCCGGCCCGGTCAGGGAAATTTCGTCATAACCGTCCAACCCGTGGAGGATGCTGTATTTCTTGTCGGTATTCTGATAAAGGTATCCGTACATCCGGGCCAGTTCCAGGTTGAACACCCCCACCATCTGGTATTTCGGCAAGGCGGGGTTTACCATAGGGCCCAGCATGTTGAAGAAGGTTTTGACGGCCAGCTCCCTGCGAATGGGGGCCACGTGTTTCATGGCCGGGTGAAACAGGGGGGCGTGCAGGATACAGATACCTGTCTGATCGAGGCAGCGCCTCAGAAAATCGGCTTCATTCGAAAACCGGATACCCAAAAATTCCAGCACGTTGCTGCTGCCGCAGTGGGAAGACACCCCGTAGTTGCCATGCTTGGCCACCGGGATGCCTGCCCCGGCTGTAACAAATGAGGCAAGGGTGGAAATGTTGAAGGTGTTTTTTCCGTCTCCCCCGGTGCCGCAAAGGTCAATGGGCTCGCAACCGCCCAGGTCTACCGGGCGGCAAAGCTCCAGAAGGGCGTCGCGGAAGCCTTCGAGTTCCTCGGTGCTCACGCTGCGCATCATAAAGACGGTGAGGAAGGCGGCAATCTGGCTGGTATTCTGGGAGCCGCTTGCAATTTCCACCATGGCCTGCCGGGCTTCATCCCGGCTCAGCAGCTGGTGCTCGATAAGTTTGTTGAGGGTTTCTTTCATGATTCTGCATTTAACCAGTTGGCCAGCATTTCTTTGCCTTCGGGGGTCAGCACCGATTCGGGGTGGAACTGAACGGCACATACGTCGTACTGGCGGTGACGCAGGGCCATGACCTCGCCCTGGTCGTCGAGGGCGGTGGCTTCGAGGCATTCGGGAAGCGCAGGGTGCACTACCCAGGAGTGGTATCGACCCACCCGGAGCCGCCGCGGCAGCCCTTTGAAGATGCGGTCGTTTTGCACAACCGAAATATCGGTGGCCACCCCGTGGTACACCCGGTCGAGGTTAACCAGGCTGCCGCCGAACACCTCAGCGATGGCCTGCTGCCCGAGGCAAACCCCGAAAATCTGCTTTTCGGAGGCATAGCGGGCAATAATAGGTTTCAGCAGTCCGGCCTCGTCGGGTATGCCCGGCCCGGGCGAGAGCACGATACGCTGGTAGGCCGCCACTTCTTCCAGGTCGAGTTTGTCATTTCGCCTCACATGCACCTCGCACCCCAGTTCTTCCAGGTAGTGGACCAGGTTGTAGGTAAAGCTGTCGTAATTGTCGATAACCAGAACCTTTTTCATATCAGAGCGATTCGGCGATTTCCAGTGCCTGATCCAGGGCTCCCAGTTTATTGTAGGTTTCCTGCAGTTCGGCCTGCGGCTCTGAGGCGGCCACCAGGCCGGCCCCAGCCTGGTAGTACAGGGTGTGGTTCTTGCTCAAAAAGGTGCGGATCATGATGGCGTGGTTAAAATCGCCATCAAAGGCCATAAAACCGATGGCACCTCCGTAATAGGTACGGCTGGTTTTCTCATACCGCTCGATCAGCTGCATGGCCATGTGCTTGGGCGCCCCGCTTAAGGTGCCGGCCGGAAAAGTGTCGGCCACCACCTTCATGGTTGGGCTGTCGGGCTTCTTGAGGCCTGTAACCTTCGACACCAGGTGGATGACGTGCGAGAAATACTGTACTTCTCTGAAGGTTTCCACCTGTACGGTATTGCCGTTGCGCGAGAGGTCGTTTCGCGCCAGGTCGACCAGCATCACGTGTTCGCTATTTTCCTTCTCGTCTGCCGCCAGCTGCTTGGCCAGCTGGGCGTCTTCCTCGTCGTTGCCGGTCCTTTTGAAGGTGCCTGCAATGGGATGGATCTCCGCCTTCCCCTTCTGGACGATGAGCTGGGCTTCAGGCGAGCTGCCGAAGATTTTGAAGCTGCCGTAGTCAAAATAAAAGAGGTAGGGCGAAGGGTTTATCGAACGCAGGGCCCGGTACACGTTAAATTCGTCCCCTTTAAAACCCTGTGAAAAGCGGCGCGAAAGCACCAGCTGGAACACGTCGCCCCGGGCACAGTGCTTTTTGGCCAGCGCTACATGCTCGAGGTATTCGGCATCCTGGAGGTTGGAGCGGCGTTCCCCTTCCTTCTGAAAGCGGTATGAAGCAAAAGTCTGGACCGAGAGCAGCTGCTCCAGTAAAGGCAGGTTGTTGGGCCCGTCGTAGGTATGGGCGAAGAGATAGGCCTCGTTCTTGAAGTGGTTGATGGCGATGATGTTCTGGTAGACCGCGTAGTAGATGTCGGGGATCGCCGGCGAGTCGGCCTTTTTGCCGATTGCGATGTCTTCGAAATAGCGCACCGCATCGTAGGCCATATAGCCGAACAGGCCGTTATTGATAAACTTGAAGCCGTTCTTTTCAACCTGGAAGGCGGCCGCAAACCTGTGGATTTCCATGGCGACATCTGTATCGGGGCCAATGGGCGTCTCTTCCCGACTGCCGTCGGGGAACTCCCGGTAAATCGTCTCATGTTCCACGCGAATGGATGCCAGGGGGTTGCAGCACACGTAGGAAAACGAATTGTCGTTGGCATGGTAGTCGCTGCTCTCCAGCAGGATGCTGGCCGGGAAACGGTCCCTGATTTTAAGGTACACGCTCACCGGGGTGATGGTGTCGGCCAGGATTTTTTTGGTATAGGTCTTTAAGGGGTATGCCATGTCTATTCCGGATTATTCCAATTAAAAAAGGCCTGTCGTGACAGACAAGCCTTTTTTTATGATGCACAAACGGCAAGGGGCTCAGGTCACGAATTTCCGCGCTTGAAGTTCCACCACCAGTTTGTAGTCGTATACAGTTTCATAGAACCCAAATATAGGGATCAAATTCAATTGCGCAAACCCGATCAAAAAAAAATCGCCGGGAACTTCCGGCGATTTCTTTTCTGGCCTGCAGGGTTATTTAGCTGGCCGGGTCCCACTCCAGGTCTACCACCATATCGAACTCGTCGTAGATGGTCTTGTCGCCCAGGTCGTCGAAAAAGCTTCCGGAGCCGTAGCGGATGTCGTACTGGGCCCGGTCTACCTTCATGGTAGCGGTTGCCTTGCTGCCGTACACCGACAGGTCAAAGGTTACTGGCTTGGTGATGCCCTTGATAGTAAGGTCGCCGGTAACCTGGTAGGAATTTTTGCCCGTGGCCTTCACCTGGGTGAAAACCAGGGTGGAGGTGTTGTGATTTTCCACGGCAAAGAAATCTTCTGACTTCAGGTGGCCCACCAGTTTGTCTTTCCACTCCCCTTCCAGGTCGGTGGAGGTAAGGGTGGTCATGTCGACTGTAAATTCGCCTCCGCTGAGCTGGCCGCCGTCGAATACCAGGGCGCCGCTTTGCAGGGCAATGGTGCCGGTGTGCGACCCGGTAACCTTGTAGGCTTTCCAGGTTACGGTACTTTTCTCGGTGCTCACTTCACGCTTTTCGCCGGTTACGGGTTCGGTAGCCAGGACGGTTGCGCCTGCAACCAGAGTGAGGATCAGGGTAAATACATTCTTTTTCATAAGATTAACTGTTTTAAAAGGATTGTTATTGTTAATGGTTTTACAGGTAAGCAAAAAGTGATTCGTGCGATCTGCGCACTTTTGGGTTTAGCCGGGTGGCGTCTGCCTCCGAGCGAAAGCCCACGGGTGCCAGCAGCACCGCACTTAGGTGCTGGGCGTCCAGGCCCAGGATCTGGTTTACCCGGGCGGGTTCAAAACCTTCCATCGGGCAGACGTCGATCCGGAATTCGGATGCGGCCGAGAGCAGGGTCCCCAGTGCGATATAGGCCTGCCGGGCCGACCAGGAGGCTTTTTGCTCGGGAGATTGGCCCAGCAGTTTCGATTTCATGAATTCGCCATAGCCGGCAAGGGCTTCCCGTGCGGTACCCCGGGTTTCGGCCACTTCGTCCAGGTAGGAGTCGATGAGCTCGGGTCCGAAATCGGTGCGATGTGCGAAGATCAGCAAATGGGATGCCTCTGTAACCTGGCTCTGGTTCCAGCTGGCTGCCTGGATTTGGCGTCGCAATTCCGGATCGGTTACCACGAGTATTTTGTAGGGTTGCAGGCCGTAAGACGAAGGGCTCAGGCGCACAGCTTCAAGCAGGCCCGAAAGTTGCTTCTCGGTTAGCTGCCTTGACGGATCGAATTTTTTGGTCGCATAGCGCCAGTGCAAGGCTTCCAGGTGTTCCCTGGAACGTGTTTCGCAGGTTTTTTGCATGGTTTAGTGTATAAGGTCTAACAGGGCGTTGAGTTGTTCGAGTTGAGTAGGTGTATACTGTTCCATTAGCCTGGCTTCAGCGTCGTTTACTGCCCGGTCCATCTCGCGAAGGGCCTCGGCCCCCTCTTCGGTTAGCCGTATTTCCACCTTGCGGCGGTTACTGGGGCAAACCGTGCGGGAGGCATATCCTTTCTCCAGCAATTTGTCGACCAGGCGGGTAGTATTGCTCATGCGCGATACCATCCGCTCACTCAGGGTGTTCAGGTTGGCAGGGCTGTCCTTCTGCCCCCGGAGAATGCGCAAAACGTTGAACTGCTGGGAGGAAACCCCGTAAGGTTTCAGCGCCTGGCTCACCACTTCGCCGATGCGGTTACTCACCAAAACCAGGTGAATCACCGACCGTTGCCTGAGCGGGAGGGGGGAACTGGTTCGTATGATTTTCTCAACATCCATTGTATAGACAACATTTGTATGTACAAATATATGATGAAAATTCATTCCGGCAACAGCCCGTGCGTTAAAATTTGTTAAACCGGATGCGATGGCTTCCGACGCCTCCTTTCCCGGCGCTCCCTTTGCCGGGCAGTTTCCGGGAGGGGCAACCCCGGCGCAGGTATGCAAAGTTTCCGTACTTTTGTCCAAACTAATTTTCGAAACATGGCAGATTTGACGCAGGACGAATGGGTCCGCCGCCTGGAGCTCGACAAGAACGCGGTTATCCTCGATGTACGCACCGATGCGGAGGTAGAAGAAGGGTATATTCCGGGAGCCGTACATATCGATTTCTACCGGGGGCAGGGCTTCCTGGAAGAGATAGACAAACTAGACAAGGCCAAAAATTACTACATCTACTGCCGCTCGGGCAACCGGAGCGGACAAGCCTGCGCCCTGATGGGCAGCCGTGGCTTCGGCAACTGCTTTAACCTTATGGGAGGCATGCTGGAGTGGGAAGGGGAATTGATCGACTGACAGGCGACATCGCGGATAGGCGACCCTGAATTTCGAGCGGAAAGTAATACCTTTATAGTGTGGAAATCCTTTACAAGCCATTGTACTATTTCCAGAAACGGGGTTTCGAGGTCTGCCGCCGTATCGCCGAACGCCTGGGCATTCGCACCCGCGTGGTGCGCACTTCATTTATATACCTCACCTTCGTGACCCTGGGTTTTGGGTTCGCCCTTTACCTTTTCCTGGCCTTCTGGCTTAAGATTAAAGACCTGATTTATACCAAACGAACCTCCGTTTTCGACTTGTAACCATGCGCAGGCTTTTCCGATCGAAATTTTTTCTGGCCCTCGCCCTGGTGTCGACAGTGCTCATTTCCGGAGTGATGGGATACCGGCTGATTGCCGACTTTTCCTGGACAGAGGCCCTGTACATGACCATCATTACGGTAACCACCGTTGGCTTTCAGGAAGTGCAGCCGCTCACCGATCAGGCTCGACTGTTCACCGTCCTGCTCATCATTTCCAGCGTCTTTATTTTCGCCTTTGCCATCTCGGTTATTACCGAATACATCCTCAGCAAAAACTCCCTGGTTAACCTAAAGAAGAAAAAAGTGAAGCAGCAGATCGATAAACTGAACCAGCATGTTATCGTGTGCGGGTTCGGACGCAACGGCTCCCAGGCGGCCCAACGCCTGAAGGCCTATAAAAGGCCTTTTGTGATCATTGAAAAGACCCGGGAGAATATTGAAAAATTTCAAGAAGAATTTCTCTTTGTCGAAGGGGATGCCAACGAAGACGAGGTGCTGGAGGAGGCCGGGATCAAGCGGGCCAGTTACCTGATCGCCGCCCTTCCTGACGATGCGGCCAACCTCTTCGTGGTGCTCACGGCCCGACAGCTGAACCGGAAGCTCTTTATCATCAGCCGTGCCTCGCTGATTTCCTCCGTGAAAAAGTTACAGCTGGCCGGGGCCGACAAGGTTATCATGCCTGACAAGATCGGGGGCGACCACATGGCATCCCTCGTGGTGTTGCCCGACCTGATCACCTTTATGGACAAGCTCTCCCTGGAAGGGGAGCGCACAACCAACCTGGAAGAGGTGGGCATTGAAGACTTCCGCGACCACGTCGAGTGCAATACCCTTCGCGACCTCGACCTGAGACGCAAGACCGGCTGCACCATAATCGGCTATATCAAGCCCGACGGCACCTATCTCATCAACCCGGAGGCCGACCTGCCCCTCGAACCCAAAAGTAAGGTAATCGTACTGGGCCGACCCGAACAGATCCGGAAACTCAATGAAATGTTCCATATAGGGGATTGATGCAAAGCTGCACCGGGGCCCGGTTCAACCCCTCAAGGGCCACTCCGAATTGCCGGGACTTCGCCTGCCCCCGTTTTATTTAACGCCTCCGAATTTTGACCGGGTCAACTATTTTTAGGATATTGCTCGGACTTACTCAACAAGCTAGAACAACTAAACCCACCTGTACCCCTATGAAAATTCACCTCTTCCTTCTGGCCTGCCTGTGTATCCTGCCCTTGTCGGCCCAGGAACTTCAGGTCAGGGAAACCATCACGAACCCTTCTCAAAACATCAACGATGGGATGGTCACCCTGGAGGTTAGCGGAGGAACCCCTCCCTATACCTATAAATGGAGCAATCAGGGCACGCCGGTTACTTCGAATATCTCAAGCAGCCTGGTCGAAGGAATACCCTATAATGTCGTAATTACCGACGCGGCCGGGGCCACGCTATCGAAATCGTATGAAGTGCCTTCTGAATCGATAACCGAGATATTTAACGGCACCATGACCCCGGCAGTCAACGCCCTGGGTTCCGTGCTGTTCTGGGATCCTTTCGCCGCTATTGGCATTTACGATCCGGTGGTACATGCCGATGTGCGCAAAATCCCGGTTCCGGGATGGTCGCCCAGCGATACGGATCGCTATGTGCTTAAAACCTGGCTGAAACCGGAAGGCTCCGAAGTGACCAAAGGGGAAGAAATAGCCGTGCTTTCGCGCGGGCAGGGAGGCGATATTCGCGTAACCAGCTCTGCCAACGGCAAACTGAAATACCTGGCAGAGGAAGGCGAGGTTGTTTACAATGCCAACAACCCTGAACACGTAATCCAGCAAGGGGCGCATAACCTGGCCGAGATCGCTTACGACGAGCCGGTAGTCGTACTGCATCCCAACGGAGACCCCGTTACCAAGCCCATTCCTTTCATCGTTATCTGGCTGGTGCTGGGAGCCTCCTTCTTTACCCTGCGCATGGGCTTCATTAATTTGCGGGGATTCCGTCATGCCATCGACCTGGCCAAGGGCAAATACGACGACCCCGATGCCCCCGGGCAGGTAACCCATTTTCAGGCCCTTGCCACCGCAGTATCGGGTACCGTAGGCCTCGGGAATATCGCTGGGGTAGCCGTGGCCATCTCCCTGGGAGGGGCTGGCGCCACGTTCTGGATGATTGTCTGTGGCTTGCTGGGGATGTCCTCCAAGTTCGTAGAGTGTACCCTGGGGGTTAAATACCGCGATATCCTGCCCGACGGGCGTGTTTTCGGGGGCCCCATGAACTACCTGCGCCACGGCCTGGAAAAGCGCAACCTGAAAGGCATTGGGAAAGTTCTTGCTGGAGTTTTCGCCGTCCTGGCGGTGGGAGCCTCTTTCGGTGGGGGCAACATGTTCCAGGCCAACCAATCGTTCGAGCAGCTGGCCGGGCAATATGAGCTCCTGCAGGGCAATGGGTTCTGGTTCGGCGTGGTAACGGCCATCCTGGTCGGGGTGGTCATCATCGGCGGTATCAAAAGCATCGCCAATGTAACCGGGAAGGTGGTACCCCTGATGGCAACCCTCTATATCCTGGCCGCCCTAACGGTTATTTTTATGAATATCCAGAATATCGGCCCGGCATTCGCAGCAATCTTTAATGGCGCTTTTAGCCCCGGGGCTCTCAAGGGAGGTATAATCGGGGTGCTCGTGGTGGGCTTTCAGCGCGCGGCCTTTTCCAACGAGGCCGGAGTCGGTTCGGCTGCCATCGCACACTCCACAGCCAAAACCAATAACCCGCCTTCTGAAGGCTTTGTGGCCCTGCTCGAGCCCTTTATCGACACCGTGGTGGTTTGTACCCTCACGGCCCTGGTACTCATCTTTACCGGCATGCACGAAGTAGAAGGCATGGCGGGGGCTCAGCTCACCTCAGATGCATTCGGCAGCCAGATTTCCTGGTTCCCTTACATCCTGGGCATCGCCGTGTTCCTGTTCGCCTTCTCTACCATGATTTCCTGGTCGTACTATGGCATGCGCGCCTGGACCTACCTGTTCGGCAAGAGCAGCCGCTCTGAAATGATCTACAAGATGCTGTTCCTGATCTTCGTGGTGATTGGCTCGTCTGTTAGCCTGGGTGCCGTTTTGGATTTTTCAGACATGATGATCCTGGCCATGTCGTTCCCGAACATCATCGGCCTGTACATCATGTCGGGCGAAGTGCGCACCGATCTGAACGAATACCTGCGGAAGTTGAAAAACAACCTGCTTTACCGCAAAACTGCAACCTGAGAGCAGCCCCTGGGCCTATCTTAGGCCCATGAGGCGACCAAAATCCCACTCCTTTGGCTCGAAGCGCCTGCGGGGTGGGGTTTTTTATTTCCTGCTGCTGATGCTCCTTCTTGAAGCAGTACGCCTGACCCTGCCGGTTTTGGCAACCCGCCGGAAAGAGTGCCTGTTACTTTTGAATGCCGATGAACAGGCCTGGATCGACTCCCTGAAACAGGCCACTTCAGCCGCTTCGGCCGCCCGGCCCGTGAGGCAATACGACCCGAACCACCTGGGTGACTTCACCGGATACCGACTGGGCCTCAGTCCCCGGGCCCTGGACGCCTTGTACAGCTACCGCGATTCAGGCCATACCCTTTATGGGGCCAAAACCCTGCAGCGGGTTACCAGCCTATCCGATTCGACCCTGAGGCGCCTGACGCCGCAGCTTCGCTTTCCGCCCCGCCCGGCTCGCCCCTCCCCGAAGCCCGGCAGGGCTCCCCGTCTCGATCTGAACAGCGCCACAGCCGAACAACTCAGGGAGGTGCCGGGAGTGGGCCCCGTGCTTTCGGCCCGGATCTTAAAATTCCGTGAAGCCCTGGGCGGGTTTCAAGACGCATCGCAACTGCTCGATGTTTACGGGCTGCCCCCGGAGGTGGCGGAGCGCCTCATAGCCACCTTCCAGTTGGCCACCGCTCCCGAAATACGGAGGTTGAATCTGAATACAGCCTCGACAGGAGAGCTGGCCGGGCTGTTGTACCTCACCCCCGACATGGCCCGGGCCCTGGTTGCCTGGCGGCAACAGAACGGCCCGTTTCAATCACTCGACGATATTAGGAAGGCATTGGACCTGCCACGCGATAAAATTGAGAGAATTGCGTTATATTTGACCCTTTGAAAAATTTGAATTGCGATGATGGTCGATAGCGAAACGGACCTGAATTTCGAATATTCCGAAACCCAGCGGCATGTAGCCGATTCTGCCCGGGATTTTGCCCAGCAGTTTATTCAACCCCACGTGCGGGAATGGGACGAAGCCCAGACCTTTCCTGCCGATCTTTTAAGAAAGGCCGGCAAGTACGGTTTTATGGGGGTGCTGGTCCCGACCGAACTGGGGGGCTCTGGTTTTGGCTACCACGAATACATCTCGGTAATCGAGGAAATCTCCAAGGTAGACCCGTCTATCGGCCTGTCGGTAGCGGCCCACAATTCGCTTTGCACGAACCACATCCTTGCATTCGGGGATGAGGCACAGAAGGCCCGGTGGATCCCCAAACTGGCGCACGGCGAATGGATCGGCGCCTGGGGCCTGACCGAGCACAACACCGGCTCCGATGCCGGAGGCATGAGCACCACGGCCCGCAAAGACGGTGCGCAATGGGTACTCAACGGGGCCAAGAACTTTATTACCCACGGCATTACCGGCGAAGTGGCCGTGGTGATCGCCCGCACGGGTGAGAAGGGTGACAGCCGTGGGATGACAGCCTTTGTCGTTGAAAAGGGCACCCCCGGGTTCACCAGCGGGAAAAAGGAAGACAAGCTTGGGATGCGCGCCAGCGAGACGGCCGAGCTCATTTTCCACGATTGCCGCATTCCGGATGCCAACCGCCTGGGCTCGGTGGGAGACGGTTTTATCCAGTCTATGAAAGTACTAGACGGCGGGCGCATCTCCATTGCGGCCCTTTCGCTCGGGATTGCTAAAGGAGCTTATGAGGCCGCCCTGAAGTATTCGCAGGAACGGGTACAGTTCGGAAAGCCGATAAGCCAGTTCCAGGCCATTTCCTTTAAACTCGCCGATATGGCCACCGAAATTGAGGCTGCCGAGTTGCTGGTTCACAAAGCTGCATTCCTGAAAAATGCAGGCAAACCGGTAACCCAACACAGCGCCATGGCCAAGATGTACGCTTCGGAAGTGTGTGTGAGGGTGGCCAATGAGGCCGTTCAGATCCACGGCGGATATGGGTACACCAAGGATTTCCCGGTCGAAAAATTCTACCGCGACGCCAAGTTGTGCACCATAGGGGAGGGCACCACAGAGATTCAGAAGCTGGTGATCGCCAAAAATATTTTGAAATAAGTCGCCCCCATTTGCAGATTCGCCCTATATTTGCCCCCGCAAACTAAAAGAAAGGAGGTGGTAGCCCATGTTAATTATACCCGTTAAAGAAGGAGAAAACATCGATCGTGCGCTCAAGCGTTTCAAACGTAAATTCGACCGCACCGGTACCATGCGCCAGCTTCGCAAGCGCCAGCAATTCACCAAACCGTCGGTGGAGCGGCGTCAGCAAGTGCTGAAAGCACGCTATATCCAGCATCTGAGGGAACAGGAAGAATTCTGATTCCCGCTCACATCTTAAAGCAACCCCGGCAAATCTGCCGGGGTTGTTTTTTTATGCCCCGGCTTTTGTACCTTTAGGTTATGTCGAGGGAGTCATTTGAGAAATACCTTGCCCTGGAGCGCAAGTATTCCACCCATACGGTGCGGGCCTATTCGGGCGACCTGCAGGAGTTCGCCGACTATTGCCTCGAAGCCCATGGGGAAAGTGAGCTCGAAGACCTGCCTTATACCCTTATCAGGAGCTGGATAATCGCCCTGATGGAAGCCGGGCTCAGCGGCCGGTCTGTGAACCGGAAAACAGCTGCCCTTAAAGCCTATTACAAATACCTGGTGCGCCTGGGGCGCATCCAGACCAGCCCCCTGGCAGGGCACCGCCCCGTGCGGTCGGCCCGCAAGGTAGAGGTGCCCTTTTCTGTAGCGGAAATGCGCCGGCTGCTTGCCGACTGGCCTCAGGCAGAGCACTATGAAGAGCTGCGCGACCAGGTGATGATCGAAGTGCTCTACACCACCGGTATACGCCGGGCCGAACTCATTGGCCTAACCCTGGCCGACTACGACCGGGAAGCCGGGACACTCAAGGTCCTCGGCAAACGCAACAAGGAGCGGCTGGTGCCGTTGCTCAGCGAATTACACCCGCGTCTGGACCAATATCTCGAGGTGCGAGCCTCCAAATTTCCGGGCGAGTCGTCCCCGTATTTTTTTCTGACCGGGGCAGGCAATAAAGTCTACGACACGCTTGTTTATAGAAGTATAAACAAATACCTTAGTAAGGTATCGGCGAAGACCAAAAAGAGCCCGCATATCCTCAGGCATACCTTCGCCACCCATTTACTAAACCAGGGTGCCGATATGAATTCCGTCAAGGAGCTTTTAGGACATACCTCACTGGCCTCTACCCAGGTCTACACCCATAACAGCATTTCCGAATTAAAACGCATTCACGGTTCCGCCCATCCGCGAAACCGCAACAACCAATAATAACCTTTAATTTTTGAGCGTATGAATGTAAACACGCAGTCTGTCAATTTCAATGCCGATGGAAAGCTCTTGGATTTCACTCAGAAGCGACTCGACAAACTCGACCTGTTTTATGACCGCGTGGTCACTGCCGAAGTGTTCCTGCGACTGGAAAACACCTCCGTAAAAGAAAACAAGATGGCCGAGATCAAATTGCATGTGCCAAAGGACACTTTAGTGGTTAAAAAACAGTGTAAATCCTTTGAGGAAGCGGTCGATTCTGCATGCGGTTCCCTGGAGCGTTTACTGGTCAAAAAGAAAACAAAACCCAAGCTCTACAACAGCCTAAAATTTTTATGAAATAGTTTTGTTTAAATAAATAATTATCTACATTTGCAGTCCGTTAGAAATAGCGGACTTTTTTTGCTATAAAAAGGCCTAAAAAGCCGATGTAGCTCAGCTGGCTAGAGCACGTGATTTGTAATCTCGGGGTCGTGGGTTCGAGTCCCTCCATCGGCTCAGAAGTTCTTAAAAATACAAAGGAGGGGAGATACTCAAGCGGCCAACGAGGACAGACTGTAAATCTGTTGGTTTCACCTTCGCAGGTTCGAATCCTGCTCTCCCCACAAAGATTTTTTCCAGGTGGGCGTCAAGAGCTCGCTCTTGAAAGACCGCAGGAAAAAATCTTTGATCCTGGTTCCCCGAACCAGGATCACCGAGCGAAAGCGAGGTAATCCTTCCTGGTTCCCCGAACCAGGATCACCGAGCGAAAGCGAGGTAATCCTTCCTGGTTCCCCGAACCAGGATCACCGACCCGCCCCAGGCGGGATGTTCATTGAAGACGGATTTCAAGGCGCACGACCTTGATTGACATATTGGAATTTAACTAATTGCGGGAGTAGCTCAGTTGGTAGAGCGTCAGCCTTCCAAGCTGAATGTCGCCGGTTCGAACCCGGTCTCCCGCTCTAAACCTTGGGCAAGCGATTTAGGCGCCTGCGGGCTTTCCGCTTCAGACGGGCCGACCGAACATACTTGCGCCAACAAGCCGACGTAGCTCAGGGGTAGAGCGTTTCCTTGGTAAGGAAGAGGTCACGGGTTCAATTCCCGTCGTTGGCTCTAAGAATTTCAGCCTGCAGCCGGCTTGCCGGATGCATCTGATGCCAGAATTTGGTAGATTAAGGGTTCCCGGAGGGTCCCCAACCGGGCGGCAGAGCCGCTCTCCCGAAAGGGAAATGGGTTGACTCCCGGTTCAATGTATTGTAAGAATTGTACACTAATATAAACTAAGATTAAATACATTAACAATGGCTAAGGAAACTTTTGATCGTTCCAAACCCCACTTGAATATCGGTACCATTGGACACGTCGACCACGGTAAAACTACCCTGACGGCTGCCATCACTACCGTATTGTCCAAGGCCGGTCTGTCTGAGGTGCGGAGCTTTGATTCTATCGACAACGCTCCCGAAGAAAAGGAGCGTGGTATTACTATCAACACCGCTCACGTTGAGTACCAAACCGCTAACCGCCACTACGCTCACGTAGACTGTCCCGGTCACGCGGATTACGTTAAGAACATGGTTACGGGTGCTGCCCAGATGGACGGCGCCATCCTGGTGGTTGCTGCCACCGACGGACCCATGCCCCAAACCCGCGAGCACATCCTGCTGGGCCGCCAGGTAGGTATCCCGCGCATCGTTGTTTTCCTGAACAAGGTAGACATGGTTGATGACGAGGAGCTGCTCGAGCTGGTTGAGATGGAAGTTCGCGAACTGCTGTCTTTCTACGATTACGACGGAGACAACAGCCCGGTTATTTCCGGTTCTGCTCTGGGAGCTCTGAACGGAGAAGAGAAGTGGGTTAAGACTGTAATGGACCTGATGGAAGCAGTTGACACCTGGATCGAAATGCCTAAGCGCGACGTGGACAAGGATTTCCTGATGCCCGTTGAAGACGTATTCACCATCACCGGACGCGGCACCGTTGCAACCGGCCGTATTGAAACCGGAGTTGCCAAAACCGGCGATCCTGTTGAGATCATTGGTATGGGAGCTGAGAAACTGACTTCCACCATTACTGGGGTAGAGATGTTCCGCAAGATCCTCGACCGGGGTGAAGCTGGTGACAACGTAGGTCTGCTGCTGCGCGGTATCGAGAAAAAAGATATCCGCCGCGGAATGGTAATCTGCAAGCCCGGATCAGTTAAACCGCACGCCAAATTTGAGGCTGAGGTCTATATCCTGAAGAAGGAAGAAGGTGGACGCCACACTCCGTTCCACAACAACTACCGTCCTCAGTTCTACGTACGCACCACCGACGTTACCGGAACCATCGTGCTCCCTAGCGGCGTGGAAATGGTTATGCCTGGAGACAACCTGACCATTACCGTGGAGCTGCTCCAGCCGATCGCCCTGAACGTGGGACTCCGCTTCGCGATCCGTGAAGGAGGCCGTACCGTAGGTGCCGGACAGGTTACCAAGATTCTGGATTAATCCTTTACTAAAAGGATCATACTAACGCAGTGAAGGGTCCCGTCCTGATCTAATCGGGAGGGAACCCTTTCACTGTGTCTACGGGTGTAGCTCAGTTGGTAGAGCACCGGTCTCCAAAACCGGGTGTCGGGAGTTCGAGCCTCTCCACCCGTGCAGAAATAAAAACAGGGGCTTAAAAGTCCCACCGAAGTTAAACGACAGCAGCCGATGTTAACCTATTTTAAAGATTCTTACGAAGAGCTGAAAAACCACGTAACACTGCCCACACGGGCAGAATCGTCTAACCTGATGGTGGTCGTGGCGGTTTTTTCCATCCTCTTTTCCCTGGCAACCTGGGCGGTAGATTCTTTGTTTTCGGAACTCATACAGCTGTACTTTAACGCATTAATCGGATAAGGCGAGGCTATGTCGGAAGAACTGGAGAAGAAGTGGTATGTAGTTCGCGCCGTTAGCGGGCAGGAAAACAAAATCAAGGGATACATCGAAAGCGAGGTAGAACGCCACGGTTTCGGCGATTTCCTGGAGGAGGTACTGGTTCCGACCGAGAAGGTGGTACAGATCCGCAACGGTAAGAAAATTAGCAAAGAACGCGTCTATTTCCCCGGTTACATTATGGTGAAAGCCAACCTGACGGGGGAAATGATCCACATTATCCGGTCGATCACCAATGTGATTGGCTTTTTGGGTGAAACCAAGGGAGGAGACCCGGTGCCGCTCCGCAAGTCGGAGGTAAACCGCATGCTGGGGAAAGTAGACGAACTGGCCGTGAGTACCGATGCAGTGGCTATCCCTTTTATACTGGGAGAAACCATCAAGGTTATCGACGGGCCGTTCAACGGCTTCAACGGCACGGTGGAGAAGATCAACGAAGAGAAGCGCAAGCTGGAAGTGATGGTGAAGATCTTCGGTCGCAAGACCCCGCTGGAGCTGAGTTATATGCAGGTAGAAAAAGTCTGAAAATAAATGTTACGCTTAAAAGTAGAGTTGCTTCCAAATTAACTCGCTTTTACCCTTCCCACGCTGCTTAACCGGTTGTTACCCGGACGGGGAGCGGGGGTAAAAACTCAGGCCGGATGGGACCGGCCGGAGAGAAGTAAATTAATTTAAACAATGGCAAAAGAAGTAAGTAAAGTAGTTAAACTACAAGTTAGGGGAGGTGCTGCGAACCCGTCGCCACCGGTTGGACCCGCTTTAGGTGCTGCCGGCGTTAACATCATGGAGTTCTGCAAGCAGTTCAATGCGCGTACGCAGGACAAACAGGGCAAGATATTGCCTGTTGTTATCACCGTTTATGGCGACAAGTCGTTCGACTTCGTTGTAAAGACACCTCCGGCGGCAGTGCAGCTATTGGAAGCGGCTAAAGTTAAAAAGGGATCCGGCGAACCGAATCGTTCAAAGGCGGGCACTGTTACCTGGGATCAGGTCAGGACCATCGCCGAAGACAAGATGGTAGACCTGAACGCCTTCACAGAGGAATCTGCAATGAATATGGTTGCGGGAACAGCCCGTTCCATGGGCCTGAAGGTTACCGGGAAACGTCCCTTTTAATACTGAAAAGCACTTTTAAGATGGCAAAATTATCCAAGAAGCAAAAAGAGGCTCGGGCTAAGATCGATCGCAATAGGCTCTATTCCGTGACCGAGGCCTCCGAGCTCATCAAAGAAGTTTCCAACGCAAAATTCGACGCCTCCGTAGACCTGGCGGTGCGCCTTGGGGTAGATCCCCGGAAGGCGAACCAGATGGTGCGTGGCGTGGTTACCCTGCCCCACGGCACCGGGAAGGACGTAAAAGTTCTGGCCCTGGTTACTCCTGAAAAGGAGGCCGAAGCCAAGGAAGCAGGAGCCGATTTCGTTGGGCTCGATGAGTACCTCGACAAGATCAAAGGAGGCTGGACCGATGTAGACGTGATCATCACCATGCCGGCTGTTATGGGCAAGCTCGGCCCGCTCGGACGCATTCTGGGTCCCCGCGGTCTGATGCCGAACCCAAAAACCGGTACCGTGACCATGGAGGTCGGCAAAGCCGTATCTGAAGTTAAATCCGGAAAGATCGATTTCAAGGTTGACAAAACCGGGATCGTGCATGCGGCAATCGGCAAGGTTTCCTTTTCTCCCGACAAAATTGCCGGGAACGCCAAGGAACTTATCGATACCCTGGTGAAACTGAAGCCCGCCGCGGCCAAAGGAGTGTACATGAAGAGCATCTACATGTCCAGCACCATGAGCCCTAGCGTGCAACTGGATCCGAAAGCGGTCTAATCCTATAAAGAACTAAGATGACCAGAGAAGAAAAAGCAACTGTAATCCAGGATCTGACCACGCAGCTGGGCGCAAGCCCGGTGATCTACCTGGCCGATATTTCCGGCCTGGATGCCGGGACGACCTCAGACCTGCGCAGAGCCTGCTTTAAAGCAAATATCAAGCTTGCCGTAGTGAAAAACACACTGCTGGCCAAGGCTATGGAAGCTTCCGAAAAGGAATTCGGGGAATTGCCCGGAATCCTGAAAGGAAATACTTCGCTGATGATTTCCGATACCGGCAATGCCCCGGCCAAGCTGATCAAGACCTTCCGCAAGAAGTCTGACCGGCCGCTGCTCAAGGGCGCCTTTATCGAGGAAGCTGTTTACATCGGCGACGATAAATTGGACGCACTGATCAGTATCAAGTCCAGGGAAGAGATGATCGGGGATATTGTGGCCCTGCTGCAATCACCGGCCAAGAATGTTATCTCCGGCCTGAAGTCGGGAGGTGGCAAACTGGCGGGAATCCTGAAAACCCTTTCCGAAAAAGAATAAGTACGCACTAAAACCTAAGTATAAATTTCAAAACGATTTTAAACGATAGAAAAAATGGCAGATTTGAAAGCATTCGCAGAACAGTTGGTCAACCTCACCGTAAAAGAAGTAAATGAGCTGGCCGACATCCTGAAAGAAGAATACGGTATCGAGCCTGCGGCTGCCGCCGTGGCTGTAGCCGGACCGGCTGCTGGCGGAGGTGACGCCGGTGAAGCCGCCGAAGAGAAAACCGAATTCGACGTAATCCTGAAAGCCGCCGGTCAGTCTAAACTGGCTGTGGTAAAACTGGTTAAGGAACTTACCGGACTTGGTCTGAAAGAAGCTAAAGACATCGTTGACAGCGCTCCTAAAGCTGTTAAAGAAGCTATCTCCAAAGACGAAGCCGAAGGTATCAAAAAATCATTGGAAGAAGCAGGAGCAGAAGTTGAGCTTAAATAATTGCGTCAACCAGATGGTTTAGGTTTAGGTCTTCCGCCTTTTGGCGGCTAGACCTAAACCCTTTTATAGTATGTATATAAAGTTATATACCGCCTACCGCACTATTCACGAAAAAATACTGTCCATAGATGGTCACACAGAGAACTGAAAGAATAAGCTTTGCCTCCGCCAAGAATATTCCGGACTACCCGGATTTCCTGGACATTCAGATCAAGTCGTTTCAGGATTTTTTCCAGCTTGAGACCAAGTCTGACGAAAGGGCCAACGAAGGGTTGTACAACACCTTCATGGAGAACTTTCCCATTACGGATACCCGGAACCAGTTTGTGCTGGAGTTCCTGGATTACTTCATCGATCCTCCCCGGTATTCCATTCAGGAATGCATCGAGCGCGGGCTTACCTACAGTGTGCCGCTGAAGGCACGCCTGAAATTGTACTGCACCGATCCGGAGCACGAAGATTTTGAGACCATCGTCCAGGACGTATACCTCGGGACCATTCCCTATATGACCCCCAGCGGGACTTTCGTGATCAACGGGGCCGAGCGCGTGGTTGTTTCCCAGCTGCACCGCTCCCCGGGTGTGTTCTTCGGACAGTCGTTCCACGCCAACGGCACCAAGCTGTATTCGGCCCGGGTAATCCCGTTCAAGGGTTCCTGGATCGAATTCGCCACCGACATCAACAGCGTGATGTACGCCTACATCGACCGGAAAAAGAAACTGCCGGTTACCACGCTCTTCCGCGCCATAGGCTTTGAGCGCGATAAAGACATTCTGGAGATCTTCGACCTCTCTGAAGAGGTGAAGGTATCCAAGGCCGGCCTCAAGAAAGTACTGGGCCGCAAACTGGCCGCCCGGGTATTGAACACCTGGCACGAAGACTTCGTGGACGAAGACACCGGTGAGGTGGTTTCCATCGAGCGGAACGAGATCGTGCTCGACCGCGATACCCTGCTCGAAAAGGAACACCTCGACCTGATTCTCGATGCAGACGTAAAGACCATCCTCCTCCACAAGGAAAACAACGCCCAGAGCGATTACGCCATTATCCACAACACGCTTCAGAAAGACCCGACCAACTCGGAAAAAGAAGCCGTTGAACATATTTACCGCCAACTGCGGAACGCCGAGCCGCCCGATGAGGAAACGGCCCGCGGCATCATCGACAAGCTCTTCTTCTCCGACCAGCGCTACAACCTCGGCGAGGTGGGCCGCTACCGGATGAACAAGAAACTGGGGCTCGATATCGGCATGGACAAGCAGGTGCTGACCAAGGAAGATATCATCACCATTATCAAATACCTGATCGAGCTGATCAACTCCAAGGCCGAGATCGACGATATCGACCACCTCTCCAACCGCCGGGTTCGGACGGTAGGGGAGCAGCTCTCTGCCCAGTTCGGCGTGGGGCTCGCCCGTATGGCCCGCACCATCCGCGAACGGATGAACGTGCGCGACAACGAGGTGTTTACCCCCATCGACCTGATCAACGCCAAGACCCTGTCTTCGGTGATCAACTCGTTCTTCGGCACCAACCAGCTCTCCCAGTTCATGGACCAGACCAACCCGCTGGCGGAAATAACCCACAAGCGGCGTCTGTCGGCCCTCGGGCCGGGCGGTCTTTCGCGCGAACGGGCCGGGTTCGAGGTGCGAGACGTACACTATACCCACTACGGAAGGCTCTGCCCGATCGAGACCCCTGAAGGTCCGAACATCGGTCTGATTTCTTCCCTCTCTGTGTTTGCCAAGGTAAACACCATGGGCTTTTTGGAAACCCCCTACCGCAAGGTAGATAACGGCAAGGTAAACCTGAGTGATTACCGGTTCCTGAGCGCCGAGGAGGAAGAGGGCATGAAGATTGCCCAGGCCAACATTCCGCTCAAGAACGACGGCACCATCGATACCGACAAGGTCATTGCCCGTGAGGAAGGCGACTTCCCGCTGACCGACCCGAAAGATGTAAATTACACCGACGTGGCGCCCAACCAGATCGCCTCCATCTCGGCCTCGCTCATCCCGTTCCTGGAACATGACGATGCGAACCGGGCACTCATGGGGTCGAACATGATGCGGCAGGCCGTGCCGCTGCTCAAGCCCGAATCGCCCATTGTGGGCACCGGCCTGGAGCGCCAGGTAGCCACCGATTCGCGCGTGCTGATCAACGCCGAAGGCGATGGGGTAGTGGAATCGGTTGACGCCCAGCGCATCGTGATCAAATACGAGCGCAGCGATGAGCAGCGCCTGGTAAGCTTCGAAGAAGACTCCAAGACGTACGAACTGGTGAAATTCCGCAAGACCAACCAGGGGACCAGCATTAACCTGAAGCCGATTGTCCGCAAAGGCGACAAGGTGAAAAAGGGGCAGGTGCTCTGCGAGGGTTATGCCACCGAAAGCGGGGAACTGGCCCTGGGCCGGAACCTGAAAGTGGCGTTCATGCCCTGGAAGGGATACAACTTCGAAGATGCCATCGTGATCTCTGAAAAAGTGGTGCGCGAAGACATCTTCACCTCGATCCACATCGACGAATACGCCCTGGAAGTGCGCGATACCAAGTTGGGGGCCGAAGAGCTTACCAACGATATCCCGAACGTTTCGGAAGAAGCCACCAAAGACCTCGATGAATACGGGATGATCCGCATCGGGGCCGAGGTGAAACCGGGCGACATCCTGATCGGGAAAATCACCCCCAAAGGGGAATCGGACCCGACCCCGGAAGAGAAACTGCTCCGGGCCATCTTCGGCGACAAGGCCGGCGATGTGAAAGACGCCTCCCTGAAGGCACCGCCCTCGCTCAACGGGGTGGTAATCGACAAGAAGCTCTTCTCGCGATCCATCAAAGACAAGCGCAAGCGCTCTGAAGACAAGGAAGCCATTTCGAAGCTCGAACTGGAATACGAAGTGAAGTTCCAGCAGCTCAAAGACGTGCTGGTCGACAAGCTCTTCCAGCTGGTGAATGGGAAAACCTCACAGGGCGTAATGAACGACCTGGGCGAGGAGGTACTGCCCAAGGGCAAGAAGTACACCCTGAAAATGCTGAATGCGGTAGACGATTTCGCACACCTTGTGGGCGGAAGCTGGACCACCGATTCCCAGACCAATATCCTGGTTGCAGACCTGCTGCACAACTACAAGATCAAGCTGAACGATATGCAGGGGAACCTGCGCCGCGACAAGTTCACCATTTCGGTGGGAGACGAACTGCCAGCGGGCATCATGAAGCTGGCCAAGGTGTACATCGCCAAGAAGCGCAAGCTGAAAGTGGGCGACAAGATGGCCGGACGCCACGGGAACAAAGGGATCGTGGCGCGTATCGTGCGTCATGAAGACATGCCTTTCCTGGAAGACGGTACACCCGTTGATATTGTGCTGAACCCGCTGGGGGTACCCTCGCGGATGAACATCGGCCAGATCTACGAGACGGTGCTGGGCTGGGCCGGGCAAAAGCTGGGCAAGAAATACGCCACCCCGATTTTCGACGGGGCTACCATCCAGCAGATCGACAGCCTTACCGAGGAAGCCTCGATTCCGCAATACGGACATACCTACCTGTACGACGGGGGTACCGGAGAGCGGTTCCACCAGGCGGCCACGGTTGGGGTTATCTACATGCTGAAACTCGGCCACATGGTCGACGATAAGATGCACGCCCGTTCCATCGGCCCGTACTCCCTGATCACCCAGCAGCCGTTGGGCGGTAAGGCGCAGTTCGGAGGCCAGCGTTTCGGGGAGATGGAGGTCTGGGCCCTGGAGGCCTACGGCGCTTCGGCTACCCTGCGCGAGATTCTGACCGTCAAGTCCGACGACGTGATCGGCCGGGCCAAGACGTACGAATCGATCGTCAAGGGCGAAACCATGCCGGAACCCGGCTTGCCGGAATCTTTCAACGTGCTGATGCACGAGCTCAAAGGATTGGGTCTCGACATCCGCCTGGAAGAATAAGCTGTAAACACCACACAACTAATTTTAGTACCATACTGTAATGGCTCGACTTAAGGATAATACACAAGTCAAGAGGTTTAACAAGATTTCCATCGGCCTGGCCTCGCCCGAAGCAATTCTGGCGGAGTCCCGTGGTGAAGTTTTGAAGCCTGAAACCATCAACTACCGCACGCACAAGCCCGAGCGCGACGGTCTGTTCTGTGAACGGATCTTCGGCCCTGTGAAGGATTATGAATGCGCCTGCGGGAAATACAAGCGTATCCGGTACCGCGGTATTGTCTGCGACCGCTGCGGGGTAGAGGTCACCGAGAAAAAGGTTCGCCGCGACCGGGTGGGCCACATCAACCTGGTGGTGCCCGTGGCACACATCTGGTATTTCCGTTCCCTGCCCAACAAGATCGGCTACCTGCTGGGACTGCCTTCCAAGAAGCTCGACATGATCATTTACTACGAGCGCTATGTGGTAATCCAGCCGGGTATCGCCAAAGGGCCCGACGGGGATGAGCTGAACCAGCTCGATTTCCTCACCGAGGAGGAATACCTGAACATCCTGGAAACCCTGCCGCCCGAGAACCAGTACCTGGATGAACACGATCCGAACAAGTTCATCGCCAAAATGGGGGCCGAATGTCTGATCGACCTGCTCTCGCGCCTGAACCTGAAGGAGCTCTCTTACGAGCTGCGCGACAAGGCCCATACCGAGACCTCCAAGCAACGCAAGACCGAGGCACTGAAACGCCTGCAGGTAGTGGAAGCTTTCCGCGAGTCTATGGACAACCGCGAGAACAACCCGGAATGGATGATCATGAAGGTGATCCCCGTTATCCCGCCCGAGTTGCGCCCGCTGGTGCCGCTTGACGGGGGGCGTTTCGCCACTTCCGACCTGAACGACCTGTACCGCCGGGTGATTATCCGCAACAACCGCCTCAAGCGGCTGATGGAAATCAAGGCCCCGGAGGTAATTTTGCGCAACGAAAAGCGGATGCTTCAGGAAGCTGTAGACTCCCTCTTCGACAACACCCGGAAGGCTTCGGCCGTAAAGACCGAATCGAACCGGCCGCTGAAATCGCTCTCTGACTCCCTGAAAGGAAAACAGGGGCGTTTCCGCCAGAACCTGCTCGGAAAACGGGTAGATTACTCGGCCCGTTCGGTAATCGTCGTAGGGCCCGAAATGAAACTGTACGAGTGCGGTTTGCCGAAAGACATGGCAGCAGAGCTCTACAAACCTTTTGTGATCCGCAAGCTTATTGAGCGCGGCATCGTCAAGACCGTGAAATCGGCCAAGAAGATCATCGACAAGAAAGAGCCGGTGGTTTGGGACATCCTCGAAAACGTGCTGAAAGGGCACCCCGTGTTGCTCAACCGGGCCCCCACCCTGCACCGCCTTGGGATCCAGGCTTTCCAGCCCCGTCTGATCGAGGGCAAGGCCATTCGCCTGCACCCGCTGGTATGTACCGCCTTCAACGCCGACTTTGACGGCGACCAGATGGCCGTTCACCTGCCGCTGGGGCCCGAGGCCATTCTGGAAGCCCAGCTGCTGATGCTGGCCTCCCACAACATCCTGAACCCTGCCAACGGTTCGCCGATTACAGTACCTTCCCAGGACATGGTGCTGGGGCTGTACTACATGACCAAGGAGCGCCGCTCTACCAAGGAGGCCCCCGTTATCGGGGAGGGCCTGACCTTCTACAGCCCTGAGGAAGTGGAAATCGCCTATAACGAAGGCCGGGTAAATCTGAACGCCGCCATCAAGGTACGCGTGAAAGACCTGAACGAGAACAGTGAGCTGGTGACCAAGATCCTCGAAACCACGGTGGGCAGGGTGTTGTTCAATTCTGTAGTGCCCGAGAAGGCCGGCTATATCAACGACGTACTGAACAAGAAATCGCTGCGCGACATCATCGGCCGCATCCTTTCGATCACCGATGTGCCCACGACTTCTGAATTCCTGGACAAGATCAAGACCATGGGATACGAATTCGCATTCAAGGGCGGGCTGTCATTCTCGTTGGGCGATATTATCATCCCCAAGGAGAAGCACGACATGATCGCCGATGCGAATGAGCAGGTAGACGGCATCATGATGAACTACAACATGGGTCTGATTACCAACAACGAGCGCTACAACCAGGTTATCGACGTTTGGACCACCACCAACGCACTGCTCACCGAGCTGGCGATGAAGCGTATCCGCGAAGACCAACAGGGTTTCAACTCAGTGTATATGATGCTCGACTCCGGGGCGCGGGGATCAAAAGAACAGATCCGCCAGCTTACCGGGATGCGGGGACTTATGGCCAAGCCGAAGAAGTCTACTGCCGGTGGGGGCGAGATTATCGAAAACCCCATCCTCTCCAACTTTAAGGAAGGGCTGTCCATTCTGGAATACTTTATCTCCACCCACGGCGCCCGTAAGGGTCTGGCAGATACGGCCCTTAAAACGGCCGATGCCGGGTACCTGACCCGCCGTCTGGTAGACGTGTCACAAGACGTGATCATCAATATCGAAGATTGCGGCACTTTGCGCGGCGTGGAGGTGGAAGCCCTCCGCAAGAATGAGGAAGTTGTGGAAACCCTCGGGGAGCGCATCCTCGGACGGGTATCCCTCCACGACGTCTACAACCCGCTTACCGGCGAGCAATTGCTGGAAGCCGGGACCGAAATCATGGAGGCCGACATCCTGAAAATCGAGGCTTCCCCCATCGATAAGGTGGAAGTACGCTCGGCCCTGACCTGTGAGGCTGCACAGGGTATCTGCGCCAAATGTTACGGCCGCAACCTGGCTACCAACAAAATGGTACAACGGGGCGAAGCCGTAGGGGTAGTTGCCGCCCAGTCCATCGGGGAACCCGGAACCCAGCTCACCCTGCGAACCTTCCACGTGGGAGGTATTGCGGGGAACATCTCTGAAGAGAGCAAGCTGGAGGCCAAGTTCGACGGGGTAGCCGAAATCGAGGACCTGCGCGCCGTTGGTGCCCAGGATGCCGAAGGCAAAAAGGTAGACGTGGTCATTTCCCGGACTTCGGAGATCAAGATCGTCGATGCCAAATCGGGCATTACCCTGAGCACAAACAACATCCCTTACGGATCGCAGCTGTTCGTCAAGAATGGCGCCAAGATCAAGCGGGGAGAGGTGATCTGCCAGTGGGACCCCTACAACGGGGTAATCGTCTCTGAGTTCACCGGGCAGATCGCTTACGAGAACATCGAACAGGGCATGACCTATCAGGTTGAGATCGACGAGCAAACCGGGTTCCAGGAAAAGGTGATTTCCGAATCCAGGAACAAGCGCCTGATCCCGACCCTGCATATTCAGAACACCAAAGGCGAAATTCTGCGTTCGTACAACCTGCCGGTGGGCTCCCACCTGATGGTCGACAACGGCGAGAAGATCTCCGAAGGCAAAATTTTGGTAAAGATTCCAAGGAAATCGGCCAAGGCCGGGGATATCACCGGAGGTCTGCCGCGTGTTACCGAGCTCTTTGAGGCCCGGAACCCCTCCAATCCGGCGGTGGTTACCGAGATCGACGGGGTGGTTTCTTTCGGCAAGATCAAGCGGGGCAACCGGGAGATCATCATCGAGTCCAAGACGGGTGAGCTGAAGAAATACCTGGTGAAGCTCAGCAACCAGATCCTTGTACAGGAAAACGACTATGTACGCGCCGGTATGCCGCTGTCTGACGGGTCTATTACCCCTGAAGACATCCTGGCCATCAAGGGCCCTTCTGCCGTACAGCAGTACCTGGTGAATGAAGTACAGGAGGTTTACCGCCTCCAGGGCGTTAAGATCAACGACAAGCACTTCGAGGTGGTTGTTCGCCAGATGATGCGCAAGGTCCAGATCGAAGATCCGGGAGACACCATCTTCCTGGAAGGCCAGCTGGTCCACAAAGACGACTTCATGACTGAGAACGACGAGATTTTCGGCAAGAAGGTGGTAACCGACGCCGGCGACTCAGAGAACCTCAAGCGCGGGCAGATTGTTACCGTTCGCGAATTGCGTGACGAGAACTCCATCCTGAAGCGGTCAGACAAGACCCTGGCCCAGGCCCGCGATGCGGTTGCTGCTACGGCCACGCCTATTCTGCAGGGGATTACCCGCGCCTCGCTCCAGACCAAATCGTTCATCTCTGCGGCTTCCTTCCAGGAAACCACCAAAGTGCTGAACGAGGCGGCCGTAAACGGCAAGGTAGACGACCTGGAAGGCCTCAAGGAAAATGTGATCGTCGGTCACAAGATCCCTGCCGGTACAGGTATGCGCGACTACGACAGCATAATTGTCGGCTCCAAAGAGGAGTACGACGAGATTATGGCGCGCAAGGAAGAATTGAAATTCTAAATCTTTTGAAAACCCCGGCTTCTGGCCGGGGTTTTTAATTCACAGCACCATGGCAGACACTCCGGAAAAATCCCAGCAGAAACAGATCAACATCGAACTGGACGAAAAGACCGCCGAAGGCACTTATTCGAACCTGGCCATCATCAACCATTCGGTCTCGGAATTCGTGATCGATTTTATCAGTATCATGCCTGGCCGGCCTAAGGCCAAGGTACAGAGCCGCATCATTTTGACCCCCCAGCACGCCAAGAAATTCCTGAAGGCGCTGGGAGAAAATGTGCAGCGGTTCGAGCAGGCCCACGGCAATATCAAGGATTACGACCAGCCTCCGATTCCCCTGAATTTCGGGCCCACTGGGGAAGCTTAAAAAAATAACTGCGCCGTGAGGCGCGGTTTTGATTTACGCTGCACTAAGACCACCAGCGCCTGATGGCGTAAATTCGCTGGATTACCACTATATTAACTATACGCTAATCCAGAGCCTGAAAAATGCAACTGCTGTCAAAATGGCCATCGCGCAGTTTGGCCCTTCTGTTTTTCTGGGCCAGTGCATACGACCTCCCCGCCCAATCCGACGAGGCCTGGAAGGAGCCTCCCTCGATGGGCGTTCACGGCTTCGCAGATGTCTTTTATGTGTATGATTTAATAAACCGGATGGTCCCTACCGGCAGGCATTCTTCTTCAATCATAACCGCCACAACGAGATCAACCTGAACCTGGGGCTGTTGGGCCTGCATCTGGACCATGCCAGGTACCGGGCGCGGTTTACACTGCAAGCAGGGACCTACGCCAACGACAACTACCAGGCAGAACCCGGCGTGCTCCGAAATGTGTTCGAGGCCTGGGCGGGCCTGGCCCTTAACCGGGGCAACACCCTTTGGATCGACGCCGGTGTTCTGCCCTCTCACCTGGGCTTTGAGAGCGCGGTTTCCATGGATAACTGGACATTGACCCGCTCGCTGTCGACCGAAAGCAGTCCGTATTACCTCGCCGGGGTGCGGCTGGAATATTACCAGGATGCAGCGGGGGCGATCATCCCCGTGAGCGACACGAATGGTTTTCGCACCACAGGGGTGTCGTGGAACCTGGATTATGCACCGGCCCCGGCTCATGTCTGCCGGCTGGAAATGCGCTGGATGGGCAGTTGCTACCCGGTATTCCGTTCGGAGGGCGGATCGGATGACAACAGTGTGTTCATCGGGGGCTCTCTGGCGATAAAGATGGACCAGGTACTGGTAGCATCCCCGGCAAACTGACGAGCCGGGTTTCCTTTGGTACACACCCAATAGTTTCCTTAATTGTTGCACATATAGTTAAATATATCTAACTTAGTGTTAGAAATAAATAACATTATAAGATGAAAAATACGCGCACTGCCCTTATACTCGTGCTGGCCGGAACGGTTTCGTTTTCGGTAGCCCTGTGGCTTTATGCCCAAAGCGAGCCCCTGACTCTGACCGAGTACGCGATCGCTGCCCTGGTGCTTCTGGTGGTAATTTTCAGTTTCGTGATCGGGAAGCGCCGCATCCGGGATCAGAAACGCGGCCTGCCCGCCGAGGACGAGCTGAGCCAGCAAATTAAACTCAAAGCGGCGGCCAGCGCCTTTTCGGGATCGTTTTACCTGTGGATGTTTATAGCGATCTTCGCGGTGGATTCCGAACTTCGCCCTGAATTACCCGTGGGGGTTGGCCTGCTTGGCATGGGGGTCCTCTTTGTGGGGTTCTGGATCTACTACTCCAAAACCGGGGTGCGGGATGCGAACACGGATTAAGGAACTCCGGGCCCGCGATGGCCTCACCCAGGAAGAACTGGCCCGCAAGGTAAATGTGAGGCGGGAGACCATCGTTTTCCTCGAAAAGGGCAAATACAATCCCTCCCTTCAGCTGGCGCATGCCATTGCCAGAGTCTTCGGATTGCCGATTGAGGAGGTTTTTATCCTGGCTTAAGCACCAAACAGCAAGCAGGCGGGCAGGTGCCTCATGAAATCACTGCCCGCCCGCCCCGTTCCCAGGTGTCCGGTCAGTCTTGCAGGCCCTTACAGTAAACCTTAGCGGATAAAGCCCCTCAACCCCCGGAAAAAAGATAAGCACCCAACCAGCAACTTCCTATCAGCGCCCCATCCCGGCAACCGGCGAAAAGCGTATACTTGCGCCACAAAAATCCGCAGCCATGAAAGGGATCTTCACTATCGTCTTACTCCTGTTCAGCAACACCTTCATGACCCTGGCCTGGTACGGCCACCTGAAGTTTGCCGAATGGAAGTGGTTCAACAAGCTCAGCCTGCTGGCGGTTATCCTGATCAGCTGGGGAATTGCGCTATTCGAATACCTTTTCCAGGTGCCGGCCAACAAGCTGGGTTACCAGGGCAATGGCGGCCCATACAGCCTGGTCGAGCTCAAGGTATTGCAGGAAGTAATTACCCTGGTGGTTTTTGCGCTTTTTACCGTTATCTTTTTCAAAACGGAGACCCTAAGGCCCAACCACGGGATCGCAGCCGTATTCCTGATACTGGCCGTTTACTTCGTCTTCAAGAAATAGGCAGCTACCGCTTCTCCCAACGGCTGATCAGGGTCCGGTCGATTCCAAAACCCAGGCCGGTGCCCAGGGCATACATCAGCAGGTCGACGGGGTCGAAGGTACTGCCGAACAGCGGAACGCCCTTTAGCTGCAGGATTTCGACTGCCAGTCCTATGCCGAATGTACCCAGCGCGCCCAGCAGCCGGCTTTTGGAAACGGAATATTCCTTGCGCAGGGCTACCTGCGCGAGCAGGTAAACGTCCATGGGCAGCAACAGGTCCATCAGGTAGCCGGTAACGAATGGCCTGAAAGGGCCCTGGTAGTGCGGCCCGATCACAAAATGCAGCCCCCCTATAAGCAGCGACAGGGTTACGATAAATACCAGGCTTCCCTTGTTTTTCATAGGATCGGATGCCTTTTGGGCCGGAGCAGCCGGCCGGGTAGCTTTAAACCCTTTGCGGGATTATTCGAATTCAGACGTAAAATGCAGTTTTACCCCCGGGTATTTGTCGCGCGTCATTTGCAGCGAAAAAGCCGAATCGGCCAGGAACACCAGCTGCCCGCGCTTGTCGGTTGCCAGAAATTTCTGCTTTACGCGTAAAAACTCCTGATATTCAGGGCTCTTTGGGTCTTCCGGCTCCACCCAGCAGGCCCTGTGCACCGGAAAGGGTTCATACGTGCATTTGGCCCCGTATTCGTGTTCGAGCCGGTACTGGATCACCTCGTATTGCAGGGCCCCCACCGTACCGATTACCATGCGTCCGTTAAGCTCGAGGGTGAACAGCTGGGCCACCCCTTCGTCCATGAGCTGGTCGATGCCTTTGGCCAGTTGCTTGGCTTTCATGGGGTCGGCATTGTTGATGTAGCGGAAGTGCTCGGGAGAAAACGAGGGGATCCCTTTGTAATGCAGTACTTCACCCTCGGTTAGGGTATCGCCTATCTTGAAATTGCCCGTGTCGTGCAGGCCCACGATGTCGCCCGGGAAAGACTGGTCGACCACCTCCTTTTTTTCGGCGAAAAAGGCGTTCGGGCTCGAGAACTTCAGCTGTTTGTTCAATCGGACATGCAGGTAGGGTTTGTTCCGCTCAAAGGTCCCGGAAACGATTTTCACAAAGGCCAGCCGGTCGCGGTGCTTGGGGTCCATATTGGCGTGGATCTTGAACACAAACCCCGTCATCTGGGTCTCAGACGGCTCGACCAGGCGTTCCTCGGCCATTTTGGGGCGGGGCGGGGGCGCGATCTGCACAAAGCAGTCGAGCAACTCGCGCACGCCGAAATTGTTCAGGGCTGAGCCGAAAAAAACAGGTTGCAGATGGCCCTGCAGGTACGCCTGGCGGTCAAAGGCGGGGTACACCCCCTCTACCAGTTCCAGGTTGTCGCGCAGGGTTTGGGCCGACGATGGGCCGATCAGTTTTTCGAGCTCGGGGTTCGACACGTCGTCGAAGGAGATGGTCTCTTCCAACTTCTTCTTGCTGGAGCCGCTGAAGAGGTTAATATTCTTCTCGTACAGGTTGTAAATACCTTTGAAATCGTAGCCCATGCCGATGGGAAAGCTCAGGGGGGTTACCGTTAGCCCGAGCTTCTGTTCCACCTCGTCGAGCAGGTCGAAGGCGTCGCGCCCCTCCCTGTCGAGCTTGTTGATAAACACGATCATGGGGATGTTGCGCATGCGGCATACCTCCACTAGTTTCTCGGTCTGTTCTTCCACCCCTTTGGCCACGTCTATTACCACGATCACGCTGTCAACAGCCGTAAGGGTGCGAAAGGTGTCTTCGGCGAAATCTTTGTGTCCCGGGGTATCCAGGATATTGATCTTGTGATTTTTATAAAGGAACGCCAGCACCGAGGTGGCCACGGAAATACCCCGCTGCCGCTCGATTTCCATGAAGTCGCTGGTAGCCCCTTTCTTTATTTTATTGCTTTTGACCGCCCCGGCCTCCTGAATCGCACCGCCAAAAAGGAGCAGCTTTTCTGTCAGGGTGGTCTTCCCGGCATCGGGGTGGGATATAATGCCGAAGGTCCGGCGCCGGGCAATTTCTTGTTTGAATGTCACTCGGGAATAAAATTTGTGCAAAAATACCAAAAACCGGGCGTTCTAGCAGCAAAACAAGGCGCGAATAAGGCAGAACTGCCCAGTCTTGTTTTCACCTGGAAGGACGAATCGACGAACGGAACACAATTGCGGATTTCCTGATTTCTGCCTGTCCGTTCAAGCGCAGTTATACAACTATGAATGAAGGTGTAATGGGCTGGAAAACTGTATTTGGACGAATAAAAAAGCGCTTGAAGGAAGAAACCAAATTTAGGTTAAACCACCTATGGCCACTCCCGTTTTTAGGGCTATCTTGCAACGGTATTAGGTCGCCCCAAATCGACTTTGCTCTATAGCTTAATTATATTTTGGTGACGCGTTTACCCCTAAACCATCACGTATGGAAAACCTTTACCTACACCTAAATTTTCCAAAACACCTTGGTGTTCTGATTTTTACGTTCGGTTCGCTCTGCATTGCCCCGGCAGCGGCTTTTTCGGCTATGCCGGCTCCCCGGGTTGAAATGCCGAATCCAGACACGGACAACGATGGCGTACCCGATAATGTCGACATAGACGACGATAACGATGGCATCATTGATAGCCGGGAAGACGCTAATTTAGACGGTGACAACCAATGCCATACCTCCCCGACAGATACCGACAGGGATGGTGTGCCAGACTACCTCGATATCGATTCTGACAACGATGGCCTTATCGATAATATTGAGGCCCAGTTAAACCTGGCCTATGTGGCCCCCTCGGGCATTGATTCTGATGGGAACGGCCTGGATGACGCTTATGAAGCCTCCCCGGGAAGTTGCGAGGGGTTGATCCCGGTTGATACCGACCTGGACGGGATTCCGGATTTCCGCGATATTGATTCAGACGCAGACGGCATCCATGACAACTTGGAGGCCCAGCCCACTGCCGGATACAAAAAACCCAGCAGGGTTGACACAGACGGCAACGGACTCGACGATGCATACGAAAATTACCCGGGGGAGGGCAGTGGCCTCGCCCCGAAGGATACAGACGGCGATGCCCACCCCGATTATCGGGATATCGATACGGACCATGATGGGATCCTCGACAATATTGAGGCCCAGGACTACCTCGATTATCACGCACCCAGTGGGATCGATTCGAACCACGATGGCCTGGACGACCAATATGATACGGATGAGCTTTGCGGGTGCAAACCGGTTGATTCCGATAAGGACGGCAAGCCGGACTTCCGCGATATCGACTCCGACAACGACGGCATCCCCGACAACGTGGAAGGCCAGCCTACCGCGGGCTATGTGCCCCCGAGCGGCTCCGATTCAGACGGGGACGGACTTGACGACGCCTACGAGGGGTCGGGCAATGCAGGCATTACTCCTGAGAATACCGATGGGACCGATGCTCCCGACTACCTTGACAACGATACAGATAACGACCTGATTCCCGACAACAACGAGGGCAACGACTTCAACTTTGACGGTCAGCCTGACTGGACTTTCACCGGCAGCGACACCGATGGCGACGGCCTTGACAACGGGTACGAGGGCGCTGATGCGAACGACGGTTTTGATGTGAACGACGAAATAGACGACCCGGCCACAGACCTGCCCGATACCGACGGCACCGAAGATGTGAATTACCGCGATATTGACGACGACGGAGACGGGGTGCCCACCCCTGACGAAGATGCCGACGGTGACGGAGACCCCACAAACGACGATGCCGATGGGGACGGAACGCCGGATTACCTGGACCCTGATACCCCCAGTAGTACGTATCCGAGGGCCGAAGACGACGAGGCCTATACGGAAGTGAACCTGGCCGTCGAGATCGATGTGCTGGCCAACGATACGAACGTACCCACGGCAGGCACCCTGACGGTGACCGACCCGGCAAACGGCACGGCTACTGTAAACGACAACGGCACGCCCGACGACCCGAGCGACGACACGGTAACCTATACCCCCGATGTTGACTTTATGGGCGAGGACAGCTTTGACTATACCCTGTGCAGGATCGGCGGAGGCTGCGACACGGCCACGGTATCGGTAACGGTGGTTGAAACGGGCACGCTCCCGCAGGCCGAAGACGACGAGGCCTATACGGAAGTGAACCTGGCCGTCGAGATCGATGTGCTGGCCAACGATACGAACGTACCCACGGCAGGCACCCTGACAGTGACCGACCCGGCAAACGGCACCGTTACGGTTAACGACAACGGTACGCCCGACGACCCGAGCGACGACACGGTAACCTATACCCCCGATGTTGACTTTATGGGCGAGGACAGCTTTGACT
>JAHECA010000049.1:6989-8160 GCA_024642005.1 Robiginitalea sp. | reverse complement strand
TTTCGTTTTTCGTGCCTTGTATGCCGGCTATTGCCATTAGTGCAAAGGCTGCAATCCAATAGAAGATTTTCATTTTTGCTTTGATTGGGCAGGTCGTTCCCAAAGACCTGCTGTTTACCTGGTTACAAGATAAGCCATTGGGCCAATGCAGGCAATAGGCTGCCGGAGCAAGCAAGGGCAACGGGGAACCGGCAGTTGGCAGGGAGGTTCCAGGATAGCTGTTCAAGACTCAAAAGTGTGGAAGTGAGAAAAGGGAAAATCCCCAAAACCCCCGGGCACAAGATACCCTCCTTCCCTGCACCTCCGAATCAGCAGGCGGTCTTATTTAGAAAACAGGCATATACATTAAATGGTGTCTGGAAGCAATATCGACCGTATTCAGGACAGCATTCCCAACTTTTCAAAAGCATCCAGTACCAGCTGCTTATCGGTAGTCCCGCGAAACCCGCTGAAGCCGATTGAAAAATGCAACCCATTGTTCAGGGTCAGGGGTTGGCCGCCCACCCAGCCGATAAGGTCGGGGTTATCGATGCCGTTGGCATTTTCGGGAATCTCCCCGGTAAAGACCCTGCGTTCGTATTCGCCTGTTTCCACCCCGGTAAGCCATACCTGGCTGGCCTTGGTCCAGGCCACCCGGAAGGCCTGGCGCTGGCGGGGCTTGTCGCTGCCGAAGAGCTTTCCGTGAACCATGCCGTCTGAGTCTATTACACATACGGCCACATTCCCGTCGGAAATGCGCGCGTCTTCCGGGGTCTTCATGGCCCGGGCAACCTCCTGTTCCAGGGCCTGGAAAAAGGCGTCTAGAATGGCTTGTTTCGAATTTTCTTCCATGCTGTTAGTATTTGTACTATAAAGGTAATCCGTTTCTTGCTCCGGACCCTGTTCCGGGATGGGGATTAGGTTTGCCTAATCTTTTTTTTGGCCGCCAGGCTCCTGAATAGCCCCTGCGTTCGATGTCTATTTTGCCCCGCGACCTCCCGCAGGGTTTGAAAACAATTGGATTCAGACCATTCCCGGCAAAACGTGGAATACCATATTCAGGCTTTACGGGCCATTGGAGCCGTTCTATGACCAGACCTGGAAGCCTAGTGACCCGGTGGTGCAATAAGCGCGGAGGCTTGACAAGCTTTTAAAATTTTGTTCTCGACCCGGTCGGTGGCGACCGGGAAAA
>JAHECA010000049.1:0-6889 GCA_024642005.1 Robiginitalea sp. | reverse complement strand
GACCAGGAGCAGGTACAGCTCATGAAGCGGCGGGGCGGGGTGGGCCACGACCTGTCGCACATCCGCCCGAAGGGTTCCCCGGTCAAGAATTCGGCCCTTTCCTCTACTGGGCTGGTCCCCTTTATGGAGCGCTATTCCAACTCTACCCGCGAGGTGGCCCAGGATGGCCGCCGAGGGGCACTAATGCTCTCGGTTTCCGTGCGGCACCCCGACGCGGGCGATTTCATCAATGCGAAGCTCGAAGAAGGCAAGGTTACCGGCGCCAATATCTCGGTGCGCATAGACGACGCCTTTATGCAAGCCGTGGAAAATGATGCCCCCTATACGCAGCAGTTCCCCATCGACAGCCCCGCCCCGAAGTTTACCCGTACCATCCGGGCCCGGGAACTCTGGAACACCATTGTACACAATGCCTGGAAGTCGGCCGAGCCGGGCATCCTGTTCTGGGACACCATCTTGCGCGAGTCGCTGCCCGACTGCTATGCCGACCTGGGCTACCAGACCCTGTCTACCAACCCCTGCGGGGAAATCCCGCTCTGCCCGTACGATTCGTGCCGCCTGCTGGCCATTAACCTGCTGTCGTACGTAACGGCGCCATTTACTCCGGAAGCCCGGTTCGATTTTGCCCTCTTCAGGGAACACGTGGCCCACGCCCAGCGGCTCATGGACGACATCATTGACCTGGAGCTCGAGAAGGTGGAAGCCATTTTGCACAAAATTGCCTCAGACCCCGAGCAGGACGAGACCAAACGGGTAGAACTGCGCATGTGGCAGCAAATTCGCACCAAGGCCTCTGAAGGCCGGCGCACCGGTATCGGCATAACGGCCGAAGGCGATATGCTGGCCGCCCTGGGCCTGCGCTACGGCACCCCCGAGGCCCGCGACTTTTCGGTAAAGGTCCACAAAACCCTGGCCCTGGAGGCCTATCGGGGGTCGGTAACCACAGCCCGCGAGCGGGGTGCATTCCCGATCTTTGACGCCAGGCGGGAAGAAGCCAACCCCTTTATGCTGCGCCTGAAGGAGGCCGACGAGCAGCTCTATTACGAAATGCTCGAATTTGGCCGCCGCAACATTGCCCTGCTCACCATTGCCCCCACGGGCACCACCAGCCTGATGACCCAGACCACCTCGGGCATCGAACCGGTTTTTCTGCCGGTATACAAGCGCAGGCGCAAGGTTAACCCCTCCGACAGGGGGGTGCGCATTGATTACACCGATGAGGTGGGCGATGCCTGGGAAGAATACCGGGTGTTCCACCACGCGTTCAAGACCTGGATGGCCGCCAACGGCCACGACCCGGCTGCCGACTACACCCCGGAACAAATCGATGCGCTGGTGGCCCGGTCGCCCTACCACAAGGCTACCTCTAACGACGTGGACTGGCTCAACAAGGTGCGCCTGCAGGGGGCCGTGCAGCAATGGGTCGACCACTCCATAAGTGTGACGATTAACCTGCCGGGTGACGTGTCGGAAGATCTTGTGGGCACCCTCTACCTCGAAGCCTGGAAATCGGGCTGCAAGGGGGTAACCGTATACCGCGACGGGTCGCGCTCCGGGGTGCTGATCGCCGATTCCAAAACGGACGGGGCAGCCACCCTGACCCCCTTCCCGACCACCCGGCCCGAGGTGCTCGAGGCCGATGTGGTGCGTTTCCAGAACAACCGAGAAAAATGGATTGCCTTTATCGGCCTGATCGACAGGCAGCCCTATGAAATTTTCACCGGGCTTGCAGACGATGAAGACGGCATTCTGTTGCCGTGCTGGGTGGAGAATGGCCTGATCATCAAAAACCGGCAGGAAAACGGCCCCTCGCGCTACGATTTCCAGTACGAGAACAGCCGCGGTTACAAGACCACCATCGAGGGACTCTCGCACAAATTCAACCCCGAATACTGGAACTACGCCAAGCTCATTTCGGGTACCATGCGGCACGGCATGCCCATTTTGAAGCTGGTAGACCTGATCCAGAGCCTGCACCTCGATTCGGAGCAGATCAGCACGTGGAAAAACGGGGTGGTACGCGCCCTGAAGCGCTATATCGAAGACGGCACGGCGGTAAAGGGACAGCAGTGCGAGCAGTGCCAAAGCGAAAACCTGGTGTTCCAGGAGGGCTGCCTCACCTGCCAGGACTGCGGTTCTTCCAAATGCGGGTGAGCCTGCCTGGGTTTACTTCGGAGCGCCTACCTGGTTTTCGTTGGTTAGGCCATTCTGGAAGTCTGAGATGTTTTTAAGGGTAATGCGGGTAATTTCGTCCAGGGCTTCGCGGGTAAGAAAGGCCTGGTGGGCCGTAATCAGCACATTGGGGAACGACATCAGTATGGCCAGGGTTTCGTCGTCTACGATCTGCTCCTGCAGGTTGTGGAAGAACACCCCTTCTTCCTGCTCGTAGACGTCAATACCCAGGTAGCCCAGTTTTTTCTTCCTGAGGGCGTCTATGGCGTGTTCGGTGTTGATGAGCCCGCCCCGGCTGGTGTTGATGAGCATGGCATTGTCTTTCATCATGCTGAGGGTAGCCCGGTTGATGATGTGGGCCGTCTCGGCCATGAGCGGGATGTGGAGGGAAAGGATGTCTGACTGTTTCAGCAGGGTGCCGAGGTCTACGTACTGATAGCCTTTCTTTGCGAGGGACGTATCCGGGAATTTATCGTAGAGTAAAATGTTACAGCCAAACCCGTGCATCAGGTCGGCGAAGACCTTGCCGATTTTCCCGGTCCCCAATACGCCCACGGTTTTCCCGTGCAGGTTGAAGCCGATCAGGCGCGAGAGGGAAAAATTGCCGTCCCTGACCCGGTTATAGGCCTTGTGGGTTTTGCGGTTCAGCCCCAGGATAAGGGCCACGGCGTGCTCGGCCACTGCATGGGGGGAGTATTCGGGAACCCGGAATACCGGCAGGCCATACTCCCCGGCAGCTTCCAGGTCTACGTTGTTGAAGCCGGCGCATCGCAAGGCAATCATCTTAACCCCCAGTTCGGATAGCCGGGCGATCACCGGGCGGCTCAGGTCGTCGTTCACGAAGGCGCATACCACCTCGTTGCCCTGGGCGTAGGCGGCCGTAGACTCGTCCAGTTCTACCCGGAAATAATTGATTTCGAAGCCGGTGCCGGCCAGGTGGCTGTCAAACCATTCCTTATCGTACGATTTATAAGAGAAAAGGGCAATTTTCATTGGGAGTAATTTGCACATTTAGGAGACCGGAACGCCGGTTCAGGTAATTCCCTGGCAAAAATAGGGGATTGGGGCACTTTAATGCCATTTGTTCACCAAAAAGTAACCGAATATCAGTCCATCCCTACGAACTCACCCATTCTTTAAAATGGGGCGCCTTGGCCTTGCTCACCGCCAGGCGTTCCCCGCTGGGCGGGTTGAGGCTCAGCAGCAGCTTGCCGTTGAAATAAGGCTTGATTTTTTCGATGGCGTCGCGGTGTACGATAAACTGGCGGTTGGCCCGGTAAAAGAGGGCCGGGTCCAGTTCCTGTTCCAGGTCTTCGAGTTTGCTGTCGAGGTGGTAGGTATGCCGGTCGAAGGTTATGGCCTTGAGCAGGCCCGTATCGAGCTGGAAATAGGCAATCCGGTCGACCTTTACGGGCACCAGCTGGTCTTTCTGGCTCATCAGGAAGGTATGCCGGTAGGATCTGGTCCCCTGGCGCAGCATCCGCAGCAGGCCGTCTAACTGGCCCGAATCGGTTGCCTGCTGGGGGTGCTGTTCCCGGTACTGCTGCAGGCTTTGCTCCAGTTCGTCCTGGTCGATGGGCTTGAGCAGGTAGTCGATGCTGTTCACCTTGAAGGCCTTGAGGGCGTACTGGTTATAGGCGGTAGTAAAAATGACCGGGGTGGTCAGCTTCACATGGTCAAAGATCTCGAACGACAACCCGTCGGCCAGGTGGATGTCCATAAAGACCAGATCGGGGGCGGGGGCCGCTGAAAAATACTTCACCGCCGCCTTAACCGAATCGAGCACTGCAACCACTTCGATATCAGGGTCGATCTGCCCGAGCAGGTACGCCAGGTTTTCGCTGGCCGCCAGTTCGTCTTCCACCACAACTACCTTCATGGGCTCGGTTTTAAGGGCAGGGCCACCGAAAAGGTTTCCCCTTCTGTGGTGATGGCGATCTGGGTTTTCTTAATCAGGGCAAAGCGCTTTTGCAGGTTGTTGAGCCCGAAGCCGGTACGGTCGGGCAAAGCGGTACGCGGCTTGATGGTATTTTCCACATAGAGGGTGGTCCCCCTCGAGTAGATTTTGACGCTTAAAGGGTGGGTCTCTGAAATTTCGTTGTGCTTCACGGCGTTCTCCACTAAGATCTGCAGGGCAAGGGGCGGAATGGTTTCGGAATATAAAGCCGGGTCTATGTTTACCTGCACCGAAAACCTGTCGCGGTAACGGGTCTCGATCAGGTAAATATAGGCTTCCAGGAATTTGAGCTCGTCTGATAGCGGCACCAGCTCGGTATCGCTGCTCTGCAAAATGTACCGGTACATGTGGGAGAGCTTTTTTACGAAGAGGGTAGCCGGTTCGTTGCCCCTTATCAGGGAGGTGAGCGAATTTAGGGAGTTAAACAAAAAATGCGGGTCTACCTGGTTGCGGATAGCGGCCAGCTCGCTGTGCAGGTTCTGGTGTTTCAGGCGCTCGTTTTCCATCAGGCTCTCGTGCTGATCGCTCTGCAGGCGCAGGATACGGGCGATAAAGAAGAGCACCAAAAGCAAGATGGAGTAGCGGAAATGCAGAAAGCGGAGGTCTTCGCTGGTAAGCTCGTTCTTTCCGAAAAACAGGTAGTGGAGGAATTCCCAGAGGTACAACACTCCGATCATTAGCCCAATGCTGAGCAGCAACAGCGCGAGATACCGCATTAGCGGATGCCACTTCACCCGTGTATAGGCCAGGTTGGTACTGAGCTGCAACACGCACCACGAAAACGCCGTGAGGAACAGCAGCCGAAAGCCCACATCGGCAAAGAGCATGCCCGAATATTCGGCCTCCCCCGAGATAATCCTGTTGAAGATGAACAGGTTCCGGGGGATGGAAACCAAAATGGACAGGAGCAGGGATATCCTCAAAAGGGTACCCTGTTTTACAGGTTTGCCGGCCATACGTTTCAGGGGATTAGCCCTCCGGTAAAAATACGATAAATTCATCTCCGCGTCATTTTGCGGTTTTCTGAGAAAAAACGGCGGGCCTGCAAATTGCTTTGGAGGCCCGCCATCGGAGGGCCGGGTGGCCCCCCTTCATCAAACATCTAACTATATCGTTAAGACCTATTGCATCGCCGGCCCTGCGGGAGCCATGCCCTGGTAGGGGTCAAAGCCCGCGGGCAGGTAAGCGGCGGTGTCAAAACCCAGGTCTGTCTCTTCCTCTACCTCGGTAAGGCCAAGGGCATCGAGGCCAACAGAATTCCCGGGGTGCAAGTCAGCAGCCGGAGCTTCAGAGGGGGCCAGGACCCCTGTGTGGAACAGGGCGGCCTGAATGGCTTCGGTGCTGATATTTTCCCAGGCCGGAGCCATGCCTTCATAGGGGTCAAAGCCGGTTGGGAGATAAGGTGTGGTGTCAAAGCCGAGGTCTACCTCCTGTTGCTCGTCTACCGGAATGAGGCCCAGGTCTACCCAGGTGGCTATTTTCCCGGCATAGGCGTCAAAGCCCACAGGCAGGTATTTTGCGGTGTCGAAGCCCAGATCTGACTGTTCTTCATCTTGAATGACCTGAATGTTGCTGGCCTCCAGCTCGGTGGTTTGGCCTTGCTGGCGCAGGTCGGCCTCGAACTCGGGATATATCTCAGCTATTGCAGTGCTGTCGTGCCCATGGCCCGGCTTTCCGCAACAGGGTATTTCCTGGTCCTGAAAAGCCGCACCTGAGGCGCCGCAGAGGCTGAATCCCAGAATGATCAACATTGTTTTCATGGTACTATTGTTATTGTTCATTTCAATTTTGGGGACAAATGTATAACCGAAACAGAGCCCCTGTAGGCCCTTTCTCACCGAACCGTCCAAAACCGTACCTGAAACGACTTAAAGGGTGGATGAAGTTCCAGGGGGCATCAAAACAAAATTGGATTTTAAGCCGCTACGGAAGGCTTATTCCCGATTCCGGCCCGCTCCCATCCCCCCGAAAACAGCCCAAATCTGACTAGGATTTTTCTGCAGGATTGTTTTATCTTTGCCGTCCAATTCGGGATGTAGCGCAGTCCGGTAGCGTACTTCGTTCGGGACGAAGGGGTCGCAGGTTCAAATCCTGTCATCCCGACCAAGCAGAAAAGCGATTTGCGAGAGCAAATCGCTTTTTTTGTTCCAAGATGCGTCAAAAGCCATGCTTTTGAAAGCAGATTGGGGCAAAAAAAGCAAGAAGCGCCATGGGCGCTTCTCTTTTCTATTTGCAGTGAGGGTTGGTTAGGATTGTACCGACCGCAGGGCGGTAAAATCTCATTTGCAGTGAGGGTTAGTTAGGATTGTACCGACCGCAGGGCGGTAAAATCTTATTTGCAGTGAGGGTTGGTTAGGATTGTACCGACCGCAGGGCGGTAAAATCTCATTTGCAGTGAGGGTTGGTTAGGATTGTACCGACCGCAGGGCGGTAAAATCTCATTTGCAGTGAGGGTTGGTTAGGATTGTACCGACCGCAGGGCGGTAAAATCTCATTTGCAGCGAGGGCATGGAAGGGATTGTCGTGTGCAATCGCGAAAATCTGGTATCGTCGAGGGCATGAAAGGGATTGTACCGGCCGCAGGGAGTTAAGAGCGCATGAAGTTTGCAATCCAGATCACGTTTATCTCAATGCCAACGGCAACCCCAAAGTCTTAAGTCCCCGCTAAATGTTGCAAGTTATTAACCTTAATTACCTTACCTTCGTGGCTCGACTTTTAATCTAAATCCATTTAAAATATCATGAAGCGTAGTCTTATTC
>JAHECA010000075.1 GCA_024642005.1 Robiginitalea sp. | reverse complement strand
CCAGCGACGCAGAGATCGAAGGGGCCATGAACGGCAACATCTGCCGGTGCGGCACCTATGTGCGCATCAAGAAAGCCATAAAAATGGCGGCAGCTTCCGGGAAGGAAGCCTAGTTCCAGGTAAACCAGAAAAAACGCAAACATGACACCCATTACTATGAATACAGGACGCCGTGCATTTATCCGCAATACCGGTATGGCCGGCGGGGGGCTAATCCTGGGCTTTGGCTGGCTCAATTCCTGCAAACCGAACGCAGCCCCCGAAGTGGCGGCCCTGGAAATGCCCTCGGATTGGTACGAGCTAAACGGATACCTCAAGGTCGGCGACAACGGGGTGGCGACCATCTTCTCACCCAACCCGGAGATCGGCCAGAACGTGAAGACCTCCATGCCGATGATCGTGGCCGACGAGCTCGATATGGACTGGGATAAGGTCATCGTAGAGCAGGCTCCATTGAACACTGATGTGTTTACCTGGCAGGTGGCCGGGGGCAGCATGTCGATAATTCAAGGTTGGGAGCCCCTGCGGAAGGCCGGGGCAACCGCCCGTCAGATGCTTAAAGAAGCCGCCGCCCAGGCCTGGCAGGTACCCGTTGGGGAAATTACCACCTCCGAAGGAATGCTGTACCACGAATCCAGCGGCAAATCGGCCCATTATGGAGAGGTGGCCTCGGCAGCCGCCCAGCTCGAAGTTCCGGAAGAAGTGCCCCTGAAAGAGCGCTCGGAGTACAAAATTATCGGGACTTCCCGGAAGAACGTGGATGGCAAAAATATCGTTACGGGCAAACCCCTGTACGGCCTCGACGTGCAGCGGGAAGGCATGCTCATTGCAGGCATCGTCCACCCGCCTTCCTTTAGTACTAAATTCAAGGCCATTGCGAACCTGGAGTCGGTGAAAGCCATGCCCGGCATACGCGATGTGTTCACCATCAAGCTATTTGAAGACGATTACCTTCGGAGTGCCTTCCACCATACGGCCTTCAACGAACTGGTGGTGGTACTGGGCGAAACCACCTGGCAGGTATTCCAGGCCAAGAAGGCGCTGCAGGTAGAGTGGGAGCAGTCGCCCGACCAGGCGGTCAAGATGAACTTCTTTGGCAGCGATATTGTGGTGAACCACCCGGCCGGGTTCGAGAATTCGGCCGACCACTGGAAAAAGATGGAGGAACTCAATGGCGGAAAAGGCAGGGTGGTACGCAAAGACGGCAACCCGGAGGCAGCTTTCAAGGGTGCCGCCACGGTCATCGAAAGGACGTACAGCTGTCCGTTCCTGGCGCACAACACCATGGAGCCCATGAACTTCTTCGCCCATGTAACCGCCGACCACGCCGAACTGCTGGGGCCCACCCAGACCCCGGAATGGATGGAGCCGGCCGTTGCCTATGTTACCGGCCTGCCGCTCGAGAAAATCGATATCATGATGACCCGGCAGGGGGGCGGTTTCGGCCGTCGCCTGTACGGGCATTTCCTGGTCGAAGCCGCGGCGATCTCCAAACGGGCCGGGGCTCCCGTAAAACTGGTCTACACCCGTGAAGACGACATGTCGCAGGGTACCTACCGGCCGGCCTATATGGCTACCTATCGGGCCGCGCTCGATGCGGACAACAACCTGGTCGCCTTCCATGTGAAGGCCGGCGGAATCCCGGAAAGCCCGCTCTTCGCCAACCGGTTCCCTGCCGGTGCCGTTGCTAATTACCTGGCCGAAGACTGGACCTTGGAATCGAACATCACCACCGGGGCTTTCCGAGCGCCCCAATCCAATTTCATCGCCGGGGCCGAGCAGGCCTTTTTGGATGAAATTGCCGAAGCCGGGGGCAAAGACCCCATCCAGTTCCGCCTCGACCTGTTGAAACGGGCGCAGGAAAATCCGGTAGGGGAAAATAACGACTACGAAGCCGCCCGCTATGCCGGGGTGCTGGAACTGGTGCGCGAAAAATCGGGCTGGGGCCGGGACGAACCAGGCAAATCCCGGGGCGTATCGGCCTATTTCTGCCACAACAGCTATGTGGCTCAGGTGCTCGACGTGGTGATGGAAAACAACCAGCCCAAGATTGAACGGGTGTGCGCGGCCATAGATTGCGGTATTGTTATCAACCCGGATGCGGCCACCAACCTGGCCGAAGGAGGATGCGTAGACGGAATCGGCCACGCCATGTACAGCGCCATGACCTTCCGCGACGGCATGCCCGACCAGACCAATTATGACAAGTACCGACTGATTCGGCACGGTGAGGCGCCGAAGAACATCGATGTGCATTTTGTGGATAACG
>JAHECA010000074.1 GCA_024642005.1 Robiginitalea sp. | reverse complement strand
AAAAAGTGGGCCTGGTTTTGCATCTGCCTGATCAGGCTGTCTTTCACATACATCACCCCCAGGTGGGGCCCGAAGGTCTTATAGGAGGAGAACATATAGATGTCGACCCCCAGGTCTTTCAGATCCGGGATTTCATGCGGGGCCCAGCCCACGCCGTCTACCACAGAGAGGGCCCCGTGCCGGTGGGCCATCTGCGTGATTTCCTTAACCGGATTGATGTGGCCGATCACGTTGGAGCAGTGCGGGAAGGCCACCATGCGGGTGCGGCCGGATAAAAGCTTTTCGAGGGCTTCGGGTTGCAGCAGCCCCGTTTCTTTATCCACATGCCATTCGACCACCCTGATGCCCCGCTGGGCCAGCCGCCTCCAGGCCCCGGCGTTGGCCTCGTGGTCCTGGCACGAAACCACGATTTCGTCGCCCTCCTGCCACATTGGCCGCATGGCGTTCGCCAGTACGTAAACGTTTTGGGTGGTCGACGGCCCGAAATGCACCTCCTCCGGGGCGGCATTCAGGTACGCGGCCATCCGCTGATAGGCCTGATCCATCAGGGCTCCCGCTTTGGCAGAGGCCGGGTACCCATAGTAGGGCTGTAGCTTGTTTTTTGTATAAAAGTCCGTGAGGTGGTCAACCACCTGCTTGCAGGGGTACGAGCCCCCGGCGTTTTCAAAAAAGGCCCAGCCTTGCAGGGAAGGTTCTGAGAAGGCGGGGAACTGGGAGCGGATGAAAGCGAGGTCTAATGTCATGGTTCTTGGCTATAGAGATGTTCTTGAATATGGTTCAGCAGTGTGGAAGTCCGTTTATGGACCGAATCCGGATTGTATGATAAATCGCCCAGCATGCTGGTGGTTAGCCTGAGATAGTTTTCCAATGCCAGAACCAGTTGTTCCCTTTGGGTCGGGTACCGGATGATTTCCCCGAGATCGGATTGATTATAAGAGCTGATATTCAATGCAATCATGGTGTTTCTGTAATTTTTCTGAACTTCCATAACGATCACATCCTGGAAACGCGCTATCCCTTCGAGGTACGGATAGTGATACTGCAATTCAATTTTCAGGGAATCATCGCTGATCAGGTTAATTTTCCCACTGCTCAAAAGCTCCTGCATGGTGGTTTCCTGCGGGGCAAAATGCTGAATGATCAGGATGTTGTGGAGATCTTCCCCCAGGCTGCGCCCGTCGGCATACGGATTCCGGGAATAGTTCGCCTTGGCCTCCTGTAGCCAGGGCCACTGTTTGATGTACTCCACGTGGCTGTCGGGCATAGCTTCCAGGATACGCAGTGCGAGCACCAGGCGGGTTTCATAGTTTTCGCGGACCACGCCGATGCGCAACAGGTCCTGCTGCAGGTCCTGCTCGAGCCGAAGGAGGTATTTTCGCTCTTCTGACCGGTTCTGCCGCTCCTGGTTCCAGGTATTTATTTGCAGGGCCAGTAAGATCCCGATCACCACCAGGATGATTTCCCCTATTGCGTAAAGCAGGTATTTGCTCACCCGGTTTTCGGTGAGCAGGCGGTGGCGGAGGGTGCGGAAGAAGCGGAACATAAATGGGAATTCTTATTTGAATTTAAATTATTCTCAAATTTTTTCAAGACTGTAGAGTTCATTCTGAATAGCATTCATAATACCTTCTATTGCTCCTATGGTTCTTTTATATTCATTGATAATCCTTCGTCGTCTCATTTGGGTTCTCCGCAGGTTCACTGCGAGCAGGTCGTCGGCGAGAAAGGCGTCATAACTTTTAATGGAATAGAGATCGCCTCTTTTTGGGTTGAAGGGGTCAGAAATTACCTCTGCAACTTTATAGTGCCTTTGTAGTAAGGGTAATACACTTTCATTAATTTCCACGTTGCGGCCTGCTAAAAAGGGCAGGGCAACCTGGTACAGATAAATGATGGAATGCCTGATGCTGTCATTGGTCAGTAAATCGAAGCCCATTGATTTCAGCGACTCATAGCCGCTTGCAGTGAGGGTGAGCATTTCCTCGTCTGTGACAAGGGCCAAATGATACTCCAGGCTGTCGCGATATTCCATTTTTTGTAATAGAACCTGGTTCACAATCTCGTTGCTCTTCTGATTTCTCAGATGATCTTCTAAATCATCCTTTATGCTGAGAAGCGTTTCAGACAGTTCATGGAAAATTTCCTTATAGACTTCAATTTCTATGACCCTGCGTTTTCTGGCCTCATTCCAATTATTGATTTGCAGGGCAATCAAAATCCCGATGACCACCAGTACAATCTCCCCCACCGCATACAACAGGTATTTGCTGACGCGATTTTCGGTGAGCAGGCGATGGCGTAAGGTGCGGAAGAAGCGGA
>JAHECA010000011.1:61303-105059 GCA_024642005.1 Robiginitalea sp. | reverse complement strand
GGGGCAATCCCCGGTGATTCCATTAGGGGAAATCGGCCCCGTTTCCTATTTTTGCATCCAACTTCAGAAGTAACCGACATGAATTTACACGAATACCAAGGAAAGGAAATCCTGGCGAGTTTCGGAGTACGCGTGCAGCGGGGCCTGGTGGCCCATAACGCCAAAGAGGCGGTAGACGCCGCCAAGCAGCTCACCCAGGAAACCGGCACCAGCTGGCACGTCATCAAAGCGCAGATTCACGCGGGAGGCCGCGGGAAAGGCGGCGGGGTGAAGCTGGCCAAAAACCTGCAGGAGGTCGAGCAGATTGCCGGGCAGATCATCGGGATGAACCTGGTGACGCCTCAAACGCCTCCCGAAGGTAAAAAGGTGAACCAGGTACTGGTGGCCGAAGACGTATATTACCCGGGCGCCAGCGAGACCAGTGAATTCTACATGTCGGTTCTGCTGAACCGCGCCATCTCCCGTGTCATGATCATGTACTCTACCGAAGGGGGCATGGATATCGAGGCGGTAGCCGAAAAGACCCCCCACCTGATCTTTACCGAAGAGATCGATCCGGCCGTGGGCCTGTTGGCTTTCCAGGCGCGCAAGATTGCCTTTAACCTGGGCCTTTCCGGCGCGGCTTTCAAAGAGATGACCAAATTCGTGGCGTCTTTGTACAAGGCCTACGAGCAGAGCGATGCCAGCCTGTTTGAGATCAATCCGGTTTTGAAAACATCCGACGATAAAATCCTGGCCGTCGACGCCAAGGTAACCCTGGACGACAACGCCCTGTACCGCCGTCCGAAATATGCCGAAATGCGCGACCTGCGCGAAGAGAACCCCATCGAGGTGGAAGCCCGTGCTGTGGGCCTGAACTATGTGGACCTCGACGGGAATGTCGGCTGTATGGTAAACGGGGCAGGGCTGGCCATGGCCACCATGGACCTCATTAAAATGGCCGGGGGCGAACCCGCCAACTTCCTGGATGTTGGGGGTACGGCCGACGCCAAGCGGGTAGAGGAGGCCTTCCGCATCATCCTTCGCGACCCCAATGTAAAAGCCATCCTGATCAATATCTTCGGCGGCATCGTGCGCTGCGACCGCGTGGCCCAGGGGGTGGTAGACGCCTACCGGAACATGGGCGATGCCATAAAGGTACCCATCATTGTCCGCCTGCAGGGCACCAATGCCGAACTGGCCAAGGAAATTCTCGATAATTCGGGCCTGGCCGTGCATTCGGCCGTGCAATTCAAAGAGGCGGCCGACAAGGTTAAGGCCGTGCTCTCCTGAGCCACCCCATTGCGTATAGCTCTTACGGATTAAGGGTTATGTCATTTCGGCATAACCCTTTTTTAATGTGCCCGGGGCCGGGTTTGCCAATCAAATACCTGACGGCATGCCACTTGCCGTATGCCCTGAATGCCTGCAACTTTGTTATAAATAAATCCTGGAGTATTGCATATTGGCAGCTATAGCCTTAAAATATTGTTAAATCCTCAAAATGGTGTAACATCAAATCCGTTTGATCGTCCCTATAGACATAAGCTTTTCATCAATCATCAATCATCAAAACAAACAACGTCATGAAAAAATGGAGTGTATTACCCGTAGCAGCCGCCTTGCTTTTCTCAGTATCAGCCCTGGCAACCGAAGGCAAAAACGCCAAAAAGGAAGGCCCGAAAACCAAAATCTGTGCAGAAATTGGCAACCTGCTGAGAGACAATAATATTGTCTTGAATGAGGAGGATGAACTCAATGTCTGGGTTAGCTTTACCGTAAACCAGGAGCGGGAAATCGTGGTGCTTACCGTACGCACAGACAGCGAAACTGTTGAGCGTTTTGTAAAGGCCAAGCTCAATTACCATTCTGTAGGCAACACCGACTTGCTGCCCGGTTCTACTTACGAAGTGCCGATCCGTTTTACCAGCTAGCCCCTAAGGGCCCAAAGCGGCATCAGTTCCCAAAGCCCCCGGGCGGTTGAAAACACCTCCCGGGGGCTTTGGCTTTTGCAAAGGCGTATACGAAAGCGGGAATTTTGGAGTTTTAGTACCAGGGCCATTTAATGCAACTCCTATGAGCACCTACCGGGAAAAATTGAGCATCCTTTCTGAAATGATCGCCTTTGCGCGGGCCGACCAGGCTATGAAGGATTCCGAGTATGCTTTTTTACTGGGTGTGGCCGACCAACTGGGTGTCGATCGCGAAGACTTTGCGGTCTTGCTGGAGACAGCGGCCGAACACATCCTGCCTGCATCGGAAGCCGAGCGCATTTTGCAGTTTCACCGCCTGGTCCTGTTGATGAACGTCGATCGCAACGGGCATCGGGAAGAGATCCGGCGCCTGCACAACATCGGCCTGGCCATGGGGCTTTCCCTGAACGCGATAGACCAGGTGCTGCTGGTCATGCACCAATACCCTGACAAGATCGTCCCGCCCGAGGTGCTTATCGGTATTTTCAAAGCACATTACAACTGACCCCCCCAGGCGGTATCCACTTCATTTTGGCGGGCAAAATGCCCCTTTTTCATTGGTTTAGCGCCATATTGACACGAAAGAGCTACCTTTTTGCGACAGAACGGCAGGAATCAGACTGCGGTACGCCCTTTGCTACTGCTTGGGTGTAATTGTTAAATCTTAAATTCAACTACTATGAGTTTGATTCGCAGACATACCGGAATGTTCCCGACTTTGTGGAATGATGTTCTGACTCCCGACTGGTTCGGTGGCGTCGATCGGTTTAACCCTACCTTGCCGGCCGTCAATATTCGTGAAGGCGAGAAGGAATTCATCCTGGAACTGGCCGTTCCCGGACAGAAGAAGGAAGATTTCAACATTGAGGTAGATGAAAATGTGCTCACCATCTCAATGGAGCAAAAAGACGAGCACGAGGAAAGCAGCGAAGGATACACCCGCAGGGAATTCAAATACACCAGTTTCAAACGGGCCTTTACCCTGCCGGAAACCGTGAACGAAGATGCCATTGAAGCGGACTACGAGCAAGGCATCCTTCGCTTTGCCCTGCCGAAGAAGAAAGAAGCGCTTCCCAAGCCCAAGCGGCTCATCGAAATCGGGAAGTAACGAATTTATGGTTGGCCCACCTAACGGGCCTCATAATGGTTGGTTTGTTTAGTTGGTTAGTTAGGGAAGCGCCCCGGGAATCCGGGGCGCTTTTTTTATGGGTTGGCCCCAGGGGGGGGCGCCATTCACTCCTTTTCCTGGAGCATCCTGATTTCGTCGCGCAGCCTGGCCGCCTGCATGAAGTCGAGCTCCCTGGCTGCCTGTTCCATGGCCTTGCGCTTCTGGCGGATCAGGTCTTCCTTCTGGGGCCCGGTAAGGTATGCCACATCGGGTTCATGGGCTTCGCGCGCCTTTTTTTCGAAGTGGAAGGTGGAGACTGAATTTTTGGCCAGCACATTGTCCAGGCCTTTCTTGAGGGCGGTAGGGGTAATGCCGTTTTCCCGGTTGTAGTCCAGCTGCTTTTCGCGTCGGTAATTGGTCTCGTCAATGGTTTTCTGCATGCTGTCGGTTATGGTGTCGGCATACATGATGGCCTTGCCGCGCAGGTGACGGGCCGCCCGGCCCACGGTCTGGGTCAGCGAACGGTTGCTGCGCAGGAAGCCCTCCTTGTCGGCATCGATGATGGCCACCAGCGATACTTCCGGCAGGTCGAGGCCCTCCCTGAGGAGGTTTACCCCCACCAACACGTCGAAAATGCCCTTGCGCAGGTCTTGCATGATCTCCACCCGTTCCAGGGTATCCACGTCGCTGTGGATGTAGCGGCAGCGCACGTCGATACGCGTCAGGTATTTGGTCAGCTCTTCGGCCATGCGCTTGGTCAGGGTGGTAACCAGGGTCCGTTCGTCGAGCTGCACGCGCTGCTGGATTTCCTCCACCAGGTCGTCTATCTGGTTTTTGCTGGGGCGCACCTCGATCACGGGGTCAAGCAGGCCCGTAGGGCGGATGACCTGTTCCACATAGACCCCCCCGCTTTTCTGGAGTTCGTAATCGGCCGGCGTGGCACTTACATAGATTACCTGGTTCTGCAGGGCTTCGAATTCCTCAAATTTTAAGGGGCGGTTGTCCATGGCGGCCGGCAGGCGAAAGCCGTAGTCCACCAGGTTTTCCTTGCGGGAGCGGTCGCCCCCGTACATGGCGTGCACCTGCGGTATGGTCACATGGCTCTCGTCGACCACCATCAGGTAATCGTCGGGGAAGTAGTCCAGCAAACAGAAAGGCCGTGTGCCGGGTTCGCGCCCATCGAGGTAGCGGGAATAGTTCTCGATGCCGGAACAATAGCCCAGCTCGCGGATCATTTCCAGGTCAAAATTGGTGCGCTCTTCCAGCCGCTTGGCCTCAAGAGGCTTTCCGATTTCCTTGAAATAGGCTATCTGCCGGGTAAGGTCGTCCTGTATCTGGTAGATGGCCTGTTGCAAAATATCGGGGGAGGTCACAAACATGTTGGCCGGGTAGATGAGCAGGGTCTCATAGGCCTGAAGCACCTTGTTGTTGTAGGGGTCGAACGCCTCGATCTCCTCGATCTCGTCCCCGAAGAAATGGATGCGGTAGGCGTGGTCGGCATAGCCCGGAAACACGTCCACCACATCGCCCTTAACCCGGAAGTTTCCGTTGCGGAAGTCGGCCGTGGTTCGGGCGTACAGGCTCTGAACGAGCATGTGGAGCAGTTTGGTGCGCGAGAGTACCTGGTCTTTGTGCAGGCTGATCACGTTCTTTTTAAATTCGATCGGGTTGCCAATGCCGTACAGGCAGGAGACCGAGGCCACCACCAGCACGTCGCGCCGGCCCGAAAGCAGCGAGGAGGTGGCGCTGAGCCGCAATTTTTCGATGTCTTCGTTTATGGAAAGGTCTTTCTCGATATACAACCCGCTGCTGGGGATGTAGGCCTCGGGCTGGTAGTAGTCGTAATACGAGACAAAGTACTCCACGGCGTTCTCCGGGAAAAACATTTTGAACTCCGAATAGAGCTGGGCTGCCAGGGTTTTGTTGTGGGCCAGCACCAGGGTGGGACGCTGGACTTGTTCGACCACCTTGGCTACCGTAAAGGTCTTTCCCGAGCCGGTGACCCCAAGCAGGGTCTGGTAGGGTTCGTCCTGCCCGATCCCCTGGCTGAGCTGGGCGATGGCCTGGGGTTGATCGCCCGTGGGCTCGAAATCAGATACGACTTTGAATTTCATGTCTCAAAGGTACAAAAGCGGTTGCGTGCAACACGGAGGCGGGTTCCGGTTTCTAGCGCTTCAGGGCAAAATAGCCCCGGATCACTTCGCTGCGCAGCGAGATGGCCTCGAACCAATACACCGAGGGGGGCAGCGGGCGCCCGTTGAAGTTGCCATCCCACCCGGGCGAATCGCCGCTCACCTGGGCCAGGAAATTCCCATACCGGTCGAAGATGCGGATGGTTTCCACATAAGCTTCCGACAGGTCGGGCGGGGGTTCAAATTTCCAGAAATCGTTGATCCCGTCGCTGTTCGGGGTGAAAAAGGCGGGGAAGTCGGCCGGGCTCAGGTTGCGGGCCACCTGTTGTTCGGAAATCTCGCAGCCGAAGGGGTCGCGTACGTATACGGTATAGCCCTGCAGGGGCAGGCCGCCGAAATAGGGGGAGTCCTGGAAGCCGGAATCAGGGCTGAGCGAATACTCGTACCCCTGGTTGCCGGCGGTCTGAACCAGGATGTTCAGGCCATCTGCATCCCGGTTGACCGAGACGTCGCGGATGATTGGCGGGTTAGCTTCAAGCACCCTGAAATCGCGGAAAGTGCTGCAATTGACCCCTTCGTTGATGGAGCCCACATGGTTGTACACCTCGAGGCGGTACCACCCGGTTTCGGCCAGCTGTATTTGCCTGCCGGTGCCGATGAGCGTCTGCTGGTCGTCAGGCCCGAGGCGGAACCAGTTATATCCGTCGGCCACCTCGCCGACCATAAGGTCTGCATAGCCGGAGTCCTGGCAGAGGCCCACTTCTTCAGGCACCGAGGTAATATCCGGCCGGTGGGGCTCGCAGTCGATGCTTGTTGCCCCGGTGGTAAACCGGTCGGGTGCACAGGGGGCCGGGCTGGGGCCGAGGCGGTTGTACGGGGTAATGGTAACGGTGAGCGCGGTGTTTGCCGGCCACGGCCCTGGAGGGTTAACAGACAGGACGTTCCCGACATCGCTGGCATAAAGGACCTGTCCCTGTGATTCCACGGTAACCCGGTACCCGGTTGCCCTGGGGGTATAGGCCCAGCGGAGTTCATCGCTCAGGGCTACTTCATCTGCCCCGTTGCGCGGTACCGTGAGGCGGGTGCAATCGGGCGGGCGGTTAAAGGGGGCCGTGCGGAACCGAAAGCCAGGGCAGCTGATTTGCGACCCGTCAACCCGGATCAGGATAAAGCTGATATAGATCCAGCGGTCTTCGGGCAGGCCCAGTTCGGGGGTGTAGCCCGTGATCGGGGAGGAGGTCCGGTTGGTTAGGATATCGACGCCTCCCGGGGTGGTGCCGATCGAAACGATGAACCCCGTGATATTGTCGCCCGGGGAGGTCCAGGAAATAGAGGCGTCTACCGGGATGTCCTGGGCTTCAGGGGCCGGGTAGATCAGGCTGGGGCAGGTCTGTCCCTGAGCGGGTGCCGCCAGGGCTGCCAGCACGATCAGGAAACCGTATGTGAGCCATTTTTTCATTCTCCTTGCCTCAGCGTTTCAATGTAAAATGGCCCTGCACAACACTGCCGTTGCGGTCTACGGCCCGGAACCAGTAATCGCTTGGGGGCAGGGGCCTCCCCCCGTAGGTGCCGTCCCAGCCCGTCTGGTTCGGGTCCAGGCGGGAAACCAGGTTGCCGTAGCGGTCAAAGATCGAGATCTGAACTACGGGTGAGATACCCGATGGTGGAGCGATATACTGCCAGGTGTCGTTCGCCCCATCCCCGTTCGGGGTGAAAAAGCGGGGGAAGCCTTCAACCGTCAGATCGGGCTCCACAAGGGTGTCGGCAGTGCCGCACCCGTTTTTGTCGCGCACAAAGACCCGATAGGTATCTAGTGGCAGGCCCCGGAATACATTGGAATCCTGGTACGGCCCGCCCGCATCGCCCAGGGCGTACTCGTAATCGCCCCCGCCGCTTACCCGCACGGTAATATCAATGGTGCCCACCCCGAGGCGTACCTCCGCCCGGTCTATGACAGGGGCCTCCGAGATAACTACTTCAAATAACTGGGATGCGGCGCATTCGAAGCCGGTACCGGATACCGCACCTGGGTACTGGTTGTAGATCTCATACCGGTAGGTGCCTTCCCCCGGGATGGTAAAATCGGCCGTCTCCGCCAGCAGGCGTTCGCGCCCGTTGCTGTCTACCGAGTACCACCTATACCCGTCGGCCGTATCGGTGGCGCTCACGGTGTTGGAAGCCTGGTCAGTACAAATCCCAACCTGATCCGGAAAGGTAATCTCCGGTCTCAGGTCGATGAGGTTGTCGTTCGAATCACGGTAGGGGCCGCATCCCACCCCGGTTGAAAAACTGGTCTGGATACACCCCTGGGAAACCCCGGCACTATTATAAGCGGTGAGGGTCAGGTAATAGATATGGTTGTAATCAAATTCGAGCACCCCGGTTTCGGTTTGCCCCCGAAAATCGGCCTGGTCGAGGATGTCGTTTTCGAAGGGCGAGCTGCCAAGGGAAAGTACATACCCCTCGGCCCCGGCCACTGGAGACCACGACAAAATAGGTGAGAGCGGCACGTTGGTGGTGCCGTCTGCCGGGTACAACATTATGGGACAGGCCGGCAGTGTGGCCAGGGGCCCCGTGGTAAACGTAAACTCGCTGCAATTGCTTGCCGGGCCGTTTTCGTTGAAGGGGACGATCTGCACATAGATGGGCATCTCCGGCGGCAAGCTGCTTGCCGGGTTCCATTGCAACTGCTCGGTGTCTGTGGGCAGCTGCAGGTCCGTTGCACCCGGGGAGGTACCGGCAGATATGGTGTACCCGGTGGCCGTGGGGCTGTACGCCCAGCGTACGCTGGTGGATACGGGCACGTTCGTGGCTCTGTTGGCCGGGCTCAGCAGTTGGGTGCACCCGGGCGGGGTGGTGATGTCTTCCGTCTCAAAAGAAAAACTTATACACGGGGCAGGCGGGCCCTGTGAAAGGTTGAACAGGTAAATGGTGACGTAGATAACGGTGTTGTCAGGCAGCCCGCGGGGCGGGGTATAATAGGTGTTGGGCCCCGTGGAAGTAAGGGTGCTTATTTCGTTTCCACCCAGGGTGGTCCCAACCGTAATCTGGTAGGCGGTGACCCCCGTGACCGCCGTCCAGCTGATGGTTGCATCAACAGGAATGCCTGTTTGCCCGTCGAGCGGATAGACAGGTTCAGGGCATTGCTGGGCTTGCGTACAGAGCGCAGCAAGCAGCCCGGCGATCCATAGCAATTTTTTGATCATTTTCATCGGTCCAGGAAGGGAAAAGTACAAAATATTCCTGAATCGGAACGGGGGAACCGATAAGGGGGTAGACTTTGAGGGTGAACGGGTTACAGTGTTGTAGGGAGGTTAATGGCTACAGGTCGCGACGGCGCAGCAGGGCGTAGGACAAATAGATGAAAATGGCCGCCCAGGCCAGCACGATGAGCAGGCCCAACGGATGGATGGAATAGTCCCTTTCAATGGACTCGCCCACTTGTTCGACCGCCGACTGGATCACCGACAGCCGGGTAAAGGGCTCGGGGATGCTGTTCCACATCGAGCCGAAGGGAAAGAACTGGTAAATCGAATCGGCATATTCCTTGCTGTATTTGGAGGTCAGGTACACCCAGGGAATAAACTCGCCCCCGATGAACCAGATGAACAGGAAACCCAGGGCAAAGGCCGACCGCTTTACCAGCATGCCCACGAAAAAACAGAAGGCGAAAAAGCCAAAAAGTTTGACCAGGTAGGCAATCAGGTATTCCAGGTCTGAGAAGATGATGGGCAGCTCGTTGTAAGCGGAATGCATGAGCCCCAGCAGGAGGGAAATCAGAAATACGAAGAGGGTGGAAGCCACCGCCAGGGCCCCGATCATCAGCACCTTGGAGGCAATAAATTCCTTTTTGGACAACCCGTCGATCAGGTTCTGCTTGATGGTCTTGTTGCTGTATTCGTTGGAGATCATCGACACGATCACAATGGCCAGGAATACTTTGAGAAAGGCGATCATGAAGGTGTTGAAATGCCAGATGTACGGGAAATTGAAAATGCCGATGTCGGCCACGTTGAATTTCAGTGGGCCCCAGTCGATCTTGATCGAAGTGACCATGGCGATCAGGGCGATGAGCCCGAAATAGGCAAGGATCAGCACCCGGCTGGCGCGGTTGTTCCAGAGCTTGATAAATTCTATTTGCAGCAATCGCTTCATAGGTGGTCTGGGTTATCGCCCTGCAGGGGTTTGGTTGTTGGTGATTGCAAGGAACTGCTGTTCCAGGCTTTCCTTGCGTTTGACCAGGTGGGAAAGCATTATCCCCTTCGAAAAACATAGGGTGTTCAGGGCATCGGCTTCCAGGGGGGTGTTCGGGTAGGCGATGAGCATGCCGTTCTCTTCCACGACGCGTTCCAGTTCGGGCTGGCTTTCCAGGAAGGCCTTCAGGGCGACCAGGTCGGCTGCCTTCAGCTCAAAGAAGCCGTGGCTGGCCAGCATGCCGTCTACCTTGCCCGTGTACAGGTTTTCTCCTTTGCGGAGGATGATCACATGGCTGCATACCTTTTCGACCTCGTCGAGCAGGTGGGACGCCAGCAAAATGGTGGTGCCCTGGGAGGCAATGAGCTTGATGAGTTCCCGTATCTGGTGGATTCCCTGCGGGTCCAGGCCGTTGGTGGGCTCGTCCAGGATCAGGATCTCGGGGTTGTTCAGCAGGGCCGAAGCGATGGCCAGGCGCTGCTTCATCCCCAGGGAGAATGTGCTGAAGGGAGAGTGGCGGCGTTCCCACAATCCCACAAGTTCCAGCTTTTCACGTATGCGGGAATCGGGTACTTCCTTGATTTTGCAGACGAGTTTCAGGTTTTGCTCGGCCGACATATACGGGTAGAAGTTCGGGCGTTCAATAATGGCCCCTACCTTCTTGAGCGCCTGGTGGGTGGAGGTGTTCCCGTCGAACCAGGCGAAGGAGCCGGCTGTGGGGTTTACCACGTTGAGCACCATGCCCAGGGTGGTCGATTTCCCGCTGCCATTGGGCCCCAATATGCCATAGACATTCCCCTTCTCGATGGTAAAGGAAAGGTCTTTAACGGCCGTGAGGTATCCGAATTTTTTGCTGAGGTTGGTAACAGTAAGGATGGTCTCCAAGCGGGGCGTCTTTACATTTCTTTCCATACTTGACGAATAAATGCGAAATTTGTTACAACCCCCTTGAAGCAAGAGCGTATGGCCGAGGAGAAACTCATGTCGAAGAAAAAGCCGGCTTATCCAGTAAACAAGGCCCTGGAAGCCTATCTGGAGCAATACAGCCGACGCATAGAATTACCGATTTTTTACGAAGACCTCCTGCGTTTTGCCGGGTCTGTGGTCGTCTATGATTCCCACGGGAACGACACCCTCTGGGTACGTGTGTACTATACCGATTCGGAACGGCGGGAAATCGACCAAAGCCTCAAACGGGTGTATTCCATCCTGCACTCAGACGGGAGTGACCGTATATTCCAGTACCTGAACGTTGACGCGGTCGATTACTGCACCTTCGGGAATTCGAAGCCGTTCCGCATCAAGGTGCGCAACATCCTGAATGACAACTTCACCTATTTCTACGTGAAAAAAGCCGATGCCTCGCGCATTTATGGCCTGGAACTGGAAGATATCCTCTCGCCCTACAACCTGAACTTTCTGGTGTATAAAGACACCCTGATCGAAGAGCATATTGCCGGCATCCCCGGTGATGTCTTCATCAAGGAGATGCTACCGGCCTGCTCTAAATCAGAAAAGGCCCAGCTGGCCAAGGAATTCGTAAAATTCAACGAGCGTTGCATGATTCGCCTGTTGGGCGATATGCGCTCGTATAACTATGTGATCATTCCCCTGCACGACTTCGACCATGTAGTCTATAAGATTCGGGCCATCGATTTTGACCAGCAGTTTTATGAAGGGAAACTCAAGGTGTACCGCCCGCAGTTCTTCAAGGAGAACAACCCGATGGTAGACCTGGTGCGCACCATGTTGCTCCCCGACTCGGTCGACCAGTACAAGGTGGAGGAACGCTCCATCATCGCCAAGCGCATCATCAGCTCGGGCGACCGCATCCAACAGCTGGTCGACATCGCCAAAAAAGACACCCTGTCCCGGCCCGAAAATGTGGAAAGCCTCAAAATGGAAATTTTCGAGTTGGTGCACGACATAAAGTTCAAGCGTTGCAGGAGTATGGGCGAAATTTTGTCACTGGCCCTGGATTTTGTAAAACGGAACTACGAAGGGGTCAGCATGAAGCAGATCATTGAAAAGCGCATCCATATCCCCTAACAGCAAAGGAACCAGGTATAAACCCCTAATCACCTTCTGTACACAGGGCCTGCGATCGGGCGCGGGAGACCCCTCTGCCCACCCGCTTTCAGTATAGCCCTGCGAGCTGCAATTTCCAGGCAGCAGGACAAAAGAACTAGCCGTGTCGGAGATTCAATCTTTTTTCAGAACTTTTCCGCTACCCGAAAAAAATTCAACCAAACCAAATGCAGGACTCCAATGACTAAAGACAAAAATCCTTCGAGCTTGCGGCAATGGATCTCCCACATCCTCCAGTTCCTGCTGGGTCTCATGTTCCTGCTTGGTGCTGTTGCGAACCTGATGGGGACCGAAGAATCTGTAGCCACCGGCACGGACATGGGCTATCCCGAAGGGTCCCTGGCCTACCTGGGAATCGTTTTGGGCATCAGCGCCCTGCTGTACCTGATCCCGAAAACCAATATCCTGGGTGCGCTGTTGCTTACAGCCTGGCTGGGCGGGGCCGTAGCCACTCACATCATCCATAAAGACCCGGTGGAGAATCTGCTGGCACCGGTTTTGTTCGGTGCCCTGATCTGGGGCATTCTCCTGCTTCGGGACAGGAAGCTGCTGCAATTGCTGCCGCTGCGCAAAACGGAATAGCGGTCAATCTTAGTCTCTTAAAGGGGGTATTTTGCCTCCCTCCCCTAACAAGAAGTTACCAACGGCCGCTGCAAAAAGCAAGCACCCAACCTGAAACCTGCCCGCGTAAATGTAGCCTGTTTCGGGCACGCCCGGTTTTCCGCCGCGCCCTAGCCTATTATTTCCTGAGGGGGGTGAGGGTGGTTTCTTCCTGAAAGGATGCCTTCCCGAGGGCGGTGGTTCGGATAAAGTACAGAATCTCCTCCATCCGCTGGTTCATGGGGTCTACGGCCATCTCATGCCCGGCCCCGACCTGCCTGAAGTAGTGGAATAGGTAGTTGTTGCGGGCAAACTGGTTAGCCAGATAGTTGGAGCCGAAAAAACCTTTGTTCAGCAACCTCCGTTTGTTGAAGGGGACCACCTTGTCTTCGGAGCCGTGAAAAAAGAGGGTAGGGGCCGGGGCATGGGCATACCGGGGTTTCCCATGGTAGCTGAAAATGGCCCCGGCAAAGGCCACTACCCCCGCATACTGGAACCCTTCTGGCAAAATATGGGTTAGTTCGTGTCGGTTTTGGTTGTACCAGTCGCCATGGAGGCTGGTGATTGCCCCGGCGCTGGAGCCCGAAACAAGAATCCGGGCCGGATCGATCTGAAACTCGCCGGCCCTGGAAACCAAATAGGCCGTGGCCTGGTATAGGTCTTCCACGGCCAGATCAATAGCGTCTTGCAGGGGCCGGGTATTAAAGATGCCTATCTGGTCATAAATACCCCTGAGGCCGAGGCGGTAGTCAATAGCGGCTACCTTAAACCCATTCTGAACCAGGTTGACGAAATAGGAATTGTAGATAGGTGCATCGCGTTGGCCCTGGGCAAAACCGCCGCCGAAGACGAAGATCACGCAGGGTTTGGCTTCGGTATCTCCCTTGAGCTGGTAGAAATCCAGGTAAAGGGTGGAATCCCGTTCGGCGAAGGCCAGGGTTTGCTTTTCGATTTGATCTGAAAAGGGATCCCATTTTTGGGCCAGCAGGGGGTTCCAGGCCCAGAGGATACAGGCCAGCAGAAAAAGGGTGGTCATTCCTTTCACGACAACGTTTTATTTGGGTTCAGGCGAATATAGGATATTGGTGGCAACATTGCGCAGGGCCTGAGGATTAACTCTTCTGCTCTTTGTTGAAGTACACCAGGTAATAGTACATCTGCCGCTCTTCGTCCCAGCCCTTTTCAACAAACTTTTCGGCCGATTCGGGGTTGATGAAATTCAGCTTGATCTGGATGTTGGTGTCCAGGTCTATCACGTTGCGGATCTTTTTCCGCGTATCGCTCACGGCCTTGTTGGCAATGGCGAAGTTCGAGACGTCCTCAATGCTGTATTTGGGCCCCTTCTCGGTCTTGTAGTGCTTGAATTCCGGGATCAGCTCGGGGTTTTCGAGTACCTCGTTCAAAAACTGGCTCTCCTCGAAGGAATCGTTTTTGGCAAAATGGTTCACGGCCCGGTTCATGAACAGCACTTCCTGTTGCTTGTCTTCGGCCGGCAGCACAACGTCCCGGGCAAATCCCTGGCAGAATTTCAGGTAGTTTTTGGTGTAGAAGTTGTCGTCGGTAAGGGGGGCCAGGCCGAGGAACTCCTCGAGCCAGTATTTGGCGTCGTAGCGGTTGCTGTCTACAGAGAGTATCTTGAATCCTTCTTCTTTATTTCGGTTAAAGATCAGGCAGCCCTTGTCGAGCTTGTGCAGGTTAACCCCCTGCTGAACGAGCATGTCGAGGTTTGTGCCCTTCTCCTCAAATTGCATGAAATCTTGTTTTACTTCGCTCTTGAAGATACCCAGGGCATGGGTGCGCTCGTTGTCGAGCAACAAATCGGTAAAATAGACCACATAACATTCCCCGCTTTTGATGTGCGGGTGGTTCGACTTGGCGTACAGGTGACGGGCCAGCTCCCCGGAAACCTCGTGCAGGCGGGCCGGATTTTCAAATACGGCCGAGGCGGCCTCGTACACCGGGTGGAACTCCAGGGCGGCCTCGTGGGTAAAACAATAATAGTTCTCTTCCTTTTCGCGGAAAGGCTTCAGGAAATATTCCTTCAGCAGGCCTGTTTGCTCGTCGTTGAGCCGGGCGGGAGATTCGGAAAGAAAGAGGCCTTCCCCCCGGTGCTTATTGCCAACGCGGTGAAGGGAAACGGTTTCGATATGGGAGGCGTACAGGTTCAGCATCGGCTTTAAAGTGGTAGGTAAAAGTTAGGGAGGGAAATGGGGAGATCAGTTCCAGTTTTCGTCAAAATCCATGTCGTCATAATTCCCGAAAGGTTCGTCCAGATCGAAGTCTTCCTCTCCGGGATCGGCCTCGAAGCGTTTTTCGGGGGGCGACTCGGGCAGTTCTCCGAAACTGAATAACAGGTTGGGGTAACTGCGGCCGTCTTCCGGCTGGGCGACATCTGCCAGTTCCACAAAAAACGTCCACATATTGAGAAAATCGTATACATACAGCATTTTGGGCGATTCCTCATACAGTACCTCCTTGAGTGGAGTGTTGCGCATGAGCCGGGTTTCCCCTTCGTTTTCCCGTAGATCATAGAGGGGTATCTCTTCGTCCTGAACCCAGTTTTCGTCGCAGGTGTAAAAGGAGGCCATTTCCTCACCAAGAAAACCGAAGGCCTGGGTAATGGTATTGTGCAGCTCTTCCAGGGAGCTGTCCGATTCGATTTCCAGGTCGCGAAAAATGTCTTCCTGGGCGTCCAGGATAATACGGATCTTATAGATCATGGCTGGGGGTGTTAAATCGCGCCAAAGTTACAAAGATTTACCCGCAACACGCGCACGATACATCTCGAGTAGCAGATACCATTGCAGTCCGAACAACAGGGAGGCCATAACCAGGTGCAGCGGCTGGCTGCCCCAGGGGAACGCCCAGTAGTTCATGGCGATGCCGCTGGCCAGAATGAGCAAAACAGCTCCCAGGGCAGGCCCCATTTTTTCGTAGCCGAGTCCGAGGCGGAACACCCGCCAGGCAGCCCACACGTGCAGGATCACCAGGACGATGGAAAACGATCGGTGCACATAGAACAGGGCTGCCGGGCCATCGAGCCAGAGGTCCCGGCCCGCCTCGCCCAACGCTTCGGCCTGCCGGTCTACGAACTGACGCACTTGGGTACCTAGGGCGATTTGCACCAGGCTCAGGACAACGGTGACGGCCCAAATGCGGTAGGTAGGTCGGTCGGGCTTGTGGGCTGGGTCGGGCCGGCCATTCTCGAAGACGATCCAGGCCAGCAGGGCCACGATGAGCAGGGCCATGACCATATGGATGGTAATGCGCACCGGGGCCAAAACCGAATACACCACAGTGGCCCCCAGCCAGGCCTGGAAGCCGATGCCCAGCACGGCCAGCCAGGCGGCCAGCACCCTGCTTTTCCGATCGCGCCACCAGGCCAGGGAACAAACGGCCATGGCCAGGACGGCAAGGCCCGATAGGGCGCCCATCAGGCGGTTGATGTATTCCGTCCAGGTATGGGCCGCGTTAAATACCGCGTAGTCGTGGCGGGTATAAGGAGTCCAATAGGCCGGGTCGAAGTCGGCCCCGGCTGTAAAATCTTCACTGGCCAGCAGCAGGCCCTCGTCGTGGATAATTACTTGACCTTTTTCATAGGGACGGCCTGGGGTGAAGATCAGTTCGGTTTCCTCGGTGGGCGGAATATAATACCCGAAGCATTTGGGCCAGTCGGGGCAGCCCATGCCGCTGCCGGTCATGCGTACCACGGCCCCGGCCAGGATGACCAGGTAAACCAGAATCAGCGACAGGCGGGCGAAGCGTACGTAGGCTTTTTTTAAGGCATCTCTCATCGGGTCAGGTTTTAGGATCGGCAGGGTTTTCTACCGGGGTAAGACCCAGTTCGCGCCCTTTCCCGAGCATGAAGGTACGGGCCGCAGCCGCCTCATTCGGGATCACCCCTTCCAAAATGGCCTCCTTGATGGCCTCCTTGATGATCCCGATCTGGGGCGACGGTTTCAGGCCGAAGGTATCCATGATGGTTTCCCCGCTCACAGGGGGCTGGAAATTGCGGATGCGGTCGCGCTCTTCCACCTCGGCCATTTTTTCCCGGACCAGGGCGAAATTCTGCAGGTAGCGTTGTTGCTTCTTCGGATTTTTGGTGGTGATGTCGGCCTCGCAAAGGGTCATCAGGTCTTCCACGTCTTCCCCGGCATCGAACACCAGGCGGCGCACGGCCGAATCGGTTACGAAATCGTTAGCCAGCACTATGGGCCTCGAGCTCATCAGCACCAGCTTCTGGACGTATTTCATTTTTTCATTCAGCGGTAGGCGCAGCCGTTTGAAAAGCCGGTAAACCATTCTGGACCCCACCAGTTCATGGTTGTGGAAGGTCCAGCCCAGCTTCGGGTCGAAACGTTTGGTCGGGGCCTTGCCGATATCGTGCAAAAGAGCGGCCCAGCGCAACCAGAGGTCGTCGGTGTGCCGTGAGATGTTGTCTACCACCTCCAGGGTGTGCCAGAAGTTGTCTTTGTGCCGCTGCCCTTCGATTTCCTGAATGCCCTGCAGGGCCACAAGTTCGGGCAGGAATTCGGCCAGCAGGCCCGTCTGGTGGAGCAGGCCAAGGCCCACGGACGGGGTGTCGGTCATTAGGATCTTATGCAGTTCCTCTACAATGCGCTCACGGGAAACTATGCGGATGCGTTCGTGTTGGGCACCGATGGCGTTCAATGATTCCCGCTCAATGCGGAAACCGAGCTGGGCGGCAAATCGTATGGCCCGTATCATGCGCAGCGGATCGTCTGAGTAGGTGGTTTGGGGCTCCAGGGGTGTGCGGATAATTCCTTCGGCCAAATCTTCCAGGCCGGAAAAAGGATCCAGCAGTTGCCCGAAATTACCCGGGTTCAGCGAGAGGGCCAGGGCGTTTATCGTGAAATCGCGCCGTTTCTGGTCGTCTTCCAGGCTTCCGTCTTCTACCACCGGCTTGCGGCTGTCGCGGTTGTAACTTTCCCGTCGGGCCCCTACGAACTCGAGCTGGAGGTCTTCGTAGCGTATCATGGCCGTGCCGAAATTCTTGAAGACACTCACTTTGGGCTTGCCAGGGAGGCTGGCCGCAACCTTGCGGGCCAGGTCGATGCCACTGCCCACGGCCACAAAGTCGATATCTACCGGCTGCCCCCTTTTCAGCAGGAAATCACGAACGAATCCGCCGATAACGTAACACTCCAGGGAGAGCTGTTCGGCGGCCAGGCTTACCTGCCGGAAAATGGGGTTCGAAAGGGCTTCTTTGTAGTGCCTCTGCGCCATATCAGGGTCTGATCACCCGAACCTGCCCGCCGGCCTTCAGTTGAATAACGGACGAGGGCGTACTTTTCAGGATTTCCTGCTCCAAAGGTACCACATAGTCCACAGCATTTAAAATGGCGGAGTCGATTTCCGAAAACCGTTTTGGGGTTGGCGCCCCGGCCAGGTTGGCCGAAGTGGAAACCAGGGGCCGGCGAAAGCGCCGGAGCAATTCCCTGCAAAAGGGGTGGGAGGTGAGCCGTACTCCCAGGGTCTTGTCCGGTCCGACCAGGTTGGGCGCAATGCCCCTGGGGTTGTCGTAGACGATGGTGACCGGTTTCTCCGAGAGGTCCATGATGTCCCAGGCTGCCTCCGGCACGTTGGGGATTAGCTGCTCCAGCTGCCGGTCACTGCCCACCAGGCAAATGAGGGCCTTGGCATCGGGCCGGTTTTTGATGGCAAAAACACGGGCCACGGCTTCGGCATTGGTGGCATCGCAGCCGATGCCCCAAACGGTGTCGGTGGGGTAGAGGAGGATGCCGCCGCGTTCGAGCACTTCCAGGGTTGTTTCAAGGGCCGTTTTCAATGGGCAGTCTTTTTGGATGGGTGGGCCATGGATTCCACGATCGCATTGTAATTCCGCATCTGGTATTCGTACGTCCATTTAGGACGATCGAAGGCGTTTGCTTCCTTTCTGGTTTCGGTTGCCAGCCGTGTTAACAGGGCCAAAAATGACTCAGGGCCCTGGTAGAACAACCCCACTTCTTGCAGGTCGGGCAGCACGGCCATAGACTGTGGGCAAAGCAAGGGCTTGCGGTAGGCAAAGGCCAGGTTCATTGGGCCGCTGATTTTGTATTTCAGGTAGGCCGCATCGTGTTCATACAGGGGCAGCCAGATATAATCTGCGGCTTTCAAATAGGCGTGGAATTCGGCATTGGGCACAAACTGGTGAAACAATTTGACCGCCTTGGGAAAAGGCAATTTGGCAATCGCATCGGCAAATGCCAGGGCCCGGGGATCACCCGGTTCCGGCTTACCCAACAGGATGATTTTCAGGTTGGTACTTTGAGGCATGGCCTGCAATACCTGCAGGACAAAGTCATAATCCCTTCGCTTGTATTCGATAGCCCCGGGGATGCACACCCACATTTCACCGGCGGGCTTTTCCAGAGGTACTTCCGGGTATTCCGGAAAGAAGATCGCATAGTAGCTGAGGAAGGTGTTCTGCGGCGACAGGGCCTGTCCGGTCCCGGCCAGGTAGTCGCTCAATACCAAATAGTGCGACAGGGCCTTCGAAAATACCTTTTGCGACGCGCTTTGTCGCAGTTTCCGCAGGTTGTGCAGGGTTCCGGTCAACGCCGGGGTACCCCGGCGGAAGAGCAGGCAGAGCAGCATCAATTCCTTATTGGAACTGGCGGTATTGAAAATCAACACATCGAAACGGCCCCTCTTAAGGGTCCTGAAAAGTTTGATAAACCGCCCGATCCGTTTGGGGAGAAAGGTTCGGGAGGAAAAATCAAAATACTGCGTACCCCCGGCAAGCTCAGCAGCGTAGGGCGCGACCTGGTTCTTGAGTTTGGGGTTCAGGAACAGCTCCACATGGTGACCCCCGTCACGTAAGAACCGCAATTGGCTGTAGAGGCATTCTTCGTGGTAGGACGTAAATTCAATGAGGCCAATCTTCATACTGGCAAAAATACGGCTTCCGCCGCGAATGCGGCCGGGCTAAGATGGCAAGAATTGCTACTTTTCATCCAGGCGCAGCACGAAATGCTCGGTTAACTGCATCCATTGGATATTGTTGAAGCCCTGCCCGAAATCAATTTTTTTCAACGCTGTTTTCTGGCTCCCGATAATTGGGAGGGGCTCGCCTGATTTCCGGGGGGTGCGCTATACGCAGGTGCCCGCCAGCAGGCCCATGGCCTTGAACCAGAGGTCGTCGCTTTTGGGGCAAATTTCCAGGAACAGCCTAACATCCTGTACTTGTGAATCCAGGGCGCCGGGGGGGTACAGGACCCCACCTGCCCCGATAGCCATCAGCGCCCGTGGATCGGGGAGGTCGTCTTTGGGAACCACCCATTCTTTATAAGGCAGCAGGGTACCATCGGCTGCGTAGCCGATATAACGCACCTGATGGGCCGTAATGCACTTTCGGATTGGTCAAAAAGGTTTCGTAGAGTTCCCGAAGCCAGCGTCGGTTTTAGATCATGTCGTCGTCGCAGGTAACCGCCAGCCGGTCGGGATAGCGTTCCAGGGTGTGGATCAGTTTTTTGTGCGGGCAGGTCAGGGCTGTATAGGCTATCTCGAAGCGCCCTCCAAGAAGTTTTTCCAGATGCCAGGGTAGAGGGCCCCGGAGCGATTCGGGCAGCCAAAGCAGGATCTTGGCAGGCGCCAGGTCCTGATCGAGCAGGCTGCGGACCACCAGATCAACACGGCCCATGCGGCTCGGTATAGAGGTAGGGGTAACCACTACCTGGGCTTCCTCGCCCCGGCCCTTTTTCGGTGTCTCTAGCGGGATGCTGCGCAACCTATGGCTCTGGTATATCGATTTCAGAGATTCTTTTAACTTCATCTTTTAATCGGGAGATTGGGGAGGCATTTCGAATTTTTAGGCTCCCAAACAAAATTACGTATAACAGTTCACTATTTTTGCAGTTACGAGTTTTAGCCCATGAGCCAACCCAGGATATCCGTAATCATCAGCACCTACAATGCCGAGGCGTGGCTCGAAAAGGTCCTATACGGTTATAACTGCCAGTTATTCAAGGACTTTGAGGTCGTTATCGCCGACGATGGCTCGGGCCCGGCCACCCGCGAGCTCGTCGACCGCATTCGGGATGAGGTGTTTTACGAAATCGTTCACGTTTGGCAGGAAGACGATGGTTTCCAGAAGTCGCGCATCCTGAACAAGGCCATACAGGCCTGCAGGGCCGATTACATCATCATGTCTGACGGGGACTGTATTCCACGCAGCGATTTCGTGCAGGTGCACCACATCAATAAAGAAAAGGGCTATTTCATCTCGGGCGGGTATTACATGCTGCCCATGAACATTTCCCACGCCATCACCCGTGACGATATTCAGCAACAGCGCTGTTTTGATATCCACTGGCTTCAGGACCTCGGCATCCCGAAGACCTTTAAAAACAACAAGCTCACGGCACGGGGGTTCATTTCAAAGGCGCTCAATACGCTTACCCCTACCAATGCGAGCTGGAACGGCCACAACAGCTCGGGCTGGAAAAAGGATATTTTGAACGTAAACGGGTTTGACGAGCGGATGCAGTATGGGGGGCAAGACCGGGAACTGGGCGAACGCCTTGCAAATTTCGGGATCAGGTCCAAACAACTTCGATACAGCGCCGTTTGCGTGCACCTCGATCACAAAAGAGGGTATAAGACACCGGAATCACTGGCCAAGAATGCAGCCATTCGGCGCGATACGCGCAAGAACAAACAGGTCTGGACGCATTACGGCATTACCAGGTAGTACGCCAGCTCGTTTTTCTTCTCGAGTTTTTTGAGCGCCCGATACCGCTCCAATACGCCCAGCGCGTTCAGGTAGCAGATAACTATCCCTTTCTTGCCGTCGAGTATCCCTAATCGGAGCAGGTAGTGGTTCGCAAACTTCCATGCGGGTTTGACCACCATCAACAGGTAGTTGAACGGGTTTTCCTTGTAGAAGTCTTCCTGAGCCTTAAGCCGGCCGTAGTGCAGCATCTTGCACTTGTAATCGTCGTAATTCTTGTAGCAGTAATGGATCAGCTTCTCTTGCAGGATGCCTGAAGAACCCTCTACTTCCAGGGTTTCGTGCACGATTTTGCGGTCGGTGAACTTAGCCTTGCTCTTGCGGAACAGGCGGTAGTTCTTATCGGTCTGCCACCCGCTGAAGCGCAGGGGTTTCATTTCGAACATGAACTGGCGGTAGAACCAGAAGGCAGCATGGGAGGTACCGTTTTTAACAGTCTTCACAATTTCCTGCCGAAGGCCTTGCGGCACAACCTCATCGGCATCCAGAAACAGGATCCAGTCGTTGGACGCGCGGCTAACGGCAAAGGATTTCTGCCGGGTGAAATTTTCGAACGGATGCTGGATAACCTTGACCCCTGGCCGCTCCAACAGGTACTCGTAGGTACCGTCGGTGCTGTAGGAATCCACCACGATGATCTCATCGGCAAAAGCGATGGAATCAAGGCAACGCTCGATATAGCCCATCTCGTTGTAGGTTATGATCAGGGCGCTGATTTTTGAATTTTTTACCGGTTTCATTGCTTTTTGGATAGCCTTGCCGGTCGGGGGGTGCCGTGCCAGGATAAAGTGATAACAAAGAAACGAGGAAAAAATTGTTTTATCCGCATAAATTGTGAGAAGAACCTTTAAATTATTGATCTTTTATCAACGACGACCGGCTCCTGCAGAAGAATTAATTTTCGGGCAGCTCCCTTGCCAAATCCACAACACTTCAAACGGGCGGGCGCGAATCCTTCCCGGGGCTTGTGCAAGCGAATGCCCGTGGGGAAGGACAACGGTTATACGGCCACGTCATACTCCCGCAAGGCATTGTTCAGCGACGTTTTCTTGTCGGTGCTTTCCTTGCGCCTGCCGATGATCAGGGCGCAGGAAACCTGGTATTCCCCTGCCGGAAAGTTTTTGGTATAGCTCCCGGGGATCACCACAGAGCGGGCCGGCACCCGCCCCTTGTATTCGACCGGGGAGCTCCCGCTCACGTCGATGATGCGGGTAGAGGCGGTAAGCACCACGTTTGCCCCCAGCACAGCCTCCCGCTCGACGCGAACGCCTTCCACCACAATGCTCCGGCTGCCGATAAAGGCGTTGTCTTCCACAATTACCGGGGAGGCCTGCAGGGGTTCGAGCACCCCGCCTATGCCCACCCCGCCGCTGAGGTGCACATGTTTCCCGATTTGGGCGCAGCTGCCCACGGTAGCCCAGGTGTCGACCATGGTCCCTTCGTCTACGTAGGCCCCGATATTCACATAGCTGGGCATCAGAATGGTCCCCGGGGCGATGTAGGCCCCGTGGCGGGCCACGGCGTGAGGCACCACGCGGATCCCCTTGGCCTGGTAGCCGCGCTTGAGCGGAATCTTGTCGTGATATTCAAAGATGCCCGCTTCCAGGGTTTCCATTTTCTGGATGGGGAAATAGAGTACCACCGCCTTTTTGACCCATTCCTGGATCGTCCAGCCGCCCGCCTCCGGGCTGGCGCAACGGAGCGCTCCGGCGTCGAGCAGGTCGATCACCTGCCGAATGGCCTGTTGGGTGGCAGTTTCTTTTAATAATTCCCGTTTCTCCCAGGCGGCCTCGATGGCAGCGCGCAATGCCTCCATATTTTTACTTTTTGGGCAAAGATAGGCCCTCCCGGCCAATTGAAACCGGCGATTTACAGCTGTAACGAATTATGCCCTATTTTTGCCAAAAAATTTCCCTTGGCCCGCATCATGGCACTGGATTACGGTAAAAAGCGCACGGGGGTAGCCGTAACAGACCCGTTGCAGCTAATCGCCTCCGGTCTGGAGACCGTCCCTACCGAAGGCCTGATGGCCTTCCTGGATCGGTACCTGGCCCAGGAGGAGGTTTCCTGTATCGTGGTCGGCGAGCCCCGGCAGATGGACTACACCCCTTCGGAAGTGGAGCCCGAGATTCAGGCTTTTATCGCGCGGCTGCAACAGCGATTTCCGATGGTGCGGCTGGCCCGGCAAGACGAGCGGTTTACCTCCAAACTGGCAGCCAGGGCTATGGTAGAAGGGGGAGTGAAAAAGAAAAAGCGGCAGGACAAGGCGGCACTGGACCAGATTAGCGCCACCCTGATCCTGCAAGCCTATTTAAGCCGAAAAGAATTATGATCTTACCAATTGTTGCGTATGGAGACCCCGTACTGCGGAAGCAGGCGGAGCCGATCGGCCCCGATTACCCGGAACTGCCCGAACTCATAGCCAATATGTGGGATACCATGTACCAGGCCAGCGGCGTGGGCCTGGCCGCCCCCCAGATCGGGCGTTCAATCCGCCTGTTTGTGATCGATGCATCCCCCTTTGCAGACGATGAAGACCTGCCCGAAGAACAGCGGGAGCAGATGCGGACGTTCAAACACGTATTTATCAATGCCCGCATCGAAGAAGAAAGCGGCAGGAAATGGGCTTTTAGCGAAGGCTGCCTGAGCATTCCCGACATACGGGAAGACGTCAACCGGCTCGACACGGTTACGCTGCGCTACCAGAACGAGGCCTTTGAGGAGCGCACCGAGGTGTTCGACAACCTGCTGGCCCGCATCATCCAGCACGAATACGACCATATCGAGGGCATCCTGTTTACCGACAAGCTCTCTTCCCTTAAAAAACGGCTGCTCAAAGGGAGGCTTGCCGATATCTCCAAGGGAAAGATACAGGTCGATTACAAGATGAAATTCCCGGCCCTGAGACGGGGTCGCTGAGCAAGGGTGCCGAGTCCCTGATATTTTTGATGGGTATGTGAAGTTTTTCGCATCTTTGCATGCGCAATTAACGTCTTGTTATGAGTTTAGAGAAAATCCTTTCTATCGGCGGCAAGCCGGGTCTGTTCCGCCTGCTCACCCAAACCCGCACAGGCTTTGTGGCCGAATCGCTGCTCGATGGAAAAAAGGTGAGCGTGGGGATGGCTGGCAATGTTAGCATCCTCTCAGAAATCGCCATCTATACCCTTGAGGAGGAGCTGCCCCTGCGCGCCGTCTTTGCCAAAATACACGCAAAGGAGGAGGGCGGAAAAATCGCCCTAAGCCCTAAGTCCGACAAAACCGACCTGGAAGCCTATTTCTTCGAGGTGCTGCCCGACTACGACGAAGACCGGGTGTACCCCAGCGATATCCGCAAGGTGATACAATGGTACAACCTGCTGCACGACAACGGCATTACCGACTTCTCTGAGGCCGCAGCAAATGAAAAAGAAGCCGACGGGGCAACTGCCTGACAGGACGTATAGTATCAAGAAAGTTAACCTTCGGATTAATTCCTATTTTAGCGGTTCCGAAAACCGCTAGCGCATGTTACTATCCACCCCCCGCAAGCTTTTTCTGCTTGCCTTTGCCCTGCTTGCCGTTCCGGGCGCCATGGCCCAGGAGGCCAAACCCGAAGAAGCTGCCAAAAAAGACAAAGACCTGCCCCTGGAGGCCACCCGAACCCTCACCTTCAATACCGACCGGGGCACCTGGATGTCGGTAGACATTAGCCCAGACGGCAAGACGCTGGTCTTCGACCTGATGGGTGACCTGTATTCCCTGCCGGCTGCAGGGGGTACGGCCACGGCCTTAACCCACGGCCTTGCCTATGAGGTGCACCCCCGGTTCAGCCCTGACGGGAAGTCACTCCTTTACATTTCTGATAAAAGCGGGTCAGACAACATCTGGACCATGGACCTGGCCACCAAAAAGGAAAGCCAGGTGAGCAAGGAAACCAACAAGAATTTCTTTTCGGCCGACTGGTCTGCAGACGGCACCTATATCGTAGGTGCACAAGGCCGAAGGAATGCCAAGCTGCACCTTTACCACCGCGACGGGGGCTCGGGATCGCAGCTGGTAGAAGAACCCGAAGACCTGAAGACCATTGACCCTGCCTTCTCTCCCGACGGCAGGAAAATCTATTTTTCACGCCGCAGCCGGGCCTGGAACTACAACGCCCAGCTGCCCCAGTACCAGATCGGCACCTACGACATGGAAGACGGGACAATGGACGTTATTTCCGACCGCTATGGCTCGGCCTTTACCCCCACACCCAGCCCTGATGGGAAGTGGCTGGTGTTCGGAAGCCGGTATGAAGACCAGACTGGCCTGCGCCTGCGCAACCTGAAAACCGGGGAAGAACGCTGGCTGGCTTACCCGGTGCAGCGCGACGAGCAGGAATCCATCGCCCCCCTGGGCGTTCTGCCGGCCATGGCCTTCACCCCCGACAGCCGGGAGCTGGTACTTTCCTATGGTGGCGAACTGAAAGCGATTGCCCTTGCCGACAACTCGGTACGCAATATTCCCTTTACTGCACCAGTATCCCTGGAAATGGGTCCGCGCCTCTCTTTCAAATACCCGATTACCGATCAAAAGGAGGCACCGGTTACCCAGATTCGGGACGCGGTGCCCTCCCCCAATGGCACCCGCCTGGCCTTTACAGCCCTGAACCGGCTCTATGTTATGGACCTGCCGAACGGCACCCCGGTACGGCTTACCCAAAACGACTTTACGGAGGCCCAGCCGGCCTGGTCGCCCGATGGAAGCCAGCTGGTGTATACCACCTGGAAGGCCGGGGGCGGCTATTTGTACAAGGTAGACAGCCAGGGGCGCCGCGCCCCCGTACAGCTCACCGCCGAGCCCGGCATCTACACCCAGCCGGCCTGGTCTAACCGCGCCGACCGCATTGTCTTTTTGAGGGGAACTGCGCAGGCGTATGAAGACGGGGTAGGGCCCACCTCTCAGGGCAGCCAGGACGACCTGGTCTGGATCGCGGCAACCGGGGGCACCCAAACCCTTATCGACAAGGCCGATGGCCGCACCTCCCCCCATTTTACCCGAGGTGAAGACCGGATCTACCTGAGCCATTCCCAGCGCGGGCTGCTTTCCATCCGCTGGGACGGCACAGACGAAAAGCAACACCTGCTCCTGAAGGGGATCGAGACCTTTGGCTCCAGCGACGCGCTGGAAGAGGCACAAGGGCACAGCGCCCCTGACTTGCTGCCGGCCGAGGCGCGGGAGCCGAAGGACAAGGCTTCCAAACCTTCCGAGATTCGCATTTCTCCTGATGGAGCCCAGGCGCTGGCACAGATCAACAATGACATCTACACGGTTGCTTTCCCGCGCTACGGCAAAACCCCCACCATTTCGGTGGCCAAGCCCGAATCGGCCAGTTTCCCTGCCGTGAAGCTCACCCGCCTGGGAGGCGAATTCCCGACCTGGTCGGCAGACGGTAAATACGTGCACTGGTCGCTGGGGGCCAGCCATTTCAAGTACGACCTGGCCGCCGGCGAACAGTTCCGCGATAGCCTGGAGGCCGATAAAAAAGCCCGGGAAGACAACCCCGTAAAAAAGGATACCGTCGCAGAAAAGGATGGGGCCAAAAAGGAGCCCCCTGTCTTTGAGGCGCAGGAATTCAAGATTGCGCTGCATTACGCCCAGGACATCCCCGAAGGGAACCTGCTGCTTACCGGCGCCCGGCTCATTACCATGGAAGGGGACGCCATTTTGGAGCAGGGCGACCTGCTGATACGCAACAACCGGATCGCGGCCCTGGGCCCTGTCGGCAGCCTGGAGGTGCCCCCGGGCACTGAAACCAGGGACGTGTCTGGGAAGACCATTGTCCCCGGCTTTGTAGATACCCACGCCCATATGTGGCCCACCTGGGGCGTCCACCGCAACCAGGTCTGGATGTACGGGGCCAATCTGGCCTACGGGGTTACCACCACCCGCGACCCGCAAACCGCTACCACCGACGTGTTAACCTACTCCGACATGGTGAATGCCGGCATGATACCTGGGCCACGCATATACAGCACCGGTCCGGGGGTGGGGTTTTGGACCTATAAGCTCACCAGCCTGGAGCACACCAAAGACGTGTTGCGCCAGTACAGCGAATACTACCACACCAAATCGATCAAGATGTACCTGACCGGCAACCGGCAGCACCGGCAGTGGGTGATGATGGCGGCTAAAGAACTGGAGCTGATGCCGACTACCGAAGGCGGGCTCGACTTCAAACTCAATATGACCCAATTGCTCGACGGCTATCCCGGGCACGAACACAGCCTCCCCATTTACCCGATCTACAGGGATGTGGTCAGGACCATTGCCGAGTCGGGCATGGCTGTAACCCCGACCCTGCTGGTATCGTACGGCGGGCCCTGGGCCGAGAATTACTACTACGCCACCGAAGACGTCTGGGGCGATGCCAAGCTGCAGCACTTTACCCCCTACGAGGAACTTGCCCGGAAATCGCGCAGGCGGGGCGCCTGGTTCATGGACGATGAGCATGTGTTCCAGAAGCACGCCGTCTTTATGAAAGAACTGGTGGAAGCCGGAGGCCTGGCAGGCATCGGCAGCCACGGGCAGCTGCAGGGCCTGGGCTACCATTGGGAGCTCTGGTCGGTGGCCAGTGGCGGCATGAAAGCGCACGATGCCCTGAAGGTGGCCACCCTGCTGGGGGCCACCGCCCTGGGCCTCGACAACGACCTGGGCAGCCTGAAGCCAGGCAAGCTGGCCGACCTGGTGATCCTCGACGCCAACCCCCTGGATAACATTCGCAATACCAATACGGTGCGCTATGTGGTGAAAAACGGCCGCATCTTCGAAGGAGATACCCTCAATGAGGTGTGGCCACGCCAGCAGGCCGGCCCGAGCTATTCCTGGCAACAGGGGCAGCCCGAAGGCCTCCCGGGTATCGGCAGCGAGACCCCAGGCGAGTAAGCATAAAAAATCCCCCGGTTTCGGGGGATTTTTTTTAGGGTCAATCCCTGATGGGTTCCGGCACCTCGGGTTCCTGCCAGGGCACGCGGGTTGACGGGTAATAGCGGATGTCCATGCGCCGGAAATAGGGCGTCTGGGCACCCAGGCGCACTTTGTAGTCTTCCCAGTTGCGGTTTTCCGGGGTGCTCCAGCTCAGTTCGGCATAGCCGAGCAGCCTGGGGAAGGCCAGGTATTCCAGTTCCGACATTTCGCTGATGGTCTCCGACCAGAGCGGGGCTTCCACCCCCAGGATATCGGCTTCGGTCAGCCCCTGGGCATAGGTTTCCGGCGTCCAGATATAAGCGGTGTCCACCGGGATGTAGGCTGCCCAATGCAGGCCGTAATCCGAGAGGGTATCGTACTGCATGTCGAGGTAGGCTTTCCGGGCGGGCGACAAGAGCACCTTCATGCCCTGCGCAACGGCCTTGCGGGCATTGTCTTCGTCTGCCCAGAACTGGGCCACAACGGTGCTGTCCAAAGTGGCGTTTGCGACCTCGTCCCAACCGATCACCCGCTTGCCGTACTTGCGAACGATGGGTGCCACCCGTTCGATGAAGTAGACGTAGTCGTCTTCTTTGGTGACGTGGCTTTCGTCCCCTCCGATGTGGAAATACGGGCCGGGGGTCATTTCCGAAATCTCGCGCACCACGTCGTCGATAAAACTGTAAACGGTATCCTTGTGGGTATCCCAGGTGCTGAAGCCCACCCGGGTTCCGGTGTACAATTCAGGCGTTTTCCCGTTCCCGTTCAGGATGGGGTACGACACCGATGCGGCATTGGTATGCCCCGGCATGTCGACCTCCGGAACGATGGTGATGTATCGCTCAGCAGCGTATGCCACGATTTCGCGGTAGTCTTCCTGGGTATAAAAGCCGCCGGCTTCGCCCCCTACTTCGGTGCTGCCGCCCACTTCGGTGAGTTTGGGCCACGATTTGATTTCGATGCGCCAGCCCTGGTCGTCGGTCAGGTGCAAGTGTAGCACATTCATCTTGTAATAGGCCATTATGTCGAGGTATTTCTTTACGTCTTCGACCGGAAAGAAATGGCGGGCCACGTCGAGCATGGCGCCCCGATAGGCCCAGGCGGGCTCGTCGTCGATCCTGCCGGTGGGGATGGGCCAGATTGGATAGGCCGCCAGGGTATCGTTCGATTTTTGGGGCAACAGCTGGCGCAAAGTCTGTACTGCCCGGAAAGCCCCTTCGGCCGTGGCCGAATTGATCAGTACCGAATCGCGGCTGATGTACAATTCATAGGCCTCTGGACTGCCCGAATCGGTGCGGTTCAGGTAAATGGCGCGGTGCACTTCCCCTTCGCCCTGTCCGTTTACGGGGAGGTTGAGCCCGGTAACCGCTCTGATCTGCACCGAAAGGAAATCGGCCACATTGGCCAATTCCCCGTCGCCCGCGGCGGCGTAGAGGGCCGTATACCGGTCGAGCCCGAAGGCATCGCCTGTGGCAATGGTTTTGCCTGGTTTGGGTACCAGTGCGGCGGTTGAAAGGTCTGTTTTCGGGAAGGTGATCTGAGGCCGCCGGTCCTGGGTGCAGGCCCAGAGGGCCAGGCCGGCCCAGGCCAGGGCGGTGGTGCGGATGAGCAGGCTGCTCCAATGCATTTTTTTCATAGGGGTTGGGTTATGGGTTAAAAGGGATAAAAGGGGCAAGCACTTGTTGCCAGATAAGGTATCCCTCGGCATTCATGTGTAATCCGTCTTCGATAAACAAGGCTGTGTTTAAGCGGCCGTCTGCCAACAGCATGGGCGTCCAGACATCTGCGTACTCCAGCAGCGGGTCTGCGGCCGCCCAACGCATCAATTTATGGTTGAATCGCCGATAGCGTGCCCGGAGATTCCACCGGCTGATGCTGGGTTTGGCGGCGATCAGCACGATGGGCATACCCGGGTAGGCCGCGCGTATGCCGGCTACCACCGCTTTTAGGTCTTTCAGGGCCCGGCGGGCCGATTTCCCTTCCGCCATGTCGTTGTCGCCTTCGTAGATAAACACTTTCAGCGGGTTGTAATCGAGTACCAGGGGTTGGAGGTAAAAGCGCAGGTCTGCAGCCTGCGAGCCCCCAAAGCCGGTGTTTACAACTTGTACCGACGGGAAGGCGCTTTCCAGGTCGCTCCAGAGCCTGATGCTTGAACTCCCTGTAAAAAGAACGGTGGGCCGGTAGGGGTTCCATCCGGCTTCGCGTTGTTGCGACAGGGTGCGCACCTCGGTTTCAAAGCGCTGCGGGTCTTGACCCTGCACGGTCGAAGCCCCTAACAGGGCCAGGCATAGCAGGCCGCTCTGAACGATTTTGGTCACCGCGAATCGGGCTGAAGTTGGTGTCATGCAGCAGGTGTTAGGACCCGGTTGCCAAAATATGAACTTTGGCCCAATCGTAAAAGCGCTCGATCCAATGGTCTGACGGCAGGCCCTGGGTGCGCATACCGAAGCCGTGTCCGCCTTTGCTGTACATGTGCAGGCCAACCGTTTTGCCGGCTTCGAGCCAGGCTGTATAAAGTGCCACGCTGCCTTGGGCCAGGCCCAGGGGGTCGTCTGTGGCGCAGATTACCAGCATGGGCACAGCCTGTTCGGGGGCAGGGGCTACGGGGTAAGCGTCGGTCCAGGGATAGACGGGCACCAGGAAGTCAGGGGCACTTTCTCCTTTACTTTCGTACCCTACCCCCAGGGTTACAGCCCCGCCTGCCGAAAAGCCCATAAAACCGATTTTATCGGTCTGGTAACCGTATGCCGCGGCCTTGCTGCGCACGTAGGCAACAGCGCGCTGCCCGTCGGCCACGGAGTAAGGAAGGACGGCTTTTACGCGCTCCATGGCGGCCTGGGGATCGGTAGCAAACTGCTCGGAGATTTCCTTTACCCCATCGGCTCCCGTGGGAACCAGACGGTACTTGAGCACAAAGGCCGTGAATCCTTTCCCGGCAAGCCAGCGCGCCACCTCCCTACCTTCGCTGTTGATGCTCAGGCCGAAAAGTCCACCGCCCGGAGCCACCACTACAGCTGCACCGTTTCCGGTTCCCGGGTCGGGGCGGAAAACCTCCAGGCTGGGCACCGAAACATTGGTGACCACCTGGGTATCCCAAAGGGGGGTGAAATACTGTTTTTCACTTCCTTCCCATTGTATGCCCTCGGGCTTTTCGTAGGGGAGGGGGATGCTGTCGGTTTGGGCCCGCAGCAGGGACGTTCCCACCAGCAGGCACCCCAGGAGGAGGCGTGTTTTCATAGTAGTATCAGAAAAGTTGGCATAATTCGTTACTCAAGGCTTTGTCCACATCCCGCGGAGGTTCATGCGCAGCGTATAGACTGAATCCATGGCGGTGATGAACAGGGTCTTCCCATCTGTGCCCCCAAAGGTCACATTGGCCGTCCAGTTTTCGGGCACGTCTATATGAGCCAGTTGTTGCCCGGAGGGGCTGAAGACGGTTACCCCCCGGCCGGTCAGGTAAAGGTTGCCGTGCTCGTCCAGGGTCATCCCGTCTGAGCCCATCCCGATGAGTTGCGTCTGCTCCGAGAGCGAGCCGTCGGCCCCGATAGTGTACCGGTAGGTTTTGGAATCGCCGATGTCGGCCACATATAGGTATTTCCCGTCGGTAGTGCCGATAATTCCGTTGGGTTGCACCAACCCTCCGGCCGACAGCAACACCTCCGGTTGTCCGGGCCTGATCCTGTAGACCTGCTGGGCTTCCTGTTCCATTTCGGTGCGCTGCCACCAGGGGCGCTGGTAGTAGGGGTCGGTAAAATAGATGGTGCCGTCGGGGTGCACCCAGATGTCGTTGGGGCCATTCAATTTTTTGCCGTCAAAGCTGTCGGTCAGCACTTCCACTTCCTTGTTGGGGCCAATGCGCCGGAGCTCAAACTTTTCGTCGGCAGCCGCCAGCAGGCGTCCTTCGGGGTCAAGCCACAGGCCGTTGGCCCGGCCGGCCGGTTCCATGAATACTTCGACCTGGTTCGTTTGGGCGTCCCACAGGTAGATGCGGTCATTGGGCTGATCGGTAAAATAGACATCGCCGTTGGGGGCCGCGGCGGGTCCTTCGGTAAAAGTGAACTGGTCTGAAACCAGTTGCAGGGTGGCCCCGTCTGCAACCAGGTTGTTTTGCTGCCCCGGGGCTGTTGCCCAACTGGCGCCGAGCAGGACCGTTACAAGGATTTGTTTCATTGCGATAGCTGTCATGTTAATTGCTGTTTTTCAGGGCTCCGGGGCCTTTGACGAACCGGCCCGGGGTAGCCCCGGTATGCCGCCCCTGGTCGAGTACCTGCACCCCGTTCACAAACACGTGGTCTACCCCGGTGGCGTACTGGTGGGGCGCCTCAAAAGTGGCGTGGTCCTGTATGGTTTGCGGGTCGAACACCACTACATCGGCAAAGTATCCCTCCCGCAGCAGGCCGCGGCCCCGGAGCTTCAGGTTCCCCGCCGGGAGGGAGGTAAGCCGCCTGATGGCTTCTTCCAGGGAGATGACTTGTTCTTCCCGCACGTAGTGGGCCAGCAGGCGGGCAAAGGAACCATAGGCCCTGGGGTGAGTGCTCTGTTCCAAAAAGACCCCTTCGTTGGTGTACGAACCCGCGTCGGAGCAAACGGCCATATAAGGCAGGGCCAGTTTCTTTTTGATGTTTTCGGGGTCCATGGAAAAATAGACCACCTGGATGCGGCTGTCGTCTTCCTGGATGAGGTCGGCTACCGCCTGGGCCGCAGGAATTCCGCGCTGGGTAGCCACCTCGGCCAGGGTCTTGCCGATGAGCGGGCGGAGGGCATGGTTTTTAAAGCCCACCAGTAAGATATTCTCAGGCGGAACGTGGAAGGAGGTTTCGGCAATGAGGCGTTCCCGTTGGGCCGGTTCGGCCAGGTACTCCATGGTTTTTTCGTGCCCGCCGTCTTTGGCCCAGGCCGGCATGAGCACATTCAAGCCCGTAGAGCTTGCATTGTACATATACATGTCGGTGGTGACAGCCAGCCCGCGTTTGCGGGCGTTGTCGACCAGGGCGATGGCGCTGTCGAGCAGCTGCCAGTTGGCCTGCCCGGAAGCCTTGAAGTGGTAGATTTCGGAGCGGATGCCGGCCTGCTCGGCAATCTGTATGAGTTCGCTCACCGCCTGCAGCAGGCTGTCTTCCTCGTTGCGGATGTGGGAGATATACATGCCGTCGTACCGGGCTGCCACCTTGGCCAGCTCGGTAATTTCGGCTGTGGAGGCGTGCCCGCTGGGTACGTAGATCAGGGAGGTAGACAGGCCCACGGCCCCTTCTTCCATGGCCTTCTGCAAAAGGGCTTTCATCGCTTCGAGCTCTTCAGGGGTGGGCGGACGCTTTTCGTAGCCCATCACGTATTCCCGCAGCGTCCCATTGCCCACAAAGGAGGTAAAATTGGTCGCCGTCCCTTTAACTTCAAGGTGCTCGAGGTACTCCCCAAGGGTGGTCCAGGGGATGTCGAAGTGGTAGTCTTGCTGGCCTTCAACCATCTCGCGCCTCATCTGCTCGCTGAGGGGCCCCATGGAATGGCCCTCTCCCATCACCTCGAGGGTAACCCCCTGTCTGAGGTCACTCTGGGAGCGTCCGTCTACCAGCAAGGATTCGTTTGCCCAGCTCAGCATGTTGATGAAGCCCGGCGCCAGGTACCTGCCCGAGGCATCCACTTCCCGTATGCCGGAGGCGTCGTGAAGGTCGCCGATGGCAGCGATGGTATCGGCCCGGATGCCCAGGTCGGCGTGCACTGCCGGGCTGCCGCTCCCGTCGAGGAGCAGGCCGTTTCGGATCAATACGTCATAAGGGGTTTCAGACTGGCAGGAGAGCAGGAGGAGCCCCAGGGGAAGCAGGGTTTTGTGCCACATGAAAGGGTTGGGGCGTTTAGGTTGCAGATCTAAAAATACCATAAAATCCCGGTCTTGCCAAAAGCCGTGGTTTCGTACCTTTGCCCGAAAACCCGGCCCATGAATTCCAGAGAAGCCCAGCTGCAGGCGGTAGACCGCCTGCTCACCATCATGGACGAGCTCAGGGAGCAATGTCCCTGGGACCGCAAGCAGACCATGCAATCGCTCCGGCACCTCACCATCGAAGAGACCTATGAGCTTGGCGATGCCATTCTGGAAAATGACCTGGAGGAGGTCAAAAAGGAATTGGGAGATCTGTTGCTTCACATCGTCTTTTATGCCCGAATCGGGTCTGAGACCGGCGATTTTGACCTGGGCGATGTGGCCAACGACATCTGTGAAAAATTGATCCGCCGGCACCCGCATATTTACGGGGATGTCAAGGTGCAGGACGAGCACGAGGTAAAAGCAAACTGGGAGAAGATCAAGCTCCGGGAAGGCAAGAAAAGCGTGTTGGAAGGGGTGCCCGATGGGCTTCCTGCCCTGGTAAAGGCCAACCGGATCCAGGAAAAGGTGGCCGGGGTGGGTTTCGACTGGGAAAAACCCGAACAGGTTTTTGAAAAGGTGCGCGAAGAACTCGAGGAAATGGAGGCCGAGCGGGCCAGCGGCAACCGCGAGGCGCTGGAGAGCGAGATGGGCGACGTGTTCTTTTCCCTGGTCAATTACGCCCGCTTTCTGGGCCTGAACCCCGAAAATGCCCTGGAGCGGACCAACAAGAAATTCATCGGCCGTTTCCGCTTCCTGGAAACCAAAGCGGCTGAGGCCGGCCGCAGCCTGCACGAAATGTCCCTGGCCGAGATGGACCGCTATTGGGAAGCCGCCAAAGCATCTGAATAAGCCCCCTTCCAAAACATAAATGGCCCATCTGACTGCCTATACCCGCGAATTCCGAACCAATTTCAAGCTCGCCTCCCCGGTGATTCTGGGCATGCTGGGTCATACCTTCGTGTCTTTCGCCGACAACGTAATGGTAGGCCAGCTGGGCACGGCCGAACTGGCTGCCGTGTCCCTGGGGAACAGTTTTGTCTTTGTGGCCATGTCGCTGGGCATCGGCTTTTCCACTGCCATTACGCCCCTGGTCGCCGAGGCCGACGGGGCAGGGGAGGAAGCCCAGGTGCGTCGTCTGCTTCGGCATGGGCTGGTACTTTGCACCCTCCTGGGCCTGCTGCTGTTCGGGGTGGTGTTGCTGGCCAAGCCCCTTATACACCACATGAAACAACCCCCCGAGGTGGTAACCCTTGCGCTGCCTTACCTCGACCTGGTGGCCCTGTCGCTGGTCCCCCTGGTGATGTTCCAGGCACTCAAGCAGTTTTCGGAAGGGCTATCCCAAACCCGCTATCCCATGTACGCCACCATCGTGGCCAACGTGATCAACATAACCCTGAACTACCTCCTCATTTTCGGGCATTTCGGTTTTCCCAAAATGGGGGTGGTGGGGGCCGCAATTGGTACCCTGGTGTCGCGCATCGGCATGTGCCTGTTCCTGTGGTACCTCTTCCGGGGCCGTTCGGCCTTTGATCCGTATGTGAAACATTTCCGCTTCAGGCCTATCCAGAAGGCCATCCTGAGGCGAATCATGGCGCTGGGCTTTCCCTCGGCCCTGCAATTCTTTTTTGAGGTGGCCATTTTTACGGCCGCTATCTGGATGAGCGGTACCCTGGGCAAAAACCCGCAGGCGGCCAACCAGATTGCCCTGAACCTGAGCAGTATGACCTTTATGGTAGGCACCGGCCTCGGGGTGGCCGCCATGATACGGGTGGGCAACCAGCTGGGCCAGCGGAATTTCCCGGAGCTGCGCCGGATTGCCTCTTCCATATTTTTGATGACCCTGCTCACCATGATGGTCTTTGCCGGGTTGTTCTTGCTGGGCCGGCACTGGCTCCCCACCCTCTATTTAGACATTTCAGACCCCGTTAACCGGCTCGATAACGCCGAGGTACTGGGCATTGCCGCCCAGTTGCTGGGCGTGGCCGCCCTTTTCCAGATTTCCGACGGCATGCAGGTGGTGGCCCTCGGAGCCCTGCGGGGCTTGCAAGACGTGCGTATCCCCACCCTGATCACCTTTGTGGCCTATTGGCTTATCGGTTTTCCGATAAGCTACCTGCTCGGGTTGCACACCGGGCTGGAGAGCACCGGCATCTGGATTGGCCTGCTTGCCGGGCTAACGGCCTCTTCAATAATGTTGTATCTTCGGTTTCGCAACCGTTCTGGCCTGCTCTTGCGGGCCGGCGCCTGAACGCAGTGCGAACAAAGCCTTGATTACCATGGAACTACCCAAATTTCTGCTGGCCGACAACACCGATTTTCCGACGGCTGTTTTTATTGTGCATACCGAATTTCCGCGCTTTGTGCTGAACCTGGAGAACGATGAGGTGGAATGGCTGGAAGAATTCTCGCAGGAAGACCAGGGCGAACTGGAAACGGAGGCCGCCCGCCTCATCGAAGAGGCCACTGCCTTTTACGACCGCGAAGTAAGCCGCTACGACGCCTGATATGTGGGAAGCTCTACAGCAACTGGACCGGGAATGGCTGCTTGCTCTGAACGGCTGGGGTGGCCCGGCCTGGGACCGGTTCTGGCTCTTGCTGTCTGATAAATGGACCGCCCTGCCCCTCTACCTGCTGCTCGCCCTGTGGGCCCTGCGCAGAAGGGGTTGGAGGCAGATGGTCTTGCTGCTGGTCTTTGTGACCCTGCTCGTAACGAGCACCGACCAGCTGGCTAATTTCTTCAAAGCCGGGCTGCAACGCCTCAGGCCTTGCCACGCCCCGGAGCTCGAGGGCCTGGTTCGCCTGGTTAAGGCAACCTGCGGGGGCAAATACGGCTATTTCTCTGCCCATGCCGGGAATGCCTTCGGCCTGGCCGTTTTCTTTGCCACCCTGTGGGGCAGGCCGGGTGCGCGCTGGGGAGCCTTGCTGCTCCTCTGGGCCGTGCTGGTGGGCTACAGCCGGGTGTACCTTGGTGTGCATTACCCCCTGGACGTGCTGACCGGCTTTTTGACCGGCGGGTTATTCGGATGGCTCTTCGCCTGTCTTTATGAGCGGGCTGCACAAAAATGGTTCCCATGATCGGGCCCCGGTTCTTTTGGGTTTGTTTCGCTGCCCTGATGGGAGTTTACGGCATCGGGCTGTTCGCTACCCTGATGGAAAACGACTCGGCCCAATTTGCGGTCATGGCCATGCGCATGTACCAGGAAAACGACTGGCTGAGCCTCTGGAAGGGGCCCGAAGAATACCTCGACAAGCCGCACCTGCACTATTGGCTGGCAGCCCTTTCCTATACGGTCTTCGGCCTGCACGACTGGGCGTACCGCATTCCGGCCCTGTTGGCCACCCTGCTGGGAACCTACAGCACCTACGGCCTGGCCACCCTGTTCTACAACAGGAACAGCGGCCGTTTGGCAGCCCTGATTTTCCTGAGCGCCCAGACCATCGTCCTCTCGGTCATAGACGTGCGCACCGATGCCGTTCTGACCGGTTTTACCGCTTTTGCGCTTTGGCAGCTTGCCCGCTACCTAACCGGCGGCAGCCTGTGGGGGTTGTTGTTGGGGGCCCTGGGAGCCGGGCTGGCCTTTTCCACCAAGGGGCAAATTGCCCTGCTGGTCATTGCCCTGCCGCTTTTGTGCCAGCTTTTGGCCCGGGGCGGGTGGAAGCGCCTGGCCGACCCGCGATTGCTGTTGGGCCTGGCTGTTTTTGCACTGGCCATTGCCCCCATGCTGTACGCCTACTACCACCAGTTCGACCTGCACCCGGATAAAGTGATCCGCGGCCGCGACCACCGCAGCGGCATCCTTTTTATTTTCTGGGAACAGAGTTTTGAGCGGCTCAGCGGGGAAGGCGTCGGCAAGAACAGCAGTGATTACTTCTTTTTCTTTCACACCTTTCTCTGGGTATTTTTGCCCTGGACCCTGATCGGCCTGGCGGCCTACGGCACGCGCCTGCGGGAAGGATGGAGCGCCTTGCGGGCCCGCAGCCCCCTGCCCGGGGAATGGGTTACGGCCGGGGGCATTACCCTGATTTTTGTGATTATCAGCTTTGCCCAGTTCAAGCTGCCGCACTACCTGAATATCCTCATCCCGCTGTTCGCCGTACTTTCAGGAGGGTTTCTCGATGCCCGCCACCGGGAAGGCCGCCAAAAATGGCTGGGTTGGGTGGCCCGGCTGCAGGCAGGCATACTGGGCATTGTGTGGCTCGCCCTGGCCCTGATCTTTTTTTGGGTCTTTCCGCTGCCTTTGGCAGGTGCTGTTGCCGGGATGGTTGCCCTGGCGGCCCTGGCCGTGCTGCTCTGGACACGGTTCCAGGACCCACTTCAACGCCTCGTGGGGATTTCGATCCTGGCCAGTGTGATGCTGAATGCCGGGATGAACGGGTATTTCTACCCCCGCCTGCTTGAATACCAGGCCGGGTCTGAGCTGGCCGGGCAAATTAAAACCGCAGCCCTGCCCATTTCAGAAATTTACAAGGTAACTAACGAACATACCTGGGCCCTGGATTTTTATTTTGGAAAACCAGCTGTTTTCCTTGAACCCGAAAAGCTGCAGCGCCCAATCGAAGCCTGGATTTATGTCGATGAAAAGCAGCGTGAAAAGCTGGCTTCCCAGGGTTTGCACTGGGATGCGGAATTGGTTGCAGATCAGTTCCGCATCAGCCGCCTGCAGGCGCGGTTCCTGAATCCGGCAACACGCCAAAAGGTAGTCGGAAAGCGTTATTTACTGCATATTACGCCTCAGTAGGGGCAGGGGCTGAAAGGTACAGCGCTGGTTTGCGGAAGTGGTAGACCATGCCGCAGAGGGAGACCAGGGCCGTGATCCCGAAAAAAAGCATGCTCACCCCAAGGGAAGTGCCTTCCTGCAAGTGCAGCCACAAAGCCCCGTAGTAAAAGACCAACTCACGGCTGCCGATGCCCCCGATGGTAAACGGCAATACCGCCACAATGCTGCTCACCAGGAACAACAGCAGGTACGACAGCTGTTCGGCTTCCACCCCCAGGGCTTTCAAAATCAGGTAGGCCGAGACCAGCTGGCCCAGTTGCACCAGGGCCGAATAGGCCATCGCCGGCCAGAAAACGGGCATCACATAGCCGAAGAAACGCTTGTTGAGCAGAAGGTATAGGACGAGGCTGGCGGGCAGAAGCAGCCAGAGTGCCCAGGCATAACCCAGAAGCCAGGCCGGGTCGAGCCAGAGCAACAGCAAACAGCTATAGGCAAACAACACGTACATGCCACTGATGCGATCGAGCAGCAGTACCGCGACAAGTTTTTTTACCGGCCTGCCGAAGCTGCGGTGCAGCACGTAACCCTTGTAGGCGTCGCCTCCGATGCCCCCGGGCAGGAACAGGTTGTAGAACATGCCCAGCAGGTACAGCTTCAAATTGCTCACTCCCGACAGCGGCAGGTCAATTTCGTGGAAATACCGGTTCAGGCGCAGGGCCGATATCCATTTGGAGACCACAAAGAAGAACAGTGCCCCGAGCAGGTACCCCGGCTGGCTTCCCTTAACCACGGCCCAAACTTCCCGAAAGGCGATCTGTTTGAAAATAAAGTACAGCAGCAGGGCGCTGAAGGCGATTTTCAGCAGGGCAACACCTTTTTTACGCAGGCTGCCCACCGATCAATACAGTTTTAATGCGGTACGGGCGTTTTTTCTGCGACTCGTAATAGGTGCGGATCAGCAGTTCCATCACGATGCCTATCGTAAAGAGCTGTATGCCCCCCAAAATAAACATCATGCCGAAGATGAGCAGGGGACGGTTGCCGATGTCCTGGTCGAAGCCCAGTTTGACAACCAGCAAGTACAGGTTAATAGCGATGCCCAGAAAGATCAGCAGCACGCCCAGGATACCGAAAAGGTGTATGGGCCGCTGGAAGTATTTTCGAATGAACAAAAGCAGCATCATGTCGGCCAGCACCTTGAAGACCCGCTCGAGCCCGTATTTGGAAACACCGGCCTGGCGGGGGTGGTGCTTCACGGGTACCTGCTTGATCTGGGCGCCTTCCAAAAAGGCCAGCAAGTTGATAAAACGGTGCATTTCCCCATAGAGGTTCAGGTCTTTGGCGATGGTGCGGGTAAAAATTTTCAACGCACAGCCGTTGTCTTTGATGTCGAGCTTGGTTACCCGGCGCACCATGAAATTGGCAATCTTGGAAGGGATCTTCTTCACAAGCGAATCGCGGCGGTTCTCCCTGATGCCGGTTACCACATCGGCTTCCCCGCTGAGCACGTAGGGCAGCATGAGCGGGATGTCGGCCGGGTCGTTCTGAAGGTCGCCGTCCATGGTAATGATGTATTCGCCCTGGGCATAGTCGATTCCTGCAGCGAGGGCCAGGCTCTGGCCGTAGTTCTTTTTCAGGGCAATCAGGTGTACTTTCGGGTCGGCCATTTCACGTATTACCTGCCGCGTACGGTCTGTCGAGAAGTCGTCTACGTAGATAATCTGGTAGTTGTAACCCGCCAGGCTTTCGTGAATCTTTTGGGTAAGCGGCCCCGCATTGGCTTCCTCGTTGTACAGGGGCACCACAATGGAAAGCAGGGCTTGGGTCAGGACCTCCATGGAACGATTTGTTTCGGGTTCAAAGGTAATTCTTTTTTCGGGCTTTCCCCCCTGGCTCAGGCAGGTGGGCTGTTCCAACGCTCGAGGAGCTCCTCGGCGGCCTGAAAAGGGCTTATGGTCCCTGCACCCACGGCTTCCCGCAATTGCTCATAGGCTTCCCGAATACCGGGCCGGTTATAGAAACCCGCCAAAAGCCCCTGATCAGCGGCCTGTCTGAACCACTGCAGGTTTTGCTCGGCCCTTTCTGAGGCCAGCAGGCCGCTGCCTGTTGCCATCTCCCGGAATTCGGAAATCAGGTTCCAGATGGCTTCGAAGCCGGTCCCCTCCGTGGCGGAGCACAGGAGTACTTTGGGCACCCAACCCCCGGGCTTGGGGGGGTACAGCTGCAGGGCGTTTTCGAAAATGCCACGGGCCTGCCGGGCCGCCGGCAGGTTGGCCCCCTCGGCCTTGTTGATCACAATGGCGTCGGCCATTTCCATGATGCCCCGTTTGATGCCCTGCAGTTCGTCTCCGGCCCCGGTTATCTTCAATAAGAGGAAAAAATCGACCATGCCGTGCACGGCCGTTTCGCTTTGGCCTACCCCCACAGTTTCGACGAGCACCACATCGTAGCCGGCTGCTTCGCACAGGGAAATGGTTTCCCGCGTTTTCCGCGCGACCCCACCCAGGGTTTCCCCGGCCGGGGAGGGGCGGATAAAGGCTTCTTCGGCCCGGCTCAGCTGCTGCATCCGCGTTTTGTCGCCCAGAATGCTGCCCTTGCTCAGGCTGCTGCTCGGGTCTACCGCCAGCACGGCAACCCGGTGCCCCTGCTGTATAAGTTGCAGGCCCAGGCGTTCTATAAAAGTGCTTTTACCAACCCCGGGCACGCCTGTAATGCCGATGCGGATGCTCCGGCCTGCATGGGGCAGGCAGCCCTCCACGACCTGCCTGGCCGCCAGGCTGTCTTGTGGCCGCCGGCTCTCCACCAGCGTAATGGCGCGGGCCAGCGCCGTGCGGTTGCCCTCCAAAACACCCTGGAGCAGAGCCTCAGAGCCAGCGCGGGAAGGCCGGTCGGGGGCCTGCTGGCCTTTGGATTTTTTAGGAGCGGAAGGCACAGCCTGACATTAGGGGTTCACAGCTACCAGAACCTCGGTTTGGTCCCACGACAGGCTCATGTACATTTCGCGCCTTACCAGGTTGAAGTTAATGGTGAATTGTTCCACCACATCAGGCAGGTACAGAACAGGTACAGCAACCTGGAGTACATCGGTATCGGGGTTGCGGGTTGTTTTCGAGCCCCCGCTGGTCATGGTTACGCCCCAATCGGGCACCTCACTGTTCAGGATCACGGTCCAAACTTCCGGCCCCGGTATGGTCCATAACGAATAGGTGCCTGCAGGCAGCGATTCGCCGCCAAAGTGAATATCCTTGTTGGTGGTGAAGGTGGTGGGCTCATTTGCCCCGGTACGCCATACCTGGTTATAGGGCACCAGGCTGCCAAAGATTTCGCGCCCTTTCTTGTACGGGCCGCAGTAATGCACATCGAGGGTAATGCCGGCCGCTTCGTAATGGGCCGTGCGTTCAGGGCTGTATTTTTTGGTTTGTTCCCGCACTAAGGGAAGGCCAACAAAGTACCCGAGCAATACCAGCACCACCAGTATTATTCCCGTCCATTTCAGTATTTTCATGTCAAAGCTTTTTATACGTTAAATGTAATCAATAGCGGGCAAAAAGCGAACCGCCCCCGGGCCCGAAGCCGGGAGAAAATGAAAAAAACCAAAAAAAATGCTGCGAATTTGAAACGCGGCCCTTTTGACTTCGTCTCTTAGGCGACAACTTAAACCAACGCATCTGGAATCGTCGTACCTACAGTCTGACCTGATTGAGCAGTGCCGAAAGCAGAACCGGAAGGCGCAACTGGCCCTGTACCGCAAATACGCCCAGGGAATGTATTGTGTGGCACTGCGCATGGTTCAGAATGAAGCCGATGCCGAAGACCTTACCCAGGAAGCCTTTATCAAGGCCTTCCGAAAAATGGACCAGTACCGCGGTGAGGTAACATTCGGCGCATGGCTCAAGCGGATTGTGGTTAACCGATGCCTCGATTTTCTGAAGTCGCGCCGGCAGCGCTTTGTGGAACTCGAGGAGGGCCGGATGGCCGTCGCCCAGTCGGACGACTGGGAAGTGCACGACGGTATAGGGGTCGGCGAGGTACGGGCGGCCATGGAGGAACTGCCCGAGAAATACCGGTATGTGGTGCAGCTCTTTTTACTGGAGGGCTACGACCACACCGAGATATCGGAGATTCTCGGTATTCGGGAGGCCACCTGCCGCACCCGACTGATGCGGGGGAAAGGGTATCTGAAAGAATTATTAAACGACCGAAACTATGTCACAGGATCTTAGGGAATTATTCGAACGGGAACGCAAGCGGACCCCCCGGATGCCCGAAGGGCACGAAGCCCGCTTTGAACAGAAGCTGAGGGCGGCTTTCCCGAAGCCCAGGCCTGCCTTCCGTGCCTGGCTTGGAGTAGCTGCCTCCATTGTGGCGCTGCTCGGGCTGGCGCTCTGGATGTACAGGCCGGTTCCGGTTGTGGCAGAAGGCCCTGCCCAGGTGGTGGCAAGCGACAGCGTGCAACCTGCCCCGGGCCTCTCCCTGGGAGACCTCTCGCCCGACCTGCGCAAGGTGGAGCAGTACTACACGGCCAATATTTCCCTGGAACTGGCAAGTTTGGACATCTCGCCCGAGAATAAGAAAATGGCCGACGATTACATCGCCCGCCTCAGGGAGCTCGACGTGGAGTACCAGAGCCTTGTAGCGGAACTGAACGAAATCGGGCCCAACGAGGAGACCATTTCGGCCATGATCCGGAATTTCCAGATACGCTTACAGTTGTTGCAGAAATTAAAAGCGAAGTTGAACGATCTTAAACAATCAAAAAATGAAACAGATATCAATAGTATTTAAAGCCTTGTGCCTGTGGGCACTGCTGGGCCCGGCACTGGCAGTGGGGCAACAATCGAAAACCTACAAGGAAACCTTTCAGGTTAACGCCGATGTAGAGGTGGCCCTGAACACCAGTTATGCCGACATCGAATTTTCGACCTGGGATAAAAACGAGGTGCAGGTCGAGGCGGTGGTTACCCTGGAGGGAGCCACTCCGGAAGAGGCCGAAGCCTATTTCAAGGATGGTGGGGTGAAGATTCTCGGCAGCAGTTCACGGGTGGAAGTCGGCACCCAGAAAGACAACAGCTGGTCGTTCCGATTTAACGAGGCCATGGACTTCGATTTCGTGATGCCCGAAATTCCAGATGTGGGCCTGCTGCTCGACGAGCTGGTTATCCCTGAAATTCCGGAGTTGATGGTACTGCCGGAAATGCCGCCCATGCCCCCCATGCATTTACAAAATTTCGACTATCAGGCCTATGAAAAGGACGGGGAAGCCTACATGAAAAAGTGGAAGAAGGAATTCGACAAGCAGTTTAGCGACGAGTACCAAGCCGAGTTGGAAGCCTGGAGCGAGCGCGCCAAGGATCATGCCGAGGAATGGAAAAAGCGCTGGGAAATACAGCAGGGCGAACGCGCCAAGCAAATGGAAGAGCGCGCCAAG
>JAHECA010000011.1:0-61203 GCA_024642005.1 Robiginitalea sp. | reverse complement strand
CGCGCCAAGCAAATGGAAGAGCGCGCCAAGGAAATGGAGGAGCGCGCCAAACAGGTGGAGGAACGCGAAAATAAGCGGTCACAAGCCTTGCGCCAGCGCGAGGAAGATAGGGCCAAACTGGCCGAGATACGCGAACAGGCCCGGCAGGATCGGGAAAACGCGGCTTCACCGCGGGTATTCTATATGCGGGGCGAAGCTGGCGACCGGAACTTTACCATCAAGAAATCGATCCGGATCAAAATGCCCAAAAATGCCCGCCTGCAGCTTAACGTCCGGCACGGGGAGGTAAAACTGGCAGAAAATGCCCGGAATATGCAGGCAACCTTGTCGTACGCAAGGTTGCTTGCCTCTACCATCGACGGCGACAATACCCGGGTGAGTGCCCGGTATTCTCCCATAGAGGTGAAGGCCTGGAACAGCGGCACCCTGAGTGCCGATTTCTCAGATAAGGTAGCACTGGATGAGGTCCGACGACTGGACCTCTCCGCTACCTCCTCGGAGGTGACCATCGCGCGACTTTTGCGTGAGGCTTCCATCCGCAATAACCTGGGGGTCTTGCGCATCAAGCAGGTTGCCCCCGATTTCCGAGAAATAAATATCTCGGTACAGAACGGCGAACTGCAGTGCAAACTCCCTGACGGGGCTTACCTGATTTCGGTGAACAACACGGCCTCAGAAGTGAATTACCCTTCCTATATCGTTTGGGAACCCGTCTCGAAAACCGGGGGGGTGCGAAAGGGCTACCGCCAGAAAAAAGATGCGGCGCGGTCAATAGTGATCAACACCTCTTACAGCGACATTAAGTTGCAGGAATAATTCCCTCTCCCCAAGGCGGCGCGAACCTTTCCTACGTCCATTTCCCACGAACACGGCCCGCCCTCCCGAATCTGTTCCGAACAGATTCCATCAGCAGTATTAATCTTTTTTACCTCGTGCGGGTGCCTCGCCCGGCAGGTTTCAGTGTGCGTTTTCGCTGAGCAGTTCAGGAAAGTTTTTCTTGAAACGGTTGAGCCTCGGAATGGAGATGTTTTGCACATACGGGTTCTCCGGATGGTTGCGCTCGTAGTTCTGATGGTAGTCTTCGGCAGGCCAAAAGCGGGTAAGGGGCACTACCTGGGTCACAATAGCAGCATCATACAACTGCTTTTCTTCAAGCGTCTTTATGTAGTCGGTGATGATTTTACGCTCCTGCTCATTGCGGTAGAAGGCAATGGAGCGGTACTGGGCACCTTTATCGGGCCCCTGACGGTTCAGGGTGGTGGGGTCGTGTGAGCCGAAAAACACCCTGACCAGGTCCTGAAAACTGATTTCCTTCGGGTCGTAATAAACCTCCACCGACTCGGCATGCCCGGTCTGACCCATGCCTACCTGCTGGTAGGTGGGGTTTTCTTCTGTGCCCCCGGCATAGCCCGATATCACTTCTTTTACCCCTCTGACGCTTTCGTAAATAGCCTCCACGCACCAGAAGCAACCGCTGGCAAAATAGGCGCGCTGATAACCCGACAGGTCCTGAGGGGTTTCGGGAACAGGGCCGGCCGCTCCGGAATCAATGGCAGGAGCTTCCTTTTTGGCGTGCGACTGGCAGGAAATCGCCAGTGCGAGCCCGGCCAGGAAAAGGGATTTGCGGATGGAATGCATAGTTTTTATTTTCAGGGAGTAAGTTACAAAGGCAGGGCTGGATTAAGGGTGTGCGGGCTGTTAAATCTGTGCAAACACTGCCCGGCCTGCTTTATAGGTCGCAAAAAAGCAGGCAAGCCTTACGCGCATTGTGTTATCGTCGTGTGCGGGGTAAGAAGCCTTTAGCGCTGAGGGAATTTGTCGATCTTTGGGGCATGCTTCCAACTGCAGCCCTTAAACCGCGCCCACTGCTCGGCATTCCGTTTGCCCCGGGGCAATATGTGCCTCTCGATTTGCGGGGGCAGACGTCCGCTTCCTATCCGGGTTTTCTGTCTCGCCTGCTTTCAGAGAAGCATGCTGCGGTGGCTTATGGCGGCTACCTGGAATCCCGGCAGATCTACCAGCGGTACAACCACTTTGAAAGTGCCGCGGCGCCTGTACGGAACATCCACCTGGGGGTCGATTTCTGGGCTCCGGCCGGCACGGCGGTGCTATGTCCGGTGGCAGGCAAGGTCCACAGCTGGTCGTTTCGCGACTTCCCGGGCGACTACGGCCCCATCATCCTTCTGGAACACCAGGTTTCAGGTGTGCCCCTGTACAGTCTGTACGGCCACCTGAGTAAGGGCAGCCTGGAAGGCCTGGAGCCTGGCCTCCGGTTCAAAGCCGGGCAGCGCCTTGGTGAATTGGGCACCCTTTCCGAGAATGGTGGCTATGAACCCCACCTGCATTTTCAGCTGATCCGCGACCTGGGGGACTGGCAGGGCGACTATCCCGGGGTCTGTGCGGCCGAAGACCTGGGGTACTACCGCGAAAATTGCCCTGATCCCGTTCCGTTTCTGAATTATTTATAGGGATTTCCTCCCGTTGAAATGCACTTTTTTAGGATGAGCGGTTTCAGGGGTTGAAACCGTTTGCCGATGCTTTCAACCCGTTAATCCGATATTTTGTCAGATACCGAAAAATAAGGGTTTTTCAGCGATTCACCCCCCGGTAGGATGGCTTGCTCCCCGTTAAATTTACAGTAACGAAAGCAAGCCATGAAAGCGCTTATCACCCTCTCAATCGCCCTCTTCTTCACCGCCCTGGCCCAGGCCCAGAATGCCCCTGCCCAGGTAAAGGTAGACGCCGTTCAGAAGGAAGTGGTTCTGGTAAATGAAATCAAGCTTTCAGTGGCCAAGCAGGAAACCCAGGTGGCACGCCTGTACCGCCGCAGTGATTCACGGGTGAAGAAGGCGCTTAACTTTGCTACCAAATACGACAGCGGGATCGCCTAATCGCGTGCACGGGTAGCTTATTACAATCGGGTTTAAGCCTGAACAGTTAATTTTCCATACCGTTCGACCCCTTCATTGCGCCGATTAAATGCACGTTTTTTCGACCAGGTGTCCGGAGCCTTTAAACCATTCGCCGGGCATATTCTACCGTTCAACCGGAGTTCTGCCAAATACCGAAATTAAAGGGCTTTTCGACGATTTGCAACCTGCTGCCCCGGCGTGTGCCCCGTTCTGATTACAGATAGCATCGCAAGACATGAAAACTGTAATCACCCTCCTCCTGATCGTCCTTACCGGTTTCGCCGCCCAGGCCCAGAACCGTACCCCCGAGACCAAAGTTGTTGCCGTTCAGCTGGAACTGGTTCAGGTAAGCACCATTCAGATTGCAGTAGCAAAAAAAGATACCCAGGTAGCCCGCCTGTACCGCCGTGAAGGATCGCGCGTTAAGAAGGCGCTCAACTTCAGCACCAAACACGACCAGGGGGTAGCCTGAGGCCAACAGCCTGATGGCAACGCACGGGGCCAGCGTCCGGCGTTTGCTTTCAGCAATTCGCCTTTCCCCGGGGCAGCGCCCCTTTCCCCCTTGCATAAAATAGCTCGTTTCTGCGCAGGTTCCAATCAGGTTGCCTGCCCCCCAGGGGGGAAATAAACCCTGCAGCCTGCAATTTCCAGGCAGGGTTTCACGCAGGTCTAAAATATGTTCGGAGCATTTATGCCGGGTTATTCCGCAAGATCGGCATTAAAACCTTCCAGACATTTTCGGCTAAAATCTTATGGCCCTCTGGCGTGGGATGGATACCGTCGGCCTGGTTGAGTTCGGGCACGCCTCCCACCCCTTCCAGTAAGAAGGGGACCAGTTCCAGATTATAGGCTGCTGCCAGATCGCTGAAAATCTGCCGGAATTCGGTGGTATAATCAGGGCCCATATTAGGGGGCAGCTGCATGCCCGTTAGGATGATTTGCACTTCGGGGTTGGCCTGGCGCACCTTCTCCACCATGGCTTGTAGGTTCTTCCGGGTTTCAGTCAGGGGAATGCCCCTCAGGCCGTCGTTGGCGCCCAGTTCGAGCACAAAGATGTCAATCGGCTGCCGCAATACCCACTCCAGGCGGTTTACCCCACTGGCCGTGGTTTCCCCGCTCAATCCTGCATTCACCGCCCGATAAGGGTACCCCAGGGAATCGAGCCGTTTTCCGATAAGGCCCGGGAAGGCCTGCTCGGTCTCTACCCCCAGGCCTGCCGTCAGGGAGTTCCCAAAAAATAAAATGGTGGCCCCTGCTGCAGTTTTTTCAGGGGGAGGGGATGCCGCTTGGGAACCAGGGTCGGGTGCATTTGCTTTTCCACCCTGCCCCTCGCCGCAGGCCAGGGGCAGCAGGATTAAGAAAATATAACAGAATTTTAAGAAGCCACTCCGGGTTTTCATCCGCCTTGTTTGTTTTCTATTCCCTAATTTCAGCACCTTTGAAGGAATTCTGCCGATTATGCCAAATATATTAAACGTACATGAGCTTCGGAAGACCTATTCCAGCGGAGGCGCTGAATTAACGGTTCTCGACGACATCACTTTCTCGGTACCTGCAGGCACCACCTTTGCCCTGGTAGGACCATCGGGCAGCGGGAAAACAACGCTCCTGGGCCTTTGCGCCGGACTCGATACGCCCAATGCGGGCAGCGTGGAACTCTGCGGGGCCGACCTGGGTAGCCTTTCGGAAGATGAGCGGGCCCTGCTCCGCAACCGCCAGGTAGGTTTTATTTTTCAGAATTTTCAGCTGTTGCCCACCCTAACGGCCCTGGAAAATGTAAGCGTCCCCCTCGAGCTGCAGGGCGATCCCCGTGCGGTGGAATCAGCCCGGGAGCTGCTCGCCAAGGTAGGTCTTGCCGACCGGGGGCACCATTACCCCAGTCAACTTTCGGGGGGCGAACAACAACGAGTGGCCCTGGCCCGGGCCTTTGCCAACCGCCCTCAGGTTTTATTTGCAGATGAGCCCACCGGGAACCTCGACGAGGAAACCGGCAGCCGGGTAGTAAGCCTGCTCTTCGACCTCAATAAAGAGGCTGGTACCACTCTGATCATTGTAACCCACGATACCGATCTGGCACGGCGCTGCGACCGGCTGCTGCGCCTCAAGGGAGGAAGGGTTTTTGAACGCCAGGAACTGAACGTCTGATGGAAACCCTGCCACCCGAAACGCGGAAGGCCGGCTTTGGCTGGCTGCTGCAGATGGCCTGGCGCGACGGAAGGGCCAGCCTGCACCGGCTGGTGCTTTTTATGGGTTCAATAGTCCTGGGGATCGGTGCCCTGGTGGCCATCCAGAACTTCGGCCTTACCCTTGAAGAGACCATTGCCGGACAGTCGAAGGAGCTCATGGGGGCCGATTACCTCGTCGATAGTGACCAGCCCCCGACAGCTGGCTTTCTGGATACCATCAACCAGCTGCCGGGCACCTTCCGGCGCGAGGTAAATTTCGCCACCATGGTATCTTTCCCCGACCGGGCCGGCACCCGACTGGTACGGGTTCGTGGCATGGAAGCGGGCTATCCCTTTTACGGGGCCCTGGAAACCACCCCGGCCGGGGCGGCCGAAACGTATATCCCTGAAGGTGCAGCCCTGCTCGATGCCACCCTGATGACCCAATACCGGCTAAAACCAGGCGATTCGGTTAAGCTGGGCAATCTGACCCTCCCGATTGCAGGAGGGATAGACCTGGCCCCCGGGAACACGGCCGTAACTACCTCGGTGGCGCCGGTAATCTGGATTCCTTACGAGCAGATCGACAAAACAGGCCTGATCCAGGTGGGCAGCCGGGTGGGCTATAACTTTTATTTCAAGGTGGCTCCTGATGCCGACCTGCAGGCCATTTATGACCTCTGGGACCCGATCATGGACCGCAACAATGCCGACGTAGACCTGCACACCGATACCAGCCAGCGATTGGGAAGGCGTTTCGAAAATGTCGGGCGCTTCCTGAAACTGGTCGCTTTTATAGCCCTGCTGCTCGGCTGCCTGGGCATTGCCAGCTCAGTGCATATCTATATGAAGGAAAAGCGCCAATTCATCGCCATCCTGAAATGCCTTGGAGCCACCCGCCGCCAGAGTTTCCTGATCTTCCTGCTGCAGATTAGCGGCATCGGGTTGCTAGGCGGGGTTTTGGGCACAGGCATGGGCCTGGCCCTCCAGCAGATCTTTCCCCGTTTCGTGCGCGATTTCCTCCCCTTGGAACTTGATTGGAGCATCCACTGGGGGCCCGTGCTGCTGGGCCTCTTGCTGGGGCTGGTGATGGCCGTTTTGTTCGGCCTGCTGCCCCTGCTGAATACCTGGCTAATCAGCCCCCTGGCCGTGCTGCGTATCGGCCATCTTCCGTCTCGCCTCTCCAAGCGGCTCACCGCCCTGGTGCTCGGCATTATCCTTTTGGTAATCTGGGGTGTTTCAGCCTTGCTGCTGGAACAGCCTTTCCGTGCACTGGCTTTCGTGCTGGGAATCGCCTTTACCTTTGCCTTGCTTGCGGGCATCGCCTGGGGCTTTATGCGGGGCATCCGCAGGTTTTTCCCCCATTCCTGGGGATTTGAAGCCCGGCAGAGCCTGCTGAACCTTTTCAGGCCCAACAACCAAACTCTGGTACTCGTGCTGGCCATAGGCATAGGTACCTTTTTAATAAGCACCCTGTATTTCTCCCAGGATTTACTGCTGGCCCGTGCCCAGGTAGAAGACGGCCGGCCCGCTGCCAACCTGATCTTGCTCGACGTGCAGGCCGGGCAACAACAGGCGGTCGCCGAAACCACCCGTGCCCAGGGACTGCCCGTGATGGAGAATATCCCTATCGTGACCATGCGGCTCGAAAAAATCAAAGACCGAACGGTCAATGATATCCGGGAAGACACTACCTCCACCGTAAGCCAGTGGATTTTGAGCCACGAGTTCCGGGTAACCTACCGAGACTCTCTTATCGAGTCGGAACAGCTAAAGGCCGGGCAGTGGGTCTCTGCTTATAATGGAGAGGTTCCCGTGCCTGTTTCCCTCTCAGACAATGTGGCCCGCGATGCGCAGGTAACCGTGGGCGACCGCCTGCTCTTCAATGTGCAGGGGGTGCTCATGGAAACGGAAGTGGCCAGCATCAGGGAGGTCGACTGGGGACGAATGCAGCTCAATTTTTCAGTGGTATTTCCACCCGGGGTGCTCGACAATGCCCCCCGCTTTCACGTGCTTACCACCCGGGCTCCCGATGCGGAGACCTCCGCTGCCCTGCAGCAGTCGCTGGTACGCGGGTTTCCCAATATTACCGTGCTGGATATCCGCCAATTGCTCGAGGTGGTAAGCGATATCCTCGACAAGATCGGCTGGGTAATCCGGTTTATGGCCTTTTTCAGCATCCTGACCGGATTTATTGTGCTGTTGGGGGCGGTTCGCACCAGCAAGTTCCAGCGCATTCGCGAAAGCGTGTTGCTTCGAACCCTTGGGGCCAAAGGGGGGCAGATCCTGAAGATAGCCGCACTGGAATATTTGTTCCTGGGGGCCATCGGGAGTGTGATGGGGGTGCTGCTTTCACTGGGGGCCACCGAGTTGCTGGCCCGCAATATCTTTGAGACGCCGTTTATACCTTCCTGGGTGCCATTTGGGGTGGTGATCCCGGTCATTTGCCTGCTGGTACTGGGTATCGGCCTGCTCAACAGCCGTTCGGTACTGAGGAGTACGCCCCTGGAAGTGCTGAGGCGGGAAGGGGTATAAGACCGGGGGTCTCCCCACCCACCCGGGTATTAAATTAGGCCCCTTTGCCGCACCTTCCTTTCAGATTCTAAAGCCGGGTGCCACCGGTTAAAAAAAGTGGCTATTATTTGAAACAAAAAGGCCCTTCCTGCTACAAATAGGTCGAATCTGACATTTAAATTCAAAAACACCATGAGAAGAATTATTTATGCCTTCACAGCGCTGGCCTTGCTGAGCGGCCTGCCCATGCAGGCACAGACCGCCGACGAGATCCTCGGCAGCTATTTTGAAAACATCGGCGGCAAAGACAACCTGAAAGCCGTAAAAGGGATCAGGATGACTGCCAGGCTGAACCAGCAGGGCATGGAAATCCCGCTTGAGATCTACCAGTTCAGCGACGGCCGGCAAATGACCGTCATCAAAATCCAGGGCAAGGAGCTTAAGCAGGGCGTTTTCGACGGGGAAACCCTCTGGAGTACCAACTTCATGACTATGAAGGCCGAAAAAAGCGATGGCGAGACCACGGCCAACGTCAAATTAAACAGTAACGATTTCCCGGATTCCTTCCTGGATTACAAGGAGAAAGGCTATACCGTGGAACTTATAGGCAAGGAAACCGTGGAAGGAACCGAAACCTTCAAAATCAAGTTGGTGAAGGAGCCCCTGACCATAGACGGCCAACCGGTCGAGGACGTGTCGTATTATTACTTCGACGCAGAGAACTTTGTGCCCATAGCGGTGGAATCTGAGTTACACATGGGGCCGATGAAGGGCCAGACCCAGTTCAGCACTATGAGTGATTACCAGGAAGTAGATGGGCTATACTTCCCATTTTCCATGACCCAGGGTATTAAAAATGGGCCCTCTCAGCCCATCGTCTTTGACAGCATCGAGCTTAATCCCACCCTCGACGCGGCAGCTTTTGCTTTTCCCGAGGAAGTAGGCGAAACCACGAACGATTGACAACCTCAAGGGCTGGCATTTGCCGGCCCTTTTATATTCACTACCATGAAAAGGCAAGTACGGCTCCTGCTTCTGGCGGTGGCCATTCCCGTCGCGGCCCTTGCCCAGCAAAGGGACACGTTGCGGGCCGGCAATCTTTTTGGCGACCTGAAGGCACGCCATATTGGCCCAGCCCTGATGAGCGGCCGCATCAACGATCTGGAAATACACCCGGCCAACAAGCGTATCCTGTATGTGGGGGCGGCCGGGGGAGGGGTCTGGAAATCAAGCGATGCAGGCACCACCTTTGCGCCGATTTTCGACGACCATTGCCAGTCAATCGGGGCAGTGACCCTGGATCCGTCCGATCCGAACAACACCCTTTACGTCGGGACGGGCGAGACCTGGACCCGCAACAGCGTTTCGATTGGCTGCGGCCTGTTCCGAACCCGGGATGGGGGAGGTACCTGGGAGCACCTGGGCTTCGACAAGAGCGAGCGCATCGCCAACGTACTGGTAAACCCGCAGAACCCCGATGAAATTTATGTGGGGGTGCTGGGCGCCCTGTGGAGCGACAGTGAGGAGCGGGGCGTGTACAAGTCTGTAGATGGCGGGGCCAACTGGGAGCGTATGCTCTACGTGAATCCGAAAACCGGGGTGGCCGACATGGCCATGGACCCGACCGACCCGAATACCCTCTATGCGTCCATGTGGGAATTCCGCCGTACCGCCTGGTCGTTTGAATCGGGGGGAGGAAACAGCGCCCTGTACAAATCCACCGACGGTGGGGAAACCTGGAACAAGATCCACAATGGGTTCCCGGAAGGCATACTGGGGCGTTTGGCAATTGCTATCGCTCCGACCAACCCCAGGGTACTCTATACGGTAATCGAGGCCGAGTCCGACGCCCGGAAGGGCCTGTATCGCAGCGACGACGCCGGGGCCAGCTGGCAGCAGCTCAACAATGATTTTGAGATTACCGTGAGGCCGTTTTATTTCTCCCGCATCGTGGTAGACCCCCGGGACGAAAACGTGCTGGTGAAGGGGGGCTTAAGCGGTTCCATTTCCCGCGACGGGGGCAAAACCTTCAAGAGCCTGGGCAATATGCACCCCGACATCCACGACCTGGTTTTCGGTATTAACGATTCGGATGTGATTTATGCCGCTACAGACGGCGGGCTTTACCGCAGCTGGGACGGGGGCAATACCTTCGAGATCTGCGAAGACCTGCCCCTATCTCAATTCTACCAGGTAAGCGTAGACGAGGCGGAGCCTTATAACGTATACGGTGGGTTGCAAGACAACGGCTCCTGGTGGGGCCCCAATTCCTCCCCTGGCGGGGTTACCGGCAGAGACTGGAACTCGGTGGGGGCCGGCGACGGATTCCGCGTGCTGAAGCACCGCACCAGGCCGGTAATCTTTTCCGAAGTGCAGGGGGCCGAGAGTGTTTGGCGCACCGATACGGAGCGCCGCCTGATCAAGACCATCCAACCCCAGCCCACAGCAGCCACGCCCAGGCTTCGTTTTAACTGGAACGCTCCCATGGCCCTGAGCCCGAACAGGCCCGACCGGTTCTATATGGGGAGCCAGTACCTGCACCGCTCCGAGGACATGGGCGACACCTGGGAGGTTATTAGCCCCGATCTGACCACCAACGACCCGGCCAAACAGAACCAGGAGGCCTCTGGCGGTTTGTCTGCTGACAATTCGGGGGCCGAGAACCATACGACCATCTTCACCATTGCCGAGTCTCCCCTGGATGAAAACCTGATTTGGGTGGGCACCGACGACGGCAATGTGCAGCTAACCCGGGATGGAGGCAAAACCTGGACCAATACGGTGGCCAACATAGCAGGCCTGCCGGCAAATACCTGGGCCTATCACATCGAGGCCAGCGCGCACGACCGGGGCACGGCCTATGTGGTGTTTGACGGGCACAGCCGGGGAGACATGACGCCCTACGCCTTCAGGACTACCGACTTTGGAGCCAGCTGGACCTCCATCATCACCGACGAGGTACAGGGCTTTGCCCGCAGCCTGCAGGAAGATTACGAAAATGAAAACCTGCTGTTCCTGGGCACCGAATTCGGCCTGTACATAACCCTCGATGGTGGCCTCAGCTGGGCCCCTTTCCGCAGCAACATGCCCCCTGTGGCCGTTCACTACCTGGAATTGCACAAGGGGACGAACGACCTGGTGATGGGCACTCACGGCCGGGGGGTTATAATCCTGGACGATGTTTCGCCCCTGCGTGAGCTAACGGCAGAAACCATGGGCGAAACCCTGCACTTCTTTGGCAGCAGTCCAACGGTGATGAACGACAAGGGCAGTTTTGGCGGCTCTACCGTTTCCCCTGAATTCGTTGGCCCCAACCGCAGTACCGAGGCCCAGATCAAGTATTTCCTGAAAAGCCGGCATACCTTTGGCAAGATGACCATGGAAATCCAGGACATGGAAGGGAACAAAGTCGCAGACCTGGAGCCGGGCAAGGCCAAGGGTATTAACATTGTGAACTGGGGCTACACCCGCAAACAGCCCAAGGTGGCCAAGGGCAAAACCTTTTCTTTCGGGGGCTTTACTTCCCCCCGGGTCCCGGCAGGGACCTACAGGGCGGTAATCACCAAGGGGAAGGATACCTTCGAGCACACCTTCGAGCTGGTGTATGAAGACAACGGGATTCCCCTTGAGGCGAGGGAGGCCAAGTACCGCACCACTATGGAACTGTACGACATGACCCAGCAACTGGCTTATATGGTGTATCAGGTAGACGCCTACCTGGAGCAGGCCGAGAAGGCCAACGACACCCGTGAGCTCAAAAAGCTAACCGCCCTCAAAGAAACCCTGGTAGTCACCACAGGCGACAACTATGTGGGCCTGGCCGAGCCGCAATTGCGCGAAAAGATGGCCAACCTGTACAGCAAGGTATCCGACGGGTACGACGCCCCCTCGGCTGCCGACTTCGACAACCTCAGCCTGATCCGCGACCAATTCGCCAGGGCAAAAGCCGACTTCGAGGCGCTGAAGCCCAAAGTCAAGGGAGGAGACACCTTAACACTCGTTCCTTTTGAGGAATTCCTCGAGATGTACTAAATTTCCTTGGGAATTTGACAAAAACCACCGCAAAGGCGGTGGTTTTTTCGTTCTTGGATACCGGCATAATTAGGGCGATGCGTTTCCCTTCAAGGCAGCGTAATATGCAGTGGGAATTTCCGGGCCACCAGTGCCCGTTCTTCCGCGTTGAGTTCGGTCCAGGTCTTGCCCAGCACGCTTCGGGCATACTGGTCGCGCACCTGGGTTATGGCCAGGGCGATACGGTCTTGAAGAATCTGCAGGCTGCTGAATTTCACATCGGGCTCAGGTGCGATAATGTACCAGGCCTTGGGCCCAAAACGACGGGCGTGCTGCAAAACACGCTCTGTAAGAAGCTCGGGGGTTATCAATTGGTCGGCAAGCAGGACCTGGTTCCGTTCATTCAGGTACAGTTGCATCATGTTGGCTCCCGACTCGGGAACAACCTGATACCCCGCATAGGGACTCATTATGCCCAGGGCCCCGTCGGCTGTCGGCAGTGCCTGCAGGTCTACCAGATAATAGGTGTGAAGGCGGTAAAAAGGCTCGTCCATTTCGCTTTCCCCGAGGATGTCAAGCAGGGCGGCCGCCTGCATGTCGGCCGGGATGTCTTCCCTAATCATGGCGTCGCGTCGGTCCAGAAAGCGGGTCAGGGTGGCTTCCGGGTTGGTGGCCTTAAAATTTTCCACCTGGGCCTGGCAGGCCCTCAGGGTAACAGAGTCGGGGGCAATTTCCTTAAACCGGTCTGAAAAACTGAGGTAGTCGACCCATTCAATGCGCTGCCCAGAAGCCAGACGCTGCAACAAGCCCCGGTAATCGTCAGAGGCACTGCTCTCGAGCAAGCCCTGCCCGATGAGTTCGGCTTCAAATCCTGCCATGAGCTGGTCTAAGGCAGCACCAGCGTCGGGGTAGCCCTCTTTCAGACAGCCCATGAATTTGCCTTCCCAGGTCGCTTGTTGGGCGGAGGAAATTAATGGGAGCACCAAAAAGCAGGCACCTGTTGCAAGTTTGGTCAGGCGGGTGCGGAGCAGGGGTGTTAGGGCCATAGGCGGGGTGGATTGGGAGCTTTCAAGGTACGGATTTTCCGGGAATGCTCCCTGCGAAAATCACAGCCGCCCCCGCTCGTCAACCTGTTAATCGCTTCGTCTGCAGGCCTCTGGGACAGGCTTCGCACCTCGATTGTGGGCGGGGGAAGGGTTGTAGGTCCGATATAACCACCTTTGATCGGCTTTCCGGCTTCCTTTCGCCTGAATTTACCTACTTTCATTAAAATGTGCGCGACATGCGCCGCATGCTCAGTTAAACCTCAGACCATGATCCTACTCATCACCGCCCTGACCGGAATTGCCGCCCTGATCTACTTGAGCTACCGAAAACTGCAACCCATCCGGGTGCGGAAATAAGTTGTCTGCATACCGTGCCAGTCGGCCGTATTGCCTTACCTGCCCTGTTGCCTGGCGCCTTGCCCAATTCGCTAATTCCAAATAGGGGCCAACGGGTGCTACCGGCTAATCGACCCCCGGTTGCTTCAATTCCCAGCCTTCTTTCTCTTTGGCTTCACGTACCTGCCGTTTCACATCTTCGAGCAGCTTTTTGGCGTCGTATACAATGCCGTCCTTGATGGTGTATGTTACGCCTCCTACGCGCACTACCTCATTGTTCTCTGTAAGTTTGATGGCACCAGTACCATAAAGTACCTTCAGGTTGGCCAGTGGGTTTTCCGCGACGATCACCAGGTCGGCCAGCTTGCCAGGTTCCACAGTGCCGATCTGGTCGGCCAGGCCCAGGGCCTCGGCCCCGTTTAGCGTGGCAGCCCGGATTACCTCAAGGGGGTGGAATCCGGCCTCGCGCAGCAGCTCGAGTTCCCGGATGTAGGCAAAGCCATAGAGCTGGTAGATAAAGCCGGAGTCTGATCCGGCGGTAACCCGCCCGCCCCGGTTCTTATACTCATTGATAAAAGTCATCCAGAGCCGGTAATTCTCTTTCCAGGCTACCTCTTGCTCGGTACCCCAGAAATGCCAGTACGAGCCGTGGGAAACCATGCTGGGGGCGTAAAAGCGCCAGAGGGAGGGCAGCGTATACGCTTCGTGCCACTCAGCCCGGCGGGCCCGGTCCAGATCGCGGTTGGCCTCGTAGATGTTGAAGGTGGGGTCGAGGGTAAAGTCGAGCTCGAGCAGTTCCTTCAACACGGCGTTCCAGTGGTCGGAGTAGGGGGCGGCAGCCTGTTTCCAGAGCCGGCCGGCCTCCTCAAAGCGGTGTTGCTCGTCCTGATAATTGTAGTTCACCGGGTAGTCCTGTACGGTGCGGTCGTCAAAGAGCGCCTCGGGCAGGCCGTACCAGTGCTCCATGCTGGTGAGCCCTGCCCGGGCCGAATGCAGCACGTTCCAGCGGGCCACCGCCAGCTGGGCATGGTGGCAGGCAGAGCGCAGCCCCAGTTTTTTGTTCTCGTCAAGGGCGGCCGTCATAATTTCGGGGGATGCCCCGAAAAACTTGATGCCGTCGGCCCCGTTCTTGGCATTCTGGCGGACCCATTCCCTGGCCTGCTCGGGCGTGCTGATGGGCTCCTTGCTGCCCTGGCCAAAGCCTGTGTAGGAGAAAATGCGCGGGGCGACAATCTGGTTGGCAGCACTCTTCCGCTTCAGGTCCAGGGCAAAACCGACGCCCCGCCCGGCGGTTTCCCGCACAGAAGTGATGCCGTGCCCCATCCAGAGCTTGAAAACATAATCGGGCTCGGCCCCCTGCGCGGTACCGCCAATATGTGTGTGCATGTCTATAAAGCCGGGCAGCACGTACATGCCCTCGGCCTCGATTTCGCGGCCGCCGGGTTTCAGCTGGGGCCGGCTGTCGGGATCTATGGCCACGCCCGGGTAACCCACAGCATCTACCCAGGTTATGCGGTTGTTCTCGATCACGATATCGACCGGGCCCTGGGGAGGGGCGCCGTTCCCGTTAATCAGGGTGGCCCCGCGAATGATCAGTTGGTTGAACGGGCCTTCCGAAAAGCCGTCCTGTGCCAGGGAGGCCTGCAGGGTCAACAGCAGGCAAACCGAGAGTCTAAAAAGGTTATTCATTTTCTAAAAATATATTTGAGTTGGAATTTGGAATTTCATTCAGGTACCTGAATCAGGTTCCCCAGGAACAGGGCATTTAAAAACAAACGGTTTGTCCCGTACCAGCTGCCCCGGAAATTCGGGTTGTCGGCAAAGAGGATCACCCGGCCGCTGCCCAGTTTACTCACCAGCAGGGAAGCCGATTTCGAGGCGAATTCGTCCAGGTTCTTGCGCGTAATAAAGCCATCCAGGAGGGGCTTTGAGGTATAGCTGGCCACAGTGGAATAAGCATTGCGGCTGGGGGCCAGCCACACTTCGTTGTTCTTGTATACCGGAATGGTGCTTTGGCGATAGCCGAAGCCCAGGGGGTGTGTCAGGTCGAGGTCGGCCTTGAGGATTACCCCGCCAACGCTTTCCTTTCCTTCATTTTCAGGGGCGTCAACATAAGGCAGTCGTGCCACGGCCGCTGTGCTGTCGACCGGGGATTCCACCAGTTTTTCGCTCACCCATTTCTGCTTGATCACAAAACTGGAGCCCGAGCCCACGGTTATCAGTGTATTGCCCCTGCCGACCCATTCCTGCAGTTTTTTCTGCTGACTGTCACCCATGGCGTATCGCCCGCTCACCAGTACCAGGGTGTTGTAGCCGTCCAGGTTGGCCGAACCCAGGTTGCGCATCGGGATCTTGGTGATGGGCATATGCATGCGGGTATCGAGCAGGTGCCATACCTCCCCGGCCTCATAAGAACTCACCCCGCTGCCGACCAGCATGGCCGCCTTGGGCGCGCGTAAGGGGCGCACATAGCCGCTGCCGAGGTCTACACCCTTCAGGTGGTAGCCCGAAGCCACTGCAAAGGCTGGCACCTGAAGGGCCTGCTGGGCCTCGCGCAGCAGGCGGTGCACCTCTGCTCCGGGTTTGGCCTGCTGGGATACAGGCAATACAAGGGCCCCGTTATCAAAGGCCCTTTCAACCCCGTTAATGCGGGTTGTGAAAGGCTTGAAGGCACTGGCCAGCACCAGGCCCTGCTGCTGGAGTTGATGCAGTAGGGCGGGGGCGTTGTAGTCGTTCCAATCAATGATATAGGCATAATCGGAAGGTTCCACGGGCGCAACCGGGAAGAGTCCGTCGAGGGAGGTTACCTCCTCACCCCGGCTAAATCGCTGAACGGGCTGGTAATCCATGTGGTAGAAGTTGGCCACCGACCAGGCCGAGGCATCGTAGAAGACACTGTCGCGGTAACGGCTGTACGTCTCAAAAAAGGTCTGTACCATGCGGTACTGGGGTTGGTCGGTGGGAATCACAAAGCTGTCGTCTCCGCTGCGGTATACCTGTATCCGGTGCAGCAGCAGCTTGTCGAGAAAAGCTTTGAGCCGGTTCTTGTCGGCCTGCTCGGTTACCCGGTAGGCACGGGTGCGGGAAGCGGCAGCATTGCGCAGCCCGCTGGTAAAGAAGTTTTTCTGGTACCGCCTCATGGTTTCCTTGTTGTCTACCGCTGCCTGCATGGTAGCCATGCCCGATACCAGCTGGTTGCGGATCGTAAAGGGGAAGGTAATCTGGCCGTATGCGGTTTTCTGGGCGTGGCCCCGGGAACTGGCCTGTTCGAACAGCAGCCCCAGCCCGCCCTGCAGGTCTGGGTAGGACGAACCGTAGCCCGGGTACGTGCCGTCGAATACCTCTTTCGAAAAATAGAGCGAGCCAATGCTGTCTAGCGACTTTACGAAGTAGCCGGCAAATAATTCGTTTATGTCGGTGTAGTTTTCACGGGGCATGATGGGGTTGAGCGACCCGTTCATTTTCATGGGCTCAAAGAAATGGGTACTGCGCGAGCCCATCTCGTGGAAATCGGTGACCACGTTCGGGTACCAATGGTGGTACCAGTTGAGTTTGCCGCGGCTTTCGGGGTGTACCGCCAGCAGCCAGTCGCGGTTCAGGTCGAACCAGTAGTGGTTGGTGCGCCCGCCGGGCCAGTTTTCGTTGTGCTCGGCATCCTGGGGGTCGTCTACCAGGGGGTCGCCCCGGTACGAATTGGCCCATTGGGTATGCCGGTCGCGCCCGTCGGGGTTTATGGCAGGGTCTATGAATACCACCGATTGGTCTCGGTAACGCGCAATGCGCGGGTCTTCGGAGGCCACCAGGATATAGGCCGTGAGCATGGCAGCCTCCGAGCTGGAGGGTTCGTTGCCGTGCACATTATACCCGAGTTGGATAAAGAGCGGCAGTTCCGGATCGGCCTTATAGGCCAGCTGCGGATCGATGAATTTCAGGTGGCGTTCTCTAAGGGCTTCCAGGTTGGCCAGGTGCCCGGGGTTGCTCACCCTCAGCATCACCAGTTTTCGTTTTTCGTGCGTATACCCATAGGTCTCGATTTCGGCCCGGTCTGACAGGGCCGACAGGGTTTCCAGGTACTGCACAATACGGTCGTGCCGGGTGTGGTAGTCGCCTATGCCATACCCCAAAAAGGCCTCCGGGGAAGGGATATCGGCCCGGTAGGGTTCGTATTGTTTCAGAAAATAGTCTTGGCCAAAGAGCGTACTGCCGCAGGCCAGCAGCATACAGAAAAGGCGTGTTCTCATGGTTGGTCCGGTTATGTCCGTGCCACTAAATATAGAAATAAATGCCAGAAATTGAGTCCTTTCAGGCCAGGGTGTGGAAGGGGGCCTGGCTAACTTCCTGGAAACGGATAATGTAATTGGTGCCTTTCTTGGTAAGGTCGCGCATTACGCTGCCCTGCAGCTGCCGGCTCAGGTTGTATATGAGCTTCAGGCCGAGCGATTTGCTGGTTTTGTGGGTCAGCGATTCCGGGAAGCCCGCCCCATTGTCGCCGATACGCAAAATGTATTCTGTCTGGTCCTCCTTTTCCAGGACAATGCTGATTTCCCCTTCTTCCTGGTCTTTGAAGCCGTATTTGAGGGCATTGGTGATGGCTTCGTTGATCAGCAGCCCCAGGGGAATGGCTGTGTCTATCCCCAGTTCGATCTGGGGGATGTCGATGCGGAGGCTGATCTGACTTTCTGGCCCCTTGATCGATTTGATGAGATAATCGCCCAGTTCCTGCACATAGGTTCGGTATTCTATTTTCGAGAGGTCTTCGCGCTGGTAGAGCATTTCGTGTACCATGGCCATGGCAACTACACGGTTCTGGCTGCTGCGCATCACACTCAGGGTAGCTGGGTCTTCCAGGTTCCGGCTCTGCATCCTGAGCAGGCTCGATACGGTCTGCAGGTTGTTCTTCACCCTGTGGTGTACTTCCTTGAGCAGCATTTCCTTCTCGCGCAGGCGCAGTTCCACGTCACCCTTGGTCCGGTACAGCCGGTGGTGGGCACCGAGCAGTTTGCTGCCGAAGGCCCCACCGACCAGGTACAGCGTCATCAGGATACTCAGCAGGGCGAAAGGCCCCCTGGCTGCTTCGGAAACCACGTTTGGAAACCGGGTGGTGCCGGTGAGGCCCATGGCGTAGATCAGGGCCACCAAAATCAGGCCGCCCAGCAGGAAGAGCTGGCCGTTCAGGCGGGAAGTCACATAGCCAGCCAGAATGAGCAGGCCCAGCACGAAAATAAAGGGGCTGTGAATGCCGCCGCTGTACAGCACTACCGTTACGGTTGCCAACAGGGCCGCCAGGGAAGCGATATAATAAGCTGCGGTAAGGTTTTGATGCCTCCGGTAGCCAAGGAGGTTCAGTGCCGTAATCACTGCGAAACCGGCCAGCACATAGGGAATTTCCCGCCCGATGTCCAAGAGAAACCAGCAGAGCAGGGCCAGGGCCAGGCAGCAGACGGCCGCCGCGATGCTCACCCTGTTAAAGAGCCTGGAGTTGTCCTGAAGCCGCTCCCGGTGCTTCTCGTTTTTTTTCATCTTGATGAAAATCGGCTTTTCCGACATAGGGTGCGCTTTGGTTCCAGCTCGATGTAAAGCTAGGCCTATTTTGGCATATAATCAAAGCCCGTGCTCCGGCAAAAAAAAACGACCCTGGGCGGGTCGTTTTGTAAAGTGGGGGCAGGAAGGTTTTATTCGGCGTCGATCAGCACCCATTCTCCCTTGGCCAGGAGGGGTTCTGCCTGCTTGAATTTAAGTGTTTTATTTTCTCCTGACATCACGTTTTTGATGGTGACCCGTTCGTTGCGCCCGATTTTCGGTTTCTCGCGAATGATGGTCTCGGTTACCGCAGGGCGCTGCCCCTGGGTTTGACCGGCTGCCCGGTTGCGGGCCGCGAGCTCGTCGCTGTTGGGAATTTCTTCCTTGCTGGTCTGCAGGTTCTCCTTGGGGCGGCGTACCTGGCGTGCTTCCTGGATCTGTTGGGTATTCGCAGAAGGGAGCTCCCCTTTGAAGAGGAACGACACCACGTCTTTGTTCACCTTCTCGATCATGCCTTTGAAGAGTTCAAAAGCCTCGAACTTGTAGATGAGCAACGGGTCTTTCTGTTCGTGAACGGCAAGCTGCACCGATTGCTTGAGCTCGTCCATCTTTCGCAGGTGCGTCTTCCAGGCATCGTCAATGATGGCCAGGGTGATGTTTTTCTCAAAATCGGTGATCAGTTGTTTGCCTTGGGTGTCATAGGCCTTTTTGAGGTCGGTAACCACATTCAGGGTCTTGATCCCGTCGGTAAAGGGCACCACGATGCGCTCGTAGTTGTTCCCCTGGTCCTCAAACACGTTCCGGATAACCGGGTAGGCAGTCTGTGCCGAGCGCTGCATCTTGTCGTGGTAGTGCTTGTAGGCCGCCGAATAGACTTGTTGGGCGAGATCCTGATACCCCAGTTTCCCGAATTCGGCTTCGTCAACTGGCGAGGTTATCGAGAAATACTTGATGAGCTCGAATTCAAAATTCTTGAAGTCGGAAGCCAGTTTGTTGGAATCGGCGATCACCTCGCAGGTGTCGTAGATCATGTTGGCGATGTCTACCTTGAGCCGGTCGCCCTGCAGGGCGTGGCGCCGCCTCCTGTAAACCACCTCCCGCTGGGCGTTCATCACGTCGTCGTATTCGAGCAGCCGCTTGCGGATGCCGAAGTTGTTTTCCTCGACCTTCTTCTGGGCGCGCTCGATGGAGCGGGTCATCATGCTGTGCTGTATCACCTCGCCCTCCTTCAGCCCCATGCGGTCCATCATCTTGGCAACGCGTTCCGAGCCGAACAGGCGCATCAGGTTGTCTTCCAGGGAAACGTAGAACTGCGAACTGCCGGGGTCTCCCTGCCGTCCGGAACGCCCCCTGAGCTGCCGGTCTACCCGGCGGGAATCGTGTCGTTCGGTGCCGATAATGGCCAGGCCGCCAGCTTTCTTGACCTCGACGCTGAGCTTGATGTCGGTACCCCGGCCGGCCATGTTGGTGGCGATGGTCACTACCCCCGACTTCCCGGCTTCGGCCACGATATCGGCCTCTTTCTTGTGCAGCTTGGCGTTGAGCACGTTGTGCTCAATCTTCCGCAGGTGGAGCATGCGCGAAAGCAGCTCCGAGATCTCCACCGAGGTGGTTCCGATCAAAACGGGCCGCCCGGCCTCTGCCAGCTGGGTTACCTCGTCGATGATGGCGTTGTATTTCTCCCGTTTCGTCTTATAGATCAGGTCGTTGCGGTCGTCGCGCGCAATAGGGCGGTTGGTGGGGATCTCCACCACGTCCAGTTTGTAGATCTCCCATAATTCCCCGGCCTCGGTCACGGCTGTTCCCGTCATCCCGGCCAGCTTGTTGTACATCCGGAAGTAGTTCTGCAGGGTTATGGTGGCGAAGGTCTGGGTAATGGCCTCGATCTTCACGCTTTCCTTGGCTTCGATGGCCTGGTGAAGGCCGTCGGAATAGCGGCGCCCGTCCATGATACGGCCGGTCTGCTCGTCTACGATCAGTACCTTGTTCTCGATAACCACATATTCCACATCCTTCTCAAACAAGGTGTACGCCTTCAGCAGCTGGGTAAGGGTGTGAATGCGTTCGCTCTTTACGGCAAAATCCTTGAAAAGCTGTTCCTTGAGCTCGGCTTCCCTTTCCAGTTCGAGGTCCTGGTTTTCGATGCGGGCAATTTCGGTGCCGATATCGGGCATGATGAAAAAGTCGCTCTCCTGGTCGCCAGACAGGTATTCGATGCCGCGGTCTGTCAGTTCGATTTGGTTGTTCTTCTCGTCGATTACAAACAGGAGCTCCGCATCTACCGTGGGCATTTCGCGGTTGTTGTCCTGCATGTAGAAATTCTCCGTTTTCTGCAGCAACTGCTTGATGCCTTCCTCGCTCAGGTATTTGATCAGGGCTTTGTTTTTAGGGAGCCCGCGGTGTACGCGCAGGAGCAAAAGCCCACCTTCCTTGGTGTCGCCTTCGGCAATTTTTTTCTTGGCCTCGGCCAGCACCCCGTTCAGGTAGCGCTGCTGCCGCTGTACCAGGTCTGAGACCTTGGGTTTCAATTCGTTGAATTCATGCCGTTCGCCCTCGGGCACCGGCCCCGAAATAATCAGGGGGGTTCGGGCGTCATCGACCAGCACCGAGTCCACTTCGTCCACTATGGCGTAATGGTGCGGGCGCTGCACCAGGTCGCCCGGGGTGTGTGCCATGTTGTCGCGCAGGTAGTCAAAGCCGAATTCGTTGTTGGTGCCGTAAGTGATATCGGCATTGTAGGCAGCGCGCCGCCCTTCTGAATTGGGGCGGTGATTGTCGATGCAGTCTACCGAGAGCCCGTGGAACTCAAAGATGGGCCCCATCCAGGCGCTGTCGCGCCGGGCCAGGTAATCGTTCACCGTAACCAGGTGCACCCCTTTACCGGCCAGGGCGTTGAGGTACATGGGCAGGGTGGCTACCAGGGTCTTTCCCTCCCCCGTCTGCATCTCGGCAATTTTGCCCTGATGCAGCACAATGCCGCCGATCAGCTGCACGTCGTAATGGACCATGTCCCAGGTCACCTCCTTGCCGGCGGCGTCCCACGAATTGCTCCAAAGGGCCCTCTCGCCCTGCAGGGTCACGTAATCGGCCCGGCCGGAGAGCAAACGGTCAAACTCGGAGGCTGTTACCTCCAGGGTGGGGTTTTCCATGAAACGGCGGGCCGTTTCCTTCACCACGGCAAAGGCTTCCGGCAAAATCTCGCCGAGGGTGTCAGCAGTGCGGTCGTAGACCTGTTTCTCGAGGTCGTCAATCTGGCCATACAGGCTTTCGTTGAGGTCTATGTCGTCGGAATCGCTGGCCTGCTGCTTGAGGGTATCGATCTGCTCCTGCAGGTCGGCCACCCGCTGGCGGATCAGTTCCTTGAAATCGAGGGTCTTTTGCCGAAGTTGGTCGTGGCTTAGTCCTTCCAGGGCTGGGCCGAAGGTCTTGATCTCCTCGACAAGGGGTTGTAATTCTTTAACGTCTTTTTTGGCCTTGTCTCCTACAAAAGCCTTTAAGACCGAATTGAGTAAACTCATAGCAGTTCCTTTTTAACGTTGCCTTTCCGGCACTGCAGGTGTTGGAGGCAACCGGATGGGTCTATGCCAGGGCGGGTTTTAACGCCTTGCACGCCCTCCCGTACAAAAGGTGTACCAGTTTCACCGAAACGGCTCGGGCTGGCCACCGGGCTGTCAAAATTACATAAAAAAAAAGCCTCGGATGAGACTTTTTATGGGAATATGGTGCATCGAATCAATATTCGTCCTCGTTCCAGAGGTAATCTTCTTCGGTCGGATAATCGGGCCAGATTTCTTCGATGGATTCGTAGATTTCTCCGCCTTCCTCTTCCATAGACTGAAGGTTTTCCACGACTTCCAGGGGCGCCCCAGTACGGATCGCATAATCGATCAATTCGTCCTTGGTAGCCGGCCAGGGAGCGTCACTCAGATAGGAAGCCAATTCTAATGTCCAGTACATCGCAGTAGCTTGATTTTAAAATTTTTGCAAAAATAATTTTTAATGCCATACCGCCAAGAAAATTGACGGATATTTGCCGCCTTTCCCCGGAAAATTTCCGAGTTGGCAATTTTAGAACGTCGAAATTGATGAATTATTCCTGTTTGCGCTCCGGAATCCATTTTATTTCATGCGCCCCGACTTCTGCCGACAATTTCCGTGCCAACACAAACAGGTAATCGGAAAGGCGGTTCAGGTAGGCCAGAATTTCCGGCGCTACCGGGCTTTGTTCCCCCAGCAGTGTGGTCATGCGTTCCGCCCTGCGGCAAACCGTGCGCGTAATATGACAGGTTGACACGCTCGGGTGTCCGCCAGGCAAAATGAAATGCGTCATGGGTGGCAGGGATACCTCCAGGGCGTCTATGGCCCTTTCAAGGCCCTCCACATCAGCCTCCATCAGGGGTGTAATCTGCAGGCGCGATCCGCCTTTCTTCAGCGCCGCTTTTTCCGGGTCTACGGCCAGCATGGCCCCGGCGGTAAAGAGCAGGTGCTGCACCTGCAGCAGCTGCTCCCGGTGCATTTCGGCAATCGGCTGGTCGCGCAGCATGCCCACCCAGCTGTTGAGCTCGTCCAGGGTGCCGTAACTCTGGATCCGGAAATGGTGCTTGGGTACCCGGGTGCCCCCAAAGAGGCCGGTTGTGCCGCTGTCGCCGGTTTTGGTATAAATCTTCATGTTCGTTCGTTCACGGGTTGGGTCGGGTGTCGGCATCGCCATTGCGATCCCTGCGGTCTTTCAGGCGCTGCCCGTCCATAAACGAGCGCGACCTGCGCTGGCGGCCCTTCTTTTTGTTAAAGGAGCCGATAAGGATATAAACCAGCAGTAACCCACCCAGAATGTAAAAAATGGATTTCATCACTGCCTAAAAATAGACGATTTCAGCCTTATTTTAAAATGTTGGGGGGCTTGTTGGCTCCTGAAGAAGAGCAAACCGGCCCTGTAGGTTTCCAGGATTACCCGCAGCCGGGGCATAAGGCACAACTTCTTCCAGGCCCTACGGGCTGAAGGCCCGGTGCGCAACCCCCCGACAAAGATCACCGATTCGTTATGCCACTTGCTGTGGTCTGCGAGCTGTGCTTCGAGCTCCGTGCCGGGACAGTCTGCAATAAACAGGTCGTACGGGGGCAAACCCCATCGGGCATCGGGCAGGCGGGTCTTTAACCAGTCGGCCCTGTCGGCTGCCGAGGGTGTGAACCCCACCCGTAACGGGGCGAAGTGTTCGGCGGCAGCCAGCAGCAACTGCTGCTCCGGGCTGCACCCGGGTCTTTTTCGGGCATACAGGCTGCGTTCCAGAAAACCGTAAACGAAGGGCGAATGCACCCCGTGTCGGTTTCGGGCCTGCCACCAGAAGCCAAGTTTTGTCATCAGCGCTTTTTCCAAAAGTAGGCACTTTTGCCCCTGTAACAAAAGGGGCGGTCCCTCGTCATATCGGCTACAACATGCAAGGGATGGGAAAGATCACCGGGTTTCTACTGCTGTCAGGCACATTTCTGTTTGCCCTGGGGTGCAGCGGCCCTGCTTTTGAAGTCCGGGACGGTTTGCTGATTGAACATGCCCAAATCGTTACCTGTGATTCCTCGGGGGCCATCCGCACCTATCTGGGGAATATCCTGACGGATGGAACGGTGATCCGCTATGCGGGGGCAGAAATGCCCCGCGTAAGCGGCTCTTACCGCCGGATTGATGCGACTGGCAGGTTTGTGATCCCCGGGCTCATCGACAGCCACGTGCACCTGAACAACATCGCCGGGATGGACTTCAGGCAGCGCCGGGGCGAACCGGAGCTGGTAGAAGGGTATTTTGACCGCCTGCCCCTGAATTTCCTGTATTACGGCTATACGGGCCTGGTGGATGTCGACGCTTACGCCCCGCAACAGTTGGAGGCCATCCGGACCAAATCCCTGCGCCCCGACATCTATACCTGCGGCAAAAAGGTTGCCGTCATGGACGACTTCGAAATGGAGATGGGGGAACTCAGCCCGGCGGAGCGCCTCGCCCAACCGTTCCTTTTTGATCCGTATAACCCCAATATCCGGCTGCCCGACAGCCTTGACCTCCCCTCGCATTCGGCTTCCTATCTCGTATCGCGCATCCGTGAAGAAGGCCACGTATGCGTTAAGATGCTCTACGAAGACGCCTCTTCCGGGTTGCCGGAGGTCTGGGAAAGCCCCAGCCCGGAAATTCTTGTCGAACTGGTTACGGAGGCCCGGGCAGCGGGAATGGTCACGCTGCTGCACGCCCCGTCCCTTAAAGGCCAGCAGTTGGCCCTGTCCGCCGGGGTGGATATTATTGCCCACGGCCTCTGGAACTGGACCAACCGGCCGGAAGAATACCTAAGCACCAATCTCCCCCGGACGCACCGCGACTTGCTCGACAGCATCGCCGCCCGGCAAACCGGGTATCAACTCACCTTCCGGGCGCTTTTGGGCGAACGGGACATCCTGGAAGGCAAAGGTCTTGATACCACACTTCTGTCAAAACTGTACCCTGAGGCATATGTGAATTGGCTTATCATGGAAGGGGCCCCTGCTGGGAGGGCCCGGATATTGGCCCGGCCCGAATACCTCGCCAGGGTAAATCCGGAGTTTTTTGTGCCTGTCCGGGCCCGGTTCGAATCGGATTCGGCGTTTTTCCAGGGGCTTTACCATAATCTGGGGTCCAAACTCGATACCGTGGCATCGTACCTGGCCGGGAAAAATGCCAACCTCTTGTTCGGTACCGATACCGGGGCCATGAATATGTACTCCCATGTGCCGGGATACAACGGCTATCGGGAAATGCAACATTGGGAGGAGGCCGGCATTTTGCTGGACAAGCTTTTCCGGGCGGCAACCTACAATAATGCAAAAGCCTTCGGCATGCTGGGTGCCGTGGGCACCCTCGAAGCCGGAAAAAGGGCCAATATCCTTATTCTGGAAGGGAATCCGCTGCAGGCGCTCAATGCCTACGACCAAATTTCAGACGTGATTTTGGGGGGCAAGGCTTATTCCCGATCCGACCTCTCGGTGCGAACCAGGCTCTGAGGAACCTATTCCTCTTCTACGGCCGCCAGTTCGAACCAGCGCTCTGTTTTTCCTTCCAGCTCGGCCAGCAGGCCGGCGAGCTCACGGGCGGTCTGGTCGAGCTGCTCCCCGGCCTGATCGGGGTTGGCGAGCGCCGATTCCAGGTCGGTTTTACGCACCTCCAGCCGGGCAATCTCGCCTTCCAGGGTTTCGTATTCGCGCTGTTGGGCGTAGTTTCGCTTCCCCCGGCTGGCGGGCGATTTGGCCTGTCTGGTCTCAGGGGCAGGGACCGAAGGCGAAACAGACGTGCTTTCATCCGGGCCGTACATCCTGAAATCGGTGTAATTGCCGGGAAAATCGCGAATGCCGCCCTGTCCGTCAAAAACGAAGAGGTGGTCGGTAATCTTGTCCATGAAATACCGGTCGTGCGACACAATGAGCAGGGTTCCCGGAAAATCGAGCAGGAAGTCTTCGAGTACGCTCAGCGTCATGATGTCGAGGTCATTGGTGGGCTCGTCCAGGATCAGGAAATTCGGGTTCTGGATCAGCACCGTGCAGAGGAAGAGCCGCTTGCGCTCGCCTCCGCTGAGTTTTTCGATGTAGTCGTACTGGGCGCTCCGGTCGAACAAAAAGCGCTCCAGCAGTTGCTGGGCGCTCAGCTGCCGTCCTTTTTTCAGCGGGATGTAATCCCCGAATTCGCGCACCGCGTCGATTACCTTCATCCCCGGGTCGGCTGTTAACCCTGCCTGGGTGTAGTACCCCATCTTCAGGGTTTCCCCGTGTACCACCTTGCCGGCATCGGGCTGCACCCGTCCGGCCACCATATCGAGCAGGGTGGTTTTCCCGCTCCCGTTGGGCCCGATCAGCCCTACCCGCTCGCCTCGCTGGAAGGAGTACGTGAAGCCCTCGAAGAGGGTGCGCTCACCATAGCGCTTGGCCACCCGGTGCAATTCCACCACCTTGGTACCCAGGCGCTCCATGTTGATCTCGAGTTCCATTTCGCGCTCCTGCCTGCGCTGTAAGGCCTTTTGTTTCAGGGCTTCGAAATCTTCAATCCGCGACTTCGATTTGGTCGTGCGGGCCTTGGGTTGGCGCCGCATCCATTCCAGCTCTTTTTTATAGAGCGCCTTTGTTTTATGGGCGGTGGTGGCAGCCACGGCTTCCCGGGCTTCTTTTTCACGCAGGTAGTCTTCATACCCACCGGGGAAGGTGCTGAGATTTCCGGCCTCGAGTTCCAGAATCTGGTTGCAGACCCGGTCCAGGAAATACCGGTCGTGGGTTACCATGAGCAGGCTAATGGGCCGACCTGCAAAATAAGCTTCAAGCCACTCGATCATCTCCAGGTCGAGATGGTTGGTGGGCTCGTCGAGCAACAGCAGTTCGGGCTCTTCGATCAGGCAGTGGGCCAGGGCCAGCCTGCGGCGCTGCCCTCCGGAAAGGGTGCGAACAAGAGCCTCAGGGTCGTTGAGCTGCAGGCGCGACAAGATCTGGTTGAAGCGGGTTTCCAGGTCCCAGGCCCCGGCCCGCTCCATGGCCTCAAAAGCACGTTGGTAGCCGGAGGCATCTTCGGGTTTTTGCAGGGCAGCCTCGTACCGGCCCACGATGCGCACCAGCTCATTCGCTGAGGCGTAGAGGGTTTCCCCGACGGTCAGGGCGGGGTCGAGAAGGGGCTCCTGCTCCAGGTAGGCAACCCGCAGCCCCTTGCGATAGGTAACCTGCCCGGTGTCGGGGGCGTCTTTCCCGGCCAGGATGTTGAGCAGGGTGCTTTTTCCCGTGCCGTTGCGGGCGATCAGCGCTACTTTCTGGCCCTGGTTGATGCCAAAGCTCAGGCCCGAAAACAATTCGCGCTCCCCGTAAGACTTGGCCAGGTTTTCGGCGCTGAGCAGGTTCACGAGGGACGGTTTAAGTAACGGAGGAGGTAGGCGTAGCGCAGGGCCAGGGCCGCCCATAACACGACGATAACGGGCGAAAAACGCTGAACCGAAAAGAGCCAGAGCAGGGGGCACAGCCCCAGCAGGCCCAGCGCAATATACAGGTAGCGCCTCAGGGATTGGGGCCGGGGTTTGCGAAAAGCGTAGAGTGCCAGGCCGGCATTGGTGGGCAGGGCCCAGAGGAGGTTGGCATTCCAGGCGGTGGCGCTGTGGTCGGTCAGAAACCAGAGGAACAGCATGAACAGCCCCGCCAGGCCGGTGCCCATAAAGAGGCAGGCGTCGAGCCAGCGGCTCCTCCAGCGGTACCCGAAGTCAATTGCGGTCAGGGCAATGGTAAAGCCCAGCAGCAGCAACAGCCAGAAAAGCGGAGTGGCCGTAAAATAAGTGGGCGGCTCGGTTTCGGGCAGGTCCAGGATCACCCGTTCACGGGAAACCAGCGGGGCGCTGCCCAGATGGCTGTTTTCGAGCTGCAGGCGCACATAATGCGGCAGGAACATGTACGCTTCCGGATTGGCTTTGCGGTCAATCACTGCCCCGAGGGCCAGGTCGATCCCCAGGCTGGACCAGGTGTTGCGGTCGAGGTTTTGCTGTATGAGGTCCCGGAAGGTATAGGATTCCTTGAGGTGTTTGTAATCGAAAGTGAGGTTGTTTCCCAATACGCCTTTGAGCACTTCCGGAATTTTTGTGGCGCAGTTTTCAAAAAGGAAATCGTAGTGGTAATAGCGGTTCTCGGGCCGGTTGTTGTGCTCCAGGAAGGTAAAAAGTTCCTGTTTTTGGCCGGGGGTGAGTTCGAGCAGTTGTTCGCGCACCCAGCGGTTCTCGAGCTGGTAGGTAAAAAGGAAATTCGGGAACTCCTGTCGGCTCAGGGCATACAGCAATTTGCCCCTGGCGAACTTCAGGTAGAAGTTGGGGGTGTTAAAGTCGAAGGTGCCGTAGTTGTATACCCAGTCGATCTCCTGGGCAGGGTCCCACACCCGGAAGGCGCTGTGGCCGAAAGTGGCGTAGAGGTCGGTTCCGGGGCCGCAGGTAATCACGCTGATGCGCGCCTGGGGCCCCAGCGCGGCCTGCTGGGCATAAACCGGGTCGCCGGGCCGCAATAGGCAGGATAACAAAAGGGCGATAAACGTATAAAACTTCATGGAGGAGCGGCTTGAGCGACGGTTGGGGCCTAAGCCCGTCAAATATCTGAATTATTTGGCAAAGTGCAACCGGCAGCGGGACGCCGCCCTTTCCGGGAATTGCGTACTTTTACGAAAACCGACCAGCCGTATGAAAGCCTTGCCCAACCTCATTACGCTCCTGAACCTGTTCTTCGGCTCCATAGCCGCCGTCTTTGCTGTTTTAAACCACCTGGAATGGGCCGCCATTTTCTTTCTCCTGGGGGTAATCTGCGACTTTCTCGACGGTCTTGTGGCACGTGCCCTGGGGGTGCAATCCGAACTGGGCATCCAACTCGATTCCCTGGCCGACCTGGTCACCAGCGGGCTGGTGCCTGGCCTGGTCATGTGCCAGATGCTGGGCATGTCACTGAGTGGCGGCTGGAACAGCGGCAGTTTTTTTGCAGACGCCCTGGCCCGTGACGGGTGGTTGGAGGCCTGGCTCCCGTTTGCGGGCCTGATCATTACCCTGGCTTCGGCATGGCGTCTGGCGCGGTTCAACATTGACGAAAACCAGGTGAGCAGCTTCATAGGCCTGCCCACCCCGGCCAATGCCCTGCTCATCATTTCCCTCCCCCTGATCGTGCTTTACAACGGGAGCGAATTCACGAACGCCCTTCTGCTGAACCCTTGGTTGCTGGGGGGGCTGACCCTGCTTTCGGCCTATCTCCTGAACTCCCCCATACGCCTTTTTGCCCTGAAATTCAAGGGCTGGGGCTTTGCCGAAAACGCGGTTAAATACATCTTTTTAGGGGTCAGCGCCGTACTGGTCATCACCCTGCAGTATCTGGCCATACCCCTGGTAATCCTGTTCTATATTCTATTAGCTGTGGTGGGTAAGAAAAGCGCGTGAGGAAGGCTTAGAAGGTGAGCTTTTTCTTGCGCAGCTCGAAGTTTTGCCCGAGGTACACCTTGCGTACCATCTCGTCTTCGGCCAATATTTCCGGGCTGCCCGACTTCAGGATGCCCCCTTCGAACATCAGGTAGGAGCGCTCGGTTATGGCCAGGGTTTCCTGTACGTTGTGGTCTGTAATCAGAATGCCGATGTTCCGGTTTTTGAGCTGGGCCACGATGCGCTGTATGTCTTCCACGGCCACCGGGTCTACTCCTGCAAAGGGTTCATCGAGCAGAATAAACTTGGGGTCTGTGGCCAGGGCCCGGGCGATTTCGGTTCGGCGGCGCTCCCCACCCGAGAGCAGGTCGCCCCGGTTCTTGCGGATATGGGCGATGCCGAATTCCTCGAGCAGGCTCTCCATGCGCATGTGCTGTTCCTTTTTGCTCAGGCTGGTGAGCTGCAACACGCTCAGGATGTTTTTTTCCACGCTCAGCTTTCGGAATACCGAGGCCTCCTGGGCCAGGTAGCCGATGCCGTACTGGGCCCTTTTGTACATGGGGAAGCGCGTGATCTCGGTCTTGTCCAGGAATATTTGGCCGCCATTGGGCTTGATCAGCCCCACGATCATGTAGAAAGAGGTGGTTTTGCCGGCTCCGTTTGGGCCCAATAGCCCGACGATCTCGCCCTGGTTCACTTCCAGGGAAATACCCTTGACTACCTGGCGCCCCCGGTAGGATTTTAGGATGTTTTCGGCTCTGAGCTTCATGGTACTGCGGCCAAACTTACTGCTTTTGCCCGGGGGGCCGAAGCGAATTGAGATTTTTTTAACCCGCCTGCTCCAGGGCCTCCCAGAATTCGTAGGCCCTCCTCAGGTGGGGGATAACAATGGTGCCGCCCACCAGGGTGGCGATGCCCAGGGTCTCGGTTACTTCTTCTCGGGTGGCCCCCTGCTTGTGCAGGGTTTGCAGGTGGTAGCGGATGCAGTCGTCGCAGCGCAGCACTGCAGAGGCTACCAGGCCGAGCAATTCCTTGGTTTTCACATCGAGGGCGCCCGGGGTATAGGCGTTGGTGTCCAGGTTGAAGATCCGCTTGATAAGCTTGCTGTCGCTCTGCAACAGCTTTTCATTCATGCGCTCGCGGTAGGCGTTGAATTCGTCAACTGGGTTCGGCATGCTTCTTGGCTTTGGCTTCCTTTTTTATAACAAATGCAGAAATATGGATGCTCACCTGGTAGAGGATAAGCACGGGCACGGCCACGATGATCTGGCTGGCCACATCGGGCGGCGTAATCACAGCCGAGACGATCAGGACAAGCACCAGGGCCATTTTGCGGTACTTGCGCAAAAACTCGGGGGTTACCAGGCCCACCTTGGTCAGGAAATAGATGATGATCGGCAATTCGAACATGAGCCCGCAGGCGATCACGGCCGCCCGCACCGTAGAGATGTAGGAGCTCAGGTCGAACTGGTTCTGCACGATGTCGCTCACCTGGTAGGTGCCCAGAAAGTTGATGGAGAGGGGGGCCACTACGTAGTACCCGAACAGCACGCCCAGGAAGAACAACAGGGAGGCCACCAGGATGAAGCCCTGCGAATGCCTGCGCTCCTTTTCATAAAGGCCCGGGCTGATGAATTTCCAAAGCTCGTAGAGCACGTAGGGGAAACCGATGATGAACCCGGCCCAGATGGAGGTCCAGATGTGGGCCGAGAACTGCCCCGACATGGTGCGGCTTTGGATGGTAAAAGGCAGGGAGTCTGCGCAAAAGGCAGAATCGAAGCCCATCCACGTAGCGATGTCGCAGAAAAGCCGGTAGGTGGGAAAGCTCATGTGAGAGGGGCCGAAGATTACGGTGTCGAAGATAAAGCCTCGCATGAGGAAGGCCCCCACGGCGATGATAACCACCGCAAAGGTAGACCTGATCAGGTGCCACCGCAGTTCTTCCAGATGGTCGAGGAACGACATCTCATTGGGGTCTTTACGCATTCTGGCCATCAGAGTATGCCCTCCTTCATTAAGTTGTGAATATGTACCACGCCCACGTAGCGGTTGCCCTCGGTTGCCAGAAGCTGCGATATGTCATTGTCCTGCATTTGTTTCAGGGCCTTGATCGCCAGCACTTCAGCATCGATGGTCTTCGGGTTGTGGGTCATGATGTCGCGGGCTTTGAGCTCGCCTATATTGTCGTATTTGTTCAGCATGCGCCGTATGTCGCCGTCTGTGATGATACCGGCAATGCGCTCTCCGTCCATTACAGCCGTTACCCCCAGCATCTTTTCGGAGATCTCGACGATGGCATCCTTCACCGGGGTGTCCTGGCTCACCCGGGGCACCTGGTTTTGCGATACGATATCGGATACGCGCAGGTAGAGCTTCTTGCCCAGGGTGCCCCCCGGGTGGTAACGGGCAAAATCGCGGCTGCTGAAACCGCGCAGTTCGAGCAGGCAGATGGCCAGGGCATCGCCCATGACCAACTGGGCCGTAGTGCTGGTTGTGGGGGCAAGGTTGTTCGGGCAGGCCTCCTTCTCCACATAGGTGTTCAGCACAAAGTCGGCCTGTTCGCCCAGGAACGACTCGGGGTGGCCCGTCATCCCGATCAGCAGGTTGCCCCCCTGTTTGATCAGGGGCACCAGCATTTTGATCTCGGGGGTATTGCCGCTCTTGGAAATGCAGATTACCACGTCGTCCTTCTGAATGGTGCCCAGATCGCCGTGAATGGCGTCGGCAGCATGCATGAAAATGGCCGGGGTTCCGGTAGAGTTGAGGGTGGCCACGATCTTGGAGGCGATAATCGCGCTCTTGCCGATCCCGCTGACCACCACACGTCCCTCCGACTCCAGAATGCGGGTTACCGCCCTGGCGAAATCGCCGGTCACAAGACTTTGCAGATGCAGGATGGCCTCGCCTTCCGAAGCGATGGTTTTACGCGCTATCTCGAGTATAGCCTTACTGTCCTTCAAGGTGTTGCAAGAATTTTTGGGTGTCTGACACATTGTTTAAAATGTGCTAAAAAAAAGACTTTTTCTAAAAGAATGTGCTATATTTAAGAAAACAAAATTACACAAACTTATTAGAAACGATTCCAAACTAATCGCAATTCGCTTCCGGTACATTTTTTGCCTTTACTAACCACTTTTTTACGAGACGATTGATGCCGGCCCAAAAGGGTCGCTTATGTAGTTTGCAAACCAGATTGAAGCATGATTTTGAATGACATTGATTTAAAGGCTTCCCTCAAGAAATATTTCGGATTTACACAATTTAAAGGACTCCAGGAAGGGGTGATAAAAAGCATCATTCACGGTGAAGATACTTTTGTAATCATGCCCACCGGGGGAGGAAAATCACTCTGTTACCAGTTGCCTGCCCTGATCAAGGAGGGGACAGCCATCGTGGTCTCTCCCCTTATTGCCCTGATGAAGAACCAGGTAGATGCCCTGCGCGGTGTCTCAGACAACGAAGGGGTGGCCCACGTCCTCAACTCCTCCCTGACCAAAGGGGAGATCAAACGGGTAATGGACGACATCTCTTCCGGGCTTACCAAGCTGCTCTATGTGGCGCCCGAATCGCTTACCAAGGGGGAATATGTCGAATTCCTCCAGGGTGTAACCCTTTCTTTCGTGGCGGTAGACGAAGCGCATTGCATCTCGGAATGGGGCCACGACTTCCGGCCCGAATACCGCAATCTGCGTGCCATTATCAACCGGCTCGGCGACTCCATTCCCATCATTGCACTCACGGCCACGGCAACCCCAAAGGTGCAGGAAGACATCCTGAAAAACCTGGGCATCCCCAATGCCAATTTGTTCAAGGCGTCTTTTAACCGCCCCAACCTCTATTACGAAGTGCGGCCCAAGACCAAGGATGTCGACGGCGACATCATTCGGTTTGTCAAGAAAAACGCCGGAAAATCGGGCATTATTTACTGCCTGAGCCGCAAGCGGGTCGAAGAACTGGCACAGGTGCTGCAGGTGAACGGCATCAGTGCCGTGCCCTATCATGCCGGCTTCGACGCCAAGACCCGTTCGAAATACCAGGATATGTTCCTGATGGAAGACGTAGACGTGGTGGTGGCCACCATCGCTTTCGGCATGGGTATCGACAAGCCCGACGTGCGCTATGTGATCCACCACGACATCCCCAAGAGCATCGAAAGTTACTACCAGGAGACCGGCCGGGCGGGGCGCGACGGGGGCGAAGGCCATTGCCTGGCCTTCTATTCCTACAAGGATGTCGAGAAGCTCGAAAAATTCATGGCCGGCAAGCCGGTAGCCGAACAGGAAATCGGCAATGCCCTGCTGCAGGAAATCGTGGCCTATGCCGAGACCTCTATGTCGCGCCGCAAGTTTATCCTGCATTATTTCGGGGAAGAATTCGACGAGGTAAACGGGGAAGGGGCCGACATGGACGACAACGTGCGCAACCCCAAGGAAAAGCAGGAAGCGAAAAACGACCTGGTCAAACTGATAAAGGTGGTGCTTGGCACCGCCGAAAAGTTCAAGGCCAAGGAAGTGGTCAAGACCCTTGTGGGCTCAACCAATGCGCTGCTCACCGCACACAAGACCGGCGAAAAGGATATTTTCGGCATCGGTTCAGACAAGGAAAAGCACTACTGGATGGCCCTGATCCGACAGGCCCTGGTTGCCGGGCTGCTGCACAAGGAAATTGAGCAGTATGGCATTTTGCATGTTACCCAGGCCGGTAAGGACTATCTGTCCAGCCCGGTCTCCTTCATGATGACCAAAGACCACATCTATTCAGAAGATTCCGAAGACTCCCCCGGTACCGCAGGTCGGTCCAGGGCCGGGACCACCGACGACACCCTGCTGAAAATGCTCAAAGACCTGAGGCGGAGCCAGGCGCACAAGCTCGATGTACCCCCCTTCGTGATTTTCCAGGATCCGTCCCTTCAGGATATGGCCCTGAAATACCCGGTGACCATGGAAGAACTGGTCAATGTGCACGGCGTGGGGGAGGGCAAGGCGCGGAAGTACGGCAAAACCTTCGTGGAACTGATCGCGCGCTATGTGGAAGAAAACGACATCATGCGGCCCGACGATTTGGTCGTGAAGAGTACCGGCGCCAATTCGGGCCTGAAGCTGTATATCATCCAGAACGTGGACCGGAAACTGCCCCTTGACGATATCGCAGCGGCCAAGGGACTGGCGCTCTCCGAGCTGGTCAAGGAAATGGAGCAGATTGTCTTCAGCGGCACCAGGCTCGATCTGGGCTATTACATTGACGAGATTCTGGACGAAGACCAGCAGGAAGAAATCCACGAATACTTCCTGGAGGCCGAAACCGACAACATTGAAGTGGCGCTCAAGGAATTCGAAGGGGAATACGAAGACGAAGAACTCCGACTTTACCGATTGAAATTCATGAGCGAGGTGGCCAACTGATGGCCCGTCCTAAAACATAAAAAATCCCCGGCACAGCCGGGGATTTTTTTGTGCTGTGGCCTGTGTGCTAAAATTCGCCACTGGTGATCAGGGCCACGAGAAAGCCGAAATACAGGACGGCCAGCACCAGCATGACCAGTGACAGGGCCAGGCCGATGTACGAGAGCACCCGTGCTGTTTTCAAGTTCTCGAAGCCCGAGTAGCGATCGGGCGATTGATTGTACAGGTTTTCGGCTTTCCGGGCATTGGAAAGGCCGATAAAGCTGAAGATTGCAGCGAAGGGCCCGCAACAGACCAGGGCACCGACAACAGAGATAATGCCCATGGTCATGGCCGTACTGGCGCCGGGCAGGGGTTCCTGACTCATAATAGTTTTATTTGGTTTGGTTTATTCCTCATGGGGTAGATTATTCCTCGATGCCCCATTGTTCCATCAGTTCCCGGGATTGCTCCATGTAGGCGTCCCATCCACCCATCTGATAAATGTTGTAGGCGAAGAACAGGAAATAGAGCAGGCCGATTATCAGGCCGATCAGGGCTACAATTTTAGCCGTTTTGAGCTGGTTGTAGTTCGAATAGCCTTCCGGGTTGGCACTGTAGGTTTTCTCATCTTTTTTCAGGAGAAAAAATGCAATACCCGAGAGCAGGGCTCCGGGTAACCCGGCAAAACAACAGCACAGGAAAGAGACGATGGCCAGTACCAGGGCCAGGGTTACATTGGGTAATTTTTGTTGTTCCATGAGGCGGTTTTTAGTTGATTATTTTGAGCAGGAAATTTACAAGGATGGCTCCTGCGGTGAGCAGGCCCAGGGCACTGGTAATGCGGGGTCCCTGGCGGAAGCCGATAAAATGGTCCAGGGCTGCAAAGCCGAAGAAGAGCATCATCGGGTAGAGGCCGGGGTACATCAGGAAAGACTCGGCCACCTGCCCGTTCAACAGCAGTGCTACCGAGCGTTGCAGCCCGCAGCCGGGGCACTCCATGCCGAGTACCTGCTTGCTCAGGCAGGGGAGCATGTCGGCTTCGCTTATGTTGAGCGAAAGGGCGTGCATATGGGCCATAACTGCAATTTCCTGATAGGAAAAATACACTTATTTTTGGGCAATGAAAATAAAACAGCCGATTTATTTAGCAGCCGTGCTGGCCGGAGCCCTGGCCTTGTTTCTGGGGCCGGAGCTGGTCGGGAAAGAACTGGGCCTGGCAGCCGGTTTCGCCATCCTGATGTTCGGGCTATACGGCCTTTCGCGCCGCAGTGGCGGAGACAAACCCTCAAATGAAAGCGGACCCGATGCAGCGTAAGTTCAAGCCGGGAGACAGGGTGCAGGCCCTTGACGAAGCCCTTGAGGGCCGCGTGACTGGCATTCAGGGTGGCCTGGTGTGCCTTGTTACCGACGACGGCTTTGAGCTGGAGATGGCCCCTGAGGCCCTGGTGCGCCTGCCCGAGAAGCCCGGTTTTTCGGTGCCGCCCGGCACGGCAGCGGCAAAGGAAGCCGGGGGCAGGCAGGCACCCTCCCGTAAAAAAGGGAAAAAGGAGCGGTTCGGGCCTGCTATGGAAGTAGACCTACACGCCGAAAAACTGCTCCCCGACCCTCGCAGAATACCCCCCAGCGAACTGCTCGACCTGCAGGTCGAAACGGCCCGCCGGCAACTCGAATTTGCCATGAGAAAGCGCATTCAGCGGCTGGTATTCATTCACGGGGTGGGAGAAGGGGTGCTCAGGGAAGAATTGCACACGCTGCTGAGGCGGTATGAGGGACTCAGGTATAACGATGCCGACTACGCAGCTTATGGCCTGGGTGCCACCGAGGTGTACATTCCCCAGGAATCCTTCTAGCCTCGGTTACTGGCTCGACGTGGTTATGGTGCCGAAGTCTTCGACGAAGAGGTTGGTCAGGCGTTCTCCCTTGTCATTTACAAAAGAAACCCCCTGCAGGCTAATGGTGTGTTCGTATCTGGTGGTATCGGTGGCGCTCTGCACCGTTTCGATGCGCACTTTTCCGGCTTCGGCCAATATCTCTTCCAACACCCCGGGTTTTGCCGGGGGAATGTCGTCGCAGAAATAGCCGGAGTCTACGTCGCCGTCAAAAATGCGGTAGGTGAGCTGTGAGCCGCCCGGGATGGAGCTCTCGATGGGGGCGTCAGAGGGCTCGTTGCGCAGCAGGCCTGAGGCGAGCTGCAAAATGAGGGCGTCACGGTCGTTCAGTTTGAAGAACAGTTGTGTGTCGGTGCTTACCGCCCCACAATATGCTACTGAGGCCGATTCAAAATCGATAGCGTCTATTTGCAGGTCTCCTGCAGAACAGCCCGTGAGCGCCAAAACCAGAAAAAAGACGATGCGTTGCTTCATGCCGCCAAAGATACTTCATAGGCCCTGGAAAATCCCAAAGGAAGCCCGCTTATTTTAGGTGTTCTTATCGGGAATGGATACCTTTGCCGGGCCAAACATAGCTACTTTTTTCATGCGTCAAATCTATCTCGACAACGCGGCTACGACCCCGCTTCGCGACGAAGTGATCCGAGACATGCAGCAGGCCCTGACAGACTGTTTCGGGAATCCGTCTTCTACCCATGCCTTCGGGCGAACCGCCAAGACGGGGATCGAGCAGGCCCGCAAGACTATCGCCACCCGCCTGGGTGCCCGGCCAGGGGAAATCATCTTCACCTCAGGCGGAACCGAGGCAGACAATATGATACTAAGGGGCGCCGTACGCGATCTCGGGGTACAAACCCTTATTACCACCCGCATTGAACACCACGCAGTGCTCCACACGGCCGAGGCGCTCGAACGGGAACAAGGGGTTCGTCTGGTATTCCTGCCGCTGGATGGCCATGGCAACCCCGATTTGAACGTTTTGGATGAGTTGCTGCAGGCCGACGACTCAAAAAAACTGGTGAGCCTGATGCATGTCAATAATGAAATTGGCAACCTGCTCGACCTGGAGGCTGTCGGGGAATTGTGCCGGCAGGCCGGAGCCCTGTTGCATTCTGACACGGTGCAGTCGGTGGGGCACTACCCCCTCGACCTGCAACAGTTGCCGGTCGACTTCGCTACTGCAGCTGCCCATAAGTTCCACGGCCCCAAAGGGATTGGTTTTGCCTTTATCCGCCGCAACACGGGTCTGGGCCCGTTTATCGTGGGCGGGGCACAGGAAAGGGGCTTCCGGGCGGGCACCGAACCCTACCACAACATTGTGGGCATGGAAACCGCCTTCAAGGTCGCCTATGAGAACCTGGATGCCGAGCGCGCCCAGGTGCAGGGCCTGAAAGACTACTTTATCGGCCGGCTCAGGGAAGCGATTCCGGGCGTGGCCTTCAACGGGCTTTCTGCCGATGCACAGGGCAGTACGTATACCCTGGTAAACGTCCGCCTGCCGCTGAGCGAGGCCCAGGGCCAGTTATTGCTGTTCCACCTCGACCTGAAAGGGATCGCCTGCTCCAAGGGCAGCGCCTGCCAGTCGGGCAGCGACTCGGGTTCGCATGTACTCAACCAGATTCTCGGCGAGGAGCAGCGCAAACAACCCTCCCTGCGGTTCTCCTTTTCCCATGCCAATACCCGAGACGAGCTTGACTACACGGTGTCTGTCCTGAAGGAATTCTGCGAGCAGGGGTAGGCGTCAGGTCGGCCCGATTATTGCTCGGCCGCCTGGTCGTCTGTCGCTTCCAGCTCGGTCACCTCTTCGGCATGCCAGGTGTCGGTATGGTGCCGGAAGGATACCGCAGGGGTGTCTTTCAATTTACAGGCATGGGCAACCCGGGCGTTTGGCTGTTTGCCGTTGGTTGGGAGTGGGGCCTGCCCGGGCAGATCGCCTCGAATGAACTAATTAGCTTAAGGCTTAAAGGATTACACCAGGCTACCGCCCGCTTTCCTTGTCGTAGGGAAATTTCCGGGCCGCTTTCTTCATCATCTTGTCGATGAGGTCGTCGGTGTTTTTCCCCGACTTGCGACTGATTTCCTGCTCGTATTTCCAGAGCAGTTTGCCCGATTCCCCGTCGCTCACCTTTATGCCGATACGGCCGTAGTTGGCGTCGCCCAACAGGTAGTCGAAGAAGCTGAATTCGGTTGGCACCCCGTCAGAGAGCAGCACATTGACGTCGAGGTTGCCGCTGATTATGCCGTCGACCTCCAGTATTTCGGCGAGTTCCCGTATGGTATACCGGTCTATGTTGGCGTAGGTGATTTGTTGTTTGGCCAGCAGGGCATTGGTATTCTTGCTATTCTGGAACGATACGGTGAATTTCTTGCGTTTTTTACCGCGGCCGAAATAGGTCTCCAGGGCCTCCTGTACGGCGTGGCCCTCCTTTTCCTCGAGCCGTTTCAATTCATCGGCACTGTGGGGGCTGTCGAGGTCGAGGTGTGTAAAGAACGGGATAATAGCCAGCTCTTTGTGGTCTTTGCTGAGGGCCTCGAAATGGGTGCTGAGGTAGATGTTTTTCTGGGCCCCGGCCCAGGACCAGGTAAGGGCGCATGCCAATATCAGGAGTTTCTTCATGAGTAGAGCAGGTTACTGTGGAAGTTTGGCCGGGTTGCCGCCTTAAAACGGTGGGGCAAAAATACAACTTTTTTTTGGCCCTGCACGGGCAGCCCCGATGTCTTACTGGCGGAAAACGGTTGCCTGGTAGCTGGTGCTGTTGCCCACATTATCGGTTACCACTACCTCAAGCTCGCATTGGGGGGTGCCCCCGCTGCGGTCATCGAAGGTGTAGGTAAGGGTCCGGTCTTTGGGTTCGTATTCCATCAGTATCCACTCCCCGTTCAGGGTGGCTGAATATTCGGCTACCCCGCTCAGGTCGTCGGCGATCTCCAGGCTCAGGTAGCGGTAGTGGGTGAGCCATTGGCGCGGTTTGAAATTCTTGGGGCGTACGGTAGGCGGCACAGTGTCTTTTGCCAGGGTATAACGGCCCAGGTCGCGGGTGCGGATGCTGAAGGTGCTGGCCCGTTTGTAGGTATTGTAGTATTCGGGCCTGTTGCGGTTATCGAGCCGGGCTATAAAGAGCTGCTTGCGCTCAGGTTCCGGAATGTCTGAAACAGTAAAGCTCAGCGTAAAGTTGCGGTCTACGGCCAGGGTGGGATCATGCACGCGCACAACATCGCCTTCGCTGCCCAGGTCCAGGTAGGTGTTCTCGTAAAAGCTCCCGGCCGGAAAAAAAACCTTGGCTTTGCCCAGTTCGAAGCCCATTGGTTTGTCGGCCCTGACGTAGTAGGGGGTAACCACCTGTTCGCGCAGGGCCAGGACCTGCTGCGTCTGCCCCTGCACCGGAATCCGCAGCAGGGTTTCATTTCCTGCCAGGTCGGCCAGGACAATTTCGACCTGGTACGACAGGCCGTCCTGAACGTCCAGTTTTCCTTCGTTATTCAGGGTTTTATAGAGGCTCAGCCGGTTCCCGGCATCGCGGTAGCACTTCTGTATCCTGCCCTGGTATTTGGCGTAATACGGATAATCGATCAGGGTGTTGATCAGCCGCGTTTCCCCGAAGGAAAAGCGCTCGAAATCCATGTCGGTAAGCAGCTGGCCGTTCACGGTTTGCCGAAGCCGGAACAAGCCGTTCTTGTTGGCGGCCATATCCTGGCGGTCGTAAGCCTTAACCCCGAAGCCGATGGTGCCCGTGGCCGTAACCGGGTCTGCCAAGAAGGTGCCGTCTTCCTGGCGGCTGAAGCCGATCTCGACCCGCACCTCGCTCTGGTTCACCCGGGCGTTCTCAGAAAGCGGGTAGGCATAAAGGCCTTCAAGGGTCGGGTTGGTGGCGTCGCGCACCTCGAGGCCGTAGAGCAGCGGATTGGTGGGTTTTTCGTCCAGGCTGTTGCGGATCTCAAAGTGCAGGTGGGGCCCCGAAGATCCTCCCGTATTGCCGGAATAGGCTATCAGGTCTCCCTTGTGCACGGTGAGCTGTCCGTACTCTGGGAAGGCCTCCACCTCGTATGAGCGGTTGCGGTATTGGAGTTCATTCACGAAAGCTTCGATTTCCGGCCCGAATTTCTGCAAGTGCCCGTATACTGAGGTGTAACCGTTGGGGTGGGCAATATAGACTACCTTGCCGTATCCCCAGAGTCCGACTTTCACCCGGCTTACGGTGCCGTCTTGAATCGCGTAAACTGGCAGCCCCTGCCGCTGCTGGGTTTTGATGTCAATGCCCGAATGGAAATGGTTCGAGCGCAGCTCGCCGAAGGTCCCGGCCAGGATGAGGGGAATGTCAAGAGGGGACCCGAAATCGGTATCGGGCGCGGCGTACTGCCCGCTCAGGTTTAAGGCGCTCAGGCAGGCCAGGGACAACAAAAAGTGTCTCATAGGGGGTCAGGATTCCCTGCGAAAGTAAACATTCGCCTTGCAATTTGGAAACAGCGCGCAGTCAAGTTGCCCTCGAAGTGCGCCCAGCTGCCCTGGTTTTCGTACTTCATGAAATACCGGGGGGATTAAACGCAAAAAATATTGCCAGGTCGCTGCGGAATGTTAACTTTGTGATATAGCATAGATGTTGCCAGGTGAGCGAATTGGTCCAAATTGTTGATTCCCTCGAAAACAAGATCAGCAAGCTGCTGCACAGGTTGGAATTGCTGCATCAGGGCAAGAAGAACCTGGAAGGGGAATTGGCAGCGCTGGAGCGTTCTCGCGACGAGGCCCTCAGAGCCGCCGAACACTGGGAGGAGCGTTACAACTCCCTCAAAATGGCACAATCCATGCTGGGCAGTGAAAACAACAAAACAGAAGCCAAGCTCAAAATAAACGCCTTGATCAGGGAATTGGACCAGTGTATAGTACAATTAGCTGATTGAAGCCAACCTTCGGACGATGACCGAGCGACTCAAGATAAAGCTGTCAATTGCGGATCGTGTTTATCCGCTGACCATAGACCCCGCCCAGGAGGAGGGGTTGCGGAAGGCCGCCAAAAATATTGAGCAGCTCGCCAAAAAGTTCGAGCAAAACTATGCGGTGCGAGACAAGCAAGATGTACTGGCCATGTGTGCCTTGCAATTTGCGTCTAAAATCGAACAGCACGGCATAGAACAGCACGAAGACCACGAAGAGGTCATGGAACGGCTCCGGTCGCTCGAAGGCCTGGTGGCTTCAAAATTGAGCGTGCAATAAGTTCTTTTACATAGCTAAACGATACTGCCCACATTGGTAATATTTTTTTGGCAAACTCAACATTAATTCATTTGAAAAGGGTGAGTTTAGGTTGTAAAAGCAAGCCTTCCTGAAAGGATCCTTGAGCAGCCTGTTAGCCCTAAACCTGTTTTACGGAGTTTGTACAAAACTTCACATCAATGTGGGTTTTTTTTATCTGTTGACTAAGGCCTCCCGGGCCTGGTAGCATTGCTTCCAGGCAAACGCACAGGGGGGTTAATGCTAAAAGAAGCTGACTGGGATCGCTGCCGCAACCGGAATTAAAAACGACTAAAAATGGACATGACAACAATGGGGATTATCGCGTTGGTGGTCGGGTTGGGCATCGGCTTTGCCATCGCCAAATTCCTCGAAAAAGGGAAAGCCTCCAAAACCATCGCTTCCGCCAAAAAAGAGGCGGCTTCCATCCTGAAGGGCGCACAGGCCGAAGGGGAGAATATCAAGAAAGACAAAATTTACCAGGCCAAGGAAAAATTCCTCGAGCTCAAGGCCGAGCACGAAAAGGTGATTCTTGGCAAAGACAAGAAACTGGCCGAGGCCGAGAAGCGCACCCGCGACAAGGAATCTCAGGTTAGCCACGAACTCTCGCGCAACAAGAGGCTCAACGAACAGCTCGAGACCCGCGTGCAAGACCTCGACCAGAAACAGGAGTTTTACGAGCGCAAGCAGGGCGAACTGGAAAAGCTGCACAAAAGCCAGGTGCAGCAGCTCGAGGTCATTTCAGGCCTCTCGGCCGAAGAGGCCAAGGGCCAATTGCTGGAATCGCTGAAGGAGACCGCCAAGGCCGATGCCATGGCCTACCTGCAGACCACCCTTGAAGAAGCCAAGATGACGGCCCAGCAGGAAGCCAAGAAAATCATAGTAAATACCATCCAGCGTATCGGCACCGAAGAAGCTGTGGAGAACTGCGTCTCGGTCTTCAACCTGGAGTCCGACGACGTTAAAGGGCGCATCATCGGCCGGGAAGGACGCAATATCCGGGCAATCGAAGCAGCTACTGGCGTCGAGATCATCGTAGACGACACCCCCGAGGCCATCATTCTGTCCTGTTTTGATTCGGTAAGGCGCGAGGTGGCCCGGCTTTCTTTGCACAAGCTGGTGACCGACGGGCGCATTCACCCGGCCCGCATCGAGGAGATTGTCAAGAAAACCGAAAAGCAGATCGAACAGGAGATACTGGAGGTAGGCAAGCGCACCGTAATTGACCTGGGTATACACGGGCTGCACCCCGAACTCATCAAGGTGGTGGGCCGAATGAAGTACCGGTCGTCTTACGGACAGAACCTGCTGCAGCATTCCCGGGAGGTGGCCAAACTCTGCGGGGTAATGGCAGCCGAGCTGGGGTTGAATCCGAAACTCGCCAAGCGGGCCGGGCTGTTGCACGACATCGGCAAGGTACCCAATACCGAAGCCGACATGGAGACTCCTCACGCCATTTTGGGCATGCAATGGGCTGAAAAATACGGGGAAAAACCCGAGGTGTGCAACGCCATCGGCGCCCACCACGACGAAGTGGAAATGAAATCGCTCATCGCCCCGGTTATTCAGGTGTGCGACGCCATTAGCGGGGCCCGGCCCGGTGCCCGTCGCCAGGTGCTCGACTCCTACATCCAGCGCCTGAAAGACCTGGAAGAAATCGCCTTCGGCTTCGGTGGCGTGCAGAAAGCCTATGCCATCCAGGCCGGTCGGGAACTCCGCGTGATTGTGGAAAGCGATAAGGTGAGCGACGAAAAGGCGGCCCAGCTGTCTTTTGAGATCTCGCAGAAAATCCAGACCGACATGACCTACCCCGGGCAGGTAAAAGTGACTGTGATCCGCGAAACGCGGGCTGTTAACGTGGCCAAGTAAGCCCTAAATATTCACGTAAAAAAGGCCGGCTGTAGGGTCGTCGCACAGGTCGAATTCGCGTTCGCCCAGGTATATGCCGTGTTCGAGCCACGCCTTCAGGTTGGCCAGCCAAAAGGTCCAGCCGTTACTGCAGCCGTAATGGATGTTTAGCGTGCTGGCGGGGTCGGTGGGGATGTTGGATTGTCGCAGGGTTAGCAAGACCGCCTCTCCATGCGGTTCGAGCCTGACCTGTACCCTCGAATCTCCGGCAAACCCGATTTCAAGCAGGTCGGTGCCGTTGGCAGCCACGACCTTTCCAGTTTCGGTTCCGTCCCAGTTGTACCATTGCCAGGCGTATGCATCGCCAGCAGAAACCACTTCGTGCTTTCCGCGCCTTTGTCCAGAAGGGCTGGTAAACGCTGCCGTGCGCAAAAACCATTCGCAAAGCCCTGCTTCGGTGGCCCAGCAGCTGTACACTTTTGAAAGGGAAGCCTTCAGGTAGATTTTTCGGGTAAATTCGGTCAGGTTCAGTCCTTCCATGGCTAGTTGTTTTTGAGGCGCTGTTCAGCTTCGAAATCGTAAACGGCCCGGCCAAGCGCGGCCAGGAAAGGCAGGCCCACTTCGTCGTACTGGTAGTGGTCGTCGTTGAAAATCTTGTTTTCATTGACCAATATCGTGGCAGTAAGTATGAATTCCACCCCGTTGCGGCTGTCACGGATGTAGGCGCAATCGGTCAGCGTCCCGTAGGCGAAGCCCACTTTATTAAAGATCTGCAGCGCTTCGGGAATGCGTTCATCCGAATCTCCGTATAGAAAAAATTTGCAATATCCGTCAGGGTAAATCTCCGGGTCGAACCCGGCCTCCCTGGGGGTGTTCTGCATGGCCTCCAACAAAAAGGCCCGCGATTCGGGATTCAATTGAAAACGCTGGGAAGGGGTAAATTTCTCCGGGAAGATTATGCGTTTCATTATCGCCTCCATACTGGTTACCGGCAGGTAGTTTTTCAGGCTGAAATCGAAGGGTTGGTGGGCAATGGAGTCGCCATCGCTGTGTGCCACCCCTTTGCGGATCCCTTCCAGATCGAGGGGACTGATGGGGCGGCTCACCAGGGGCAGTGACTGGGCGGTAAGGCTGTCGGCCAGGTAGAGGATCAGTGGCCGGGTGCTTACCCGGTTGTCGTGATTCCCCAGCCGGTGCGCTATTCGGGCGGGGCCGACCCCCTTGGCCGCAAGGCTGTCGTTTATGACATCTTGCCCCAGGAATTCAAACAGCCGGTTGTTGGCGTGGTTGTCGCTCACTGCAAAAATGTCCAGGACATCGCGTTCAAAGGTATTTTCCACGCTGTCTCCTTCAATGTAGTAGCGCGTGCGCAGGCCTATGCTGTCGAGGCTGCCCAGTTTTTCCAGCGCCAGCAGGACAATCGGCAATTTCACCATGCTGGCCGGGTAGAAATAGCGGCCGGGATTTACCCCGTATTCGTAATCGGCAAACCGCACCGAATCGCCTTCCCGGAAAATGCGCGTATACCTGATCTGCAGCTCATGCGCCTCAGGGGCAGCCATAACCCGGGCAATGGCCGGCTCGTCTGAGGCCAAAATGTCTTGCAGCGGATCGTCCGGGGCGGGTTTTTGGGCACAGGAAAGGGCCAGCATCAGGCCAAGGCCTACCCCGGCTTTCCGGAAGCAGGCGGCAAGAATTACCGGCAGGGTACTGCCGCGCTTCATGATTCCGCGTATTCGCCCCGGTGCGGTTTGAGCCGGTCGCGCACCGGGCGCATTTCCGATTCGGGCACAATCATGTAGACCAGGCTGTGCATGCTGTTAACATGCTGGATGCCTGTTTCGCGCGCTGCCTGCCCAGCCTGGGCTTCCCCGAGGTGGAGGCGGTAATGCTCAGCAGTTCGGGAGGCCTCGGGCCCCCTGAAATCCCAGATAAGCTTGATGTTTCTTTCCATTTAAACCGGAGCTTTTTAAGACCGCACGCCCAACTGCGGTCGGGCGCCAGCACGGTAAGTGGGTACGCGAAAAGTACAAATTTTAACGACCCCGGTCCTGATAAAAATCTGTTAATGGCAGCCGGCAGATTGTCCGGAGCAGGGGAGTTGCTTATTTTTGCGCGATGCGCAAATCAAACCACTTGCTTCGGCCTCCTGTAATCCTGGCCCTTGTAACCCTCCTGGCGGTTGCCTCCTCGGGTTGCAAAGACCTGTGGCGCAAAGAGGTCGACAATGTGGCCGTGGCCCGCGTGGGTGAACATTATCTGTATCGCGACGACCTGAAAGGTTTGCCAGCCGAGGGGCTGAGCCCGGAAGACAGCGCTGCTTTGGTAAGCAATTATATAAACAACTGGGCCACTAAGGAACTCCTGTTCTCCAAAGCGCAGCTCAACCTCCCTCCTGAAAAAATTGCCGAGTACGAAGCCCTGGTTGCCGATTACCGGGCCGACCTCTATGCCCGTGCCTACAAGGAAGCCCTGGTGGCCCAGGCTGCCGATACCGTCGTGGGCCGAAGTGAACTGGAGGCGTTTTACGAGGCCGAAAAGGAAAACTTCCGGTTGCAGGAAAAACTGGTGCAACTCCGCTTTGTGGAACTGCCCATGCAGTTTCTGAACAAGGAGGAAGTTACCCGAAGGCTGAGGCGCTTTAACCGCGACGATTTGGAATTTCTCGATTCAGTGGGGGTACAGTTCCGCAAACTGCATTTTAACGATTCCCTTTGGGTGCCTGCCGCCCGTGTACTTGACGAAATTCCCCTGCTGAACCCCGACAATGAAGCCCAATATTTAAAAAAATCACAATTTTTTGAACTGGAGGATGATCAGGGGGTATATTTGGCTGAGGTGAGGGATGTGCTGAATGTGAACGACATAGCCCCGCTCAACTATATTGAGCCCACCCTGCGACAGGTATTGGTTAACCGGCGGAAGATGAGTTACTTGCGATCGCTTGAAGTCGACCTGATCAACGAAGCCATACAACAAAAAGAATTTGAAATCTATGACCACAATCCGGAATAAGGCGCTTCTGGCCCTGCTGCTTGCCAGCAGCCTCGCCGTCAGCGCCCAGGAACTCGATTCGATCCCCGACACCCAAATTGAACCACCGCAGCAACTGGTAGTGCCAGAACAAATGGCCGAGGTTGGAAAGGCCCAGACCGGCCAACGCAAAAAACTCGACGGCATTGCGGCCGTGGTAGGCGACTATGTGATCCTCGATTCGGACGTGGAAAAAACGCTCATGGACCTGCGCACCCAGGGTACCCGCGAAGATGAAATAAACAGTTGCAGTCTGCTTGGCAAGCTCATGGAAGACCGCCTTTACGCCCACCAGGCCGTGCAGGACAGTATTTTGGTCTCCGACGACGAAGTGTACGCCACCAGCGACCGCTACCTGCAGGAATTTGAACAGCGACTCGGGTCCATGGAAAAAGTGCTCGATTTTTACAACAAGGAATCGGCGGAAGACCTCAGAGACGAGCTGTTCCAGATCAACAAGCTGCAGATGCTCTCCAGCAAGATGCAGCAGAAGATCGTGGGTGAAATCAAAGTAACACCCGAAGAGGTGCGCCAGTTCTTCCGGAAGATTCCAGAAGACCAGCGTCCGGTCTTCGGTGCCGAGCTGGAGATCGCCCAGATTGTTAAAAAGCCAGAAATCCCGGAAGTGGAAAAACAAAAGGCCATTGACCTGCTCAACCAGATCAAGGCCGACGTGGAAGACAATGGCGCCAGTTTCCGCATCAAGGCCATCCTCTATTCGCAAGACCCCGGCTCCAAGTCGAACGGGGGTTTTTACAGCATTACACGCCAAACCGGTTTCGTCAAGGAATTCAAGGACGTGGCATTCAGCCTGCGCGAAGGGGAAATTTCGGAGCCTTTTGAAACCCCTTTCGGCTTCCACATCATCTTCATTGAAAAAATTCGCGGGCAGGAACTCGACTTGCGGCATATCCTTATCCAGCCCGAGGTGCCCCAGAGCGCCCTCGATGATGTCCGCAAGGAGCTCGACAGCATTCGCCAGCAGATCATGGAAGGCAAATACACCTTCGGGGAGGCCGCCAAAAATTTTTCAGACGAAAAGGAAACCAAGTTCGACGGAGGGCTGTTGCGCAACCCGGAGAACTTCGACACCCGCTTTGAGCTCACCCGCATGGACCCCAACCTGTATAACCAGGTACGCAACCTGAAGGACAACGAGATATCGCGGCCCATTTTGGAAGATGACCCGCGGGGTGGCCCCTCGAGCTATAAAATCCTGATGGTCACCAACCGGTACGATGAGCACCAGGCCGACTTTTCGCGCGACTATATGAAGATCCAGGAACTCGCCCTTCGGGAAAAACAGTTCAAGACCATAAAAGAATGGATCAGCGAGCATATCGACGATACCTACATCAGCGTAAACGGTGCGTATCGCGATTGTACCTTCGCCAATAACTGGATAAAGAATTAGCATGTCTGACGTGGCAGCCATCGAGCGCCTGGTAGCTAAACACCAGGCCCTCCGGGAAGAAATCGGCCGGGTTATTGTGGGCCAGAATGAGGTAGTCGAACAAGTGCTCCTGTCGATCTATACCGGGGGGCATTCCCTGCTTATCGGGGTGCCCGGCCTGGCCAAAACCCTGATGGTGAATACCATCGCCCGTATTCTGGGGCTGGATTTCAAGCGCATCCAGTTTACACCCGACCTCATGCCCAGCGACATTTTGGGCAGCGAGGTACTCGACCAGAACCGGCAGTTTGTGTTCGTACAGGGCCCCGTATTTGCCAACATCATCCTGGCCGACGAGATTAACCGCACCCCGCCCAAAACCCAGGCCGCCCTGCTGGAAGCCATGCAGGAACGGGCTGTTACCATTACGGGCAAGCGCTATAGCCTTCCCCAGCCCTATTTTGTGCTGGCCACCCAGAACCCGATCGAGCAGGAGGGGACCTACCCCCTTCCCGAGGCGCAGCTCGACCGCTTCATGTTCGCCATAGAACTCAAATACCCAAGTGTGGAAGAAGAGATGGAAGTGGTGCGCACCACCACCGACGATCGGGAAACGAGCCTGGAAACGTTATTCAATGCTGCGGAAATACTGGAAGTGCAGCACCTGGTGAGGCGCATTCCCGTTACCGACAACGTGGTGCGCTATGCCGTGGAGCTGGTGCACCGCACCCGCCCGGGCCAGCCCGGGGCTTCCGACCTGGTAAACCGTTACCTCGACTGGGGGGCCGGGCCGCGCGCCTCGCAAAACCTGGTGCTCGGGGCCAAGGCCCACGCCGCCGTACAAGGCCGGTTTTCGCCTGATATTTCAGATGTGCAGGCCGTGGCCATGGGTATTTTGCGGCACCGCATCCTGCGCAACTACAAGGCCGAAGCCGAAGGCGTCAGCGACGAAGCGATCATCCGCCAGTTGTTGTAACACCTTTGTTCAGAGAAAGCATAAAAAAAACCGGCTATGCCGGTTTTTTTATGGGTTGTTTCACCAGGGCCTCAGAAGGCGTTTGAGCCGATATTGGCGTGGGCAATGATGTTGTCCATATTCTCGGAGCCCTGGTAGATGTTGATGTAGCCGTCGAAGACCATCAGCTGGTCGAAAGAGATGGCAGTTTGGTTGTCGAGTTCAGTGATGATGGTTTCGCTGATCAGGCACTCGCAGGCGTTCAGGGTAATGGCGATTGGCCCTCCCTCTTCCAAGCTGTTGTTATGTACGGCCGCAGGGTGCAATCCTTCGGGTGCATTGGTCATCTCAATAAAGATGGTGGAGGTACCATCGTCATTCCGGATGAGCTTGGCGGTGCCGGTCACCCCAGAGTCGTGCACGGCCGTGAGGTTGTAGGTAACGAGTTCCACCGGTACCGGGTCCGGGTCCGGTTTGCTGTCAGGGTTATTTACATCGGCATTCTCGCTTTTGCTGCAGCCCAGAAAGAGCAGGATTACCGGCAGGGCGAGGGATTTTAGGATAGTTTTCATTCTCATATTCGATTTGTTGCATTGCCAAAATTAGACGGAGTGCCGAATCGCTGTTAAATTGTCCTTTGAAATGCATAAAATAAACGATAAACGTTCAAAAAGGGATTCTTTGGGCGTCCCGATTCCCCATGCCGGGTCATTGGTCGATCGGTGAACGGACATTGCGCATGAGCTGCAGCAGGCATAAAAAAAGCCGGCAACGCCGGCTTTTGAAAGATGATGGGGGTCCTGTGCAGCCTCAGAAGGCGTTCGAACCGATATTGGCATGGGCGATAATGGTATCCATGCTCTCGGTACCCAGGTAAATGTTGATATAACCGTCGAAGACCATCAATTGGTCAAAGGTGATGGCCGTGCCGTTGTCGAGTTCGGTAATCACCGTTTCACTGATCAGGCATTCGCAGGCGTTCAGGGTAATGGCAATATCACCGCCTTCTTCCAGGCTGTTGTCGTGTACGGCAGCCGGGTGCAACCCTTCAGGGGCATTGGTGAGCTCAATATAAATGGTTGAGGTGCCGTCGGAGTTCCGGATCAGTTTGGCGGTACCGGCCGCCCCTGAGTTATTTACAGCGGTAAGGTTGTAGGTTACCAGTTCCACAGGGTCCGGGTCTGGGGTAGGGTCTTTGCTGTCGGGGTTGTTCACGTCGGCATTCTCGCTTTTACTGCAGCTAAAACCGAACGACAGCAGCAAAATCAGTAGGATTCTTGTAGGGGTTTTCATTTTCTCATTAAGATTAAAAGGCAGTTAAAAGTAGTAGGAAATAACGCCACAAAGGTAATTGTTCTTTAAAACGCATGAAAGTTCGATGAACGAAACTTATGAACCACCCGATTCACATTCAATGACTTATATCAGGAATTGGTGCCAACCCTCCGGGGCCATTCCCGGCACGGCAGTTTGGCTTCGAAACAACAACCGCAATCCCCTGGAATTACAGGTTTGCCCGATTTTGCAAATCGGCCGAATGCAGGGCCCGATTTATTTTAATTCCCTGCCGATTTTACTACTTTTGGAGCTACACTAATTCTGAATCAATACACTTTACGATGGCATTCGATATAGACATGATCAAAAAGGTCTACCAGGCCATGCCCGGGCGGGTAAACAAGGCTCGGGAGCTGGTCGGGAGGCCGCTTACCCTGGCCGAGAAAATTTTATACGCACACCTGTGGGAAGGCACCCCCAATGCCGTTTTCGCCCGTGGCAAGGATTACGTGGATTTCGCCCCCGACCGGGTCGCCTGTCAGGATGCAACCGCACAGATGGCGCTCCTGCAGTTCATGCACGCCGGCAAACCCAAGGTTGCCGTGCCCACCACGGTGCACTGCGACCACCTGATCCAGGCGAAAGTAGGGGCTGATAAGGACCTGAAGCGCGCCAATGAAACCAGCAACGAGGTGTTCGACTTCCTCGGATCTGTCTCGAACAAATACGGGATCGGCTTCTGGAAACCGGGAGCCGGGATCATTCACCAGGTGGTGCTCGAGAACTACGCCTTTCCGGGCGGGATGATGATCGGCACCGATTCGCATACCGTGAACGCCGGAGGCCTGGGCATGATCGCGATCGGGGTCGGCGGGGCCGATGCGGTGGACGTGATGGCAGGCATGGCCTGGGAACTGAAATTCCCGAAAATGATCGGGATAAAGCTAACCGGGAAACTCAGGGGCTGGACCGCACCCAAGGATGTCATTCTCAAGGTGGCCGACATCCTTACCGTGAAGGGGGGAACAGGGGCCATTATTGAGTATTTCGGGGAAGGGGCCACTTCCATGTCGTGCACGGGCAAGGGAACCATCTGCAATATGGGCGCAGAGGTGGGCGCCACTACCTCCACCTTCGGGTACGACGACTCCATGGACCGCTACCTGCGGGCCACAGGGCGTGCCGATGTTGCCGATGCCGCCAGGGCTGTTGCGCCCTACCTTACGGCCGACCCGGAAGTGTACCGCGAGCCGGCCAGGTACTTCGACCAGGTTATCGAGATCGACCTCAATACGCTGGAGCCACACCTGAACGGGCCGTTTACCCCCGATCTGTCAACGCCCATTTCGAAAATGGCCGAGGCAGCTAAAAAGAACGACTGGCCCCTCAGGGTAGAAGTGGGCCTGATAGGCTCCTGCACCAACTCTTCATACGAAGACATTTCCCGCGCCGCCTCCCTGGCCCGGCAGGTAGCTGATAAAAAATTGAAAACCAAGGCGAATTTCACCATTACCCCTGGTTCAGAGCAGGTGCGTTATACCATCGAGCGCGACGGCTTTATCGACGCTTTCAACAATATCGGCGCCACGGTATTCGCCAACGCCTGCGGCCCTTGCATTGGGATGTGGGACCGCTATGGCGACAAGGCCGCTGACGGGCCGCGCAATACCATTGTGCATTCCTTTAACCGGAATTTTGCCAAAAGGGCCGACGGAAACCCGAATACGCTGGCCTTTGTGGGCTCCCCCGAGCTGGTAACGGCCATCGCCATTGCCGGCCGCCTCGATTTTAACCCGATTACCGACACCCTGCTCAACGAAGACGGGCAGGAAGTCAAGCTCGACGAACCCCGCGGTTATGAACTGCCCCCTGAAGGGTTTGCCGTGGAAGATGCGGGTTATATTGCTCCCTGGGAAGACGGCAGCAGCGTGGTGGTAAAAGTAGATCCCAAATCGGAGCGGCTGCAGCTGCTCGAGCCCTTTGAGCCCATCAAGCCTTCGAGCCTGAAAGGCATGAAGCTGCTCATCAAGGCTTTCGGCAAATGCACCACAGACCACATCTCCATGGCGGGCCCCTGGCTGCGGTACCGGGGACACCTCGACAACATTGCCAACAACACGCTGATCGGGGCAGTGAATGCCTTCAACAAGAAGACGAACTTTGTCAAAAACCAGCTTACCGGCGAATACGGCAGCGTGCCCGACACCCAGCGTGCCTATAAGGCCAAGGGCATCAAAACCCTTGTGGTGGGCGACCACAACTACGGGGAAGGCTCATCTCGCGAGCACGCGGCCATGCAACCCCGCCACCTGGGCGTGGCAGCCGTACTGGTGAAATCGTTTGCCCGTATCCACGAGACCAACCTGAAGAAACAGGGGATGCTGGCCCTTACCTTTGCCAATGAGGCCGATTACGACATAATTCAGGAAGACGATACCTTCAATTTTATCGATATCGATGCCTTTGCACCCAATAAACCGCTAACCATCGAAGCGGTACACGCCGACGGCAGCAAGAACCTGATCGTGGCCAATCACTCCTACAATGCCGCGCAGATTTCGTGGTTCCGGGAAGGGTCGGCCCTGAACCTGATCAAGAAGGAGAATGCCTGAAGGCCATAACCTGAAAAGCCCCCGCATTTGTCGGGGGTTTTTTTACCTGGTTGCCCACATATGAAGAAACGAAAAAAGACCCTGCTGAACCTGCTGCTGATCGCCTTTGTGCTTTCCTTCTTTGTGACTCCCCTAGGGCATTACTCAAAGGTCTGGCTCATGCAGCTGTTCGCATTTTCCCCCCAGGTAGTCGCAGAGGAGCGACGCGAACAGCTCCCCACTTATAACTGGCAGCTTAAAGATCCGCAATGGGCATTCTTTAACTTCGAACGCTCCCGGGGAAAAGTGGTGGTGATTGATTTCTGGGCGTCGTGGCGCTTGCCCTGCCTGCCAGAGCTCAAGGGCTTACAGGCTTTATATGACGATTACGGCGACCGCGTGGACTTCTACCTGATCACCGATGAGGAACGCGCCCCCGTTGAGGCCTTCATGGCCGAAAACGACTTTACCTTCCCGTTAACCTACCTGATAATCGGGGAGCCTGCCCCGGTCTTGACCGATAACCCGCCCCGGTCTTACCTGATCGATAAAAAGGGGTATGTGGTGGTGGCCCAGGATGGAATGGCCGATTGGAACACCAAGAAGGTCAGGGATCTCCTGGACGAGCTGCTCAGGCAATAACGTCAGGACCGGTTCCGGAAATATTTGAAGGGTACCAGCAACATGCCGAAGCATTCCCCATCTTCCTTCCCCAGGTGCTTGTGGTGCATTTTGTGGGCCCGCCTGATGCCGCGCGCATACCAGTTGTTGGCATTTCGAAGCAGCTTGAAGCGCTGGTGGATAAAGATGTCGTGGACAATAAAGTACGCAATGCCGTAAGCTAATATGCCCAGGCCGATGGGCCAGCCGGGCCAGAAACCCCGGTACACGGCCAGGCCGATGAACGACATGCTGACAACGGCATAAAACAGGAAGAAGGCGTCGTTGCGTTCAAACCAGGAGCCGTGGTCTTTTTTGTGGTGGTCTTTGTGCAGGTACCACAAAAAGCCGTGCATGATAAATTTATGGGTAAACCACGCCATGAATTCCATGAAGAAGAAGGTACCCAGAAAAACCGCGGTCCAATAGAGCAAATCCATAATCACACCAAATTTAAGCGATATTTTACATACGACCGGGCCAGCAGCCCGACTTTCTCGTAATTCGGTACCCGAATACGCGCCTGGCGCAATTCTACAGAGGGGGTACGATGCAACTTATGCAACAGGCGGTTGTAGTAGCGATAAGCCATATACACCCCGAATTTGGACTCCCCGGGGAGCCTGATGATGCCCTGGTAGCCCATGCTGAAGTCTTCCTGAATCTCAGACACAATACGCGCCTTGGAATCTTCGTCGAGTTCGAGCAGGTTGGTGTTCGGGAAATAGGTGCGCTCCAACCCGTCGTAATCGGCCTTCAGGTCGCGTAAAAAGTTTACTTTCTGGAAGGCAGACCCCAACGCCATAGCCGATTCCCGGAGCTGTTCGTACCGCTCGGCATCGCCCTTGACAAAAACGCAGAGGCACATAAGCCCCACCACATCGGCCGAACCGTATATGTATTCCCGGTATTCGGCCTCGCTGCGGTACACTTTTTTGGTGAGGTCCATCCGCATGCTTTTCATAAAGGAGTCTACCAGGTGCCTGGGTATGCCGTACTGGTGGTAGGTGGTCTGAAAGGCATTCAGAATGGGGTTCAGGCTGATGCGTTCTTCCAGGGCCCGGTCCAGGTCCTGCTCAAAGCGGTTGAGCAGCGTTTTTTTATCGTATCCGTGGAACGAGTCAACGATTTCGTCGGCAAACCTGACAAAACCGTAGATATTGTAAATGTCTTGCCTAATGCCCGGGGCAAGCATCTTGGTCGCCAGCGAAAAGGAGGTGCTGTACCGGTTGGTGACCAGTTTGCTGCACTTTTGGGAAACCGTATCGAAAAGGGCTTTCATAAAGAAGGGTTAGGAGTGATGTTTCAGGATTAGTTCTGAGGCCAGCTTGCCAGAGATCAGCGAGGGGGGTACTCCGGGTCCCGGCACGGTGAGCTGCCCGGTAAAATAAAGGCTACCCACCTTGCGACTTTTCAGGCCCGGCCTGAGGAAGGCAGTTTGCCGAAGCGTATTGGCCATACCGTAGGCATTGCCCTTATAGGAATTGTAGCGATCGATGAAGTCGCTGACACAAAAACTTTCACTAAACCGGATGGCAGGACGCACAGATTGCCCGGTGCGCTGGTCCAACCGGTCGATCATCCGTTCGAAATAGGCTTCCCGCAATTCGGGCCGGTCTTCAAGGCCAGGCGCCAGGGGCATCAGGAAAAAGCCCGTTTCTCCGCCTTCAGGGGCCATTCCCGGGTCGGTTACCGAAGGGAAATTGGCATAGAACAACGGGTCTTCCGGCCAGCTGGGCCGGTCGTAGATCTCCCGGGCATGCTTTTCAAAATCAGTGTCGAAAAACAGGTTGTGGTGCCTGACGCCCTGCAGTTTGCGGTCGAACCCTACAAAGAAGAGCAGGCTCGAAGGGGCAAAAGTGCGGGTGTCCCAGTATTTTTCCGAGAACTGCCTGAAACTTTGTGGTAAAAGGGTCTCGGTATGGTGGTAGTCGGCCCCGCTCAGTACCAGGTCGGTAAATACTTCCCCCTGCGGGGTGCGCACCCCGCAAGCCTTCCCGTCGCGAACCAGTATCTCAGCTATGGGGGTACCTGTTTTGAAAGTGACCCCAAGGGAACGCGCCAGTTCGGCCATGGCCTCCACGATACGGTACATCCCGCCCCGAGGGTGCCACGTGCCCAGGCCGAAATCGGCATAGTTCATAAAACTGTAGAAGGAGGGGGTGTCTGAAGGCTTGGCCCCGAGGAACAAAACAGGGAATTCCAGGATAGAGACCAGTTTTGGGTTTTTGAATTCGCGGCGGATATCGCGGCTGATAGTGCTGAAGAAGCGGTCGAGTCGCAGGGCGGTTTCTGCAGACACCAGCTCAAGGGGAGAACGTCCCGGCTTGTAGACCATTTTTTCAATGGCGATGCGGTAGTTGTCTGCCGCCCGCTCCATGAAACGCCTCAGGGGCTTGCTGCTACCCGGTTCAATGCGTTCGAATTCGTCGCAGATTTGCTCCAGGCTCCCGCCGATGGTAACCGCTTCGTCCTTGAAAAAGATTTGGTAGGCCGGGTCGAGCCGGTCGAGCTGGTAGTAGTCGGCCGTCGATTTGCCGAAGTCTGAAAAGAATTTTTCGAAGATATCGGGCATCCAGTACCAGCTCGGACCCATATCGAAGGTAAAGCCATCGCGGGAGAACTGGGAGGCACGGCCCCCCAGTTGCTCATTCTTTTCGTATACGGTGACCTCATATCCATCGCGGGCCAGGTAGCAACTGGCCGAAAGGGAGGCAAAACCGGATCCGAGTATGGCAACTTTCTTACCCATCTGTGCTTTTTTGGCAGCCCATTACAGGGCCTTCAGGAATTGTTCTATGCTGTTAAAAAACCGGAAGCCGTCCGAAAAGTCGGATTCTGAAAGCCCTTCAGTCTGCCGCCCCAGGACCCACAAATGGCTCGGAGCATTTTTCATCAGGGTCTGTTCGAAGGTGGCCAGGTAGTCTTTCAGGTGTTCTCGGGTGGGCGATACCGTGAAGTAAGATACAAAATATGGCTCTTCAAAATATTTTATTAGGTCTGTCAGGGTCTCAAGGGGTGTGCTCTGCCCCAGGTAAATGGTCTGGTACCCCCGGCAGGCCAGTTCGTAATTCACGAACAGCAGCCCGATCTGGTGAATTTCATTTTCTGGCAAAAACAGGACAAATACCCGGTCTTGAAACTCGGTTTGGCCGGACTGCACCTGTTCGGTACTGAGCTGGATCTTCTGCTGAATCAGGTGGGTGATAAAGTGTTCGTGGGCCGGGCTGATCGTATCGGTCTGCCAAAGCAGGCCCAATTCTTCGAGCAGGGGGATAAATACTTGCCAGAATATTTCTCGGAACGATTTCTCTTTCTCCAGGGCCTCGAAGGTTTTCTGAAACAGGGACTGGTCAAAATTGATCATCGCCATCTTTAGGGCATTGATCGCCTGGCTCCGGGCACTGTTACGGGCAACCAGGTCGCGCACCTGACCGGGCAGGTCGGCCTCGGGAATGCTGGCAATTTTGGAGATTTTAACCCCGTTGTTGTAGAGCAGCGTAATGTTCAGCAGTTTTTGAAGGCTCTTCAGGCTGTAATTCCGAATATTGGTGTCTGTGCGTTCGGGTTCGAGCAGGCCGTAGCGTTTCTCCCAGATACGGATGGTATGGGCCTTGATCCCGGAGAGGTTCTCAAGGTCGCGGATCGGGAAGGTCTTTTTAACGCTGTTCATCTTTTAGATCTAAAAAGTTAAACAAAAATATCAAAAAAGGCATATGAGCCTGCCGATACTGCGTTAAAATATACAAAATAGCCGTACCGATACCGGGGCTGTAGGCAGAAATGGCGGTTCTGTGGACCAGGGCTACTGCTTTTTCAGGTAAAGCGCCGCTCTGGATGATAAGCCTCAAGCGACAGGGAGGGCTTATGGCCAGAAACCAGTTCACTGATGAGTTTCCCCGTTACGGGCCCGAGGCTCCAACCCATCATGGCGTGGCCGGTGGCCAGGCAAAGGTTGTCCCATTGCCCTACACGGCCTATGTAAGGTAACCCGTCCGGGCTAACGGGGCGCAGCCCGCAGGCTGCCCCTTCGATTTCTGCGGGCTCGATGTGCAGACCCTCGTAATAGGCACTGGCTGCCCTGGCGATTGCCTCGACCCGATTGCGCCTGATCTGGTGATTGATCCCCGAAAGTTCCATGGTGCCGGCAAACCGGGTAAACCCCACCATAGGGGTAACGGCAACTTTGGACTCCATCAGAATGGCTGGCATACGCACCGGGGTGGGGCGGCGCACATTAATGCGATACCCTTTTCCCCCCTGCAGGGAGATTTGCAACCCGAGTTGTTTGGCCAGGCCGGATGTCCAGGAACCGGCTGCCAGGACTACTTCTTCGGCGGGGAAGCGCTCGTTTCCGGCCAGGACGGCGCGCAGGCGGTTTCCGGCTGTTTCAAAACCGGTAACCGAAGTGGCTGGGCGCAGGGTAACCCCCCTGCCGCTCAGGTGTTGCTGCAGCCTCGGCATAACCTGGGTCGGGGTGGTGTGGGCATCGCATTGGTAATGGAAGGCCCCGGCTACTTCGGGGCTTAACCCGGGTTGCCTGAGGCGCAGTTCAGACGCGCTGAGCTCACTGGCCTCCAGCCCCAGGTCGATGGCTTTCTGCATCACCTTTCGTTCTTCCCGCCCGGCTTCCTCCGATTTGAACAACATGAGCAACCCTCCCAAGTCGAGCTGAAAATCGCCCAGATCGCCGCTGGCGTGCATTTGCTGGTAGAGCGCCTTGCTGAGCAGGTTGATTTCGGCAATTAGCGGGATGGCCCGGGCTACCTTTTCAGGGGTAGAAGAGCGGTGGAATTGCCAGGCCCAGCGCAGGAATTCGGCATCGAGGCGGGGCTTCAGGTAAAAGGGGCTGCTGCTGTTGAACATCCATTTCATGCCCTTGGCCATCATCCCAGGGGCGGCTAGGGGTATTACGTGACTCGGGGTCAGGTAGCCTGCATTTACATAGGAGGCGCCCCCGTCCATGGCCGATTGGTCCAGCACGGTTACCTTATGTCCTTCTTTTTCCAAATAGTAGGCGCAGCTCAGGCCTACAATGCCACCACCGATTACAACAACCTGTTTTGCCATATGCTCGCAGTTTGGTTGCTAATGTACGAATTGCGAAGTACGATTTTAGAGGTACGAGGTACGAATTACAAGTGCGAACTACAAAGTACGAATTGCCCGGAATGGCCCCCCAAAGTAGAGGTAAAAAAACGCTGAAGGGCGAAAGGGGAATCCCCGAAACCCCCGCAGACAAGATACATCGCTACCCTGCGGTTTCCTTGCGATTGGATGGAAGGAGCTTTTAATAGAGTACACAAATGAAATTGGACATGTGTTTCGCTAATAGGTGCGGAAAACTCAATACAACTAAGGAGCATTACAGCTTTTCCTGGTAAGAATTGGCCGGATAAGGATTAACTTTAGTTGGATATACCGAGTTAACTTTAATTGATTAGAATGAAATATTCATTGCTGCCTTTAGCCATAGGACCATGGCAAATTACTATAGTATTAATAATGCTATTGGGTATGATTATTCTACCAATAATCGCCCTAGTGGATATTCTAAGTAGTAGGTTCAAGGACAATGACAAATTAATTTGGGTCTTAGTGGTGGTTTTCTTCAATGTTATCGGAAGTATTCTTTACTTCAGTATGGGGCGCAAACAAAAAATTAATAACTAAAGCTAACAACGGGCATACCCCATTCCGGCATAGCAACCAGCCCGAAGAATTTTCCTAATTTTAGCTATAAACCTTCCCGGCGATAATTCCGTCTCCGGCTTGTTTTGCACACCCAACCCCTTAGGGGGTAAATCCCATCTACTAAATTCGAAGTACCAAGATGGAATTTGGAATTTGGAATTTGTTCGGGAGGTTGTAAAACAAGCTCCCGAAACGGTGCATGCCCGGAGCCGTTGTGCTTCTTTATAACCAACCGCTAACCAATGATAAAATTCTTTAGAAGAATTAGACAAAACTTGCTGACGGAAAACAAAACTGGAAAGTATTTTAAATATGCTATTGGTGAAATTGTGCTGGTCATGATTGGGATACTTCTAGCATTACAAGTAAGCAACTGGAATCAAGAACGCAAAGACCGCATTAGCGAGCGTAAACTTTTAGATAATATCCACAGAGATTTTATCCAAAATAAAGTGAGTTTTGATTCTGTAAAGGCTATTAACTATCGAGGGCTTAATGCCTTGGAAAAAATGGTTGCTTTGTTTCCTTTGAATAGCGATACGCTAAAGTATGCAGCCTATAAGAAATACAACTTAGATTTAGATATCGTCATCTATAGTCCATATTCTAGCTCTGTAGAATCGGCAGTCAATTCAAATTCTCTTCAATTAATTCAAGATAAGATTTTACAGAAATACCTGGTCTCTTGGAAAGATGTCTTGCTCGACTATCAAGAAGATGAAAAAGTATACATAGATTATTTGACTGACTTCTATATGCCTTATTTCAGGGATGCATTCGATATGACACAAAAAGACACAGTAATGAATATGGCCAGCAGAAATACCATAAAATATCAAAATATGATAATAAGTCGAAGAAATTTTTTACAAAATGTTATTAATACCATAGAGGAAGAACCCATAGAAAATCACATTAATGAGATTATTCGATTAACACAACCTATTAACCAATGATAAAATTCTTTAGAAGAATTAGACAAAATTTACTTTCAGAAGGAAAAAGTGGAAAGTATTTGAAATATGCAATTGGTGAAATAATCCTTGTCGTCATTGGAATTTTAATAGCAGTACAGATTAATAATTGGAACGAAAATCAAAGACTAAAAACTCAGGAATTAAAAATATTATTGGATTTCAAAGAAAGTTTGGATGCAGATGCCATTTATCGTTCCAGCAGTACGAAGGTTTACAATAAGGCAAGAAAGTCTATGGATTTCTTGATAGCTTACATGGAAAGCCACCTACCCTATACAGATTCTTTAAAATACCATTTTGGAAATATCGCTATTGATTGGGGTTTATCTTATGATTTTTCAACATACGAAGCGCTAAAATCTAAAGACCTAAATCTAATATCCAATGCGGAATTAAGGTCTGATATTATTAGTTATTATCGGTATGCAGAAAATGTGGCGACAAATTTCACTAACCGATATTCAGAAAATTTGGATAATGCTTCAAGAACAATATTTAGTAAACATTTTAATCAAATGTGGTCGGGTAGAATTGAAAATCAACAAAGTGAAATGATTCCTAATGACTATGGGCAGTTAAAAAAAGATGAAGCGTTCATGTATTTTTTAAAGACACTGAAAAATCAGAATTATTGGTTTATTGAGAATGTGACAAATAACTCAAATGATTTATATCAGAACATTTCTAAACAAATAGAAAGTGAGATAAAAAACTTGAAATAACGAAAGCACAACAGTGGCTATAGGTAATTGCTTGTTCTCGCCAACTTTGGAAATTCCGCAGGAATTTCCATCTTGGTTTGTACTTACAAAGTTGAGTACTAAACCTAGCAACTACTCATAGCCAAAACCGTT
>JAHECA010000048.1 GCA_024642005.1 Robiginitalea sp. | reverse complement strand
CGGCCAGGGTGCTGATGGAGGTGTCCGTGATGGTGGTCACCGTCCCGGCTGCATCCGTAAAATCGTAAGTGCCGTCCCCGTTGTCGGTCAATGACACGGTGCCCGCCAAAGCGTTGATCTCGTCGATGGCTGCCTGCACGTCGGTGGCGGCAAGGCCACTGGTGGTATTGTCGAAAGTAACCTCGGCTGCAGTCTGGTCGTCGGTATCTACAACAGCTGCAATATCTGCCAGGGGAACACTCACTGTATTGCCATCGGTATCGGTGATTAAGAGGTCTGTACCCACCACGGCAAAACTCGCGTTGGTTGTATTCGTGTCGAGTACGGCAGCCAGGTCGGTGAGGAGGATGCTCACTGTATTGCCGTCGCTGTCGGTCAGGTTCAGGTTTGTCCCGTCTTCTGTCAGGCTAACGTTTGTGGTATTGGTATCCGTTGCTGCGGCAATATCGGCCATTGGAACGCCAACCGTATTGCCGTCAGAATCCGTGATGACCAAATTGGGGCCAACCACCGCTACAGAGGAATTGGTGGTATTTGTGTCGACTGCAGAAGCGACGATATCGGCAACAGGAACGTTTACCGTATTCCCGTCGCTGTCGGTCAGCACCAGGTTCGGGCCCACCACCGCCATGGCGGAATTGGTGGTATTGCTGTCGGAGGAGGTAAGCTCCCACGAATTTCCATCCCAGAAATAGATTGTCCCCGTGTTGGTATTTACGTAGATGTCTCCCGTATCTGCTCCCGAAGGGGTGGTGGCACCCGGGGCGGAAACGGCCGTTCCGCTCAGGACCTCGCAATTACACTGATCGGCCAGGTTCACCGTGGTTTGGGCGAAACCGAGGGCCGAGACCAGCAGTAAGAAGAGCAGTACACTGTATTTTTTCATGGTACTTGGTTTTTCTGGAGAAGCAACATGGAAACCGGTCATTTCTGATTTGCCCCCCAAGAATGAGTTGGTGTTTTCGCTGAAGCGATGCTGGCGCTGTACGTAAGTCAAACAGTCTGGCCGCTCTCCGGGGCCGGGGATTGCCATCGGGGAGTTGTTAGTGTCGTTTGTCGATCGTTTTATACCATTCATCGGACTCAGTTCTAGGTCTTCGTAGCTGTCAAAAATCTATACTGCTTCATTTACAGTATTTTAACACCTTACAAAATTAGACCGATGTTAAGGGGGGGAAAATAATTGTTGTGTACTGGTAAAAATGCACAGTATAGGTGCTCCTTTTTGAAGTAACCCGGCAAAAACCGCGTTGTTTTAGCCCTGTTTTTTATCGATCAGGCCCTGAAAACAGGGCTCTTATCGATAAACGTATTGTAAGTTTTTTCTGAATTGAAGCAGTTGGGCCGAACCTGGTTCATTGGTAGTGCTTCAGGGCACTAGCGAACAGCGGCAGCTTCTTTAATCCGGGTTCACCCGGTAGGTAATCCGGCGGTTGGATATCACGCTGCGCACCTTGATCTGTGTGATCGGCCCGAATTCCGAGGTGGAACTGGCCAGGGTCGCGGTGGCCGTTACCCATTCGCCCGACATGATCCCCGGGGGCAGCGCTATGTGGAATTCAAACCGGTTTGTGGTATCGGTATTCCCATCCACGTCCAGGTAATTTGTCATGTTACCATCCAGGTCGGAGCCCGATCCTTCCACAGAGGCACCAATATACACCTGTCCTTCCCCGTAGTCGAGGTTGTTCCCGAGCTGGTTATCGCCCTGGGCAGCAGTTCCCTCACTAAAATCAGTGAGGAAGAACTCCAGGGTGGTGCCGGGTCGCGTCCAGCCTTTTATAACTATTTCATTTCCTGATATATAGGAGGATTCAATCAGCGGAAAATTCAACAACCCATTCGGACCGCCGTCTCCATCCCCGGCATCATTAAGGGTAACACCGTTGCCGTGGTCGCCTCCCGGATCCAGGTCAATGCCGAGGGCATCGGCCGTAGTCCCGTTGGCGTAAATCGAGTTTTGAGATATCTGATTTCCAGAGCCTGAAGTAACCACAATCCCCGCATTGCCGTTGGCAAAGATCACGTTCCCGATTAAGGTGGAACCACTGCCTCCCAACCGGATGGCAACCCCGCCTTCGCCCCCGTCGCATCCTGTATCCTGTCCGGAGGCGGTAATGGTATTCTGGCTGATGGTAAGTCCGCCGCCACTCGCATCGGCTTCGATCCCCGCAGCTTCGGCATTTTCGATCAGGTTTTGTTGGATTACTATCCCTGAGCCCCCGTCAATTTCAATATTAAAGCCGCAGTTGGCCGTCCCGTTCGCGGTAATTTGGTTTAAGCTGATATCAAGGTCTGAGGTATTGCGGACCCAGATTCCCTGATCGGTAGTGGTGGCGATATAATTTTCAGTAATCGTCCCGTTCCCCCCGTTGATTTCAACGCCCGTATCGGCATTCCCTGAATTGGACCCCGTGGCATCCACCCCCAGCAGGTTGTTGCGCACAGTAAGCGATCCGCCATCGATGCGGATGGCTGTGTTGTTGTTGGCAAAGATGGCCACATTCCGCACTACATTATCCGACCCCTGGTTTACAAATACGTCTCCCTGATTGCGGTGAATCTGGATTTCAGGAAGGTCGTAATCGGGCAGGGCGATTGAATTTACTCCCACAGTACTGCCTCCGGCACCTATGGTACCGGAATTGGTATCTCCGGCATATGCCGTTTGCGTACGCCCGTCGATATGGGTGTTGTCGGAACTGAGGTCCGTCGGGTTCAGGGAGTTGGGAAAGTAGAGATCAAAATATTGTCCTGTGTAGTTGGCGTCGGCAGTCCTGCCGAGCGGATCTCCGGTGGGAGGGATCATGAAGATGGAAACGTCCTCCCCTACCCCGGGGTCGAAAAGGCTGTTTGCCTCGATATCAAGCCCTGTTTCGTCCAGGTTGTTGGCATTGATCACAAACTGTTCCAGGGAACCCTGTCCATCCTCGTTCGTGTTGACAATGGTATTGAAGTTAAATCCGAAATCGATCCCGGCAGCCCCTTCGCTGACTATGGTTACCGTACCCACGCTCTGGGCCCCGGTCAGGATTCCGGCCCCGGGATCAGTGGCCGAAGGGTCGTTGCCCCCCACCTGATTGGTGTTCGGGATAACGGTACTGGCAGCGTAGTCAGATTTATACGTTTGTACCGGAAGGCAGGAAACACAGCCGCTGCCGCCGCCTCGCGTAGAGCGAATGCTCTCATTGACCACACGCACCGAATAGGCCCCATCGACCATGCCGGCAAATACGTAAATACCCGCGTTATCGGTTGTTTGCGTATCTACCAATGCCCCCAAATTGTCATAGAGTTCAACGGAAACACCGGGTATCCCCACTCCCGAAGAAGCGGCATAATTGCGCCCTGCTCCCCCTCCGTAACTCAGGTCTTCAAATACGCGGCCCGTAATGAGGTTGGAAGGTACTTTCAAAACCACGGCATTCATGATCACATAATCCTGCCCCACATTCACCTGGGTGGTGGCCGAGTTTTCCCCGGGAAGAATGTATGCGGAAACATCGTACGTATCGAGGTCTACCCCATGTGAAGCGGTATTGTTGACATTGGGTAGAACCGTATTGTCAAAGTGGGTGGAATTAAAGGGGTTATTGGCTGAAATTCCGTCATTGTCGCCGTCACCGGTCAGGTTTCGCGTTCCCGACAGGGGGGTGGTAAACTGCAGGGATTCGCTGTTGGCCAGGTTTGGATCACCTTCCCAGGAGAGGGCCGAGGTTTTCGCCCCCACAGAGCCAATGGCATAGAAGCCACTTAAGGTAAAAGTCGATGAGGAATTCTGGTTTCCGTCAAAACCCTGGTATAAGTTAATGGATGCAGCCGGCAGGCTCGGGTGGGAATAGAAGATCATCAGGGTCCACCCCCCCAGCACCACTGTGCTGCCACAATAGGTTGCCGAGTTGTCCACATTGAGGCCTGAAAAATCATAGACGTTCGTGGAAGGGTTCGGCAAGCTGGCCACAAGGCTGGTAACATCGCTGAACATCCCGTAAAAACTGCGCCCGACAAAACTTGTTGTATACACCATGTCGGCATTGACCGTGGTACCTTCAAAGGTAACCTGGGTATCCATGGTTGCATTGGAATGGGCCCAGTACAGGTACGCCGCCTCAATGGTTGCCCCTGCCGGGATGGGCGCACTCAGGGTATTCGAGGACGACGTGGTAATGGAACAAGGGTCAATGCTGTTTGGCTGGGTCCGAAGTGTGCCCGCTGTGGAGGTATAGTCCATATAACCGTCAAATCCGCGAAATAAGGCGAGGGGGGTATTGCCCAAAACGATTTCATCATCGTTTATGGTGCCGGTGCCCGTATCGGTAATAATGACGCTTCCATTGGAAACCCCAGATAATTGCAGTATAAATGTTTCGGCACTTTCAAAATCGGTGTCGTTTAGGATGGGGACAACAACCTGTTCGGTATCGCCCACAATTCCATTAAAACTGAGGGTTCCGCTAACAGCTGAATAATCGGTCCCGGCTGTGGCAGTGCCATTGGTGCTGCTGTAGTTCACCGTGAATGGCCCGGAAGCATTAAGACCTATATGCGTTACGGTAAAGGTTGCCGTACCGCCGTTTTCGTTTACCGTAACGTCGTTAATGGAGAGAAAGGGCGCATAGGACACCGTGAAACGGACATTGTCTACCCTGATTTCGTCGCTGTTTCCCCAGTTGCCGCTGGAAGAGCCAAAAGAAATGGCCGCATTGGCACGGATATAGGTGGCAGGCAGGTTATAGGTTATCGTCCCGGTGGCATTGGTGTTGATGTCTGCCACCATGATGTAGTTGCTTCCATCCCAAAGATATACACCCAGCGATTCCCCTCCACGGGCCGTAGCGTCATAATCCAGGGTCAGGGTAACCGAGCTTGCCCCGGAAAGGTTAAGGGAGCGCTCAATCCAATCGCCGTCGATATTGCGAAATCGCAGGTACCCTCCGGTGATCTGCATGGTTCCCCCTGAGGGTGAATTGTCGTCGCCGTGTTCGCTCCAGCCGGAACTGAAATTCTGCGAGCCATTGTTATTGCTGTACGAGGCGGTTCCGAACTGGTCCAAAAAGGTTTGTTGTGCCTGCCCCAACAATGGGAAAAGCAAAAGCAAGAAGAAAAGCGGCACTATTTTTTTCAGTGAAAATTGCTGCATGTCGGCTATTTGCGGGTAGGCATACTACGCCATACTAATCCACGCAAACAAATATAGCCGAGTGCCCTGGCCGCGTTAAACTTTTGTTGTGAAGTGCCGTTAAAGCCGGGTAAACCCCACGATAAATGCAGTTTACAGACCCGGAATTACATTTTCCTGACCGTGCAACTGGTCGATCAGCCCCCTGAAATCAATCGATTCCAAAGTAGGAGGAATCTGACTTTATTCAAGAATGATAAACTCCGAACGGCGGTTCATCTCGTGGTCGGCGTCGGAGCAGCGCACCCCGTTTGCGCAACCGTTAATCAGGCGCGTTTCGCCAAATCCTTCTCCGGTAACCCGCTCGGCTGCGATCCCTTTCGAGACCATATACCGCACGGTGGCCTCGGCCCGCTTCTGAGACAGATACAGGTTATAGGCATCCGGGCCTCGGCTGTCGGTATGCGAATTCACCTTGATCTTCAGGCTGGGGTATTTCTCCATGGCCGCTATCACCTTTTGGATTTCAATCTCCGCATCGGGGCGGATGTTCCACTTGTCGAAGTCGAAGTATATGGTGCTTAGCTGCAGCAACTTGGCAAGGTCGTCTCCATAGCCTGCCATTATAGTTTCGGGTTCCAGGTAAAAGTCCATGATGCGGGGTTTGCCGTCAGAGGCTGGCAGGTACTCTTCAGAAGGGATGTAGCCCTCGCGGGAGGCCCTCACGAAATTGCCCTGGTTGCAGTCGAGGGTAATTTTGTACTTGCCCTCGCCGTCGGTAATGGCCGAGCCAATTTCGTTGTTGTTCTCGTCAATGACCCGCACAGTGGCACCCACCAGCAACTCATTGGTAATTTTATCGCGTACGGTGCCGGTAATGGCCTGGACGCAGTCAAACTCCAACGGCCGTGTCTCCAGGAAACTGTAGATGTCGTCGTCGCCCTCGCCCCCGGGCCGGTTCGAAGCGAAAAAGCCTCTTTTGGTGGAGTCCGAAATGATATAGGTGAAGTCATCCATGGCCGAGTTTACAGGCCTGCCGACATTCAATACTTTCCCCTCGAAAGACAGGTAAGCCAGTTTGACAGCAAAAATGTCCAGCCCCCCAAGGCCGGGATGCCCGTCGGAAGCGAAGTACAGGGTGGTGTCAGAGGTAACAAACGGGAACGTCTCACGGGCTTCTGTATTGATTTTCGGACCGAGGTTTTCAGGGGAGCTGAAAGTGCCGTCGTCTTTGATTACCACCCGCCACAGGTCTGATTGCCCCCGGCTACCGGTCATGTCTGAGGCGAAATACAGCACCTTGCCGTCGGGGCTGAGGGCCGGATGTGCCACGGAGTAGCTGTCGTTGTTGAACGGGAGGTCTTCGATCTCACCCCATACCCCGTCAATAAGGCGGGCCCGGTAAATCTTGAGCCGCACCACACCTTCTTCGTCGGCGGCCCGTTTCTCGTTAACCAGGTTGGTGCGGGTGAAATACAGGGTCGATCCGTCTGGGCTTACTACAGAAGTCGATTCATGATAGCGCGTGTTTACACCGTTCAGCTTGACAGGCGTGCCCCTGGAAGCGCTGTCTGCATTTACCTCGTACAAATCCAAAAAATCGCGCTGGTTCCAGGTGTGCCTGTAGCGCGCCAGGTTGCCCGTGTCCCGGTCTGACGAAAAGAGCATGCCGGTTTTGTAAAATGCCGGTGCAAAGTCGGAATACCTGGAATTAAATTGGAAGGTGTCCATGGCATACCGCTCCGAATTGGCTTCGATCTCTGCCATATAATCGCGGTCATCCTCAAACATTGTCGCCCGGGCATCGGCCAGGTTCCGGCTCATGGCTGCAAAGCGCCCCATGATGGAGTCGGCCAGCTGGTTGTTTCCGGTGCTGCGCAATGCCTGGGCAAACCGGAAAAAATAGTCGGCCCCGGCTTCTGACTCGTATTTGACAATCAGGCTGTCGTACATGTTTGCGGCCTCAGCATACTCGGCATTGAAGTAATACGCATTTCCAAGTCGCTTGTACAGGTCGGCCGATTCAAAACCACGGTCAAGTACTTTCCGGTAGATATCCTGGGCCGGTTTAAAGGCATAGGCCTCATAGGCTTGGTTGGCCCGGTGGAGCTGCTGTTGCTGAGCCTGAAGCAGGCTGCTTGCCAGGAGCAGGACGAGGAGGAGCGAACGGGTATACTTCATGGTACTCAGGGTTTAGAAGAAGCGCGGTGAAACAAGCCGTCCGTACGACTTCACAAGTTCCCAGCGGAGAAACAGCTCGATGGAACCGTCGTTAAAACGGGTTCCACCCAGCTCCGTAGTCTCACGGTCGTAGGCCAGGCCGATCATAAGCTGTTCGTTGAGCTGAAACCCGAGCAGGGCGCTAAGGGCCGCATCCCATCGATAAGCAGCCCCGAATGAAAATTTCTCGTTATACAGGAAGGTGCCTGACATATCGAGTTGCAGGGGCGCCCCGCTCACCACTTTGGTCAGGAGTGCCGGTTTGAATTTGAGCTCGCTGTTCAGGTCAAATACATAGCCGGTAATCATGTAAAAGTTGATGCGGTCTACCGACAAGAAATTGTTCTCACTGCCGGCAGAATTATTAAAGTGTTTTGATTCCAGCAAGTTGGGAGCCGAAAGGCCGGCGTAGAAGCGATCGGTGTGGTAATACACCCCCAGGCCAAAGTTCGGGGTGAACTTGTTGTCGATATTGTCGGCATCCACCAATTCATCCTGATACTTCAGCAGGCCGCTGAAGTCAAGGCTCAATAAATTCCCCCCGCCCTTCAGGCCGAAAGAAAGCTTGGCTTCCTGCGATACGTCTATGGTATAAGAGACCACCGCATCGATATTCGTTTCCTGCACCACCCCGTCGCCGATGTTGTCGTTTACCACAGAAATACCATAGCCCACCCGAGAGTTCCTGATGGGCGAATGCAGGTTGAGCGTAAACGTCTTGGGGGAGCCTTCCAGGCCGACCCATTGCGAGCGGTACAGCGCTGCCAGGCTCAATTGCCCGCGCGAACCGGCATAGGCAGGGTTCACACTCATGGTGTTATACATATACTGGGTGTACTGGGCATCTTGCTGGGCGAAGGTCGTAACCGCCCCCAGGCTCAGGAAACACCAGAATATCAGTCGTGTTGTTGTGCGCATCTTCATTATTTATTGCCGACGTACAAATACCCGCTTTGTGTGGTCTTCTTTTGGTTCAATTCGAATTCAAAAATATAGAAATATACCCCAGTAGGCAGGTAATCGGAAGCCATCAGGGTTGAACGGCCTCTGGACCTGCCATCGAAGACATTGTTCTGATTGTTGTAATTAATACCCTCATACACTGCAACTCCCCAGCGGTTATAGATTTTCAATGAATTGTTCAGGGCCTTGTCCACATTCTGAATAAAGAGGAAGTCGTTCCGGCCGTCCTGGTTGGGCGTTATCAGCTCAAAAACGACAATGGAATCAATGCCGGGTTTTACCTCGACGCGCACGGTTGCCGTATCACAATGGCCTGAGCCATCGCAAAGCTCGTAACCAAAACTGTCGTTGCCCGTGAAGTCGGTATCAGGGGTATAGGTTACCGTGTCGTCGCTCGGGTCGTCGGGCGT
>JAHECA010000033.1:17899-34602 GCA_024642005.1 Robiginitalea sp. | reverse complement strand
ATTTGCAGGGCAATCAAAATCCCGATGACCACCAGTACAATCTCCCCCACCGCATACAACAGGTATTTGCTGACGCGATTTTCGGTGAGCAGGCGATGGCGTAAGGTGCGGAAGAAGCGGATCATGGAAGGAATAAAAGGGGTTACTAAATCTTTGATCAGAGCCATCGGGCAGCTAATCGGTTGTATTCAGCTGTTCCAACAAAAGGATGGTTTGTGCCTTTATTTTTTCAATTTCGTCTATAAACTTATAATGGGCGAAACCCTTGATGTCAGTTAGGCTTATGAAACCGGAAGCCAACTTTTTGTTATCAACATCGGCCCATAATGCATTTACGATACTTGAATTTTGATGCCGGCTAACCGGAAAATCATCGGTAAACCGCGATATTTTTCTTGAATAGATATCCAGATAATAGTTGGCATTCTCACGTTCCTGGTCCTGGTCGGAGATCAGGGTCATAAGCCGGTCATTCAGTTCTTTCGCAAAAAGATCAATATTGCCCGAGGCAATCAGGGTGTTCAAGGTATTTCTATGGTATTTAAATCGTGTGTTCAATTCCGGATCGAATTCGTCTCTCACGATTTTAACCAACGTGTCGAACGGAGTTTGCGGCCCCAGGATTCGTTGCCTCTGCAGGCTCAGGGTGTTTAAGAAACGATTGTTTTCATCGATCATCCTTCCCAGTATGAGTGTATCCAAAGAAAGGTCATTTATCAGGGATGTCTGATAGGAGGCCTTGAGTTTTTGCCTGTTCCGATTTTCATTCCAGGTATTGATCTGCAGGGCAATCAAAATTCCGATCACCACCAACACGATCTCCCCGATGCCATAAAGCAAGTACCGGCCCAGCCTGTTTTCGGCGAGGAGATTTTGGCGCAAGGTGCGGAAGAAGCGGATCATAGATTCAGTTAAATTTAAGCAGTTCTTCGCGTATCAAATCAAGGATTTCCATTTGAGCATGAATTAATTCCCTAGCGTCTATTTCGAGGCTTTCAGAATCTACACGCTTTAATTCTGCAAGGTTTTCCAGGGTCGAATCGGAAAGCAATTTTTGTGTATTTAAGAAGAAGTTGCTTTTTCCGGCATCTCCTTTTCCGGCATCAATTTGTGTGTTTCGATATAGATATTGTGTGGCCAAATAAGGCAATATCTGAAAATTATAGAGGTCATAATTAATGTCCGCTTCGTATTGATAATCAGCCAGTTGCTCAGGCCACCGGCTGATCTTCAGGCGTAAAGTGTCATTGGAGATAATCCCTAAATTTCCGGTAGTCAGCAGGGAGTTTACAGAAGCCGATAGCGGTTTGTAAATGGGAATATGTGAAAGCTCCTTCATGTATGTATCCAAAGAATCAGAAGCGATGGGTTTCGGGTTTGGTCCCAAGGCTGCCATCAGGGCCCTGAGGCATCTGTTTATTTCTTTGTGCGCCAGGTAAATACTGTCTAACTTCTCGTGGTTTTCCAAAAACTCGCCTTCCAGTCGCCTTAAAGTTTCGTATTCCTTGTTCCGCAACTTGCGGGCCTCGTTCCAGTTATTCACCTGAAGGGCTATCAAGATTCCGATCACCACCAGTACAATCTCCCCTGCGGCATACAGCAGGTATTTGCTCACGCGGTTTTCGGCGAGCAGGCGTTGGCGTAAGGTGCGGAAGAAGCGGATCATTTAGGCAGAATAATATGAAGCGTTATTTCGACTGGCTTAACCTTTCTCAGCCAGGTAACTTTCAATGTGATTTATTAGATTGGTTGTTTTCTGGATAAGTCTGTTATTGTTTTCGGCACCATCATGTTCCCAGCTTTTCATTGCAATCAGATAGTTTTTTATAAAAATTAGGTCTTCATCATTTTCGTTAGGGATAGCATATAGTATATCATTCAAGTCATTTTTTGACCTTAATTTCCAACTTAAGAATTGTTGAAAAAAGACAGGGTTCACTTCCTTCATGGAAGTTAGGCGATGTGCGTAACTAATTTCAAAGAGTTCGATTATTTCAAGTCGCAGTTCATCCTTCTTTATAATGTCAAAACCTATGTTCTTTATCGTTTCAAAAGTAGCGTAGGACAGGTCCAATGTTCTTAAATAAACATTGGACAATAAGTATTCCCTTAGCGAGTCACTGCTCTTTTGGTTTTCAAAATGGTCCAGCACAATGTCAGCACTCCGTGTCATTCTCCGGCTTGCTCCATTGGACTCTTCAAGAACCGTCAAGTTGGATTCCAGGTTATTCACGAGTTCCAGGAGCAGTTTGGTTTCCTGTTCATCTGTTTTCCGCTTCTCTTTCAGGTCGTCCAGTTGCAATGCTATCAAAATTCCGACTACGACCAGCACGATTTCCCCCACGGCATAAAGCAGGTATTTGCTCACCCGGTTTTCGGCGAGCAGGCGTTGGCGTAAGGTGCGGAAAAAGCGGAGCATCATCAGTGAGTTTGGATGGAGGCTATCTCATTTTCAATATGGGCAACGATTCCGTCGATTTCGCGGAGACAACGATGGTAGACTGCATCTTTTTCCCGGATCAGATTCAGGGCAATGGCAAAAAGGTTCTGAAAAGGTTCTCCTAACAGAAGATCGGCATCGATAGCCTTTCCGGAGGTGAAATTTACGGCCTGGATCAGATGCTCTGACATTATCTTCATGATGGCCTCCAGGTGTATTGATTCCATCCGGTTTATATACAGGTAGGTCTCCTCAATGCTTCGGAGCTCTTCCTTGATTTCCGGATTTTGAATCAACCGGATGTCGCCGCTATTGACCATGGTCTCATAAATGTTGCCCTGCCGGTCAAAATCGGAGTAATCCATGAGGTTGACTGCAATGGTGGCCAAACTGTCTGCTTCCTTGCGATCGCCCCGGCCAATCAATTCTATGGCAATGGTGAACTGTTCGGTAAACTGGTTATTATATGCGATTTGCTCCACGATGTTCCGACGGTCTTCCAGGAGTTGTTGCCGGGTATTGGCATAGAAAGCCAGGGAGGCTTTCCGTTCGAGGCGCACGTCGTTCCAGGCATTGATCTGCAGGGCCAGCAATATTCCGATTACTACAAGCAGGATTTCTCCTACGGCATATAGCAGGTACCGGCTCACGCGGTTTTCGGCGAGGAGGCGTTGACGTAAGGTGCGGAAGAAGCGGAGCATATCAGGGGAGGTTAAGTTCATCTTCGATGAGGGCATTGACCCGCTCCATTCGTGTTACAAGATCGTCCATCATTCCCTCCATCAATTGTGAATTGACCGATGCCTCGAACACGAATTGGCGGAACAGGGAAGATTTCAGGGTCTCATCCGATATTTCGATGCGGTATTCCAAGGAGCCCCCGGGGGTTACATCCAGGCCGGAAGGTGGGAAGAGTTCCCGATACCTTTCCTCGTTGTCGGATATCCGTTCCCGCAATACCTCATTGAGGAGTTCATCGGCTGCCGGTAAAAGGTCATCATACAGGGCAATCAGCTCAAAACGCAGGGAATCATTCGATATCCGCTCGATCCCGGCCGACTTCAGCGATTCGTAGGGCCCCGAGTTGTATTGGTAGATCCGACGGAACCGGAGCCTGTCGATCAGCAGGTACAGGGAATCTTCAGGAAGCCTAACCCCGTTGAGATGGCGGGCCATTCGCAGGGCCCCCTCGGTGGTCCTCCGCGCTCTTTCACCAATGGCTTTACTGTCGGGGATTCCATCGAGCAGGCTGTTTCGGATCTCCTTCAGGATACTTCGTTCATACCTATTGGATTTCAGGTCTTCCCGCCAGTTGTTCACCTGCAGGGCGATCAATATCCCGAGGATCACCAAGACGATCTCCCCCACGGCGTAGAGCAGGTATTTGCTCACCCGGTTTTCGGCGAGCAGGCTTTGGCGGAGGGTGCGGAAGAAGCGGATCATGATTCGGACATATCATAAGGTTCCGGGGTAGGCTGCAATTCATCCTCAAGATACGCCTTCAATTCTTCAAGAAGTTCTCTGGCGTCTTCTTTCCGGTGATTGGACCAAAACAGGTAAAACTGGGCATCGTTGATGGTGTAATCAAGCGCAATTCGGAAGTCATTGGCCTGTTTCAGCGCTTCAAAATCGACGGGTTTGGCCTCGCGGCTGTGTTGGAATGACTTGAAGTATTTCGGGTAAATGACCGTCCTGAAATATTTTGAGTTTTCATAGTAAAGTTCGACACGTTTCAGGTAGCGGGAATGATCGTAAAAACGGACCAATTTATTTCGAAGACTGTCGTTTTTAACCAGGTCTACCCCGATGCTTTCCAGTCGGTCAAAGGCCGTGTAATTGTTCTCAATCACGTTTATGTTTGAAATCAGGGCGAAGGCGGTGTCTAGCCGGGTCTCGTAGGGTGCGTCGGAATCGAGCCTTTCCTTGATCAGTCGCGCGGCGTCGAGCACCCCTAGGAAGTCCTGGTATTCCACTGTCAGGGAACTTGTATCCCTTTCAATGCTTTTGTAGATCGCATGCAGGACCTTCCGCTCCAGGGCCCGCTCTTTTCGGTCTTCGTTCCAGGTGTTGATTTGCAGGGCCAGCAGGATCCCGATCACTACCAGGACAACCTCGCCCACGGCATACAGCAGGTATTTGCTCACCCGGTTTTCGGTGAGCAGGCGTTGGCGGAGCGAACGGAAGAATCGGATCACGGGCTTTGGTTGGTTGCCCGATCAAATTACGAAAAAGGCGTCAATGTAAGCGTTCCGGGGAAATGGAATGGTCTGAAGGCTGTGTTTCACAAACCCGGGCTAAGCCAGGGCAGCGATCGCGCCCAATACGCAGAATCCGATCAGGAAAATGAGCCGGTATGTAGCAAATGGGTTGGCAGTCATGGCGGATCTAATGGTTTGATTTCTTGTTTTAAAGACGAATGAAAGCCTAAAATGTTACAGTTTTAGCCGGAAACAAACCCATCGGTCATTTGTACCCCATGCCATGGAATGGTGGGGATTTATTCGCTACCTTGGTGAAAACCTAATGCCACCGACCTTGAAACCAATCCTGTATTCCGGCCTTTCCCTGCTCTTGCTGCTGGCCTGTTCGACTCCCGCCCAATACGACCTAATTATCCGCAATGGCCGGATTTTGGATGGCTCCGGCCAGGCTTCCTACACGGGCGATATTGCCATCAATGCCGATACCATTGCAGCCATCGGGCAACTGGGCGACGCTGAGGGGGCCATCGAAGTCGATGCCACGGGAATGGCCGTGGCCCCGGGCTTTATCAACATGCTCAGCTGGGCGCCCTATTCGCTCATCGTCGACGGGAAATCGCAAAGCGACATCCGGCAGGGCGTAACCCTCGAGGTATTCGGGGAGGGCAGCTCCGTAGGGCCGGTAAATGAGGCCATGCGCAAGGAAGCCGAAGCCTACCAGACCGACCTGAAATACGACATTACCTGGAGTACCCTCAAGGGCGGGCTCGACTGGCTGGCCGGCAGGGGCATTTCCACTAATGTGGCTTCCTTTGTGGGGGCCACCACCCTGCGCGTGTATACGGTGGGGTACGAAAACCGGACGCCTACCGAAGCCGAGCTCGACACCATGCGCCGGCTCACCCGCCAGGCGATGGAACAAGGGGCTTTGGGCATAGGTTCATCTTTGATTTACGCCCCTGCTTTTTATTCGAGCACCGAAGAGCTCATCGAACTCAATAAAGTAGCTTCTGAATACGGCGGCATGTATATTTCCCACATGCGCAGCGAGGGGGGACGGTTGCTCGAGAGTATGGACGAGCTCATCCGCATTGCCAAAGAGGCCAACGTTCCCGCCGAGATCTACCACCTGAAGATGAGCGGGAAGGCCAACTGGGGCAAGTTCGACGCGGCGGTGGCCAAGATCGATTCGGCCCGGGCTGCCGGGCTGGCCATTACTACCGATATGTACACCTACACGGCCGGGGCTACCGGCCTTGACGCCTCCATGCCGCCCTGGGTGCAGGAGGGCGGGTACGAAAAGTGGGCCGAACGCCTGAAAGACCCGGCCATCCGCAAGAAGGTGATCGAGGAGATGCGCACCCCCACCAGGGAATGGGAAAACCTGATGCAGGCAGCCGAGGGCCCCGACAAGATCTTGCTGGTCGAGTTCCGGGCCGACAGCCTGCGGTACCACACCGGCAAGACCCTGAAGGAGGTCTCGGAGCACTATGGGTTGTCGCCCGAGGAAACCGCCATCGAGCTGGTGATCCGCGACGGCAGCCGGGTGGGCACGGTGTACTTTTTGATGTCGGAAGAAAACGTGCGCAAGCAAATTGCCCTGCCCTACATGAGCTTTGGTTCCGATGCCGCTTCCCTGGCCCCGGAAGGCATCTTCCTGAACAGCAGCGAGCACCCCCGGGCCTATGGGAATTTTGCCCGCCTGCTGGGCAAGTACGTGCGGGAGGAAGGCATTATTTCCCTGGAGGAAGCCGTTTACCGCCTCACCACCCTGCCGGCCACCAACCTGAAAATCAAAGGGCGTGGAGCACTCAAACCGGGCTATTTCGCCGATGTGGTGGTGTTCGACCCGGCCACCATCATTGACCACGCCACCTTTGAAGAGCCCCACCAGTTCGCCACCGGCATGAAGCACGTGTTTGTAAACGGCACCCAGGTGCTCCAGAACGGGGAGCACACCGGCGCCACCCCGGGGCGCGTAGTGCTGGGCCCCGGGTGGAAGGGGGAGTAATTGCTCCAACCCCAGCGTTTACTCGGCCTTAAGATAATCCCGGATGCGCTCCAGGACCTCTAATTCTTTTTTGGCAGCCTGAAGGGGCGAACCCCAGCGGCCTTTGTTGCTCTGAAGCTGCGCCAGGAAGAATTTGTCTTCGCGCATGGCTTCAACCCGGCAGTCCAGATCGGACCGTTGCCTTTCCGGATTCCAGTTCCTGATGATCAGCGTGGGATACTTGTCCACCAGCACATTGGCCTCAAATATGACTTTGTTCAGCCATTCCCGGTTGCTGCCCGCCAGGTTCCTGAAATCCAGCAGGGCTTTGCGCAGGGGTAGGTCGGCTAGTATGGAGATCTTCCCCGTCGACACCAGTTCCTCCAGGGTGGAGGGGTTATAGGGAGCCCAGCGAATGGTATGGGATGTCAGGATGGACCCGCATTCCTCTTGAGTCAAATCCTCCGGCGCCTCCGAAAATAATTTATTGAGTACTGAGCCCATCAGGGAAGCCACATATTCATTCTGCTGGATATAGTTTTCCCGGTCTTCCAGGGCCAGGGCCACTTCGTCCTGCAGGTCGGCCATCAGGCGCAGGGCTTCCTTTTGGTCTTTCCGGTTTTCATTCCAGGTATTGACCTGCAAAGCCAGCAGTATCCCGATCATGACCAGCACGATTTCCCCAATGGCGTAGACCAGGTAGCGGCTGAAGCGGTTCTCGGCAAGCAGGCGTTGGCGGAGATGTCGAAAGAATCGGATCATGGGAAACGGTCGGAACTCCCCATCAAATTACGAAAAAGGAACCAACAGAGGGAATGTTGAACTGCTACCCGATAATATTCCCCACCAGCATCACCAGTGGTATGCCATTCATTACCGCGTGGGATATCAGGAACAGGGTGTTGTTCTGGGTGCGCTGCACCACATACGACATAAAGAGGGCCCCGGGGAGCACCATCAGGGCATTGTAGGGGGCAAAGAGGTGGAAAAAGGTCCACAGCAGGCCGTGTACGATCCAGGTATATTTCCCGTGCTGCAATTCCTGCCGGGGGAACAGGTAGCCGCGCCACAGGAATTCCTCGCCCAATATGTTGAAAAAATAGTAGAACAGGAACAGGAAGACGAGTCCCCAGTTGCCGGCGGTGGCAAACCCGGCAAACGTGGTGCCGTCGCCCATAATTTCGCCCACGATGGCCGGGGAAGGATAGGCATCGTGCACAGCCTTGACGATAGGGAAAGCCAGCTGGTACACCGCCAGGTACAGGCCGATGTCGACCAACACGATCAGGGGCATCCATAACCACATCTTTCCCCGGATGGGCCGGTACCGGAACCGTGCCCTGAAATCAGCCCAGTTCCATCGATTCCCCTCCAGGCGGTAGCCGAGCAGCGCCCCGGCAAAGAAGAGGATGTGAGGAATGGCCATAACACAGAAAAGAACGGCCTTGTGAACGCCCTGGGCCGCCAGGGCCGGAAGCACGAACCGTTCGTTGCCGAAAAAGAGCAGGGCGCCGGTTCCGAAAATCAGGAAGGCCCAGTGAAATTTCAGGGGTTTTGGTATGGAGGGGGTCATCGGTCAGGTATTTAATTGGGGCCCATCAGGCATGGATGTCGCGGGTCTATTTTTAGGACGATTGTGGGCCGGTTCTGTTACAAATAAAGTGCTGGAGTACTGTCTATTTCCTTCTTTTGGGAAAGCGCCTCTGATTTCACCAGGGATTAGTCCTGGAGGCAGTCAGGAAATTTTTGAAATCCTCAAGGCACCGTTTTCAGATAGGATTCAATGGAATCCATGCATTCCAGCGTTGAGGCGTAAATCCGTTCATAGGCCCAGGACCACCGGTTTACCCGTCCCCGGCGCAGCAACTGGTAATCTTTGAATTCCTGTGAGTTCATGGTGGCCTGGAAATCCAAGGGGCTTATTTTGATGTCGAAGCCTTCAGAACCAGTGTCTCTCTCTACTTTGAACTGGGATTTCTGGAGCGGGATAGACCGGAATTCAAAAAAATTCTTGTCTTCCATGGCAAGGAGGTCCAGATAGAACCGGGCGTTGTGATAATGGGCATTGATCTGCTTCCGCAGGCCGTCGTCAAACGGGACCTGCACGCTGCTGGCCTTCAGGGATTCAACGGCCTTGGTGTTCTGGACAAAATAGACTCCGCCGAACAACTGGATCGACTGTGAGTCGAGTTCATCCCAGGAACCAGGTTGGGCGTCCAGCAGGTCCAGGGTTTGACTGAACCGGTCGATTCGGCGGAACTGGATGTTCAGGATGGCCGTATCGAGCTTCATGTCTTCCAGGAGCTCCCCCAGCATTTTACGCTCGTAAAGGCGGTCTTTCCTGCCTTCGTTCCAGGTATTGATCTGCAGGGCCAACAAGATGCCGACCACCACCAGCAGGATCTCGCCAATGGCATAGAGCAGGTATTTGCTCACGCGGTTTTCGGTGAGCAGGCGTTGGCGTATGGTGCGGAAGAAGCGGATCATTCGGCCATGTTTTCAGTTAGCAATTGGATAAGGTTGCGGGACTTTGCCTTGATGGAGATGGCAAACCCGTCCATGATTTCATTCAGCTCGATGAGTTCGGTAAAGGCATTGTGTTGGTGCAGCAACCCCTTCAGGGCCGCCTCGGGGGTAAGGGGCGTACCCATGGTTTCAAAAAAGTTGGTCCGGGTGCTGTGATCTCCCAGGTACGCGTCCCGTTTGTGGATTTCCTCAAGAATTTCCTCTATTTGTTTGTCTATGATCTGTATTAAGAAATCCTGGGCATTGGCCAGGTCCAAAAGTCTTTCCCGTTCTGCCTCCGATAGGAGGGAGGTCGTCCCTGTGGCTTGCATATCCCGAAAGGTAAAATTCTGTGGCAGGTACCGGAAAAGGGTCCATTTCACGTGCCGCGCCGAATCGATAAGGGTGGCTGGTGACTGACCCCCGGCATCAAAGAAATCGAAATAGTCCCTGATATTGTTGCTAACTCCCCTTCGATACTCCAGGATCTCATTAATTTTCAGGGTGTCCTGTACCATGTCGCGGACCAGTTTGTCCCGGAAGACATTGGCTTGCTGCTGTTCCCGCTTGCCCTCGTTCCAGTTATTCACCTGTAATGCGATCAGGATTCCTAAAACGACTAAAATGATTTCCCCAATGGCATAGAGCAGGTATTTGCTCACGCGGTTTTCAGTGAGCAGGCGCCGGCGGAGGGTGCGAAAGAATCGGAGCATCAGAAATCGGGTTTTATGGCCGTGGAGTCGAATGGAGTGTAAGGCAGGGAGCGCCGGGTCAATTCCTCTTCCAGGATGTCGAGGGTTGCATAGTATCCCTTTTTCAGGTTTCTCAACCGGTACCGTTTTTGACGGGTGTCTTGGGTATTCAGAAGTAAGATCCGATGCATGGCCTGGTGGTGGATATAGTCTTCGGAAATAGGTATCTGAACATGGACCGGTTTTCCCTGATCTGATTTGCGGACCTCGAGTACGAATACCGCCTCTTCGAGTTCTGTTGTCTGGTCACGAATCCTTTCGTCATGGGCCGTAATGAAGGTGTGCGACCGGGGAAGCCCAATTTCATAAAAATTAAGCAAGGAATTACGCAGACTCTTGTCCTGGATTATTTCCAGGCCGCGCTCCTTCAGCGATTGATAGGATTCTGTGGTGGCTGTGAGCAGGAAACTCATTTTCATTTGACGGTATGCGTCCAGGAACACGGAGTCTTCCGGCCTTCGTTCCTCCAGTATCATGTTATACAGGCGTTCGGAGCCCTGCACCCTCATTCGCAGCCTTGGTTCAATACCCCCGTAAATCAAATTCAGGTCTGATTTCAGATCGGAGTGGATCTCCTGCAGGCTGAAATCAAGAAAGGCCCTGGCTTTGCGCGCTTCGTTCCAGTTGTTTACCTGCAGGGCGAGCAAAATGCCGATCATCACCAGCACGATTTCCCCCAGGGCATACAGCAGGTATTGGCTGGTCCGGTTACCTGACAGCAGGCGTTGGCGGATTTGTCGGAAGAAGCGGATCATGGTTTAGGACTTAGTTCTCGGGCTATCAGCTGTGATATCTGGATATTCTGCCTGCGCACGATCTCGAGTTCCTTTTGCGCATCCAGGATATGGCCATATCTTTCAGCCAGGAAGTCTTCAAATAACGGGTCGACTACCAGGGCCTGATAATCCGAAACAAATTTGCTTTTGCTGGAATCGTAGAACCAGGTGTTGTAATCGACTCTACGAACATGCGGGGCCATTACCGGATCGTCATTATCGAGCCACGCATTGATATGGCGCTCCTCATTTTCAGAGGCGTCTGCGACCACATCCTGCCAGCTGAAAAGCAGGTTAATGAGGGTATCGTTCTGTATCAGGTGTACATCTCCCGAGGAAATCCCCGATCGGAGCGCCCCGTTTTGGGGGTCAAATGTCCAGAGGTAACCGGTTACAGCCAGCCATATCCGCAAGGAATCATCTGGGACCTGCTTCGCCTGCTCCAGGGTCAGGCCTAAAAATTTTCGCGTGGCCCGCACCACCCGTGTGTTGAAGTAAATTACGCTGTCGAGCTGTTTGAGGTTCTCATTGAATTCAACCGAAAGCGCCTTAAGCAGGGCCTTTTTTTTGTCGTGACTTTTTTGCTCTTCGTTCCAGGTATTGACCTGAAGCGCGATGAGGATGCCGATCATGACCAAGAGGATTTCGCCCAGGGCATAAAGGAGGTACCGGCTTACCCTGTTTTCAGCTAGCAGGCGTTGGCGGATTTGTCGGAAGAAGCGGAGCATGGGTAGCCGGATTATTCTTTACGGATTTAAACTATATGGGTGCGATACGATCATCCTTCTTTTTCCTTTTTTTGGGTATTGTCGACCGTTTCGGGTTTCTTTTTCTCGGCCCACCAGGCCCAGACCACGAAGATCCACATCAGGTTCGCCGACCAGGTTACCGCCGCCTCACTCGGAGGTGGAGGACCCGCCAAATTGGCAACATGGATAATAAGCAGAAACCCGATTAATGACCAAAATACGATTTTCCTTTCAGGCTGCCGGGCCGTTAAATAGAAGTATAAACCTGTTAAAAAAAGCCCGGTTTCAAGGATGATTTCAAAGGCCGGGTAATTCCACAGCCCCAGGCCCACTTTGGCGGTTCCGAAAGGGGACAAAGCCAGATCCGGGCGATGCACCAGGAAGTCTAAAACCCAATGGCTGAAGACAAGCCCGCCTACGACCAGGGCATTCCGGCGGTTTTTGGTTGCCAGGAGATAAACCAGCCCGAACAACAGGCTCCACAGGCAGGCCATCAGCAAACTGTGCGAATACGGATAATTTGAAAATTCCAGGGGGGTCAGTTTTGTGTTGCCTTCGTCAATCTGAAAAGACTCGAAGCCGAGCAAAACAAAAAGGGGCCAGAGCAGGTCCAGGAACTGTACCGCTATGAACATGACAGCCAATGAAGGCGGGTTTTGTATCCTTTTAGAACCCAGGGCCAGGGCGTAATGTCCTATAAACATGGTCTTGTCTAATTAAAATTTATTGAAACAAATACTGTTGCGCCCGCCCTGGGCCAGACAGTATCTTTTAAGGGCGGCATCGATTTCCCGGATTACGCCGTTGTCGGAGCTCATAAAGATTCGGATCATTGCTCCAAAGTCTCAAAGCTGAAGGCGGCGTATTCCGAATGATCGGGCGGGCCGGCCGTTATCTGCAGGGTGGGAGGGGTGCTCAGCGTCATGATCACGGAGGCAAAGGTAAAGCCGCCGTTTACAGGGTTCCGGCAAACCGGGTTGTCGGGGTCGTCCTTGGAGCGGAGGGTCTCCATAATGGTGGCATCGGTGATTTCCACATCGGGGGCCATCCGTTTCTCCAGGGCCGCAAGACGCAGGTAGCTGTTCGAGCCTACAGGCAGCGTTTCCGTTCCATTGGCCGGGTTGTAGACGGCATACCAGGGCTTCAGGTCGGTATTTGCGATCGGGTGGTTGGTGTGGTATACCGTGCCATTCGGGTTTTGGGGGTCGAAGCGCACCACCCGGGTGGCCGAGGCTTCAAAATTCCACACCTTGCCCCGTATCCCCAGAATGTAGTTCTGCCCCGAGGCGTGGGGCACCTCCTGTACGAATTTCAGGGCCTCCGACGCTTCGGTGTTATCGAGGATCTTCCGCACGAAGAAGGCTACGGGCAACCCGTCGGGGGCGCTCTGAAGCTGCATGATGGTGTTCATCACCAGGCCGACTCCCGAGGCGTTCAGCCCGTTGAGGGCAATGAGCCCCGGATGGGTGAGGATGAGCTGCTCCGGCCGCTCGGGGGTGGCCTCCAGGCGCATCAGGGTCTGGAAGCCGTCCGTATAGGTTTCGATATCCATGTTCTGGGCGACGTACCCCGGGCGGCCGTCGCGGGCCGGTACCCCCACATTGCTGCAATGGTGGTTTTCCAAATTGTCGATGTACACCCAGAATTCGTCCATCAGGTTCAGTACAAAGACCTCTTTGAATGCCTGCCCGGAACCGTCGGCAATGCCGCGCACTTCCTCGTAAAGTTCGGGGGCGTATTGCTGAATGGCTGCGTCGAACCGCGCATATGCGAAGAATTCGGCCAGCACCGAATCGGCGTCGCGACCCAGTTCGGCCTCAGTATTGGACTTCCAGCGCGAAACGATTTCAGCGATTTCACCTTTCAGCAATTTTCCGTGCTGCAGGCCCAGTTCGTAACCGCTTCCGCTCAGGGTTATCACACGCAGCTCCCTGGGCGCCGACGGGGCTTCCAGGCTATTGATTGCGCTAATTTGGTCTGTTGTTGCTGCACGATCCCGGCATCCCCCTGCAAGGAGGAGCAAGAGGATCAAAAGCGGGTTTATCAGGTTTGTTTTTGACATGGCCTTGGGTTATAGGTAAATATAGGTTTTATGAAGCCTCTAGGTGTATTCCCCTTGGATCACTGAAAGCATTTCCTTGCGGGCGCTGGTGAAAGGTGCGGAGGAAGCGGATCATTGAACCTGTTTTTCAAGCCTTTCCAGCTCATTTCGAAGCAAATCCAAGGTTGGCACCACATACCTTTGCATGCTTTGTTCAAAAAGCAAATTCAATTCAGCATTCACTGCCGAAACATTCTGAATATGATAGGCAGACAAAGGATTTTCCCTAAAACCGGAGATGTCGGCCCCAAGCTTTTTCAGGCCGTTCACGTCCAGCATGTTATCCCTTCCTCCATTCCAGATCTCGGGCATGATGAGGGCAGAAAAGTAGTGGTGCAGGTATTCATTGTAGGCGATTCTGCGATGCTCGCCTTCACTGTAAATAAAGGATTCGAACTCTTCCATTCTGTCCAGGTAACGTGCAATCAATGAAGTGATTTCCCCATTTTGAATGGTGCTGACATCACCTGTGGACAACAATTTCTGATAGGAAGGAATATAGGGATTAAAACTGCCCCCGCGTCCGACCAAAAAGGCATGGTAAACAAACGCCACGCTATCGGGCAAAGGCTCTTCTGAAGACAATAACGGCAAAAGATTTTTCCCCTGGGTTACTTTACTTCCCGTCAATTGGGCTACTCTGGACAGCGACAGACTGTCTCTTTCGAATTCTTCAGTTAACAACTTAAGATACTCCAACTCCCTCACCCGATCCTTTTGAAGTTCATTCCAGTTATTGACCCGCAGGGCCAGCAAGATGCCGATCATGACCAGGGCGATTTCACCCAGGGCGTAAAGGAGGTATTTGCTGAACCGGTTTTCGGCGAGCAGGCGCCGGCGGAATTGGCGGACGAAACGGATCATTGGCGATGACTTCTTTTTTGAATCTCGGCGCGTATCAGGTTGTGAAATTCGGCCCTTAAGGATTTGATGGAATTTATGCGGCTTCTGTTATTCCCGGCGATTTCGGCCTGGTAATACATGACCCGTTTGAAGGAAGGATGGTTCAGGACATTTGCTGTTCCGGGAATTTCAACCGGCGTTTTAGGCCCCCCCGCCACTTCCGAGAATTCAACCACCAGAAAATCGGGCTTAAGCGCCATGATTAGCGGAATATTCCGGTCCATTACGGTTTCTATGAAAAATTTGAAAGCCGGGAACGTCACCTCGTAAATCTCGGTTATCTCAGACCTCAGCTGATCGCTTGAAATGATATCCAGGCCATTCGACTTGAGGGTCTCATACGGGCCCTGGTTATACCGGTAATTAAAATTGACCGACATCTGTCTATATAAGTCCATGAACTTTGCACCTTCCGGGATTACGTTCCGTCCCTGCATACCTATAAGGGAGTCGATGGCCTTCTCCTTCAGGTCCATCCGGGGTTCGAACAGTCTGGCGATCAAAAGGCTATCGTTGGTCAGGGCAAGGTCTATTTCCCGGAGCAGGGTCAGTTCGTAGGCTGCCTTTTTTCGATTTTCATTCCAGTTGTTTACCTGCAGGGCAATCAAAATTCCGATTACCACCAATACAATTTCCCCCAAGGCGTAGGCCGTGTAGTTGCGCATCCGGTTTTCTGAGAGCAGGCGCTGGCGAAGGGTGCTGAAGAACCGGATCATGGGGCAGGTTGAATTTCAGTGGTTACTTCGGCGATCATTACCTCGAACCGCTCGAGGATGTTCTCCAGCCGGAACAGGTAGTTGGCGGAGACTTCCATCTCCAGCCAGATCAGTTCCTTGAAGGCCTCCTGTTCCTTCAGGTTGGCAAAATCGATATCAGTCATTGGGAACCAGGTGCCGTCGTCGGCCTTTTGGAAGGTGAAGGTCCTGAGCTGCTGCAACAGGTCTTCCCGCCGGGCCTTCTCCACTGCCTCCCCTCCCTCCAGGAACACCTGAGACAGGGGCATGGTCACCTCATAGAATCGGACCAGTTTGGGGCGGAGGCTGTCGCTTGAGATCTTGTCGAGGCCAAAGGCCTTCAGGGATTCGTAGTTTCCTTTGTCATAGGAAAAACTCAATGTCATGAGGGAAGTGAAAAACGCCAGCTTTAAGGTGGAATCGGCTACTGTGGAATCGGCATGGAGGTAGCCCAGCAAATGCTGCAGGGCGTCGTGTTTGCGTTGGGCTCTGCCGCTTTTCAGGTAACGGGTGCGCCCCTGGTCTTTCTCCAGGGAGGTCAAAATTTCGCGCAGGTACTTCTGTTCGGTAAGCTTGTTATTGCGGGTTTCATTCCAGTTGTTTACCTGCAGGGCCAGTAGAATGCCGATCATCACCAGGGCAATTTCGCCCAGGGCGTAGAGCAGGTAGCGACTCACCCGGTTTTCGGCGAGCAGGCGCTGGCGGAGGGTGCGAAAAAAGCGGATCATACCCTGAAAATTGGAAGAATGGTCAGATCATTTCCCATCTAAAGACTCATTAATGAGCTGGAGAACTTTTTGGGTTTCTTCCAGGGAGTTTGCATTATCCCGAATCAGAAAACGTTCCCATACAGCGATCGCCTTTAAACTCTCAATCAAGTAATTATCGTTGATGAGCCCGGCGTAATTTAAAGGAACCCGACGATAAGAATTTTCCAGTAATTTAAAGTGCCTTCTGAAATAACGGGTCATATCCTCTACCAGAGGATCGACATTGCCACTGCTAAGCATTCTTTCATAATTGGCATATGTGCTTTCAAACAACTGGACGATTTGTTTTCTTAATGCAATCGAAGTTATAATTTCATAACCTTGATTTTGAAGTATTTCATACCCAGACCGGGAAATGGTGGGTTTGTTGATCGTAAGACCAGCAAACAGAAAGTGCACTTCCAATGAATCGTGATAAGGGGAATTATTTTCCAAAGTGGAAGATATTATGTTCCTTGAGGAGTTAAATCTGCGGGCCTGTTCCGCAACGTTGTTCAAATCCTCAATATTACGCTGAAGATTTTCTTTCAGTTCGGAAAGGACTTCCTGCTCTTTTGTCCGTTCCTTTCTCCATTCATTCCAGTTATCTATTTGCAATGCAATCAATATCCCGATCACCACAAGCAATATCTCCCCAACTGCATAAATCAGGTATCTGCTGACCCGGTTTTCGGCTAGGAGGTGTTGGCGGAGGGTCCTGAAAAGTCGCAACATGGCATGGTTGGCAGGGCTAAAACCCTGCCTTAAGATAGAAAAAGGGCTCAATGCATCCAAACCAGCCC
>JAHECA010000033.1:0-17799 GCA_024642005.1 Robiginitalea sp. | reverse complement strand
ACCCGGTTTTCGGCTAGGAGGTGTTGGCGGAGGGTCCTGAAAAGTCGCAACATGGCATGGTTGGCAGGGCTAAAACCCTGCCTTAAGATAGAAAAAGGGCTCAATGCATCCAAACCAGCCCTAAAAATAGCGGCGAAAACGGTTCATTTTTAGAAAATGGGCATTGCCAAAGCCTGGGTTAATGTTTATCTTACACACATAAACATTCCAGACCATGAAAACGCTGAACCTGACCCGTCATAAGCGACCGGGTCGTTTGTCCCTTTTAACACTTGCATTGTTACTGTCATGGCCCGCCGCCGCACAGGAACTCGCCCAGAACGCCCCGGTGGTGTCGCCCGAACTGGCCGACGGCAACGCGGTTACCTTCCGTATCCAGGCACCCAACGCCACGGAGGTGAAGCTTACCGGCAACTGGATGCCCTATGCCCCCGATGGCAACGGCGGCTTTGCCCAGCAAATGACGGCCCTTGCGAAGGGCGAAAACAACGTTTGGTCGGTTACCGTCGCTTCCATGGAGCCCGAACTCTATGCCTATGCGTTCATGGTTGACGGGGTGCGCACCCTCGACCCGGCCAATAAGAACATCGTTCGCGACGGGCGCTTCAGCACGGCCAGCGTCTTGTACGTGCCCGGGGATGCCTCCGACCTGTACTGGGCCAAGACCGGCCCCAAGGGCAGCGTGCAGGCGGTGTGGTACGATTCGCCCACACTGGGGCTCACCCGCCGCATGTTTGTCTACACCCCGCCCGGGTACGAGAAAACCCAGGCCAGCTACCCGGTGCTCTACCTGTTGCACGGGGGCGGGGGCGACGAGGAGGCCTGGCCCAGCCTGGGCACGGCTGCCAACATTCTCGACAACCTGATTAACGCCGGAAAAGCCAAACCCATGCTGGTGGTGATGACCAACGGCAACCCCGACCAGGCAGCGGCCTTTACCGTGAGCCCTCCCCTGGAGGCAAATGCCGGGGTTGGCGGTATGGCCAATATGATGTTCGAAAAAAGTTTGGTACAGGATGTGATCCCCTACATCGAGACGAATTACCGGGTGGCCACCGGGAAGGAAAACCGGGCCCTCACCGGCCTGAGCATGGGCGGCTTGCAGACTATGAATACCACCTTCGAGAACCCCGGGCTCTTCGATTACATCGGGGTAATGAGCATGGGGTTCGCCGACCTGAGCCGCTTCGGGATCAACATTGATAATTCCAAGCGTGAAGCACAGATCAAGGCCCTTAAAGCCGCAGCCCCCAAGGTGTACTGGATTGCCTGCGGCAAAGACGACTTTTTGATCGAAAGCGTGGTGACCATGCGCGCCAAACTGGACGAGCTGGATTTCCCCTATGTGTATCGGGAAAGCCCGGGCGGCCATACCTGGACCAACTGGCGCATCTACCTCTCGGAGTTTGCCCCCATGCTTTTCAGGTAAGCCTTCCTAGCCTTTTTACACAGCTTACCCCGTTACTCCCCGAACAGGTTCAGGCATGCAGTATCGAGGGGCGCTTGGGGGTTATCCATGAATGTAGAGGTTACCAGGTCTTTGCAATCCTGGTTGCCGGCCCCGTGCCCGCTTTCGTCCAGGATGAGCAGCTGGCCGTTTGACAGGGTTTCCATAAAGAGATGGCCGTATTCCGGCGGGGTTACCGGATCGTACCGGTTGGCGAAAATTAGCGTCGGGATGCCCGAGGGCCTGAAGTTTCGGTCGGCCACCGGCAACACGCTGGCATGCCACTGCTGTCCGGCCCGGTAAAAAGCGTCAAAAAAGCCCATGGGGGCCGGTATCAGGGGCAGCTGGCGATAGTGTTCCGCAATGGCTGCTGGGGTGTTCTCAGGCCGGAAATTCTCATACCGCTCCACCGACAAGAGCATGCTGAGGTTCAGGCCTTCGATAATGGCGTATTCGTATTGCAGCACTGGCTTCACAGGCTCGGGGTCGCCTTCCAGGAAGGCCCTGATCAGCCGGGGAGCCTTCTCCCGCGACCCGTCCTGGTACAGCAATCGCCTGAGCAGGTATATGCCGTCCTGCTCATTCACCCAAAAAATTTCCGTATCGCTGAAACGCACTTCCAGGGGCTTTTTTTTCAACCGTTTCAGCGCCTTGAAATAATCGTCTTTCAGGTTGGGGAATTCGGCATGGCATTCGGGTTGGCCGGCGCAGTAGTCCAGAATGCGCTCCAGGGCCAGGGAATAGCTGTCGAGGCGGCTCGTCAGGAAATCGGTGCTCATCGGGGCAGGCGAATCGAGCACGGAACTGTTTACGAAAGCGGGGAAAAGGTCTTGCACCACCCGGGCCAGGCGGGTGCCGTAAGAGCCTCCCAGCAGGTTGTATTTCTTATAGCCCAGGTGCTCGAAGAGCATGCCCACGTCGCGGGCATTCTGGAAGCTGTTGTAATATTCCGGATGGATTCCGGCGGCCTGGCAACGCTGTTTGTAGTCTGCTACCATGGCCCGGGTCAGTTCCAGCTCTTTTTCGGCATCGGCATTCTGGGCCAGGATGTTGAACGAGGCAAAAGACATATCGGGCAGGGGAGAAGAGTAGCCGATGCCGCGCTGGTCGAACACGATTACGTCGCGTTCTGCGCTGAAGGGATGGTTTTGCAGAAACCACACCAGGCCCGGGTCGAGCAAATTGCCCCCGGGACCCCCTGCAAAGAAGATCATCGGGTAGCGCTGCCGGGAGCTGTCCTGCGCCTTAACCACCACGTAGGCAATCTGAATGTGCCGCCCCTGGGGGTCGTCGTGGTTTTCCGGGACGCTCAGGCTGCCCCACCGGGCGTGCTGCAGGCTGTCCATCCAGGCGGGGGCGGGTATTTCCGGCGCCTGTTGGGCCATTGCCGGGCTGCCCATCAGCAAGGCAATCAGAAGCGGAAACAGGGAACGAATGTATGTTTTCATAAGCTGGCGTTTGTCGGCACGGATAGGACGCTGTTTCTCAGGGAAAGTTACGCAATATATGGATTGGAAGTATGATGGCTTTCTGCAGGGAATGGGGGTAACTTGAAATTGGGTGGGGGTGGGGGCCGCACCAATTGGATGCCGGGGAAACCATTAGCCTAATCACTTTGGAAAGATCATTCGTCAGGGCAGTGGTGGCAATCAGTCTGCTCAGGGTAAGGCAAACAGGCGCAGGCGGAGTTTTCTGAAAAAGGGTTCATTGCCCTGAGGCTATTTCTTCCTGTATCAGGGCCAAGAGTTCGAGGGTCTGCTGATAGGTGGAATCTGAATTGTAATACAATTGCTGCAATGCAACCATTGTCACTTTCAGATAATTCTCCAGGGTCGCTATGAGTTGCCCGGGAGTAGTCATTCGCTCCAGTATTTCCCGCTGGTTCTCGTTGCTCAGGGTGCTTATTTCATTGGAATACAGGGCATCCCTATAGGATTTCTGGACCTCGCTGATCAACCCGTCTTGAAACCCCTGCACGCCATTCAGGTCAGAGTAATGTTGTTGCAGGGCAATGCGAAGCGCATCGCTTCGCAACAGGGCGAGCTTTCCTGTGCTTTGCATCTCATCAAACGTAATCCGTGAGGGGTTGAATTTATTCCGGGCCAGCACATAAAAAAGGCCTTGACCCATGCTGAGCCCGTTTACTTCCGAAATGCCTGAGTATGTTTTTTTTGCCTGTCCATAATGGGTCCAATTGCGGACCTGCTGGCCATTATTTTGTCCGAGTGAATCCAATACAGGCAAGGCGAGCAGTAGCCTGACCTCTGAATCATCTTTCACCTCCTCAATTTGTTTCAGATCCTGGTTTAGCTCAATTTCAAGGCGCAGGAGCAAGGCGTGCTCTTCACGCCGGTCTTCCCGGTTGTTGTTCCAGGTATTAACTTGCAGGGCCAGCAAGATTCCCACCACGACCAGAACAACCTCCCCCAGGGCATACAGGAGGTATTTGCTCAGCTGGTTTCCGGCCAGCAGGCGCCGGCGGAGCTTTCTGAAAAAGGGAATCATGGGTTGTTATTACCGTTCTTTCGGGACTTCAAGTACTGCCGGAGCAGCCGCATCCCCAGCCTTGCGAAGAGGAGAATGGCAAACAGGGTGATGAGGTCGATGGCATCCAAATGCAGTAGGTTTTAAAGCTTTTCAGCCGGTCTTGCCGTCTCCGTCGATATCCTTCGACAGGTGGTTTTCAAGGGCTACCAAAGTCTTGCGCAGCAGGTTTTTGGTGGATGCCAGTTCTGTTTCCAGCTGCTCAATCCGTTCTTCCAGGCCCTGGGCCTTTTTTTCCTGTTTGTTCAGTTCGTCCTGCTGGACGAGGTCCCAGAATATACCCATGGGCTGCTTTTTAGGTTGTTAGATTATTGGGTTAGAGCCACTCCGGGCCCCTGATGCCCCTACAAGGTAATGAAATAACCCCTGAATCCCGGTTGTTTTTATTGACAGTGGCCCGGTCAGTCCCAGACGAACCGCCATGCCCCGTCGGGCTGCCGTTTCCAGACGGTGTGGAAAATACCGGTTTGGGTCTGTGCGGTGCCGGTTGAATCGGTGATGGTCAGCGTGTAAGACCCGTAGGTATAGCCCAGGTCGCCCGAGGCGGATACCTCCACAAAATCGGGTTTCCAGTCGAGCCTGATCCGGGAAGGGTCGGAAGGGCGTTCGGCAAACCACTGCCTGATTTCCTCCCGTCCGCGAACTACCTCATTGTTCCGCATCAGCACGGCCTCTTCGGCGGCAAAGGCCAGGAAGGCCGGTTCGATCCCTTCCTTAAGGGCCATTCGGGCAAAGTCGGCCTCGGCCCGGGCGATCTCGTTTTTCCACTGATCAGAAAGGTCTTCCCCCGGAGGCTGTTTGCAGGCCGTGGCCATCAGCAGGGCCAGGCCTATTAACGGGATGCACAACTTCATGGATTCTCAGTTTGGCCGCAACAGCGATGGACTTAAATGCAGGTGTTATGCACCATGCAGTTCATCGAAAATAAGCAAAAATGCTGGTGAAAACCACTCATATTTCGAAACTTAGCACCTTACCCGCCCAGGACGGGTGCCCCGAATTAGTAACTTAAACCCCACAATCATGAAATTGAGAACAGTATTTGGATTATTTGCGGCCGTTTCGGCCCTCTTGGCCGGTTGTTCAGATGCCAACGATAACCCTGCGATGGAGGGCAACGGAAGGCTGGTAGTCAGGCTTACCGACAAGCCCTTTCCTTACGACATGGTGTCGGAGGCCAACGTAACCGTATTTAAGGTGGAAGCCCGCCGCGTAGATGACTCTGACGATTCCGATGGCGAAGAGGGGGGCAACCCCTTTATCGTGCTGATGGAAGAAGAAAGGGACGTGAACCTGCTGGAGCTGGTAAACGGCCTTACCCTCGAACTGGCCGATATGGAGGTGCCGGCAGGCACCTACGACCTGGTGCGCATTTACGTGAAAGGCGTCAATGTGGTGCTCACCGACGGGCGCACCTATGATCTCAAGGTCCCCAGTGGGGAGCAGACCGGCATCAAGGTTTTTATAACGCCCGGCCTCAGTGTATCCAGTGGCCTGTCTTCCGACTTGTTGCTCGACTTCGACGTGAGCCGTTCCTTTGTTGCCAAAGGGAATGCGAATACCCTCGAAGGGATCAACGGGTTTAATTTCAAGCCCGTCATCAAAGCGACCAACGTCTCCACCGCCGGCACCCTGGCCGGTCGCGTTTACTTTGTGGAGGCAGATGCAGAGCTAGGGCTGGAAGGTGCCCAGATTACCGTTTTGGCTGCCGATACGGTAAATACCACGGCCTTTTCTGATGCCGACGGGAACTATGCCATTATGGGCCTGACAGCCGGCGCCTACCGGGTGCTTGCCGAAGCCCAGGATTTCTTCCCCAGCGATACGCTCGACGTGCAGATTGATGCTGCAAATATCACCCGACAGGATTTCCTGATGGAAATCGATGACACGGTGGTCCCGGAACCTGCCCCGGCAGGGAACTGATTGCCATCACGCAGCCAAATATAAAAGCAGGGCCTCGGGCCCTGCTTTTTGTTTGTTGTCCGGCATGTCCTTCGAAAACTTGTTCAGCTATTGAAAGCGGTTGCCCGTCGTGGGTTTCCCGGGCTTTTTTCGGGAAACTTATTCTTTAACCCGATAGGGCTTTAGTTCCTCAAAAAAGAAGTCGTCATTCGGCACATCGAAGTCAAAGCCAGTGACTTCCAGGTTATTGTCCGTATTGATTTTCAGGGTCCCGAAGCTGAAAAAAGCCTGTGGGTGGTCCCAGTGTATCTGCCAGACGTCGTAGTGCCAGTGGGTCAGGTGGGCCGCCAGCAGGGGGGTATGTTCGAATTCCAGCAGCAACTCCCCGTCCTTCTCCCTGATGTGGAGCTTTCCGTAGAGGTCAGATTGATAGCTCCCGGTTAGCTTATCTGCCGTTACCGTAGGTTTCGTGTTCAGGACCCTTTTGGCCTTCCGGTAGGCAATACGGGTATCTTTCGCGATTCGTTCGTCTGCCGATTGGAGGTATTCTGCAGACCAGTCCTTGCGGGGTTCCACCCCCAGAAAGGCATCCAGGGCATAATAGGTAGCCGCCATGATCGGACTCTTTAATCCATTGGTCAAAACGACCACTCCGAGGTTCTCATCCGGGATCAGCGTCACGGCTGTGATCATGCCGTCGTAGCCCCCGGTATGCCCCACCCGCAACCGGCCGTGATAGTCGCTCAGGCCCCACCCCAGTCCATAGCCATTGAAATGGCGGTTGAAATCATCAGGAGAGGTATGGTCAACCATAAAGTTGTTGTGCGGGGTCCAGACCATGTTCCGGGTCTGTTTCGACAAGAGGGTATCCCCATTCAGTATCCCGTTGTTGAGGTTGAAAATCATCCATTTCGACAGGTCGGCCACGCTGGAGATCAGGCCGCCGGTGGCCGCCACATTGTCCCAGCTCGTCCAGGGGATGGGGTAGTTGCCCTGCTCGTTGCTGGCGTGGGGGGAGGCGTAATTGCCTTTGGATTCCAGGTCTTTCAGGGCGGCCAGGGTGCGGGTCATCCCGAGGGGCTCCAGAATGCGCTCCTGTACGTTCTCGGCCCAGCTCTTGCCCGTTACGGTTTCGATGATCTCCCCGGCGGCGATGAACATCAGGTTGGAGTACCCGTACCCCGCCCTGAAGTCATAGGCCTGGGGCACATATTTGTAATGCCTGATGAGGTCGCTTGCCGGGACCGTCGTCTTATACCAGATATTGTCGCCGCTAAAGGTGCCCAGGCCAATGCGGTGGGATAGGATATCCCGTATCGTGGCATGTTCGCTGACCCAGGGGTCATACACCTCAAAATACGGCAGGTATTTCTGAACCCGGTCGTTCCAGTCGAGTTTGCCCTCCTGCACCAGCATGCCGATAAGGGCCGAGGTAAAGGCCTTGGAATTGGAAGCGATGGCATACAGTGTATTGGCATCGGGTTTTTCGTCTTTGCCGATTTCCAGGACCCCATAGTTTCCGGTAAATACCAACTGCCCGTCTTTCACGATCCCGATTGAGGCGCCGGGGATGTTCCAGTCTTCCACCATTTTTTGGAAGTAGTTATCCAGGGCTTTTAAATCTGGGCCTTTTGCCTCCTGCCCCGGCAGGGCTGTGGTAAAAAGGAGATAGATCAGGAGCAGTCTGGCGATTTTAATCATTCTTATGTACATGGTTTTGGCGGTTTTAATAGCTAATGGAATCTGATGCGATACCCGGCAGCACATACCCCCCGTATTCGATGGTCACCGTGCCGTCTTTCAGGCTTTTGGGCCCGTCTTCAGGCAGGAGTGTGCCGAATACATAGACCTTTTCCAGGGCAGGGAAGGCTTCCAGTTTTGCCAGCAGGGCAGGGGTGATTTCCGTATGGTTGAGGTTCAGGTTTTTTAAGTTGCCAAGGCTGGCAAGCTGCTCGATACCCCTTTCGGTAACCGTCGTATGGGCAAGATTCAGCACGGTCAGGTTGGGCAGGCGCTTCAGGTAATGGTACAGGGAGTCATTGATGCGCGTATTTGAGAGGTCCAGGGTTACCACTAACGACACAAACGGCTCCATTAGCAGGGTATCTGCCAGTGAAAAATCGGGCTTGTTCAGGGCCGAAACACGGAGCCAGGGCAGGTCCCTGCTGAGCGGTTCTACATGCAGGCTATTGTCTCGGGCGGTTTTCAGACTATCGGCCGGCACGGGAGCTAAAGTGGCGTCCGGATAATAATCGGCCGCGTTTTTCGGAAAGAAGGGCTCCAGGAGGGCCATTTCCAGGCCGTGCTCCCCGATAGAGCCTTCAAAGGGGTGGCCCGCCGCGACCCAGGCCTTTAACAGGGCGATTTCTTCCCGCAACAGGGGTTCTTTTTCTAACGGGGGCATGTGGTCTTCGTTTTCCCCGGGCAACCCGATCCGGACGAGGAGTTCGCTCCGGTCTGGCGTTTTGGCCCCGATTACCGGGCCGTTCTTGCCGCCGCTCAGGATATCTTCCTGCCGGTGCAGGCGCAGCCCGCCCTTCGCCTGGGTGGGGCCGTGGCATCCAACGCACTTGTTGTTCAAAATGGGGTGCACTACCCCGTCGTACAGGTCGGCATCTTTCCAGTTGTCTGCTGTCAGGGCTATCGGGAGTTCCTCAAAAACAGGCAGGCCGAGCGCTTTTTTCACCGCCCTGGGGAGTGGTTCGCTCAGGTACCCTTCCCCGTGGGTCAGGGTGCCGCCCTTATGCCCGGTAATTGCTATGAGTACCAGGCCGAGGCCCAGCAGGGCCGAAAGCGGCAGTTTTTTTAGGGGGGCCAGGAAGGATGCCTTGTCCTTTGCATACAGCAGCAGGCAAAACAGGGTGGTAACCAGCCCGAACCAGAGGTGCGTTTCGACCGATTCATACGCATAACCCCCGCTGCGGTACAGCAGGTACCCGCTCAGGCAGGCCAGCGCCCCGGCCAGGCCGGTCCAGAGGAAGAGGGTTGGCAACAGGGCCGGGTATTCACTGCTTTGTCGGTTTTTCAGCCAAAGCAGTCCCCCTAATACCAGAAAGCCGATAGGCAGGTGGATCACCAGGGGGTGCAGGCGGCCGAGAAGTTCTGAAACCCACTCCATTTAGTCGATGCCGAGTCTTTGTTTGATCGCTTTCATCATGTAGACATTTGCCTCCCACTGGTCTGAAACCGGCACCTGGGTATAGGGCAGGGCTGGCATGTAATAGGGTGGCCCGAACTCGGCGGTCACGGTCATGGGGCGGCTCGTTTCTGCCCAGCATTTGCGGATGATCTGCTCCCAGAGGTCGAGGTGGCGCTCCACGGCACGTTTCCATTCCGGGGCCCTGGGGTCGTTTACCTGGGGGCCTTCCGGGTGGCCGACCCGCGCGTGGATGTGGTTGGTCTGTGCAATTACCGGAGCCAACAGCCCGTCCCGACCTTCCAACAGCGATTCGTGCACCACCATCCAGTGGCTGATATCGGCCGTAAGGCGCATTTCGGGAATGGCCTTGAGGTATTCCAGGGTTACGGGCAGCGAGTAGCTGAAGCGGCTGCGGTGGGTCTCATGGTAAACGGGGACCCCGGTCTCTGCACTGATCGCATTGGCGGCCCTGATGAATGCGGTATTCTGGTCTACAGACAAAAAATCGCTCCCGGTCTGGCTGTTGATGAGCACCGGCTTCCAGGCGCATAATTCATACAACCGGGCCTTATACTGGGCCAGGCTCTCTTCAAAGGGAAGGCTGTTGTTGGTACCGTGCATCAGATTGAGCTGCAGGCCGTGTTTGTTCAGGGCGGCCCTCAAGGCTTCCTGGTCTGCCGGGTCGCCGGGCAGCCATACGTCGATGCCGTCAAAGCCCGAGGCTTTGGCATGCTCGCAGAAGGCGTCCCAGTTCTGGCTATTGCCCCAGTTGGTTTGAAAAAACAGGATTTCCCGGTTTTGCCCCCAATGGGGCTGTGCAACCAGGGTCAGCAGCAAGCAGAGGTGATATCGCATAGGTCTGGAAAGTTTCAGATTCATAATCAGGCCAGTATTTCCTTAATGACTTCGCCCTGCACATCGGTAAGCCTGAAAGGCCTGCCCTGGAAGTCGAAGGTGAATTGTTCGTGGTCAAAACCGAGCAGGTGCAGCATGGTGGCGTGCACATCGTGTACCGAAACCCGCCCTTCCATTCCGGCAAAACCGATCTCGTCGGTGGCCCCGTGGCAGGCACCTTTCCGGATGCCACCCCCGGCCAGCCACATGGTAAAGGCATCGCCGTGGTGGTCGCGGCCCAAAAAGCCCATCTCCTTGCCTTCCCGGTTTTCCTGCATGGGGGTGCGGCCAAATTCGCCTCCCCAGACCACCAGCGTCTGTTCGAGCAGGCCCCGCTGTTTCAAATCGAGCAACAGGGCGGTTATGGGCCGGTCAATTTCGCGGCATTTGTTGCGCAGCCCCAGGTCTATGGCCGTGCTGGGGTCGGTGCCGTGGCTGTCCCACCCCCAGTCGAAGAGCTGTACGAAACGAACCCCCTGCTCCACCAGTTTGCGGGCCAGCAGGCAATTGTTGGCAAAGGATTCCTGTCCGGGTGCAACCCCGTACAGGTCTCTTACCTCCTGAGGCTCGTCGTTGATGTTCATTACCTCGGGTACCGCGAGTTGCATGCGATAGGCCATTTCGTACTGGTTAATGCGGGCCAGGATCTCGGGGTCGGCATACTGGGCGTATTCGGCCTGGTTGATTTTGTTGATGGCCTCGATGGTGCTTTTCTTCAGGTCGCGCGACAGGCCTTTGGGGTCTTCGAGATACAAGACCGGGTCTCCCTTGGAACGGCATTGCACCCCCTGGTATACCGAAGGGAGAAAGCCGCTGCCCCACACGCTTTTCCCGGCGCTCGGGTTCTTGCCGCCTGAGGTGAGCACCACAAACCCGGGCAGGTTCTGGTTCTCAGAACCCAGGCCGTAGGTTACCCAGGCCCCGATGCTGGGCCTGCCCAGCCGGGGCGTGCCGGTATGCATGAACAATTGGGCCGGGCCGTGGTTGAACTGGTCGGTGTGCACTGCCTTGAGAAAGGCAACCTCGTCGGCCACCTTTTTGAAATGGGGCAGGTTGTCTGACACCCAATTGCCGCTTTCCCCGACCTGTTCAAAGCGGGCCTGTGGCCCCAACAGTTTTGGGGTGCCCCTGATGAAGGCAAATTTTTTGCCCTGCAGCAGCGACTGGGGGCAGGCCTGGTTGTGCAATTTGGCCAGTTCGGGCTTGTAGTCGAACATTTCCAATTGGGAGGGCGAGCCGGCCATATGCAGGTAAATGACCGATTTTACCCGGGGCGCAAAGGGGGGCGGCAAGGGCGCCAACGGGTTCAGGTCACGCTTGGAGGGCCCTTTACCCGTTTGGGCTGTCAATGATTCGGTTGGGTTCAGCTGGCAGGAGGCCAGGAACCCCGACAGGGCCAGGCCGCCCATCCCGGTAGTGCATTGCCTGATAAAATGGCGCCGGGTCCTGGCTTGCGCCTCGCGCAACCGCAATTCTTCCAGCAACCGGTCCAGGGGGTCTCTGCTCATGATTTCGTTATAAATTCATCCAGGTTGAGTATGGCATTGGCCACAACGGCAAGCGCCGCCAGTTCCGGGTCGGGATGCCTGCCCAAACCCATGAAGTCGTCCAGGGCTTCCTGATCGCTTTGGAAAGCGGCCAGCGATGCTGCATACAATTCAGACAAAGCCAGCTTTTTGTCGGCTTCCAGCTCTTTGAAGACAGCCCTTCGGTACCCTTCGGCTATGGCTTTCTCGGCCGTCCCAGCCTGTTGCATTTCCAGGGCCAGGTGGTAGGCCGCCTCCAGGTAAACCGGGTCGTTGAGGGTTACCAGGGCCTGTAAGGGGGTGTTGGTCACGGTACGTCTTACCGTGCACACCTCCCGGCTGCCGGCGTCAAAACTCAAAAAGCTCGGATACGGGCTGGTGCGTTTGATGTACGTATAGAGCCCGCGCCGGTAGCGGTCTTCTCCCTGGCTCTCGATCCAGGCCTCGTTGCTGTAAACGGTTTGCCACACCCCATCGGGTTGGGGGGGCATCACGCTTGGGCCGTACATCTTTGGGCTCAACAGGCCCGACACTGCCAGGGCCTGGTCGCGGATTTGCTCGGCCGACAGCCGCAGCCGCGGGCCGCGGGCATACAGCCGATTCTCCGGGTCTGCAGCGTACTGCTCCGGGCTGCTCTCAGAACGCTGCCGGTAGGTTCCCGACAGTACCATGTCTTTAATGAGGGCCTTCAAATGCCAGCCGTTCTCGTTCATCAGGCGCAGGGCCAGCCAATCCAGCAAGGCCGGGTGCGTGGGCGGGTCAGACTGAGACCCCATATCTTCCAGGGTAGACACCAGCCCGATCCCAAACAATTGGTGCCAGACCCGGTTGACTATTGTGCGGGCCGTAAGGGGGTTTTCGGGGCTTGCCAGCCATTGCGCAAAACCCAACCGGTTATTGGGCCATTCCGCTTTCCAGGGGTTAAGAATGGCCGGGGTAGCCGGGTCTACCGTGTCTGCAGGGGTAAGCCAATTGCCCCGCTCGAAGACGCGGGTGGTGCGCCTCATATAATCCGGATTTTCGATCACGATCGGCACAGAGGGGGTCTCGGCATTGAGCAGTTCCTGGAAAGATTGCTCAATTTGGGCGTAACCGGGTTGCCCTTCCCCCGGAAGATCGGGTAAAAAGGCAAACCACGATATGTAGCTCGTCCCGGTCTGCCCGGGCAGGTCTGGGTTTTCAGCCTGTATAAATAAGCGGATGGAATCGGTCACCACGGCGAAGGGGATTTTCCGGATTACCTCGCCCTGGGTTTTGTCGATGGGGAATCGGGCCAGTATCTCGCCTGCTTCGTTGTCTTTGCGCAGCGTCATCACGGTGCCGTTATGGTACGACCAGTATTTGAGGTACAGGTTGGGCGCCCCCCCGGTGTATATGTGGTCGTAATGGCAGGAACCACCCGGCCAAAGCGAAAGGTACTTGGTGTCGGAGAGTTCGCCGTTCACAAAGTTTTTGGCATGGTGTACCTGGTACAGGGGCTCATTATACAACAGGAAGTTTTTGAACTGCTGTGCAGCTTCAGGCCTTCCCTGTTTCAGGATCCAGCTTTGGATTGCTGCTGCCGACTGCTGCTCTTTGTCGCCATAAAATTTCAGTACCGGGTCTTCATGCGGGGTGTCTTCGTCCATCGCATTGTTGAAAAAGGCCATGGCGCTGTAGTACTCGCTGTGCCGAAAGGGGTCATAGGTATGGGTGTGGCATTGCACGCACTCCATGGTGGTGCTCTGCCAGACCTGGAAGGTGGTGTTCACCCGGTCGAGCACCGAGGCTACCCGGAATTCCTCGTCTTCGGTACCCCCCTCGTCGTTGTTCATGGTATTGCGGTGGAAGCCTGTGGCGATTAGCTGCTCCCGGGTGGGGTTGGGCAGCAGGTCGCCGGCCAGCTGTTCCAGGGTAAAGCGGTCGTAAGGCATATCGTCGTTAAATGCCCTGATAACCCAGTCGCGGTACCTCCACATCGATCGGCCGTTGTCTTTTTCATAGCCTTTGCTGTCGGCGTAACGGGCCAGGTCGAGCCACCAGCCGGCCCATTTTTCCCCAAAGGAGGGTTGCGCCAGCAGCGTATCGACAAGGGCTTCATAACTTATTTGCCCGGCAGTATAGGCCTCGAGCCAGGCTTGCCGCGGGGGCAGCCCGGTCAGGTCCAGGGCCAGCCTTCGGGCAAGGACCTCCTTCGGGGCCGGCTCATTGGGCGTCATCCCGGTATCCTGCAGGCGTGCGAGGATAAAGGGATCAATGTCGTTCCGGATAAAATTGTTCTCCAAATTCACAAGGCCTGCCTGCTGGGGCAGCCGGGGTACTTCAACAGGCTCGGGGGCGATGTAGGCCCAATGCTTGCCCCAGGGGGCGCCCTGGTCTATCCAGCGTTTGAGCAGGTCAATTTCAGCCTTGCTCAGGGGCGGCTTTTCGAAGGGCATGCGCTGCCCGGGGTCGTCGTCGAGCAGGCGGCGGATGACTTCACTGCCATGGGCATCTCCCGGCACAATGGCACGGCGCCCCGATTTGCCCTCGGCAAGCGCCTCTTCCTGAAAAAGGAAGCTGATGCCGCCGTTTTTTTTGACCCCGCCATGGCAGGTAATGCAGTGTTTGTTAAGGATGGGCTGTACCTCGGTGGCAAAGTCTACCGGCTTGCCCTGGCCGCACCCCAACAGCAGCAGGGAGAACAAGGGCAGGGCGAGGAAGGTATGCGAAGTTCTGAGGGCCATGGTTGGTTGAGTGTTTCGGCTGCCAGGAGGCCTTGAAAAAAGAGGCCGCACGCAGGCAGAAAGATACGCGCACAGAAAGATACATTTTTTGGGGTTTTGGCGAAAGGTGAAATTTTTGGAGGTCGAAAAACATCCAGAGGAGGAGGGAGTCTTAAAACAAGCGCCGGCTTCCTGGCGTAAGCCTCGTCTATTATCTGTTTCCAAACGGAAGCAAGCTTCCCTTGTCCACGGATAAATTGCCGTATTTGAAATTGGCGCTTGTTTTGAAAGGGGACTGATTGCTTTCCCACCTGCGGCGGGAAAGCGGCCATGGGGGTAGCTTCACAAAGAAAGCCGGTCGCGGCGCTGGCTCTTGGAATTTGGGATTTGGAATTTGTTCTGTGGACTGGATTGCTTTTCTCCCCGCCTATGGCGCATCGAAAAACATCCAGAGTGTGGGGATTCCTAAAACAAGCGCCGGCTTACTGGCGTAAGCATCGTCTATTTTCCGCTTCCAGGCAAAAGCGAGCTTTGCCTGTCTGCTAGTAAATAGCCGAATTAAAATTCGACGCTTGTTTTGAAAGGGGACTGGATTCTTTTCCTCGCTGCGCGAGGAAAAGGGCCTTGGGGGTGGCTTCACAAAGAAAGCCATCCGCCTTGCTGCGCAAGGCGTTGGCTTTTTCTTTATACTCCCAAGCTGAAGCAAGCTTCGCTTGTCCGCAAAAGAAAAAGCCACCGACTAAAGTCGATGGCTTTCTTTGTAGCGGGGACTGGACTCGAACCAGTGACCTTCGGGTTATGAGCCCGACGAGCTACCTACTGCTCTACCCCGCGATGTGGACGGCAAATATACGACGGTTTTCGGGTTTAACAAAAATTTCGGCGGGAATTAATGGCAGAGGGCGATCGGGGGCTTTGGCGAAAATGCCTACCTTCGGCCCTACGGAAATACACATGGAGGCAATCAACGATTTTCTTTCGGCTGTCATCCCCTATACGGAATGGCCCATGTTTTTACTGCTGATCGGCGGCGGGTTGTTCCTGGTTATTTATTCGGGCTTTAAGCCCTACCGCTATTTCGGGCATGCCCTGGCCATCACGGCCGGCAAATACGACGACAAAAATGCCCGGGGCGACGTGAGTTCCTTCCAGGCGCTCTCGGCCGCCGTTGCCGCCACGGTGGGCCTCGGGAATATCTCGGGGGTGGCCATCGCCATCCACGACGGCGGGCCCGGGGTGGTGTTCTGGATCTGGATGACCGCCCTGATTGGCATGACTATCAAATACTACTCCTGCAGCCTGGCCATCATGTACCGCGGCCACGATTCCGAAGGGAAGCTGCAGGGCGGCCCCATGTTTTACATAACCCAGGGCATGGGCTCCTGGGCAAAACCCCTGGCTGTTTTCTTTGCCATCTTCGGCCTGTTCGGATTTCTGGGCGTGTTTACCGCCAACCAGTTTACAGAAACCTTCATGACGGTGATACGGCCCGCAGAGACCCTGTTCGATGCCTCTGAATTCAGCTGGAAACTCGGCATTGGCGTGGCCCTGGCCCTGATCACCTCCTTCGTGATTTTCGGCGGCCTGGCCAAGATAGCCAAAGTTGCCTCTGCCATTGTACCCTTTATGGTGCTGTTGTACCTGCTGGCGGTCATCGTGGTAATGGCAACCAACAGCACCCTGATCTGGCCGTCACTGAAGATGATTTTTGTGGAAGCCTGGAATTTTAAGACAGCCGTTACCGGAGGCTTCTGGGGCCTGGTGATTATCGGAATCCGCAGGGCCATGTTCTCGAACGAGGCCGGCCTGGGCAGCGCCCCCATGTACCACGGGCAGTCGCGCAACGAAGAGCCGGTCAAGGAGGGCCTGGTAGCCATGCTGGGCCCGTTTATCGACACCATATTGGTGTGTTCCTTCACTGCTGTGGTCATCATCCTCAGCGGGGCCTACCTGGAAGACGGCAGCGGTATTATCATGACCCTGAACGCTTTTCAGAAAACACTCTTCGGGGTGGGTGACGAGCTGCTGATGCTCATCGTCACGGCCTTTGCCCTTTCCACCCTGTTCACCTATTCGTACTACGGGGTCAAATGCCTCTCCTTTCTGACCAACTCCCGCATCGGGAACCTGTACAATGTGTATTTTGTGGTCATGATCGTTTTTGCGGCCATTGCTTCCCTCGAGCTGGTCAAGAACCTGATCGATCTTTCCTATGCCCTCATGGTAATACCCAACATGATAGCCGTCCTCTGGCTGGCCCCGCGGGTAAACGCCTCGGCCAAAGAATATTTTAAAAAAATGCGCGATGTCCGTCCATAAATCCGGTTTTGTCAACATCATTGGCAACCCCAATGTGGGGAAGTCTACCCTGATGAACGCCCTGGTGGGCGAGCGGCTTTCCATTATCACCTCCAAGGCCCAGACCACCCGCCACCGCATTCTGGGCATCGTGAACGGCGACGATTTCCAGGTGGTGCTTTCCGATACCCCGGGCATCATTCAGCCGGCCTATGCCCTGCAGGAATCCATGATGGACTTTGTGCGCACGGCCCTGGACGATGCCGACATTTTGCTGTATATGGTAGAGATCGGGGAGCGGGGGCTGAAAGACGCCGATTTCATGGAGAAAATCCGCCAGAGCCAGATTCCGGTAATGCTGCTGCTGAACAAGATCGACACCAGCGACCAGGAAAAGCTGGAAGCTGAAGTGGCCTATTGGCAGCAGGCCCTGCCTAACGCCGAGATCTTTCCCCTGTCGGCCCTGGAGAATTTTGGGGTGCAGGAGGTATTCAGCCGCATTCTCGAGCTGCTTCCCGAGGGGCCTGCCTACTTTCCCAAAGACCAGCTTACCGACCGGCCCGAACGTTTTTTTGTGGCCGAGATCATCCGCGAGAAGATCTTGCAGCACTACAAAAAGGAAATCCCTTATTCGGTGGAGGTCGAGACCGAGAGCTTTGAAGAGAGCGATGAAATCATCCGAATCGGGGCGGTAATCATGGTAGAACGCGATTCCCAGAAAGGCATCCTGATCGGGCACAAGGGCAGCGCCCTGAAACGGGTTGGAACTGAAGCGCGCAAAGACCTGGAAACCTTCTTCGATAAAAAGGTGTACCTCGAACTCTATGTAAAGGTGAACAAAGACTGGCGCAGCAATACCCGCCAGTTGAAGCGTTTCGGGTATTCCAAGTAATCAGCCGCCTACCGCCCCCATAAAGAAGGTGTGCAGCTCGTACATCTGCGGCCTGCCTTTAGCCCTCCCTGCCCGGCCGATGGCGTAGAGCAGGAACCAAAACACCACCATGCCGCCCATGGCCGCGAGCAAAGCCCCGTAGGGTTTCCCCAGGGAGGCGCTGCTGTACGCCCAGATCCCGAAAATCATGAAAAGCGTGGCCACCCCGAAATGCAGGAACATAAAGAAAGTCCAGAGGGTGGGGTTGGGCCCGAACAGGCCGTGCACCCGGCATCCCGAGGGTTCTTCTTCCAAAACCTCCAGCTGGAGTTGGGGCGACCAGAAGTGGCTCTGGGGGGCATCGAACCTAATGAAAACATGGTCGTCGGAGCGTTTGATGTTAAAAGGGGGCCTGCAGGAATCCTGCAACCGTCCCAGCACTTCCTGGGCCGGCTCGGGCAGGACCAGCTGAAAACGGGGCCGCAAAACGA
>JAHECA010000073.1 GCA_024642005.1 Robiginitalea sp. | reverse complement strand
CCATAACCATGGGTGTCGGCTCCATTCTGGCTGCCAAGCGCATCATTTTGATGGCCTGGGGCGAAGGCAAGGCGGAAATCATCAGGCAGGCCGTGGAAGGCGAGATTCGGGAAACGGTACCGGCCACTTTCCTGCAACACCACCCCAATTGCGAGGTGATTTCCGACCTGGCAGCCTCATCGCGCCTAACCCGGGTGGCCATGCCCTGGCTGGTATCGGAATGCCAGTGGGATGACGCCCTGATCAAACGGGCGGCCATCTGGCTGTCAGAAAAACTCAATACGGCCATCCTGAAGCTCACCAACGAACACTACAACGAATACGGGATGGGCAACCTGGTAGCCGAAGTGGGCTCTGCCGAGCACATCAACCTGCGGGTCTTTAACGCCCTGCAGCGGACCATCACGGGCTGGCCGGGCGGCAAGCCAAATGCCGACGACAGCAGCAGGCCCGAACGCCGCGACCCCTACCCGAAAACCAGCCTCATCTTCAGCCCGCACCCCGACGACGACGTAATTTCCATGGGGGGCACCCTGCTGCGCCTGGTCGACCAGGGCCACGATGTGCATGTGGCCTACCAGACCTCCGGCAACATTGCGGTATTTGACGACGAGGTAATCCGTTTCATGGACTTTGCCCGCGAGGTGCGGCACGACAACGAGGCCCTGCAGGCCCAGATAAGAAAGGTTCGCGAGTTTCTGGCCAGCAAGAAACCCGGGGAAGTCGACAGTCCGGAAATACAACAATTCAAAGGCTTGATACGCAAAGGGGAAGCCCTGGCTGCCTGCCGTTACTGCGGGGTGTCTGAAACAAACGCCCACTTCCAGAACCTGCCGTTCTACGAAACGGGCACCGTGAAAAAGAAACCGGCCACCGAGGCCGACATCCAGATTACCTACGACCTGCTGCAAAAAGTGAAACCGCACCAGATCTTCGCCGCGGGTGACCTGTCTGACCCCCACGGCACCCACCGGGTCTGCCTGAACATCATTTTCCAGGCCCTGGAGCGGCTCAAGGCAGAAAAGGCCGAATGGATACAGGATTGCTATGTGTGGCTCTACCGGGGCGCCTGGCAGGAGTGGGATATCGCCGACATGGAGATGGCCGTGCCCATCGGGCCCAAAGACATGGACCGTAAGAAAAGCGCCATCTTCAAGCACCAGTCGCAGAAAGACAGCGCCATGTTCCCCGGCAATGACGAACGGGAATTCTGGCAGCGGGCCGAGCAGCGCAACCAGACGACCGCCCGGAAGTACAATGCCCTGGGTATGGCCGAATACGAGGCCATGGAAGGCTTTGTGCGCTACCATTTCCTGTAAATCCGGTGAAGTAGCCTGAGCGTTTCAGACCCTATTTTCATACATTTAGGGCAAATAGGCGCACATGATTCCAAAAGACAGGCGGGCCTGGGCCTGGGTACCTACCTTGTATTTCACGCAGGGGATCCCCTACGTACTGGTGGTAACGGTCTCGGTTATCCTCTATAAGAACATGGGGATTGGCAATGCCGAAATCGGGCTGTACACCAGCTGGCTCTACCTCCCCTGGGTGCTCAAGCCCCTTTGGAGCCCGGTTGTGGAGCTGCACAGTACCAAGCGCCGGTGGTTTTTGGGCATGCAGCTCCTGATCGCCGTCGCCTTGCTGGGCGCAGGCCTGAGCCTGCCCACCAACGGCTTTTTGGTTACCTCCCTGGCCTGTTTCTGGATGGCTGCCTTCGCTTCGGCCACCAACGACATAGCCTCCGACGGGTATTACATGATTGCCCTGAGCCAGAAGAAACAGTCGTTCTTCGTAGGGATGCGCAGCACCTTCTACCGCCTGGCCATGATTACCGGTCAGGGACTGATCGTGATCCTGGCTGGCTTCCTGGAAAAACGCTACGGCGACCCGGCCCGCGCCTGGTCGGTTACCCTTACGGCTGCGGCCCTGCTCATGCTCGTGCTCACCGTTGCCAACTACTTCACGACCCCACCTTACGAGGAAGAGGCACCCCATAAAAAACCCGTAGGTTTTCTGGAGGTCTTCCGTAGTTTCTTTAGCAAGTCCCACATTGGCTGGGCCCTTGCATTTATCCTCACCTACCGCCTGGGGGAGTCCCAACTGGTGAAAATGGCCGCCCCTTTCCTGCTCGACAAGGCCGAAGCCGGTGGGCTCGGGTATTCCACAGAAGCCGTGGGCACCATTTATGGCACGGTAGGGGTGATCTGCCTCTCGGCAGGGGGCATCCTGGGGGGCATCCTGATCTCCCGCGACGGCCTTCGGAAATGGATGTTGCCCATGATTTTATCGCTGAACCTACCCAACGCCCTCTATGCCCTGCTCGCCCTCACGGCCGCTGACCAGACCTGGGCGGTGGTGGCCACTGTGGTGGTGGAGCAATTCGGGTACGGCTTCGGGTTCGCCGCCTTTCTGATCTACCTGATCTACCTGGCCGACGGGCCTTCCAAAACGGCCCATT
>JAHECA010000032.1:4756-35230 GCA_024642005.1 Robiginitalea sp. | reverse complement strand
TGGATAACGTCTTTGTTATCCTGAAAGTAGGTACAGATAACAGCCCCTCCCACATCCAGGACTACCCCCAGCTTCTTGAGTTCCTGGGCCACCACCCGAACCACTTTTTGCAACTCATCGGTTTGATGCATGGCCATGGAAGCCGATCGCACGCGTTCCAGGGCGGCTTCGATCTGCAATTCCTGCTCCAGCCTGGCGACGGTTTGACGCAGGGCCGCTGCAGAATCAGATGCGGATCCGGATTTTCGGGAGGGCTTGGGGGGCATGGGCTCTGGGTAAATGGTTGCTTAAAGGGAGCGCCTATTCAGATTGAAGTTTATGGGCTTTTTCCGAGACCTGCAGCAAAGTGATCAGGACACGGTGGAAGTTAAAGAAAATAACCTAAATGGAGGCCCAAAATGTAAGGATGCGCAAAGGCAAGCTTCTCCGAAGGCATCCGAAAAGGAAGGGGCGCCGGGAATCGCTTCCATTTTTTGGTTCAATAACGAAGATTTTGGGGAATTCCGGGGTCAAAACATTCCCGTCCCCAATCAAAATTTTTAACTTTGGGGAAACAAATAAATTTCAAAATGGGAAAATTTGAAATCAAGAAAGACAAAGCCGGCCACTTCCGGTTTAATCTGAAGGCCGGCAACGGGCAGGTTATCCTCACCAGTGAAGGGTACAATTCTAAGAGCGCCTGCGACAATGGCATCGAGTCGGTGCGCAAGAATTCGCAGGACAAATCCAGGTTCGACCGTCAGGTAGCCAAAAATGGCAAACCGTACTTCAACTTGAAAGCCTCTAACGGCCAGGTGATCGGTGCCAGCCAGATGTATGCCAGCGCGGCATCCATGGAAAACGGCATCAAATCGGTGGGCAAGAACGCCCCGGGTGCTTCCGTGGTGGAAGTGTAGCGGCCTGCCCGCGATTTATCGGCCTTAAATGATTAACGACAAAAAGGAAGCCGGCCGGCTTCCTTTTTTCTTTTTGTCTAAATCCTTCAGGCAGATGCTTCCATACCCAGGAATTGGTACCCGGCAATGCTGAGCATCAGGATAAGGCCGAGCAAAGCGGCTGCCACCCAGTTAAGCGCCTTGTGCGGGCGGCGGTACCAGCCCCATAACCCGAGGGAAAGCAGCAGCGATTGCACCAACAACTCAGGCATGAAGATCAATTGGGTGGCGGTGGGTACCTGGGTGTATATAAACCCGTCGACCGAGCCCGGCGCCGGCCCGAATGTAGCCAGGATGCCCAGGCCCACAAACACCAGCCAGAGGTTGAGCCACCCCCGGGCCGGGACCAGAATGGTGTCGCGGAAGGGCCAAAGGGCAAGGGCGAATATCAGGCCCCGCGCCCATTGAAAAGCCGGGCCCAGGGCCGTGACCGGGTCGCTGGTCGGGCGCATGAAGCCGGCCAGGCTATCGGTGGCGAAGAGGGATGCGTAGTCAAACAGGGTATAGGCTATGTAGCCTACCAGGAAATAGGTGAGGGTGTGCAGGGCGATCAGGCGCCAGGCGAAGACGGCGAAAGAGGTTGTTTGTTTTTCCATGGGTGGTTTGAGTTAGCATACGGTTAGCACCACATTAAAGTTATCATTTAAATTGGAATGGATCTAACAGAGCAGGCCAAACCGCTCGGGCGGCCTGCCCGGCTTTTGAATCCTGCGTATCTTTGCCGGGTCAATTGCCTTATATGACCCGCATCCTTCTCTTAAGCGACACCCACGGCCACCTCGACGCCCGCATGCTCGATTACGCGAAGCAGGCCGACGAAGTCTGGCACGCCGGCGATATCGGCACCTGGCGGGTGGCCGAGGCCCTCCAGCAGGTCAAGCCGCTGCGGGCGGTGTACGGCAATATCGACGGGGCCGAACTGAGGCGCGAATTCCCACTCGACCAGCGCTTTGCCTGCGAAGGCGTGGCGGTATGGATCACACATATAGGCGGCTATCCGAAACGTTACGAGAAACGGGTGCGCGAGGGGCTCAAAGAACAGACGTGCCAGCTCTTTATCTGCGGCCATTCGCACATCCTTAAGGTAATGTACGACAAGGACCACCAACTACTTCATATGAACCCGGGAGCGGCCGGGAAGGCCGGTTTCCACCAGGTACGCACCATGCTGCGCTTTGCCATTGACGGGGAGCAGATCAAGGACCTGGAGGTAATTGAGCTCGGCAAGCGGGGGTGATACAGGTTGGCAGTTGGCAGTACCAGCAGAGCGTTTATAATTAGCGAAATGGGCTATGATAAACGTTCAAGGTTCAAAGCTCAAGGCTCAATATAAAGGGTTTGAAGGTTTTGGAAAAAGGGGGAAATCCCCCAAAACCCCCGGGAACAAGGTAGCTCTTTGCCCTGCAAATTCCGATCATGGAGTTGACAGTCCGGCAACAAAAAAGCCCAGTTTCCATTCCGGAAATTGGGCTCTTCTGCCGTACTAACATGTGATTACCACTGCCCCAGGAGGATGCGCAGGCCATTGCGTACCCACCGTATTTCGCCCGAAGTTCCGCTGGTTTCTTCCATGGCTTTGGTACGAGCTTCGCGTTGGGCCGGAGTCATTAGCCTGGTGATCCCTCCCATTGCAGATTTCATGTCCATAAAGCTGTTGACGATCCAAAAATTGGCCCCATCCGGAGATCTTCCGGCCTGGATGTTGCCAATCGAGACCACGCGCCCTTCCGGGTTCATGGCATTGATTTTTTTCCAGGATTCCAAAAAGGCGCTGCCATTATCCACTTCCAGGAGGGAGAGGATTTGGAAGGGATGCTTCTGGCTGGTATCGCCGATCACGGCCAGGCCGCTTCCCATGGCCGAGCTGTAATTGCCCTCGATGTGCTGGTTAAGGCGGGTCAGAAACAGATCCCATGAGGCGTTTGGCCCACCGGCGTAGGCTGCGCCCATGGCATCGAGTGATCCGGAAAATACAACCGAGTGCGTGAAGTTGGCACCATTGTCGTGGATATGGTTTTCGTACAAAGAGACGGTAACTCCCTGCGGTTTGTTCTTGGAGTAATAGTCATTGAACAATGTGTAAACGGTCCCCACATTTTCAGGCGCCACCGTAAAATTGTAAGTGGTGAAGTAATACTCCTGGGCTGATAGGGTAAAAACCGCCAGCAGCCCCATTAGGGTCATTAGTTTTTTCATAATAGATGGATTTTGATTGTTACCTAAAAAAGATACAAAAAAATTTATACCGATTTGAAAATCAGCGAATTAAATATACTGTAATACTATTCATACATAATGAGTGGATTTTAATGACCAAATTTCAAAAGTGTACGAGGGTTTTACTTCGAGGTGCCTATTGCGTTTGGTGAAAAAATGGGCCCGGATTTGGAAGAACAGCTGGCTTGATGATTATAAGGGGTAATTTCCCAAATCCCCGGGAACATGACTCTTTATTCAATGCTCGTCGCGCCTGCAGCGCGACTCGCTCTTGTTTGTTCATTTTCTTTGCTCGCCCAAAGAAAACGAACCAAAAGAAAGGGCGCGACCGACTTTTTGCTTCTTGAAATGCTACGGAAATCCTTCAGCCTCGCCGGTTAACCTGCGCGGTAAACCGCTCCGAACCGGCTCCTACTGCCCGCGGAAGGATTTCCTTGATTTCAAACGAATCAAAAAGAGGCCGGTTGCGGGCTTTGCCCGCTCTGATTCCTGAAGATGGACGATGCAGCCCCACCTTCCTCGATTTGCTACGGTTCAGAAGTGATGCCGGCATCGACCGCCCTTGGCGGTGGTGCAAAATCTACTTTGGAAGAATTGCCAGCGATAGTCGGTGGCGCCAGCAAACCAATGATGTGCGTAGCCTGCCGGAATTCGGTGCGACCTGCGCCAGCCGCGGTTTTGCGATAGCAAAAATCGCCTCAATTCTTCACCTAAGGTCCTTTTCTTTCCCCCTTTCTTTTGGACCAGTAAAAGAAAGGGGAATAAAGAGCGAGTTACACCGGCACGGCGTAACGAGCCCCCTACCGCTTGTAAAGCACTACGGCAATAGCCTTATATTTGCTCCGGTAAAACCGGCACCATGCGCTATTTCCTCGAATTCGCCTACCTGGGCACCGCCTACCACGGGTGGCAGCGGCAACCCAACGCCCTTAGCGTACAGGAGGTGCTGGAAGACTGCACGGGAACCCTGCTTGGTGCGAAAATAGACCTGGTGGGGGCCGGTCGTACCGATACCGGGGTGCATGCCCGCAAGATGGTGGCCCACTTCGACCGGCCCGAGCCCCTGCCCGAAGATTTTGTGGAGCGGCTCAACGCCTTTCTGCCCCGCGATATCGGCGTGGCTGGTGTGCGGCCGGTAACCCCCGACGCCCACGCCCGCTTCGATGCCCTGAGCCGAACCTACCGCTATGAGCTGGTGCAGCACAAAGATCCCTTTCGCATCGATTCGGCCCACTGGGTGCAGCGCCCGCTCGATTTCGGGGCCATGAACCGGGCGGCAGCCCTGTTGCTCGAATTCACCGATTTCAAGTGTTTTTCGCGCTCGAATACCGACGTAAAAACCTACACCTGCACAATCCGGGAAGCGCGATGGGAGGCCGAGGGCGACCTCTGGGTGTTTACCATTACGGCCGACCGCTTTCTGCGCAATATGGTGCGGGCGGTGGTGGGCACCCTGCTGCAGGTGGGCAAGGGGCAGCTGCAGCCCGAAGATGTTAAGGCCATCATAAAAAGCCGCGATCGTTCTGAGGCCGGGGCATCGGTACCTGCAAAAGGCCTATATTTGACCGACATTGTCTACCCAGAAGGGATCTACACCGATGGCTAAGGAAACCGGCAACGCTTTTGACCTGGATCTGCTGCGGCGCTTGCTGGCCCGCACCAAGCCGTACAAAGTCACCTTTTTCATTACGGCCTTTACGGCCATATTACTCACCGTCTTTTCGGTTTATACCCCCATGCTGCTGCGCGAAATCGTCGACAAGGCGATCAAGCTGAAAGACTCCGAATTGCTGCTCACGCTTTCCCTGGCCATGCTCGGGGTGCTCATCGGGCAGGTGGTCTGCCAGTTGCTCTTTACCTATTACGCCAACTGGCTGGGCGAGTCGGTTATCAAAGATATGCGCAAGGAGCTGTTCGGCCGCATGCTGGGCTTTCGCATGGAGTATTACAACAAATCGTCTATTGGGGTTCTGGTTACCCGTGCCGTGGCCGATATGCAGCGCATTGGCGAAATCTTTTCCCAGGGCTTTTTCATGATCGTGGCCGACCTGCTCAAGATGCTGGCCGCCTCGGCCATCATGCTGTGGCTCAACTGGAAACTGGCCCTGATCGTTTTTGCCATATTGCCCCTGATCGTATACGCCACCCGCATTTTCCAGAAAAAAATGAAGGTGGCCTTTACCGAAGTGCGGGCCCAGGTGGCTAACCTGAACTCCTTTGTACAGGAGCGGCTCACCGGCATGAAGGTGGTGCAGTTGTTCGGGCGCGAAGGGGTGGAAAGCGCCAAATTCCGGGAAATCAACAAAAAGCACCAGGACGCCTGGCTCAAGACAGTCTGGTACAACTCCTTCTTTTTCCCGATTGCCGAGATCGTCTCGGCCATCGCCATCGGGCTGGTGGCCTGGTATGGGGTGTTGCAAGACATCAGCGACCCCGCTACCCAGAACCTCGGGAACATCTTCGCCTTTATCATGCTTATCGAAATGCTCTTCCGCCCCCTGCGGCAGATCGCCGATAAGTTTAACACCCTGCAGATGGGAATGGTGGCCGCTGGCCGGGTGTTCAAAATCCTCGACACCGAGAGCCGCATCGAAGATTCGGGCAGCCTTGAAGCGGCCCACATGCAGGGCGCCATTGAATTCGACAGCGTCCGGTTCTCCTATGTGCCCGGAGAAGAGGTGCTCCACGGCATCTCCTTTAACCTGAAACCCGGGGAGAAAGTAGCCATAGTGGGGGCCACCGGGGCAGGGAAATCGACCATCATCAACCTGCTGAACCGCTTCTACGACATTCAGTCGGGCCACATCCGCCTCGACAACACCGACATCAAGGAATTCCGCCTGGCCTCCCTGAGGCGCAACATAGCCGTGGTGCTGCAAGATGTCTTCCTATTTGCCGACACCATTGCCAACAACATAACCCTGCATGACCCCGACATCAGTCAGGAAAGCATCGAAACCGCCGCACGGGCCATAGGCGTGCACCAGTTCATCAGCAGCCTGCCCGGCGGGTACCAGTACAACGTGAAGGAACGGGGCACCATGCTCTCGAGCGGGCAGCGCCAGCTCATCGCCTTTTTGCGGGCCTATATGCGCAACCCCGGCATCCTGGTACTCGACGAGGCCACTTCTTCGGTCGACACCTATACCGAACAGCTCATTCAGCAGGCCACCGAAAAGGTCACGGAAGGGCGCACCTCCATCATTATCGCCCACCGCCTGGCCACTGTCAAAAAGGTGAACAAGATCATCGTTATGGACAAGGGGCAGATCGTCGAAATCGGCACCCATGCCCAACTGCTCAAAAAGAAAGGGTACTACCACAAGCTCTACGAGGCCCAGTTTATGGCCGAAGAGGAGGTGGCTTAGGCTTACACCGGCTTAAAGTCGCTCAACTGGAACACGCCCGTGGAGAAGAGCAAAACCAGTATGCCAATAATGAACAGGACAAAGAGGAAGGCAGCCATCAGCAGATAGCCCAAAGCCCTCCAGGTAAAAGCCTTTGCTGTATAGCTGTTGAGCCGCCAAAGCACGAAAAGGCAGTAGATAATCAAAAGCCCTTGCAAGGGCTGGTTTACGGCCAGGTAGTGGTTCGGGTCTATCAACAGGGTAACCAGGGCCACCGGGAAAGACACGATGCTGAAATGGGCGAGCACGTAAATGAATGCCACCGTGTATTCGGCCAGGTTATAACGCACCTTGTTCATGACCAGGTAAGCCGGCAGGGCCAGCATGGGCAGGAACATCAGAAAGAACAGGGCATTGAAATCAAAAACAATGTCTGTCCATTTCGCGTTGAACTCCGGGTTGGGGCTCTCGGCGCCTCCCGTAAAGTCGATGTTTTCCTTGTAAAACCGCTGGATCAGAAACATGATTACCCCAGACAGGGTCAGGGCAATCCCCAGATAGCTTACCGGGTTCAGGTACCTTTTGCGCAGGCCCGTCAAATACCCGTCTATTACGGCTTCGGGTGTCACAAAAAGGCCCTTGAAGGTGCGCACCACCGAATTGTCGAGGTTTAGCAGCCGGTCGATGAAATCGGTTACCAGGGCCCTGAAGGTAATGCGGTGCACCTGCGTTCTGGCCCCGCAGCCCGGACAAAAACGGTAGTCGAGCCTCAGGTGGGAGTTGCAATTTTTACACGTCATCTCAGCTCAGGTCTTTCCGGATGAGGCGGGTGAGCTCTTCCGGGTCTTTGAAGAGCACGAATTCCCCGTTTTTGATGTAGGAGATAAGCCCGGTTTCTTCGCTCACCACCAGGGCTAGAGCATCACTGCGCTCGGTTATGCCTACCGCTGCCCGGTGGCGCAGGCCGAAGCGCTGGGGAATGCTGCGCTCGCGCGACACGGGCAGGATTACCCGGGTGGCCACCACGGAATTGCCCTTGATGATGGCCGCACCGTCGTGTAGGGGGCTGTTCTTGAAGAAGATGCTTTCCAGGATCGGTTGGTTTACCTCAATGCGCATGCGGTCGCCCGACGATTTGATGAAGTCGAGGCTGGTGTCGCGCTCGATCACCAGAATGGCCCCGGTGCCCGTCTTGCCCATGTTGCGGCAGGCGCCCAGCAGGGCGTCTACGTCGAGGGACAGGGCCAGGGGCTCCTGTTTCACGAATTTGAAATGGCGAAAGCGGCGTTTGTGCGCGAAATTGGTAGAGCCCAGCACCACCAAAAACTTGCGGATCTCCTGCTGGAATACGATAATCAGGGCAATGAGCCCCACCTGCATGAAGCCGCCCACCATGCTGCTGGTCATGCGCATGTCGAGCAACTCGGTAAGCTTCCAGAATGCCCAGACAATCACAATGCCGATAAAAATGTTGATGGCCACCGTGCCCCGCACCAGCCGGTAGAAATAAAATAGCAATACGGCCACCAGCACGATGTCGATCAGGTCGGTTACCCTAAAATCGAGGAAGTCGAGGAAGTTCAATCGGCAGTGGTTTTTGTAAAAGTAGAAAAATTACCAGTACCCGGGGCAGGTGGCAGGGCTTCCCAGAGTCGGATGCACTCCGAAGCCTCCTTCACGTCGTGCACCCTCAGGATATTGGCGCCGCCCTGCAGGGCCAGCATGTGCAGGGCTGTGGTGCCGTTCAGGGCCTGGGCGGGTTCGACCCCCAGGGTCTTCCAGATCATGGATTTGCGGCTGAGCCCGGCCAGCAGCGGCACGCCCAGTTCGCGAAAGGCAGCCAGGCCGGCCAACAGCTCGAAATTCTGTTCCCGGGTTTTGGCAAAGCCAAACCCGGGGTCGGCGATGAGGTCGGTAATACCCAGGGCGCGGGCCGCGGCCAGGCGTTCGGAAAAGTAAAACAGGATTTCCCCGACCAGGTCTTCGTAGTCGGTTTGCCGGGCCATGTCGGCCGGGGTGCCCCGCATGTGCATCATTGCGAAAGGCACCCGTTTTTCGGCGATAAGGGGCAGCATATCCGGGTCGTGCAGGCCGGCGGTGATGTCGTTTACCAGGGCGGCCCCGGCCCCGATGGCCTCACGTGCCACCCGGCTGCGGAAGGTGTCGACCGATAGCAGGACCCCTGGAAAGGCCCTGGCCAGCGCCTCCACCAGGGGCACCACCCGGCGCAATTCTTCTTCTTCGGTCACCTGGTCGGCCCCCGGGCGGGTGCTGTACCCCCCGAGGTCGAGGAAGGTGGCGCCCTCGCCCAGCATGGCCCCGGCCCGGGAGAGGGCCTGGTCGGGGCCGGGAACCCGGCTCCCGGCGTAAAACGAATCGGGGGTGCTGTTCAGGATCCCCATGATGCGGGGGGTGCTCAGGTCTATGAGACGGCCGTGGCAATTCAGGGTCATAATTTCGGGAAGGTTTTCGGGCAGGCCCTGCATAAATCTATTTAAAACAGTATTTTTGGAGGCCGGGCCACGCCCCGGCAAATTACACAAAAACGAGCAACGAATGACGGATACCTCCCAATCGTACGACGCCGTAACGGCCCGTTGCCGCGAGTTGTTCCGCCGCAAGATGAAAGACTACGGGGCAGCCTGGCGCATCCTGCGCCTGCCCTCGCTTACCGACCAGATCTTCATCAAGGCGCAGCGCATCCGCAGCCTTCAGGAAAAGGCCGTCAGGAAGGTGGCAGAAGGGGAGCGGCCCGAGTTTATCGGCATCATCAACTACTCCATCATGGCCCTGATCCAGCTCGAAAAGGGGGTGGCCGATATGCCTGACCTCGACCCCGATACGGCCCTTGCCCTCTACGATGCCGAAGTGGCCCGCACCAAAGAGCTCATGGAGGCCAAGAACCACGACTATGGGGAGGCCTGGCGCGACATGCGCGTGAGCTCCCTTACCGACCTGATCCTGCAGAAACTGCTGCGGGTCAAGGAGATCGAGAACAACCGGGGCAAAACGGAGGTGAGCGAGGGGGTAGACGCCAACTACCGCGACATGATCAACTACGCGGTTTTCGCCCTGATCCACCTGGGGGAAGAAACCGAAACCGAACCGGTACAATGAGATACCTGGTAAGCATGGCCCGCATTCTGGTGGGCCTCCTGTTCATTATCAGCGGCTTTATCAAGCTGAACGACCCGGTGGGCTTTTCCTTCAAGCTGGAGGAATACTTCAGCGCCCCGGTGCTCGACCTGCCTTTCCTGGAACCGTACGCCCTGGCCTTCGCCCTGTTCCTGGCGGTGCTGGAGGTGATGCTGGGGGTGACCCTCCTGCTGGGCTTCCGCATTCGCCTCACCGTATGGACTTTGCTGGCTGCCATCCTCTTTTTCACCTTCCTGACCCTCTATTCGGCCATTACGGGCAAGGTAACCGATTGCGGCTGCTTCGGCGACGCCCTGAAGCTCACCCCCTGGCAGTCGTTCTATAAAGACGTGGTGCTCCTGGTCCTTATTTTGATTCTGGTGAGGCGGAGTGAACACATAAAGCCGCTTGGCAGCCAGGGGCTCCGTCTGGGTGTTACCCTGGCAATCCTGGCCACCTGCGCCTGGTTTGCCAGCCACGTGCTGAACCACCTGCCCTGGATCGATTTCCGGCCATACAAGATCGGGGCAAGCATACCCGAAGGCATGTCTGTCCCTGACGATGCGCCCAAACCCGTAGTGGAATATGCCTGGACCTTTGACGTGGGAGGAAAGGAGCAAACCTATACCACCCTGGGCGAGTATCCACAGGTAGACGGGGAATTCCTGCGGGTGGAGACCGACGAGATCGACCCCGGGTACGAACCACCCATCCACGATTTTAGCCTGGAACGCGACGGGGCCGACTACACCCAGGCACTCTTGGCCCGCAAACAGCTGCTCATGGTGATTTCCTACGACCTGGCCCGCAGTTACCATCCGGCCTTCGCCGAAATCGCCCAACTGGCCAATTCGGCCAAAACCCTCGGCTATACGGTCATCGGCATGTCGGCTTCCTCCCGGGAAAGCACTGAGGCCCTGAAAGCCGGGTACGGGCTTGACATCCCCTTTTATTTCACCGACCAGACCGCCCTGAAGACCATCGTCCGGTCAAATCCGGCGGTGCTGCGCCTCGAGTCGGGCGTCATCAGACAAAAGCTCCACTACAACGACCTGGATCAACTGCAATTGCGGGCACTCCCTGACGAAGAACGAGACGACCTGCCCCTCCCCATATCGATCGACAGCCTTGTGGAACCCGACCCGCAGTACCGGGGCGATGGGGCTTCCGAAGAAGAAGCTCAGGAACCAGAAATAGAAAATGATTCAACAATAATAAGCATACCATGAGATCAAAAATCGTTGCAGGCAACTGGAAAATGAACAAAACTGCCGGGCAGACCAATGCCCTGCTCGCCGAACTTTCGGCCAAACTCCCCGACACCCGGGCCGAAGTCATGGTCGCCCCGGTTTTCGTGAACCTCACCCAGGCGGTCGGCCAACTGGGAGGCTCTAAAATCGAGGTGGTTGCCCAGAACATGCACTTTGCCGACAACGGGGCTTACACCGGGGAGGTGGCGGCCGACATGCTCCTCGATATCGGGATTAAAACCGTGATCCTGGGACATTCGGAGCGCCGCGCCTATTTCGGGGAAGACGACGCCCTGCTGGCCAAAAAGGTGCAGCAGGCGCTGGCTAAACAGATGCGTGTGATCTTCTGTTTCGGGGAAGAGCTGGCCGACCGCAAGGCTGGCAACCACTTCAACGTGGTGGAAAGCCAGCTTAAAAACGCCCTTTTTGCGCTCCCGGCCGATGCCTGGAAACAGATCGTGCTCGCCTATGAGCCTGTGTGGGCCATCGGCACGGGCGAAACGGCTTCTCCCGAGCAGGCCCAGGAGATGCACGCCTTTATCCGCCAGCTCATTGCCGGGGGGTACGGCGATGCCCTTGCTCAGAATGTATCCATCCTCTACGGGGGCAGCGTGAAGCCCGGCAACGCGGCCGAGATCTTCTCCAAGCCCGACGTGGATGGCGGCCTGATCGGCGGCGCCTCCCTGGTGGCCGACGATTTTATAGGTATTATCAAGGGCATCGGGTAGGCATGTACTACTGCCTGACCCTGGTGCTTGACCCACCCCAGCCTGCCGCTGAAATCTTTATCGCCGCCCTGGCCGAGATCGGTTTTGAGAGCTTTGAGGAAACCGAAAGCGGCCTGCGCGCCTACGTGCGTGAATCGGAATGGGACCCGGAGGCCTTCGCCTCCCTGCCCTATCTCGACAACCCGGCCTGGAAAGTTGCGCACACCCTCCAGGCCATTGAAACCCGGAACTGGAACGCAGTCTGGGAAGCATCCTACCAGCCCATCAGGGTGGGCGACCGCTGCGTGGTGCGCGCTCCCTTCCATGGCGAGCCCGACCCGCCGGTAGCGTACGACCTGGTAATCGCCCCCAAGATGAGCTTCGGCACCGGGCACCACCAGACCACCTGGCTCATGCTCAGCTTCCTGCTCGACCTGGAGCTCGAGGGCTTTTCGGTGCTCGACATGGGCTCGGGTACCGGGGTGCTCGCCATTTTGGCTGCCCGAAGGGGCGCCGGCCCGGTATGGGCCATAGACATCGACCCCTGGAGTTATGAGAATTGCCGGGAAAATGCCGAACGGAACGGGGAGCCCGAAATTGTGGCCGTGCAGGGCGACGCCTCGGCCATCCGGGGCAGCTTTGACCTGATTCTGGCCAACATCAACAAGAATGTGTTGTTGGCCGACCTGCCCGCCTACGTGGCGGCCCTGAAGCCGGGCGGACAGCTGCTGCTCAGCGGCTTTTACCGCACCGATCTGGCCGACCTGCAGCAGGCTGCTGCGAAACTGGGACTGGAATTCGTTTCGGACCGGGAAAAGGAAAAATGGGTGGCCGCCCGCTTCCGCAAGGCCGCCTGATTCAAAAATCGGAATGCAAAGGGGGTTTTTTCACGGGAATCGCGAGAGCAGGTGGGCAATATTGCCGGTTTTTCAAATTGAAAGATCTGGGGGTAACGGGAAATTATTTTTATTATATTCGTGTCAAACCCCTTGGATATGAGTGCTAAAGAACGCTTGCAGGAATCCTTCCTGGTAGACGAGCAGGAAAAGAATCTCAACGAGATCGTACTCTTCAACGACGACGTGAATACCTTCGACCACGTAATACAGACCCTGATCGACGTATGCGAACACACCCCCGAGCAGGCCGAGCAGTGCTCCATTATTGTGCACCACAACGGCAAATGCACGGTCAAGACCGGTGAGTACACCGAACTTAAGCCCAGGTGTACCCGCCTGCTGCAGGCCGGGTTGAACGCCGAGATCATTTAGCCTCCCTGCCGGTTGCTTCCACACAAGCCCATGGCGTAATCCATGACCCGAAAATACCGACTGAAAATCCCTGTCCCTATACTCCTTTGCCGCAGTGCCCTGCCTTCCTTTGCCCAGGTTTTGCGGCCAGCCTGGCATTTCAGGCCTTCCCACTACGGGGCCGACAACCAGAACTGGGAGGCGGAACCTTTTTTGGCGGTTTAGATACTGGCTTTACAGAATCTGCGATGGAACTGGACTACATTCGGGTGTATGAATAGAAAATTTGTATTTTGACGGACCGGAAAGCGGCACTGCCGTCTAAGGCAGAGGGTATTTAAGTAATGCCATTGAACCAACCTTAACATTTTCTCTATGCAAGCCGTTACAGCCATCAAAATGAACAAATCCTATACCATCCTGATCAGCCTGATCGTGGCTTTGGGCGGATTTCTACTGGGTTTCGACAGTGCCGTGATTTCAGGTGCTGTACGGGGCATTACGGTCTATTTTGAAATGACCGATGCCATGCTCGGCTTTGCCGTGGGCTGCGTCATCTTCGGGGCGATGGCCGGCAACCTGGCCGCCGGCCCGGTCAGCGATCGTTTCGGACGCAAGAACACCCTGATTGTAGTGGCGGCCCTGTTTACCATTTCGGCTACCTGGTCGGCCATGGCCACCGGTTATACCGAATTTATTATCGCCCGGATCATCGGGGGGGTGGGCATAGGTGGCGCCATCCTGATCGCCCCGATCTACATCGCGGAGATTGCCCCGCCCAAGTTGCGGGGGAGCCTGGTATCGTTCAACCAGCTGAATATTGTGATAGGGATCTCGGTGGCCTACTTCTCCAATTATTTCCTGGTAGACCAGGGCGAGGCGAGCTGGCGGTGGATGCTGGGGGTGGAAGCCATACCGGCCTTTATTTATTTCCTGGCCCTTTTTACGGTTCCCAAGAGCCCCAGGTGGCTAATCCAGAAGCTCAACAACGTGGCCCTGGCGCGAAAAATACTGGTGCGTATCGGCGGAGAGGAATACGCCGAGGCAACCATTGTGGAAATCCAGAAGAACCTGGCCAAACAGGAGTCAAAGGGCAAGCTGGCCGACCTGTTGCAGAGCCGGTATGCCACCATCATGATCATCGCCCTGGGCATTGCCTTCTTCCAGCAGATTACCGGGATCAATGCCATTTTTTACTATGCCCCTACCATTTTTGAGCAGGCGGGAGGCAGCACCGATTCCTCCTTCCTGCAGGCTATTGTGGTGGGGCTGACCAATCTGGTCTTTACCCTGGTGGCCATCTGGCTGATCGACAGACTGGGCCGCAAACCCCTGCTGGTGATTGGCACCACCTGTATGACCATTGCCCTGTTGCTGGCTACGCTGGCATTTAACAACGCCACATACGATTTTAGTGAAACCAACCTGGCAAAGGTCAGCAATCCGGAAACCCGCGAAGCCCTTTCCGGGTTATCCGGGGCATCGTTTGACGGGCAGGCTGTTCTGTTCGAAGCGGTGCAGGGCCAGCTCAACGATGCGCAGTTTCTGGATTTCAAACGGAATCAGATCACCAACTTCATTCAGATTAACGCCACCCTGGTGCTGATCGCCATCCTGCTCTATGTGGCTGCATTTGCCATTTCCCTGGGGCCTGTTATGTGGGCCCTCATATCGGAAATCTTCCCGAGCAGGATCAAGGGTATTGCTATTTCCGTGGTGGGATTTTTCAATTCCCTGGTAAGTTTTTCAGTTACCCAGGTTTTCCCGTGGGAGTTGTCGAACCTCGGCCCGACCATGACATTTGCCATTTATGCTGCGCTCTCCCTGCTCGCCCTGCTGTTCGTGAAGCGATTCGTGATCGAAACCAAGGGCCGGAGCCTTGAAGAAGTGGAGGAATTACTCATTCGAAAATAATTGAATACCATGCGAATATTTGTTGTTATCCTGAGCCTGCTTGTACTGAGTGCCTGCAGGCAACAAACAGGGGCAGAACCCAATGCCGGCACCGGCGAACCCGATGGCCCCGCAAAGGTCACGCTGAAGGAGACTGGCGGAAAATATACCCTTTTGGTCAATGGCGAACCCTTTTACATCAAGGGGGGCGGACTGGAATTCGGGGATATCCCCGCCCTGGCCAGACACAACGGGAATTCCTTCCGGACCTGGCGGACCGACAATGGCCAACGCCCGGCTCGGGAAGTACTGGACGAGGCTCATGCCAACGGGCTGAAAGTGACCATGGGGATCGAAGTGGCCCGCGAACGCCACGGTTTTGACTACAACGATTCGGCAGCTGTAAAGGCACAGCTTGAAGACATCAGGCGTCAGGTACTGGAGCTGAAAGACCATCCTGCCATGCTCATCTGGGGGATAGGCAACGAGCTGAACCTGCGGTATACCAACCCCAAGGTCTGGGATGCCGTTAACGAGATTTCGGAAATGATACATGAGGTGGACCCCAACCACCTGACCACCACCAGCCTTGCCGGGATTTCGGAAAGCGAGGTCGCATACATCAAGACCAGGTGTCCCGATCTGGACATCCTTTCCGTGCAGATGTACGGCGACCTGCCCGACCTGCCCCGTCTGGTGCGCGAATTCGGATGGGAAGGGGCCTATATGGTCACCGAGTGGGGGGCAACCGGCCACTGGGAGGTGCCCCTGACCGAATGGGGCGCCCCTGTGGAGGAACACAGCTCTCTGAAGGCCGCCAATTACCTGAAGCGTTACAAAGGGGGCATCGAGGCAGATACGCTCCAGTGCCTGGGCTCGTATGTATTCCTTTGGGGCAATAAGCAGGAACGCACCCCGACCTGGTACGGTATCTTCCTGGAGGACGGACAGGAGACCGAATCTGTGGATGTGATGCATTCCATCTGGAACGGGGAGTGGCCCGAGAACCGTACCCCGCATCTGGATGGCTTCCTACTCAACGGGAAAACGGCATACGACAATGTCAGGCTTAAAAGCGGCTCCGTGTATACGGCAAAAGTCGCCATAACCGACCCGGAGGAAGACCCTTTGACCTACCGCTGGGAAGTACTGCCCGAGAGTACCGACCTGGGCGATGGAGGAGACTATGAGGAACGCCCGAAGGCCGTTCCGGGCCTGTTCCGCTCCGAAGCTGGGGGCAAGCTCGAAATGGAGGCGCCAAAACCGGGGGCTTACCGGCTGTTTGTGTATGCCACAGACGGGTACGGGCATGCCGCCACGGCCAACATCCCATTCCTGGTGGAATAGGCTGTAACGCCCATGACTCGAACCTGATGCCTCTTTAGAAAACCCGCTAGAGAGGCTTGGATTTTTTAAACCGTTAATACCTGGTTTATGCAAACCTTTATTGGAAAGAACCCCCTGTCGGATGAGACCCTTCCGGTATCAGGGGAAATGGTTGACCTGCAAGGGGAGCGCTATTACAAGATCTCGAACGTAGACCGGATGCGCCCCTTCTTCATGAGCCTGGTGAGCGATGCCAACCACTGGATGTTCCTCTCGAGCAATGGCGGGCTAACTGCGGGCCGTACGAACAGCGAGTATGCGCTCTTTCCGTATTATACCGACGACAAAATAACCGAATCAGTAGATACCACGGGGTGCAAGACCGTCATTCGGGTGCAGACACCCGAAGGGGAACAGCTCTGGGAGCCATTCTCGGAGCGCTATGCCCGATGTTACCGCATTAGAAGGAACCTCTATAAGAACCGTTACGGCAACTCCATTATTTTCGAAGAGGAAAACTGCGACCTGGGCCTTATTTTCCGTTACCAGTGGCAAACCAGCAACCGTTTCGGTTTTGTGCGCAAGGCATCCCTGGCCAACACCGCAGGGGAAAACCGCAAGGTCACCCTCCTGGATGGCTTCCTGAACCTGATGCCCCACGGGGTAACCACCGACTTGCAACAAACGCGCAGCAACCTGGTGGATGCCTACAAGAAGAGCGAACTGCTCCCGGCATCGGGCCTGGGCATTTATGCCCTGAGCGCCATTATCGTAGACAGGGCCGAACCCAGCGAGGCCCTGAAGGCCAATGTGGTTTGGTCTCATGGGCTCGACAGCCCCACCTACCTGCTCTCCTCACGCCAGCTGGAGGCCTTCCGCCTGGGCAATCCTGTATCGGGAGAAACGGAGCTGAAGGGCGAAAAGGGGGCCTACCTCGTTGTTGCAAACCTTACACTGAGGCCCGGGAACAAGCAGGCCTGGACCCTTGTAGCCAATGTGAACCAGGGCCCTTCGGCCCTGGCCAATCTTGACCGGGAACTCAGCTCCCCTGCCGGGCTGCTGGAAGCGGTTGAAGCAGACATCCGATTGGGAACCGAAAAACTGCTGGGCCTGGCGGCAGCGGCAGACGGGTTGCAGCAAACCCGCGATGAGTTGCGCACCATGCGGCATTTCGCCAACGTCATGTACAACATTATGCGCGGCGGTATCATGGACCACAACTACGACCTGGAAAAGGCCGATTTTGTCCCGTACCTGCAGCGGGCCAGCCGGCTGGTATGCGACGCCCGGCAGGATTTTTTAGCCGGGCTGCCCGCAACATTCACCCGGTTCGACCTGCTTGACCGCGCCCACCAGACAGCCGATGCCGACCTGCAGCGCCTGTGCCTGGAATACCTGCCCCTGAAATTCAGCCGCAGGCATGGCGATCCCAGCCGCCCCTGGAACAAGTTTTCCATCAATACGCAGCGGGAGTCCGACGGGGCCAAAATCCTGGATTACCAGGGCAACTGGCGGGATATTTTCCAGAACTGGGAAGCCCTGGCCCATTCCTATCCGGAATTCATTGACGGAATGATCCATAAATTCCTGAACGCTTCCACAGCCGACGGCTATAACCCCTACCGAATTACCAAGCACGGTGTCGACTGGGAGGTGATCGAGCCCGAAGATCCCTGGTCGTATATCGGTTATTGGGGCGACCACCAGGTTATTTACCTGCTGAAATTCCTCGAATTCTCAGAAGATTATTTTCCGGGGCGCCTGATGGAGTACTGGAACCGCGACCTGTACGTCTACGTGGATGTCCCGTACCGCATCAAACCCTTTGACGAAATTCTGAGCGACCCCAAAGATACCATCGTCTTCGAGGCTGCCCGCGATAAGGCCTTAAGGAAACGCATGGGCGAAATTGGCTCGGACGGGGCCCTGGTCCATGACCAGGCGGGGAGGCCCTGCCGGGTAAACCTGCTGGAGAAGCTCCTGGCCATGCTTTTGGCCAAGGTGTCAAACTTCATCCCGGAGGCGGGCATCTGGCTGAACACCCAGCGACCGGAGTGGAACGATGCCAACAATGCCCTGGTAGGCAACGGGGTATCCATGGTAACCTTGTATTACCTGCACCGATTCCTCGGATTTTTGGAGGGGATACTGCAGAAGTACCAGCCTGCAGATGCCGGCGTCTCTGAAGAACTCGTCGCCCTGCTCGATGCCCTGGAGGGCGCCCTGACCGAGCACGCAAGCGGCCTTTCCGGACCTTTCGGGGATGCCCGTCGCAGGAACCTGACCGAAGCGCTGGGCAGGGCCGCCGGGGCCTATCGCGCCCAGTTTTACCACGAGGGATTTTCGGGCCGGAAAAAGCAGGTTTCTGCGGGCAGGATGCTACGCCTTGCGGGCCTGCTGAGGCGCTATACGGCGCATTCCATTGCCGCCAACCGCCGCGACGACCAGTTGTTCCATTCCTACAACCTGATCGATCTGGACCACCCCGGTACCTTAAAAATTTCGTACCTGAATGTAATGCTGGAAGGACAGGTAGCCGTACTGAGCTCCGGGTACCTCGACGCGGACTCCTCCCTGCAACTCCTCGACTCCCTCAGGCAGAGCCCGCTGTACCGGAAAGACCAGAACAGCTATATCCTATATCCTGACAAGGACCTGCCCACCTTCCCCGACAAAAACATCATCCGGCCAGAACAGGTTAAAAACTCCGAACTGCTCGGGCGCCTGCTGGAGGATAACGATACCCGTATAATCGAGCAAGACGCCACAGGCCACTGCCATTTCAACGGCGCTTTCAATAATGCCGGCCACCTGGCAGCTGCCCTTGACCAGCTCCCAGAGGCATACCGGGAGCTGGCCTCCCGGGAGCGTGCCCGGGTGCTGGCTATTTACGAGCAGGTGTTCAACCATCGCTCCTTTACGGGCCGCAGCGGCACCTTTTTTGCCTACGAAGGCCTGGGCTCGATATACTGGCACATGGTTTCGAAACTTTCCCTGGCCATCCTCGAAAGCTGCATAGCCGCCTGGAAATCAGGTACAAACGGGAAGGTACTTGACCGCCTGGCACGGCACTATCACGAGGTCAACGAAGGGATTGGGGTACATAAGTCGCCCGAGGTTTACGGGGCTTTCCCCACCGATCCCTACTCCCATACCCCGGCCCACCGCGGTGCCCAGCAGCCCGGCATGACCGGGCAGGTGAAGGAGGACATCCTGACCCGCCGCATGGAACTGGGCCTGGGGATTGAAGATGGAAGCCTGGTTTTTGGGCCTTTCTGGATGAAGGCGGAGGAATACCTCGATCACCCGGGGCGCTTCTCCGGCCCAGGCCTGGACGGGTCAGAAGCCGTGCTTGAACTGCACCCGAAAACACTCGCTTTCACGTATTGCCAGGTTCCTGTGGTTTACCACCAGTCCGAACGGCCCTATATTGAAATCCAGTATGAGGGAGGGAGGACTGAGCGGCGCGAAGGCCGGTTGCTGGATGCGGCGACCAGCCGGGAGGTCTTCCGCCGCACCGGGCGGGTTAGCAGCCTGCAGGTAGGGATCCCGGACTGAGGTTTTCCAGGTCAGGGCTTGGCATATACCTCTGCCTGCAACCCGGGCAGCACCTCTCCAATGGAATTGGTGAGCGTCACGGCCGTGGCGTCAATGGCAAAAAGCGTAATGTTGCCGCTGCCATCGGCCAGCCGCAGGGTATTGCCCTGCAGGTCCCAGTTGCCCCCTGCATTGCGGGCCTCTTCGGCGCAAAAGAATTTGAACAGCCCCCCGGTTATGGTGGTAATCACCACGTCGGTACCCCCGAAAGACCAGGTGTTGTCGGAGCGCACCGTCAGGGTGCCTTCCACGCAGGCCAGTTCGTCGAGCACGTTTGTGGTGGTATTGCCGTCCTGGTCAATGTCCTGGGCGGGGCTGATGCGGAGTTCGGAAAGCTCCCAGGTACCGACCACGACCTCCAGGTTCGGGTTCGGGGGAGTGCCCCCGTCGTCTCCCGAACAAGCGAGCAGGCCTGCAGCCAGGAGGGTGAAGCATATCTTTTTCATAGGTATTGCAATAAGCAGCGCCGGGCTGGCGCAACAGTTCCAAGATAGGTAATTTGACTTTTGCAGGCAAGGGGGGAGGGCAGTCTGCCTACAACTGTAACAAACCGGGCATAGCCGCGTCTTCTGAATTATGGGGGCGCCCGCAAGTCGGGACCCTCCCCTTCCCAACCCGTGAACTATGAAAACCAATGCCCTTTTCCTGTTGCCGGTACTGCTCTTTGCCGCCGTCCTAACAGCGCAAACCGAATTGCACTCCGATCTGAAACCAATACAAAGCTATTTTCCGGAGCAGCAGGCCCAGGTTTTGGTGGTGGGGGTCTTCCATTTTGATTATCCAGGCCTCGATGCCCTGAAAGCACCGGAAGAAGACAAAATTGATGTGTTAAGGGAACCGAAGAAATCCGAGGTGACAGCCCTGGTGGAATACATCAAACGATTCAAGCCCACTAAAATAGCAATCGAAGCCTTTCCTTCCTGGGAAACAGGGCGCAAGTACAGGGAGTACCGCAGCGGTATGCACCGCGACAAACGGGATGAGCGCTACCAACTGGCCATGCGTATCGCTTCGGAAACGAATCTGGATACGATCTATGCGGTAGATGCCGAAGACATGACCGCCGAACTTCAGGCCCTGGATTCTGCCTTTGTACAAAATTTGGGCAGGGATTTTGATTTTGAGAGTGACGCCGATATATACACGAACCTGTACCGCCGCTGGTTTGAGGAAGACAGCAAGGCCGTGAGCCGGGTGGAGCTGCTCGATTACCTGAAATATATGAATTCAGCCGAGTCGCACCGGTACGGCTATGGGGCGTATTTGGTGGGCGATTTCAAGCTTGACCAATTCAGGGGTGCCGACATGCTATCAGTTTGGTGGTACAACCGGAACTTGCGGATATTCCGGAATATCCAGCGCATCACCCAGGGGCCTGAAGACCGCATTCTGGTGGTCATTGGCAACGGCCATGCGGCCATTCTGCGACAATTGTTCGAGTCATCTCCCGAGTACGAATTCGTTGAATTTAATGGGCTGTAATCCATAGAGGCCCGTATTTCCCGGTGGTTCAAATAAGGCCTGAAAAAAACAGCAATCCCTGATTATAACGGACTTTTAACGTCTGCCCCTTGAACATTCGAGGCAATTTGCAGTACTTCGCAAAAAAATTCAGGGATGACCATCTTTGTAGACATGGACGAAGTGATCGCCGACACCTACGGTGCTCACATCGCATGGTACAACAGGCATTTCGGCGGGAACCTCACCCGCGAACAGTGCCTGGGGGGCGAGGTATGGCAGCAGGTGCCCGAGCACCGGAGCCACCTTTGGAACCACTACTTTCAGCCTGGGTTTTTCCGCACCCTGGATCCTATTGCAGGCAGCGTGGAGGTGATGCGCGAACTGGCCGCCAAACATGAGGTTTTTGTGGCTTCTGCGGCCATGCAGTTCCCGAATTCGCTGGTTGAGAAGCACCAGTGGCTCGACGAGCACATGCCCTTTATCCACTGGCGCAACCGCATCTTGCTGGGCGACAAGCACATCTTGCGGGGAGATGTGCTGATTGACGACCGCCTGCACAACCTGGAAACCTTCCAGGGACGCGGTATTTTGTTTACCTCCCCACACAACATAAACGCCCAGGGCTTTGAACGGGCCAGTGATTGGGAAGAGGTGGCGGCAAAACTGTTGTAGGGAAGTGACCTTTTAGGGGCCCACCCGCCCACCCGCTTTCAATATACCTCCCCACCCTGCAACTTCCCACCACCCACTTTTCAGGCCCTGAAATCTTTATTTCTGTATATTTAGTCCGCCCCATCCCCCTGCCCGAACACCTGCGTTGCGGCTAAATGCGGCATTAGATGAAAAAATTCCCGAATGCCCTGGTCATCATGCTGGGGGTTATCTTCCTCGCCTGGATCCTTACTTTCCTGATCCCGAAGGGCACGTACCAGCGCATCACCGATCCTGAAACAGGTCGAACCGCGGTGGTTTCAGGCTCTTTCGCAGGGGCCGATGCCGAATCGTTAAGCGTGCTTGATCTGTTTCGCGCGGTACCCGAGGGATTGATAGACCAGGCCAGCCTGATTGCGCTTATCTTTCTTTTGGGAGGGGGGTTCTACGTAATCGAAAAAAGCGGGGCGCTCGGGCAGGGTTTGCAAAAGGCTGTTCGCCTATTACGGGGCAGGGAGGTGTGGGCCCTGCTGCTGGTGTCTACGCTATTTGCCACGGCCGGCGCCACCATAGGCATGCAGGAAGAGATTATTGCCATGACGCCCATCCTGATCCTGTTTTGCCGGTCGCTTGGATACAACACCCTGGTAGCCATGGGGATCAGCTACGGATCTGCCGTGCTTGGGTCGGCTTTCAGCCCTTCCAACCCCTTTGCTGTCATCATCGCCCAACAGGAGGCCGAACTACCCCTGATGTCGGGCAGCAACTACCGGCTGATTATCTTGCTGTTGGCATTGGTGCTCTGGAATGCCTACCTGGTTTATTACGCAAGGCGAAACCCGGTCGAAAAAGTGCCCATGGGGCCTGTGGATAAACGCCTGAGCCCCGGCAGTGTCCTTATTTTGACCCTGGTGGGATCTACCTTTGTGCTGGTAACCTATGGCCTGCTCGAGCTCGATTGGGGGTTTAACGAGCTTTCTGCCTGTTTCTTCGCCACCGGCCTGGCGGCCGGCCTGATCTCCGGGATGGGGCTCAATGGAACGGCCACCACCTACATTGAAGGGTTTCGTGAGATGACCTTTGCAGCCGTAATAATGGGCCTGGCCAGCAGTATTACCCTGCTGCTCGAGAAGGGCGTAATTATCGACACCCTTGTATATGGCCTGTTCACCCCCATGGAAGGCTTGCCGGCATCGCTTTCGGCCTTGGGCATGCTGGCCAGCCAGGCCCTGCTGCATTTTCCGGTGCCGAGCTATTCGGGCCAGGCCCTGCTCACCATGCCCATCCTCACACCCCTTTCTGACCTGATGGGTATTTCGAGGCAGGTAACCGTGCTTGCCTACCAGTACGGTGCCGTAAATATGGACCTGATGGTCCCGACCAATGGGGCGCTGATGGCCATCCTTGCCATAGGGGGAATCCGGTACGACACCTGGTTTCGCTTCATCTGGAAGCCGGCATTGCTCTTATTTGCCGTGGCAGCCGTAGCCATCGTGCTCGCGGTGGAAACCGGGTTTGCCTGATCTTTCCCCTGCTTTGGTGGTACCCCCGTTCCAAAACGCAGCCTGTTTTGCATCAGCTTCACTTTTTAAAGGGTAGGCAAGCTTATTTACTTATATTTAAGCGCCCCTGCTGCCGGAATACCTGCGTAGCTTATACTGCAAGGTCCCATGAAAAAATTTCCGAATGCCCTGGTCATCATGCTGGGGGTTATTTTGCTAGCCTGGATATTGACCTTCCTGATCCCGAAAGGCACCTATCAGCGAATCACAAACCCGGAGACGGAACAAACCGTGGTGGTCGGCGGGTCTTATGCCCCTGCACAAGGGGAGTCCCTGTCGTGGTTTGACCTGTTCCTGTCGGTGCCCGAAGGTATTATTAGCCGGGCCGGGCTTATCGCCCTGATCCTGCTGGTCGGGGGCAGTTTTTACGTGATAGAGAAGACCGGCGCCCTCGGGCAGGGCCTGCAGCGGGTGGTAATGGTCATGCGAGGCCGGGAATACCTCGCCCTGATCCTGGTTTCCCTTATGTTTGCCGCGGCCGGGGCTACGATCGGCCTTCAGGAGGAGATCCTCGGAATGCTCCCCATCCTGATCCTGTTTTACAGGTCGCTTGGCTACAACATTCTGGTAGCACTGGCAGGCAGTTTTGGGTCGGCCATACTCGGGGCAGCCTTCAGCCCTGCCAATCCCTTTGCGGTGGTATTGGCCCAGCAGGAAGCCGAATTGCCCCTGATGTCGGGGAGCCTGTTCCGCCTGGTTTTTTTACTGATCGCCCTGGGGCTTTGGAATGCGTACCTGATCTATTACGCCCGTCGCAACCCGGTTGAGAAAATCCCCATGGAGGCCTCCGGGAAAGCGATTAACTGGCGTCACGGCCTGGTGCTGGCCTTGCTGGTCGGCACGTTCTCGGCGGTAACCTATGGCATGATAATGCTCGATTGGGGTTTCAACCATTTGTCTGCCTGTTTTTTCGCCCTGGGCCTGGCCGGTGGGCTGATCTCCGGGATGGGCCTCAACGGAACGGCCACGGCTTTTGTCGATGGATTCCGGGAAATGATCTTTGCCTGCGTGGTCATTGGCCTTGCCGGGAGTATTACCATTCTTTTGGAGAAGGGTGTAATCATCGATACGATAGTTCATGGCCTGTTCATGCCCATGGAGGGCCTGCCCGCCTCCCTGTCTGCCCTGGGGATGCTGGTGAGCCAGGCCCTGCTGCATTTTCCCGTGCCCAGCTATTCCGGGCAGGCGGTTTTGACCATGCCCATCCTCACCCCGCTGTCTGACCTGGTAGGCGTTTCGCGGCAGGTAACGGTGCTTGCCTATCAGTACGGGGCCGTCAATATGGACCTGATCGTGCCCACCAACGGGGCCCTCATGGCCGTTCTGGCCCTGGGGGGCATCTCCTACGACAAGTGGCTGCGCTTTATCTGGAAACCGGTCCTGCTGCTTTTTGCCGTTGCGGCCGTGGCCATACTGGTGGCCTTGCAGATCGGTTATGCCTGATTCGGAAGGCAGGTTATTGTGCTGATTTCAGTTCCCGGAACGCCTCCTGCAATCGGTGGGTCACCGGCCCGGTTTGACCGTTTCCGACGGGCTTCCCGTCTATGTCGGCGATGGCCATCACCTGGGTGCTCGTACCGGTCAGGAAGGCTTCTTCAACGCCCGGCAGGGTGGCCGCCACGGCTTCTTCCCGGTATTCGATGCCCAGCTTCCGGCAGCATTCCAGCACCACCTGCCGGGTAATGCCATCGAGGATATAGGCATCGGCGGGGTGGGTGTACACCACTCCCCCGCGAACGAAGAACACGTTGCAATGCGAGGCTTCGGTAAACACCCCGTTGCGCAAAAACAAGGTCTCATAGCAGCCTTGTGTCACGGCATACTGGTTGGCCATCACATTGCCCAGCAGGGAGGTCATCTTGATGTCGCAGCGCTCCCAGCGGAAGTCTTCCCGGGTCACTGCTGAGGCCAGGGTACGGTTGATGTCGGGGAGGGCTTTGGCCCAGGCGTACATAAGGGTGGTGGGCTTTGCCCCTGTCGGGTAGGCGTGTTGGCGCGGGGCTACCCCCCGGGTCACCTGAATGTAGAGCAGGCAGTCCTTCCCGGTCAGGCCTGAAGCCTCGAGCAGGGCGGGGATGTCCCGTTCGAGGGTACCGACGTCCAGGTCGATGTCAATTTCCCCCAGGCACCGCCTCAGCCGGGCCATATGGGCTTCCCGGTAGAAGAAACGCCCCTCAATTTGAGCCATCACTTCATAGATCCCGTCCCCGAAGAGGAAACCCCGGTCGAAGACAGAAATAGTTGCCTCCCCGGCCGGGATAATTTCCCCGTTGAGATAGACATGTGAAGGGTAATTGCTCTTTTGCTGCATGGTGGCTGGCCGATTTTTTGAATGGTTGGTGGGCAAAGGTACGAATCCGCGCTCAGGCATTCATGATCCCCCCGTCGATGGTAAAGGCCGAACCGGTAATCCAGGAGGCATCTTCACTGGCCAGGAAAAGGGCCAGGCCTGCAACGTCTTCGGGTCGGCCCAGGCGTTTGAGCAGGGTGGCCTTCCGGGCATGCTCCACGGCGTTATCGGGGTCTTTAAAGGCAGCTGCCGATTCCCATAAAAGGGGGGTGTCCACAGGCCCCGGGCAGAGGGCATTTACACGAATGTGCGGGCCGTATTCCACGGCCAGCTGCTTCATCAGGGCCACAGCCCCGGCCTTGGAAGCACAATAGGCCGGGTGGTTCGGAAAGCTTTTGAAGGCGGCTATGGACGCATTGATCAGAATGTTGGGCCGGTCGCTTTTGAGCAGGTGCGGGATGGCGGCCTTGCAGAGGTAAAAGATAGCACTCAGGTTCGTGTCGAGGGTTTGGTGCCAGAGGTCGATGGAGAGGTCTGTGACGGAGCCCAGGCCGAGGACCCCGGCGTTCAGGGAAAGCATGTCGATGTTCCCGAACCGCTCCAGGGCTTCCCGCACCAAGCGCTCGTTCTCCCCGGGCCGGCTGATGTCGGCCGCCACAAAATGCACGGCCGGGTTGGTAGCCTTTAAGGCTTCAACCAGGGCTTTGCCCCGGGCGGTATCGCGGCCCGTGAGCAGGAGGGAAGCGCCTTCCCGCGAAAAGGTTTCTGCAATTGCGCGGCCCATACCGCTGGTGGCCCCGGTGACGAGTATGGCTCGGTTAACTAATTTTCCAGACATGGATATGCTAGGTTAGGGTTCGTTCTGGTTGCGCTCGCGGATCTCCCGCCGGATGGCCTCCAGCCGGGTGGCATCCAGCAACTGGCCGCCCCGGATCACATAGGCGATGTTCCGGGTTTGTCCGATCGATTCCAGCGGATTGCCCTCCAAAATGACCAGGTCTGCCTTTTTGCCGGCTTCAACACTGCCGTAATCGGCTTCAATTTCAAGGAAGCGGGCCGGGTTCAGGGTGGCGGTCCGCAGGGCTTCCAGGGGCGTCAGTCCCGCCTCCACAAGGGCTTCGAGCTCGTTGTGCACCCCTTCGCCGGGGTGGCAGAGGGGGTTTGCCCCCATATCAGTGCCGGCCAGCAGGGGCACACCCAATTCCTGCATGCGGCCCACCATGTGCAGGTAGCGCTGGTAAAGGTGTTGCTTGGTTTGTATATAGTCTGCCCGATCGCGGTGTTGCAGGTGGTCGTTTACCTCCGGGGTCCAGTAGGCCTGCAGGTAGGGGGGGAGGTAAGCCAGGAGCAACCGGTCTTTTTCGAGTTCCGATTCATACCAGGCATTCTTCTTCCACATGCTCAGGGTGGGACAGTGCCAGGTGCCCAGCTCCCGGAAAAGGGTGAAAAGGGAATCGGCCCGGCCCTCGTTGTAGTTTGACAGGCGGAAGGTATTGAGCCCATTGGATCGCCCGATCGGGTCTGCCAGCGCGTCGAGGGAATCGAGCAGCGCCTTGGGAGGCGGGTCTGAACATTCCCGAAGGATCTCGAGCAGGTGTTCCTGGCTCTTCATACCGGTCCGGGCCGCTTCGGAAGGCAGCACGGTATAGGGCACATGACCCGCAAACGGAAAACCGATCTCGTTGGCATATGCGCTCAGGTCCATGTAGGTGTCCCGGGGAAGCAGGGAATACACTTTCAGAAAATCGACCCCCAGGGCTATCAGGGAATCCACGACGGGCTTCACGCCTTCCGGCCCGGAAATGCCCACTGAGCCATCCCACATAGGGTTGGGTCCGTCGAGCAGGGGTCCCCCGGCATAGATTACGGGGGCCAGCAGGTCGCCCTGTACATAAGCGGCCCGCCACCGTTTGACCAGGTCGATATCACCCCCCATATCCCGGATGCCGGTAACCCCGTTTACCACGAAAAGGGGCAGCAGTGTGTTCCTGGCATCTTCTGCGGGCTGCAACCGCCACACCTCCGGGTCGTCGGGGTGGGCGTGCATGTCCCAAAGCCCCGGAATGAGATACTGTCCGGTGGCGTCGATGCTTTTTGCGGCCTTCAAGGTGACAGAATTGCCTTGTTCCGGATAGTCGATAAAGGCAATGCGATCTCCCTCGAGGAGCACGTTGCGTGCAGGTAATACCTCCCCGCTGGCCAGGTCAATGATGTTGATGTTCCGGAAAACCACGTCACCCGAGATTTCCCGGGTTTCACCGCAGGAAAGGATCAGGAACAGCAAGGAGGCTACCAGCCCTGCGAAGCCAGGGTATAAAGATAGGGGTCTGTCTGGTCGGATTGGCATGATAGATCGAACCTGGCGCAGGCCCGCGCTGGTTTTGCGCGGCCCTGGGTACCCGAAAAGGTACAATTTAATTGCAAAGGCTGAAAGGATGGGAAGGTACGGCCCTGATGCCAAGCGTATATCCATGCTATTATCGGAAAATTCGCAAAGCCTGGAAATCCAATTGTTTTTATTGCATATCTTTATCATAAACCATTGTAAACTAAATGAACAAGTCATGAAAAAGTTACTTTTTGCCGCATTGCTCGTGCTCGGAATGGGTTCCTTGTACGGGCAGGGCGTCTTCAAAGTTGGCGCCGTTCTGGCGATCCCGACAGGGGATGCCGCTGATTACTCCGGCATTGGCCTCGGTGCCGATGTCTACTACATGTTCGGGCACGAAGATGCCTGGCTGAACTTTGGCCCTACCGTGGGCTTCCGGAATTATTTCGGAAAAGATGTCGAGATAGGCAATATCATCTTCAAGGCCGACGACGCCCAGTTCCTGCCACTGGCCGGTGCCTTCCGGGCGAAAACCGCAGGCGTTCTGAATTGGGGAGCTGACATCGGTTATGCGGTAGGGATCAACGACGGCAATGACGGGGGCTTCTACTTCCGGCCGATCATAGGGGTCGATGTGGCCGATACCATTGAGGTCAACGCTTCCTATGAAATTATCGCTGTGGACGGCGGCAGTTGGAATGCCTTTACCTTTGGCATCCTGTTTGAATTCGGCAAGTAAGCATTTTGATTTTCGCAAAAAGGGCGCCATCGGCGCCCTTTTTTATTTCATGTAATTCGCGCCTCTTATTGAAGACAGTAGGGCTCAATAAATACATGCAAAACAGCTGTGTGATTTATTGAATCCCGATGGCCGCCAGACCGTCCTGAACCCTGCCTGCTGCGACTGAAGCCTGTAAACCGCCCATTTGGAGTTTAGTATTGGGTTTCACTTGAAACTGGTCGATGAAAATCCGTCATATGACTTCCCGAACACTGCATTGGTATCATTCTGTAAACACGCGGTATTCCATCGGCTAATTTAGGGGTGAACCTTTAAAAATTAAGACATGAAAACTCGAATAAAATCCTTTAGGTATCCGGTTGTCCTGATTACCCTGGCGCTGGTGCTCGCCTGCGACAAGAGCGAGCTGGAACCCCTGGGCATGGATAAGGATGCAGATGCTCCCGGGGGGGTAGCCCTGAAGACCTACAACAACGGCATGATCAATGCCTATTCCAATAACACGGTGATTGCATGGAATACAGCGATTGGACAGGCTGTCGACAACAGTTTTCCACCCCCGGCCGAGGCGCGAATTTATGCGATGGTATCGCTGGCCATGCACGATGCCCTGAACAATATAGTTCCGAAATACGAAGCATACGCATCTGATAACAGCACGGTGGATGCTTCAGGCCTGACCAAAGAAGACCTATTACCCCTGGCAGATGCAGCAGTGTCACAGGCGGCTTACGACATCCTTACCAATTTGTATCCACCATCCCAACCCGCGGCTGCTGCCCTGCTGGAATCTGTTGTTTCCGATATTACGGATCCCGAACTGAGGACCCTGGGGATTGATGTCGGTCATGCGGCTGCCTCTGCCCTCGTTGTCAAGAGGAGCAGCGACTACCCCCTGGTTTTCTCGAGTTATGATTTGGGAGTCGCACCGGGTGTACACCAGGCAAACTACATGCCGTGGGCCGTGCCCAACCCCCCGGTCTGGCCTGCAAATGCGGTATATGCCGCTAACCTTGGGGATTATGATCCCTTCGGCATGGCCACAGGCGACCAGTTCAGGCCGGTGCCCCCTTATCCCGTGGATTCACCCGAATATGCGACTGACTATAATGAAGTCAAAAGGCTGGGATGCACTTCCTGTCCGGATAGATCCGCGGAACAGACTGAAATAGGCGCGTTCTGGGTTGAGAATGTATCCAGTTCCACCAACCGCATTGCGCGGTCCCTCGCTGAGCAACAAAAACTGGACGGGTGGGAGACTGCCAGGTTGTTCGCCCTGCTGAATATCGCCCAGATAGATGCCAACATCAGCTCGTTCGAGGGCAAGTACCATTATAACTACTGGAGGCCCATTACAGCTGTTCGCGCAGGCGATAATGACGGCAATCCTGCAACTGCGGGGGATGCGAGCTGGACGCCAACTTTCACGACGCCCCCGACGCCAGATTATCCTTCAACCCATGCCTATACAGGGGCAGCGGCTGCCGAGATATTCAAACAGTTCTTCAAGAAGGACAAGATTTCCCTAAAGGTGATCAGTCCCTATTACCTGCCGGGCGTGGAAAGGACCCTGACCAGCTTTACCCAGATCGGGCGGGAAAATGCCCTTTCTCGCATCTATATCGGTTACCACTTCAGGAAGGCGGTGGAAGCGGGGGAGCAAATGGGTCATAAATTGGGCGAATACGTTTTCAATCACAGTCTTCAGGAGCGCCGGAAAAGCAAATAGAAGTTAGTGGTGCCTTCAGGAATCCGGCCCCGGAATGGGGCCGGATTTTT